>CAKQYA010000006.1 GCA_934293005.1 uncultured Bacteroidaceae bacterium
GGGCGCAACTCATTGAGTTACACCCTATTTTACTATTTATTGTTATAGATGTTTATCAATACTTACTTAACCTCCTCGAAGTCGGCGTCTTGAACATCGTCTGCACCATTGTTTGATGATCCAGCCTGCTGTCCGCCTTGGAAGCCTGCATCAGGACCAGCCTGCTGACCTGCTCCTCCTGCAGCATACATCTTCTGAGAAGCAGCCTGCATCACTTGGTTAAGTCCGTTGATGGCTGTGTCAATCTGTGCCACGTCACCGCTGTCCTTTGCCTTCTTCAATGTTTCAATGGCAGCCTCTACCTGCGACTTATCATCAGCAGGAACTTTGTCTGCATTGTCCTTCAAGAAATTTTCAGTCTGGAATATCATAGAGTCAGCCTGATTTATCTTGTCGATGCGTTCACGTTCTTTCTTATCTGCATCAGCATTAGCCTCTGCTTCAGCCTTCATGCGATCAATTTCTTCTTTAGACAGACCAGATGAAGCCTCGATTCGGATTTCCTGTTCTTTGCCTGTAGCCTTATCCTTAGCAGAAACCTTGAGGATGCCGTTTGCGTCGATGTCGAATGAAACCTCAATCTGAGGAACGCCACGACGTGCTGGAGCAATGCCTGTAAGATTGAAGATACCAATCTGCTTGTTTTGGTTAGCCATTGGACGGTTGCCCTGAAGCACGCGGATAGTAACCTCTGTCTGATTGTCAGCTGCAGTGGAGAACACTTCCGACTTCTTGCAAGGGATAGTCGTATTAGCTTCAATCATTGTTGTCATGACAGCACCCATTGTCTCAATTCCCACATTAAGTGGAGTGACATCAAGAAGAACGATGTCGCCCACACCCTCTTCCTTATTAAGGATTGCGCCCTGGATTGAAGCACCCACAGCAACAACCTCATCTGGGTTAACGCCCTTAGAAGGAGCCTTGCCGAAGAACTGCTCCACAAGTTGCTGAACAGCTGGTATACGGCTTGAACCACCTACAAGAATCACCTCATCTATATCTGATGTAGAGATGCCTGCATCCTTGATTGCATTCTGGCATGGCGCAAGACAAGCCTGAATAAGGCCGTGAGCCAATGACTCAAACTTTGCACGTGTCAATGTTGTGACAAGATGCTTAGGAACACCGCCAGCAGCTGTGATATATGGAAGGTTGATCTCTGTAGAAGTAGAAGAAGAAAGTTCAATCTTAGCCTTCTCAGCTGCTTCCTTCAGACGCTGCATTGCCATTGGGTCGGCTGAGAGGTCAACACCTTCGTTTGCCTTGAAATCGGATACGAGCCAGTCGATAATAACTTGGTCAAAGTCGTCACCGCCAAGATGAGTGTCGCCATTAGTAGAAAGCACCTCAAACACGCCGCCGCCAAACTCAAGGATAGAAATATCGAAAGTACCACCACCAAGGTCGAACACAGCAATCTTCATATCTTTGTTGGCCTTGTCGATACCATAAGCGAGCGCAGCAGCTGTTGGCTCGTTGACGATACGCTTCACATCAAGTCCTGCAATCTGGCCAGCTTCTTTTGTAGCTTGACGCTGAGAGTCAGAGAAATATGCTGGCACAGTGATCACAGCCTCAGTGACCTCTTGTCCAAGATAATCCTCAGCAGTCTTCTTCATCTTCTGAAGAATGATGGCAGAAATCTCTTGTGGAGTGTAGAGACGTCCTTCAATATCGACACGTGGAGTGTTGTTGTCGCCCCTAACCACAGAATATGGCACACGAGCAATCTCTTTCTGCACTTGGTCATATGTCTCACCCATGAATCTCTTGATAGAGAACACAGTGTTCTTTGGGTTTGTGATAGCCTGACGCTTAGCAGGGTCACCCACCTTACGCTCGCCATCCTTTACGAAACCAACAACAGAAGGTGTTGTGCGCTTACCCTCTGAGTTTGCGATAACTACAGGCTCATTGCCTTCAAAAACCGATACACAAGAGTTTGTTGTACCAAGGTCTATACCAATAATCTTTCCCATAATATTTTATTTTTTTATTTTCGTTATTTATTATAAATATGTTATCTCTATTGTTGCGCACCATTCGAACAGAAAGGTTGCGTTCAACAACGCTTTACATCAAGAACAAAAGCCATGCCAATATATTCACTCGACAAAAAAAACTTTCACATACTGACACAAATGACGGTGCAGACTGACAGAAGCAGGCCATTTCTGACAGGAACACACAGGATTTATGACACAATGACATGTTGAAACAATTTTAAAATATTGCTGTCCGCTAAAATACCAAAGATAAAGAATTATTTCTCGATGTTATATTTTAGAGGATTTCGAGGAAATATTCATGTGTGGCCGTATTGGTCATGAAGGAATGTGAAAGTGTGAAGCCTTTCTTACTCCGTAGCCACTCATGTCCGGCATTACCCCTTTTATATATTCTGCCATAATATGCTTAACATATGCTGTCTGATATAATAGTTTGCTTAGTCTTTCTATACAGTCAGCATGGCCAAAAGACAGATTGAGGCCATCGTATCAAGGCTTGACATGACGGTCTTGCGCCTTGAAACAATCATATCATGCCATGCTCGTTAAACAATATGGATTTTGTGTCGCTGAGGAGTGCGCCTTGAAACAATCGTATCATGCCATGACGCCACAACTTTGCTCCTATGCATTTCAGTGGGAACATTCATGAACCATGTCGACGACTCATTTATTGAAACAAACATCACACATATATATACATATGCTTCTGACAAATCCTATGATTTCAACACAGCAGACAAGATGAAACTCTTGCTGTTCATGCCCTGCTTTCTAAAGCTCAACTAAAATTAGGCAAGAGCCTATTAACCAACTCTGAATAAACAATAACAGAACAAATCAATGCATATATATTCATTATGACAAAATGTCAACACTTCGCCAACAAACATCTCAAAATAATTATAAAATCATTACATTTTGCAACACAAACATCTATAAGACAAAAAAACGCATGCCATTTTTGTTAAATTACTTGCACATTATAATAAAAAGAAGTAATTTTGCACCGATAATAATATAATTTATTTAATTTTTAATCACGAAAGAAGAAAAATTATGGAAAAAAGACTTGCGTCATTCATTGCTTGCCTTTTGGTAAGCATAGGCATGACGTTTGCCCAGAATGAAGCTTCTGGAACCGTGATATTCGCAGATGACGGTGAACCAGTGATTGGTGCATCAGTAATCGTTCTCGGAGGAGAAGGCGGCATAGGTGTCGCTACCGATATCGACGGAAAATTCAAGTTGAGTGTTCCCAAGGGAGCTAAACTTAAGATCAGCTACGTGGGAATGGAGACACAAACCCTGCCTGCAGCCAAGAACATGAAAGTGTACTTGAAGGATGAAAAGCAGTTGCAGGAAGTGGTAGTGACAGGTTTGCAGAAGACAGACCGTCGTCTTTTCACAGGTGCGACAGACAAAGTAAACGCAGCAGACGTGAAAATCAACGGTGTAGCCGACATCAGCCGTTCGCTTGAAGGCCGTTCAGCCGGAGTGTCAGTGCAGAATGTGAGCGGCACATTTGGATCTGCTCCAAAGATTCGTGTGCGTGGTGCCACATCCATTTATGGATCATCCAAGCCTCTGTGGGTTGTAGATGGAGTCATAATGGAAGACGTTTCGGACGTCAATGCAGACGACTTGTCATCAGGCGACCCTGAGACACTTATCAGTTCTGCCATCGCGGGCCTCAACTCTGACGACATCGAAAGTTTCCAAATATTGAAAGACGGTTCAGCCACATCAATCTATGGTGCCCGCGCCATGGCAGGTGTGATTGTTGTGACAACAAAGCGCGGAAAAGCAGGACAGGCACATGTGAACTACACAGGCGAATTCACCACACGCCTCATTCCATCTTACAGCGATTTCGACATACTCAACTCACAAGACCAGATGGCCATCTACAAGGAGATGGCAGCAAAAGGCTGGCTCAACCTTTCATCGGTGCTCAACACAAGCGATTATGGTGTGTACGGCAAGATGTACGAGTTGATAACAACATACGACAAAACATCCGGCATGTTTGGCCTCCAGAACACATTGGAAGCACGCAACGCATACCTTCAGCAGGCAGAGTACCGCAACACAGACTGGTTCAAGGAACTCTTTTCATCCAATGTGATGCAGAACCATTCTATAAGCTTGAGCGGTGGCACTGAGAAATCCAACTATTACGCATCAATGAGCGCCATGCTCGATCCAGGATGGTATCTCGACAGCAAAGTGAATCGTTACACATTCAATGCCAACGTTTCGCACCACATTCTCGACAATCTCTCAGTCAACGTCATTGGTGGCGCTTCATACCGCAAGCAGAAGGCACCTGGCACATTAGGACAGGATGTCGATGTCGTATCAGGCCAGGTAAAGCGCGACTTCGACATCAACCCTTACTCTTATGCGCTCAACACATCTCGCACACTTGACCCTAACGAGACATACCGCGCCAACTACGCAGGCTTCAACATCAAGCACGAATTGGACAACAACTTCATTGACCTGAACGTCATCGATGCCAAGTTCCAGACAGAATTCAAATGGAGCCCAATCAGAGAGTTGGAACTTTCAGTGCTCGGAGCCTTGAAATACAGCACCACAACACAGGAGCATAAGATTCAAGACACCTCGAACCAAGCCGAGGCATACCGCGCAATGGGCACAAGCCAAATACGCGACAACAACAAGTATCTGTATTCTGACCCAGACAACGTATACTCGTTGCCAATCTCTGTGTTGCCACAAGGAGGTATCTACCAGCGCACCGACAACAGGATGGTCAACTACGACTTCCGCGCCACAGCTCAGTATAACAAGACATTCAACCGTGTGCACATAATGAACATCTTCGCCGGCATGGAGACAAACAACATCAACCGCAGCCGCACATGGTTCAACGGTTGGGGCATGCAGTATCAGTCGGGCGAGATACCATTCTACGTGTACCAGTTCTTCAAGAAAAGCGAAGAAGAGAACACTGTATACTACTCATTAAAGAACACCGACTCGCGTTCAGCAGCCTTCTATGGCAACGCAACATACTCATACAACGGAAAATATGTTGTCAACGGAACAATGCGCTATGAAGGTTCAAACCAACTGGGCAAGAACAGCGGTGCCCGCTGGATGCCTACATGGAACATCTCTGGAGCATGGAACGCACATGAAGAAGCCTTCTTCGAATCGCTCCGTCCTCTGTCACATCTCACAGCTCGCCTGTCATACAGTTTGACAGGAACGCCTCCCGATGCATCTTACGCATCTTCATCCACAGTGCTTAGAGCCATGACGCAATACCGTCCGATGGGTTCAGACAAAGAGAGCAGCATAGGCATCTACAACTATGGCAATGCCGATCTCACCTATGAGAAAAAGAACGAGATCAACTTCGGAGTAGACCTCGGACTGCTTCGCGACCGTCTCAACATCACATTCGACGTTTACCAGCGCCGCAACTTTGACGAGCTTGTGCCATACCTCACTTATCTGAAAGGCACAATGTTTGCCAACGAAGGCAAAATGAAGTCGTGGGGAGAAGAACTCAGCATCTCTTCAACCAACATAAAGAGAGACAATTTCTCATGGAACACCAGCTTTGTCTATTCACACACAAAGACAGAGATATCCAAGTTGTTCAACCAAGGCACAGTATTTGACATGATTAGCGGCATCGGTTTTGCAAAGCAAGGCTACCCTGTGCGCGCCATCTTCTCAATACCGTTCGTAGGTCTCAACAACGAGGGCTTGCCTCAGTTCATCAATGAGAAGGGTGAAATAACCACTCATAACATCAATTTCCAGGAACGAGACAAGACCGACTTCTTGAAATATGAAGGTCCATCCGACCCTGTATATTCAGGATCGTTGAGCAATGTATTCAACTACAAGGGCTTCCATCTGAACATTTTCATGACATATGCCTTTGGCAACGTAGTGCGTCTCAACCCTGTTTTCAGGGGAACATACACAGACCTCTCATCGATGACCAACATCTTCAAGAATCGTTGGATGAATCCAGGAGATGAAAACAGCACAAACGTTCCAGCCATACTCTCATACCGTCAGGTAAAAGAGAACTACGAGCTCACATATGGTTACAACGCCTACAACTATTCTACAGCCCGCATAGCGAAAGGTGACTTCATCCGAATGAAAGAAGTGTCGCTTGAATACGACTTCCCATCAGCATGGCTCAAGGGATCGCCAGTGAACAACATGTCACTGAAACTCCAAGCAACCAACCTCTTCCTGATCTATGCAGACAAGAAACTCAATGGCCAGGACCCTGAGTTCATAAACGCAGGTGGTGTAGCATCACCAATGCCAAAACAGTTTACAATGACAGTGAGACTGGGAATGTAAAATACTTCCGCAAGCAATCGTTCACAAGCTGAAGAGCGAGATGTATCAACACACGACACATCTCATGAAGCTAAAGACACGCTGCTGACGGCAACATAACCTACACATATTATATATATAAGATAATGACATCAATAAACAAATATATAGGCATCTCAATCATAGGCTTGTCACTTACGCTGACATCTTGCGATGATTTCCTTGACAAGAACCCCGACCAGCGCATGGAACTCAGTTCGCCAGACGACTGCAGCAAACTCCTTGTGACAGCCTATCCAGAGACCAATGCCAACTACCTCCTTGAGATGTATTCCGACAATACGGATTACAATAACAAGACAGGCTGGTCTGAGTTTAACAAATTTCAGGGCCAGGCATACCGATGGGAGGACATAACAGAGACGACCGACTATGAGTCGCCCAAATATCTATGGACAACCCACTACTCATCGATAGCAACAGCCAACCAAGTGCTCGATTTCATCGACAAGCAAGAAAATCAGTCGGCCTACAAGAATCAGAAAGGCGAAGCCCTGCTCTGCCGCGCATTCGCCATGTTCCAATTGGCCAACATCTTCTGCATGGCTTACGATGAGACGACAGCCACACAATACATGGGTCTTCCCTACCCTAAACATGTAGACGAGACCATCAACAAGAAATACGAACGCGGCACACTCGAAGATCTATACAAGAATATTGAGACAGACATCCTTGAGGGCCTCAAACTTGTAGGCAACGAGTACACCCAGCCCAAGTATCACTTCACTCCATCGTCGGCAGCAGCCTTCGCAGAGCGTTTTTATCTGTATTACCAGAAATTTGACAAAGCCATAACATATGCAAACATGGTTCTTGGCACCAGTCCAGCAGCTTCTCTTCGCGACTGGGGCACATGGTCTAAGATGAGCTACAATGGCCAGATTCAGCAAAACGCCTTTGTGAGCTCCAGCAACAAGGCCAACCTGCTCCTTCAGGTAGTCTACTCAATGTGGGGAGCCATCGGAGGTCCATTCCCAGCCATAGGCAACAGCTATTCCCACAACAAACTTATAGCTGAAGAAGAGACTCTTCTCTCACGCGGCCTATGGGGAAGCAGCAATGAGAACCTCAACTATGTGTGTCTCTACAACACTCAGGTGACATCAAAATACATGATGATAAAGATACCATATGCATTTGAGTATTACGACATCCAGGCCAACACTGGCGCGCCTCACTCAGTATATGCAGTCTTCACGACCGACATCTCACTGATAGAGCGAGCTGAAGCATATGCGCTCAAGGGCGAGAACGACAAAGCCATGGCAGATGTCAACACACTTCTCTCAACATTCTCCAACACAGGAACCTCCTACACGCTCAACCGTGTGAAGAGCTTCTATGGCGAGAACATGAAGTATTCAGAGCCGAAGGCATCCACTCCTAAGAAGGCGTTCCACACATCATTCGCCATCGACAAAGAGACACAAGAACCAATGCTCCATTGCATACTCCATTTGAAGCGCATCCTTACAATCCACGAGGGTTTCCGTCTTCAAGACATAAAACGCTATGGCATCACAATGTATCGACGCACAATCATCAACGATGACGAAGTGGACGAGCTCACAGACAGCATCAAAGCAGGCGACCCACGTCTCGCCATCCAGCTGCCAAAGGATGTCATCCAGGTAGGCCTTACAGCCAATCCAAGAAACTAAACCAGTTATAAAGTTGGCAAAGACATGTTGACACAGTCCAAATGAGACAAAATTCATTACGGACATTGCAAGCACACATGTCACAACTTATGACTCAAATACATTTACAATAAATGAAACAACATATATATACAATAGCAATAGGTCTTGCATCGTTATGCCTTGCCGTCAGTTCATGTTCCGACGACGATCCAAACGATCCAACCAACTTCCCCACAACAGAAGTTAAAAGAGATGCGTTTGACCAATGGTTGCTCAAGAACTTCACCAATCCATACAATGTGGACTTCAAATACAAGATGGAGGACATAGAGAGCGACATGACAAAGAATCTTGTGCCAGCCGACTCATCCAAGTCTGCCAAACTTGCCATCATCATCAAGTATCTTTGGTTTGACGCCTATGTTGAATCAGCAGGTTCAGACTTCATCAAGGAGAATGTACCAAGAGTGATACACCTCATAGGTTCGCCAGCTTTCAACAGCAACGGAACCATCGTGCTCGGTACAGCAGAAGGAGGCCAAAAAGTGACGCTCTATATGGTAAACCGTCTCACTGACGACAAGTTGAAAGACTATTCATACCTCAACAACTACTATTTCCACACCATGCACCACGAGTTCACCCACATTCTCAACCAGAAGAAGCCATACGACCGCAACTTTGAGAAAGTGACAGCATCAGGCTACATCAGTGGCGACTGGTCGCAGATAGAGGACGATGATGCAATAAAGAAAGGCTTCGTGAGCGCCTATGCCATGTCTGAAGGCAAAGAAGACTTTGCAGAGATGCTTGCCACATACGTGACAGTAACCACCGACGAGTGGAATGCCATCCTTAGCAAAGCAGGCGACAACATGCTTGAAGAAAACATCACTGCCAAAGTAGCCCTTGAACAAAAGATAGCCTTCGTGAAAGACTACATGATAAAGTCATGGGGAGTTGACCTTGACCAGCTTCGCGATGCAGTGCTTCACCGCGGCAACGAGCTTTCGTCACTCGACCTTGAGCATCTCAACTGATGAGCTTGTCAGAGCCATCATGAACGAACAGTCAAAACAACAAAGAAAAACATCATTCAATGAAAAAGATAATATATCCAATAGCTATAGCCCTCACCGCCTTGAGCGTGGCAAGCTGCAGTCTGCACGATGACAGCGACTACTTCGGTCAGTCGGCAGCAGAGCGCATCGACGCAGCCATCGAGGCCGACAAGAGTCTGCTGGAAAGTGCTCCTAACGGATGGAAACTTATATACTATACCGGCACAGAGTATACAGGCGGTGGCTACACATACCTCTGCAAGTTCAAAGACGGCAGAGCTACAGTGGCTGGCGACATGAGCGAAGATTACAAGACCTGCACATCGAGCTACAACGTCATAAGCGACCAAAGCGCGGTTCTGACCTTCGACACCTACAACGAACTCATGCACAAGTTTGCCACACCAACCAGCTCATCCATCGACGGTGAGCAAGGCGACTATGAGTTTCTCATCACAAAAGCCACTCCCGACTCCATCGTCCTCAAGGGCAAGAAATGGGGCAACAAAATGGTGATGACTCCAATGCCAGCGTCTCTACCTTGGAAAGATTATATCGACAGCGTCAACACTGTGGCCAAGAAAGTGTTCTACAACAACAAAGTCACAATGGCAAACGACTCCATTGGCCATATCGACATAGACGACTACACTCGCCGGGCTGTTTACAAATCGGGCAAAGAAAAGACCGAAGTGCCATACTACGTGAGCAGCAAAGGCATCCATTTTCAGTCGCCCATCATCATCAAGGGCGAGGAAGTGAGCGAGCTTGTCTACAACAAAGCAAAGGACAACTTCGATGTGGCAGGCACAAGCGACATCAACATCCACGGTTTTAACCCACCTCACTTCCAGCCAATCGAATTCTTCGAAGGCACATGGAACCTCATCTGCCATCAGGCAGGCAGCAACAGCGAAGAGACACAACAAGCATTGGAATACCGTATTGAGATGACAAAATACAATCCAGTCTACCTGAAAGGCAAGATAAACATCGACGGATTGGCATTCGACCTCTATTTCCAGTATTTCCGCGACAAGGGCGCCATAGCTCTCATCCAGCAGTATGCCGATGATCCCACTCACGACTACGCTTATGCAAATGTTGCTCCTGTGAGCTTCAGCGCAGGCGGCCGCTTCAACTGGACAGGCACACTCTACGGCAACTGGCACGATGACACCTCATCAGTGGTGTTCACATGGAACAATATAGGCGAGTCACGAATCGACTCATACGTGTTCCTTGCATCCAACTCAAGCGGTCAACCAGTGTACAACGAATCAGGACAGCTCATTTCCTTGGCTCAGCTGACATACCTTCAGGGAATGAAACGTGTAAACCACTAAAGACAGAAGAAAGACAATGAAAAAGATATTTGCAATGTCACTCGTTGCAGGATGTGCCATCGGCATCTTCTCTTGCAGCGACGACAACGATTACAAGGCAACGCCACTGAGCACCATCGAGGTGCTCAGTGCGTCCACTTCCCTTATCGCAGGGCAAGACACTGGTTGGGTTAAGACCAACTGCAATGTGGCTGCTGCCTACGTTGATGCAGAAGACCGCTCATGGATAGACGTTACAGTCAAAGGCGACAGCGTGAAGTTCTTCACCAAGCAGAACGAAAGCACAGAGTCGCGCAACACGATGCTGGTCATCAAGAAGAGCGACAACGACTCGGTGAAGGTCAACATCACCCAGCGCGGCATGATATTCATCGTCCAAAAGAAAGTCAACATAGTGCAGTTTACTGACGATGCAAAGAGCTACTACTACAATATCAACACAGATTATGTGGGCAAAGTAGTGGAAACTCCAAGTTGGATAGAAGCCAACTTCACCGACTCGCGCCTGAACATCAACGTAGCAGAAAACAACGAAGGCCATATTCGTGAAGGCTATGTGAAATACTCTTGTGGCAACTTCAGCGATTCCATCTGCGTGACACAATATGAGTTTGCAAAGGACATCCTCGGTGAATACGAACTGTGGGTTGGCTACAACGAAGAGACCGACGTCATGGAGAAAAAGGTTCCAGCCACACTCTCCACCAATGTGTCAGGAGCCGTGACATTATCGTTCGAAGCTCTATACAAGAACCAGAAGATAAATGTTCAGATGCCAGTCACATTCGACCAAGACAGCGTGAGCGTCAAGATACAGAGCGGTCAGAAAGTGGCAAGCTTCAAGAACAAGAAGAACATCTGGACCCACTTCTTTTCAACCTTCACATCTCCGAGAGGCGCATTCCTCCCTGCTGTAGAGAACGACAAAGACACCCTCTACTACAACACAAGCGGTATGATAAGCGCCAAGATGACATACGACAGCAAGAAAGGCACCTACGGCAAGTTTGACGGCATGGCATACAATGAGGGAGGCTACTCAGATGTGTTTGGCAAGATGTATATCGGAGCCTACTCAACTTCCAAGCCTTACAAGAATGCGCTCATCGACAGCGAGTGGTGGATGACCCTCTACGACATGTGGCTTGTGAAGAAGAACAAATAATCATCCGTTCGAACTAAAGGACAAACAATAAATAAAAAGTAAAAGGACATGAAAAAGATTTTGCTTACCATGATTATCGCATTAGGCTCTCTCAACAGTGCCCTTGCGCAGCTTCCATCAGTTGTCATCCGCGACATTGACGGCAAAGCAGTCAAGACAGACACACTGTCAAACAATGGCAAACCTTTCATCATCGACTTCTTTGCCACATGGTGCAAGCCATGCAACCGTGAACTCTCAGCCATAGCCGATGTCTATGAGGAATGGCAGGAGGAGACAGGCGTAGAAGTCATCGCCGTGTCTATCGACCAGGCTCAGAACATCAACAAGGTGAAGCCTCTTGTCAACAACCACGGATGGCCCTACAAAGTGCTTCTCGATCCTAACAGCGAGTTCAAGCGCGCTCTTGGCGTCCAGATGATTCCATATACCATCATCGTCGATGGCAAAGGCAACATTGCCTACAAGCACAACGGCTATACTGATGGGGCAGAGGACGAACTCATCGAGAAAGTGCGCGAACTCTTGAAGGGCAAATAACACCATATAGATTTGTGGATGGCTCAAGCTCATCCGCAAATCTATTAGAAAAGCAATAATTCTTGCAGATGAATCACACAAAGATATTATCTACTCTCTTTGCCAGCACACTGGCAATCACAGCTGCTGCTCAGGAAAACCTGGGCGGCAGTAATGGTTTAACAATCAATGGTAGCATCCAAAGTGACATCCTTATCCCGGAGAGTGATAAGAAGATTCACACAGAAGACACAGACGATTGGGGCTTGACCAACACTTATGTTGAAGTCAACGCCATGAGCAAATATATCGATGCAGGTGCCCGCTTCGAATATCTGGAGCATCCCCTGCCCGGTTTCGAGAAAGATTTCAAAGGCTGGGGTGTGCCATTTGGATACATCAAGGGGCATGTGAAGAATGCCGAACTGACAGCAGGCAGTTTCTATGAGCAGTTTGGCTCTGGATTCATTCTCCGCACATATGAGGAACGCAGCCTTGGCATAGACAACTCTCTCGTCGGCGGACGCCTTATAGTACGTCCTGTAAATGGGGTGCAAGTGAAAGCCCTCACTGGCAAGCAGCGCAGATACTGGAGCCTCAACGACAGTTGGGTGAGCGGAGCAGATGTTGAGTTAGACCTTGACCAGTGGTTCAAAGGATTGCAGAATTCAGGCACAGTGCTTACCCTTGGGGCTTCATGGGTGAACAGAAACGAGGATACCGATGAAGAAATCTTTGCTGACCCGACACACAAACTGAATCTTCCGCAAAACGTCAATGCCTTTGATGTGCGCGCTAACCTCCAAAAAGGCGGCTTCAGCGTATTGGGCGAATATGCATGGAAGACAGACGACCCATCATACGACAACGGCTACATCTACCGTCGAGGCACAGTAGCCATGCTCTCCACATCCTACTCAAAGCAAGGCATGAGCATACTCTTGCAGGCCAAACGTTCAGACAACATGACATTCCGCAGCGAGCGCAGCATGATTGGCACTTCCTCAAGCATCAACCATCTCCCTGCCTTCACCATGGATCACACCTATGCTTTGGCAGCACTCTATCCTTATGGGACACGTCCCGACGGCGAGTGGGCTTATCAAGCAGAAGTAGGTTACAAGTTCAAGCGCAACACACTTTTTGGCGGCAAATATGGCACAAGCGTGAAGGTCAACTACTCTCATGTCCATAGCATCGACAAAAACAATAAAGGCGGGAAAGGCACAGATGGCTATGGCTCTTCATTCTGGAAATGGGGTAACAACATGTACTATCAAGACCTGAATGTCCAGGTTGAGAAGAAGCTCAACAAATCATTCCAGCTGAACTTAATGTACATGAACCAGTTCTACAACAACTCAGTGCTCAAGACCATCGAACGTGAAGACAAGGCCCATGTGGGGATGGTCCACTCAAACATCTTCATCGCAGAAGGCAAATACCGTTTCAATAAGAAATATACATTACGTGGCGAGGCTCAGTATCTCACCACAGGCGAAGCCCAGGGCGACTGGATATACGGTCTTCTGGAGCTAAGCATACTTCCGCACTTCATGATCACAGCTTCCGACATGTACAATGCCGGTGAAACAGACCTCCACTATTATCAAGGATATGTAACCTTCAACACAGGCTCACACCGTCTGCAAGCAGGCTACGGCAGAACACGTGCAGGATACAACTGCTCTGGCGGTGTATGCCGCTTCGTTCCAGCAAGCAAAGGATTCACTCTGTCATACAACTATAATTTCTAAGTCGAACATTAACACTATAACTTCTAACACAAATCATGAGACCACATAAAATACTTTCAGCAGCCATTGCTGCTGTAGCAATCACTCTTGGCAGTTGTAGCAATATCGATGAGGATGAACGTCTGATAGAGGTAGACACTCCACAAGCCAACCGCGCAGTCCTCATAGAGGATTTCACAGGCCAGTGGTGCCCTAACTGCCCTAACGCATCTGATGAGATAGAATCTCTCACACAGACTTACGGAAGCGACAAGATCATTGCCGTGGCAATACATTGCGGTCCACAAGGCTTCCAAGGAGGCACAGACGACATGCCAGGACTCAAGACAGACCTTTGTCAAGAGTATTACGACAGATTCGGCATCGAATACCAACCTCAAGGCAAAGTGGACAGAGGCGGCAACCAAGCATACACCGATTGGGCCTCCAGCGTCCGCAGCGAATTGCAGAAGCCAGCCCTTATCGACATCAATGTGGAGAACAGCTATGCAAGCGACACACGCAAGCTCAGCATCAAGGTTGACATGGAAAGCATCAAAGGCATTGACAACGTGAGCGGCAAATTGCAAGTATGGCTCATTGAAGACAACATAAGATCCATTCAAGTCATGCCTGACGGTTCATACAACAACAACTACACCCATCAGCACGTGCTCCGTGATGCTGTTAACGGCACATGGGGCGAAGCCTTCACCATGGAAGAAGGCACAAAAGTAGAGAAAGAGTATGAATACGATATCCCTTCAAACTGGAAATCAGAAAACATCCATGTTGTTGCCTTCACATACGATAATGGCGGCGTTCAGAACGTTGTGAAGCAGCCAATAACCGGCATACCTGCCGAATAAGTTCACGCATCTAAGTAGGTGCTCATAATTATTTTTATATTTGAAGCACCCTATCTTGAGGCAGATTTTTCTTCTGTTTGATGGAGCTATGCGGGCATAGTGACTGATAAACAGAAGGAAAAGATGACCAAGAGAGAGTGCGACAAATATGAGAGCGGCTTACTTTGATATAAAAAATAATTTTGAATACCTACTTATAAATATTAAGCAATAAATCAAATAAAATGAATAAAAAATTACTCACAATTGCACTCGGCATGCTCTGCGGCACCAGTGCATTCGCACAAGTCGAATTCGTAGATGCCAATGGAACAGTCATCCCTAATGGCAGCACTGTAATCAGAAACGAGATTGAAACAGCGGTGGAAATTCCCAATTTAGGAAAAAAACAAATCATCCACTCAAATATCAGCATAAAGAACACATCTGTGTCGGAAGTGTCAAACATAAAGACTCAGCTTAATGTCACAGACCTGCCTTTTGGCCAAACAGCATTATGCTGTCCTGCAAATTGCTGGATTACCATCGGTGACTTCAAAGGAAGCTATCCTACGCACAAACCTGTAACGTCAAATTTATCAGAAAACGGTCCATGGACATCGCCATCAGCAACCAAACTCGGCTCTGGCAAGAAAGAAGACTTGAAAGCTGAGTGGGTCCTCAGTGAAATAGGCTCAACACAATATAATGGTGAAATAGGTGATTTCACAGCCACATACACCATCCTTGTAAACGGCCAGACAGCCTCTACAATCAATGTCAAATACACAACCGACCCAAATGCCACAAGCATTGCAGGCACTGCAGCAGGTTCTGCAAAAACAGCAGAAGCATACTACAACGCAGCAGGCCAGATGGTCAGCTCTGTTTCAAAGGGTGTCTACATCGTCAAGTACACTGACGGCACCACAAAGAAAGTTATCATTAAGTAAACATACGACTAACTAATATAACAAAGCAATAAATCATGAACATCATTAAAAAGTCAATGCTTCTTCTCGTGGCATGCGTGGCTTGCCTCACAGCATCAGCCCAAGGCGACCCTATCGTGAAGAAGTACACATTCTCTGACCATTCATACATCAGCAGAATGTCTGACAATGGCCTTTGGGCTGTTACAAGCGCAGGATCGCAAGATATAACCTGCACACCAAAACTCATTGACCTCAACAGCAGCAAAGAGATCAACATCGGCTCTGCAAGCAACAATGAGACAACTTGCGACGTCACAAACGATGGCACAATCGTTGTAGGCGCATCACAAGGCAAGCCTGCCTACTGGAGCAAAGCCGATGGTCAATGGCACACGCTTGAGTTGAAGAGCTCTAACGCAGACCACCAGGTTGGCAAAATCACTAACGGCATAGCAGTGTCTGTGACACCCGACGGCAAGTATGCTGTAGGTGAAGTGTCAAGTGGCAACGAATATGCATTTGCCCCAGCAATGTGGGACCTCTCCACAGGCAAGACCATCATGACAGCCAATCTGCCAAAGAAAGATATGGCTCACATCGACCAGAAGCAGATGCAATTCAACTCCATCTCATCTGATGGACGTTACATCTTGGCCACAATGTCGGCATCTTACCTGCCAGGCAGCGACAACGGCAACACAGAGGCAGACCTTGGCGGTCTGTTCAATTTCGTCTACGACATTCAGAAGCAGTCGTACAATGTCATCGGCTTCACAGAGTCTGACACCAAGCGCTGGACACCTGACTATGCAGGATGCTTCTTTGTTGACGCAGCATGCATGAGCAACAACGGCAAATATGTGACAGGCACATGCCGCATCTACCGCGAGTCGGACAGTTCGACCGACTATTACGTGCCTTATCTCTACGATGTTGAGAAAGACTTGTTCACAGCCTACGAGGATGAATACACTAAGAGCAATGCCACATTTGCAGTGAGCAACGATGGCATTCCATTGATGTCGTCACCAGAAGGAAGTCCATACCGCAACTGGTACATCTACGATGGTTCACGTTTCTGGTATGCCATCCAAGATGTTCTCATGCAGCGTTGGGGCACCGACCTCATGGGAGAGAACGGCTATGACAACACAGGTACAGCTGATGGCATTTCCGACAATGGCATGCGCATCATCGCCACACCTACATATCTTGACGGCGACAGCTACGTGCTCGACATCCCAGAACCTATCTCTTCAATCATCAACGAGCAGGTCAACATGCTTGGCTCATACACTTCCACTCCTTCTGAAGGCTCGCAGGTATCTTACCTAACAAAAATGAGCGTCACCTTCACACAGAGCATCAAGACAGTGGCAGTGGGCAATGTTGTCACTCTTGAGACAGAAGACGACAAAGTGCTTGCCACAGCCACTAAGAACCAAGCTGACGGCGATGGCAACACACTCAACATCACTTTCCGCAAGTCGGCCAAGACCAAACTTGAAGAAGGCCACACATACTACATCCACATCCCAGCCAACACAGTGGCCATGACCGCTGCCATGGACAAGATGAACGATGACATCTACATTCGCATTGAGGGACGCCGAGACGGACCTGTGGCATGCACAAAGATTTCTCCTTCAGACGGCACAGCTGTGGCAAAGGTCGATATCAACACCAACCCGATCACTCTCGACTTCGACACAGAAATATCCATCAATTCCAATGAGACACGCAAGGCTCACATCTACCGCAATGACGAAACAGAGCCATATGCCGAACTCAACTTCTACTACGGCAGCAACCAGGTTGCGCTCGCCCCATCCACCACAGTGAACCTCTACAAGGAAAACACATATCGTGTTGTGGTGCCAGCAGGCATCATCACAGATGTGAGCGGCAACGGAGCCAACGAGGAAATTTCCTTCACATATAAGGGTGCCTACGAGCGCACAGTATCATACGACGATGCCAACCTCTTCAAGAACGACTTCGACAGCCGCGACATCGTGACAGCATTCATGCTTTTCGACGGTGACCAGAAAACACCATCAGACAAGCCAAAGGCATGGAATTTCAACTACTCGCTTCCTTGGTATTTCGCTCGTACAAGCAACACATCAACCGACTATGCAGCTGTTTCGCACTCGATGTATTCACCTGCTGGCAGAAGCGACGACTGGATGGTAGTGCCACAACTCTACATTCCAGACGGCACATGCGAACTTGAGTTTGAATCGCAGAGTTACCTCAAGAGCAAGGACGACTACCTCAAGGTATATGTTTGGGCATGCGACAACATCTACAACGCACTCAACAAAGACATCGTGTCACGCATCAAGAGCGAAGGTGACCTTGTGTACAACAAGCTTCAGGATCCAGGAGCCACAGAGGAAGGTCTTGAAGGCGAATGGACATCCAACACCATCTCTCTTGAAAAGTATGCTGGCAAGAACATCTACATAGCATTCTACAACGACAACGAAGACCAGAGCGCAGTGTTTGTCAACAACCTCTACGTGAAACACAACATGCCAGTGCTCATCAGCTTCGACAACGAAGAGTCTATAGTGGAAAAAACAAGCGTTAGCATCAGCGGTTCCATCGCAGGCAATCTTGAGGACAAAACCATCACAGAAGTCACACTCACCCTTGTTGACACAGAAGGCAAGACCGTTGACACAAAGCAACTTTCAGGTCTCAAGCTCTCGAAGGGCGTATACACCAAGTTCGCCTTCGACAAGCCTCTCACACTGAAGGAAGGCGTGGCAAACAAGTTTAAGGTCCTCATGAATGTTGAAGGCAAACAGACAGAAATCAACAAGACCATCAACCATCTGCTCTTCCAGCCAGTGAAACGCGTAGTGCTCGAAGAGTTCACAGGCCGCGACTGTGCAAACTGTCCACTCGGCATCGTCACAATCGATAATCTCAGAAGCCGCTTTGGCGACAAGTTCCTTCCTATAGCAATCCACGGATACACAGGCGACCCACTTGGCAGCGGCTTTGAGTCATACTACGGTTACCTTGGTCTCAACGCAGCTCCATCGGCACGCATCAACCGCAGCGACAGCATCATCAGTCCAATGGTGTCAGACGGCAACGGCAACTATTACATGAGCGTCAAAGCCCTTGAGGCAGCTACAGGCTATACCACTTATCCTCTTTGGAGCGACTATGTGGAATCGGAGATGAAGACACCAACCATCTCAGACATCAGCGCCACTATCAGCTACGATGCCAACTCAAAGACTTTCAGCGTTCCTACCACAGTGCGCTATGCCATGAATGCAGAAAGCCAGAACCTGAACATCTTCACAGTGCTCGTTGAGCAGGAAGTTCCAGCCATCTATCAGCAGAACGGATTCTCATCTATCAAGTCAGACATCCTTCTGCCATGGTCACAGGGCGGCGACAAAGCCAAGCCATATGTCACAGGCATGAACTATGACGATGTGTGCCGCGCCACATGGGGCTCAACATTCATAGGCAACGGCGGTCTGCTCCCAAGCACCATAGATGCAGGTGAAGAATACAATGTCAACGACATTAAGATAACCTTGAAAGACCTTGGCGACATCAATCCAGATCACTGCCAAGCTATCGTGATGCTGTTTGATGCCAACACAGGCAAATACATCAACGCAGTGCGCACAACACGCGTGGACGGAAAAACAGAGACAGGTATCGGCAACATCATGTCAGACAATGACACCCAATATGCCGACAACGCTTGGTACACCATCAGCGGTGCCAAAATGTCAGCAAAGCCAACTGCCGCAGGAATCTATATTCACCACGGCAAGAAAGTGACAATAAAATAACACATCACTAATAACTAATAAACAAGAGATGGCCAAGTCCGAAGCCTGTGGTAAAGGGCTTGGCCATCTTTAACCCAAATCGGTCATTAGATTTCAAATCTTGTTAGTGTTTGTTTCGAGCAGGTTGCGACATCTGCGTTGAAGGCATAGCGGGCTATGTCGAAACGCAAATGGAAGCAAGATGCCGAAAGAAATGCTGACAAGAGTTGAAAAGAAGCAATAATGTACTGATAAATTCCCTGTTTCGGTCTAATGACAGATTTGGGTTCAACCCATAACAGACAATCATAATGAAACGACTTCACTATTTCCTGGCAAGCATCATCGCCTGCCTTCTCATCGGAATCAATCCAGCTCAAGCAGCCGACGAGGTCAATTTTGGTGAGATAGAATTCGGCAAGACATACAACATGAAGGACGAAGGCTACTTCTACTGTTCATTCACCGCATCAGATAATGGATACCTTCAAGTCACATCCACATCCAACACCACACTGCGCCCGTTCAAAGAATGGAATGGCACAGCCAAGGAAACAATGGCCAAGGAAGGCAACTCTTGCCGCACACTCCAGATAAGCACAAAGGAAAAGCAAGGCTACAACTACGAACTTAAAGTGGAGAAGGGCACTACATACTACTTCTGCAGCAGCACAATGAAAGGCAACAACATCAATGTCACATTCAAGTTCACCCAGAAAACCATCGAATACTTCGGTGCCTCTATAGAAGAAGGCGCAAAGGTGTCGCCAACTAATAAAAGTTCAATATCATTCTATTTCAACCGTCCCGTGATCGCTTCTTCAGCAGCGATAGTCTACGGCGAAGGCAAAGAGGAGGCTGTAACCACCCACTCTGCATCATACTCATGCTCCGTATCTGCCGACATCAAGAATGCCCTTGTCAATCTGGCCAACGAAGGTCTTCTCAACGAAGGCGATGAGTTTACACTGCTTCTCAAAGATGTGCTGGAAGACGCAAGCAACATCACAGATGGAGCCGAACCCATCAAATATGGCAATGTTAGCGTGAAGGGCAAGCTTGGCACTCTCCCTGCGATGCTCCAGAGCATCACACTCGACGGTGTGCCTGTCACATCCAACACAAAGTTTCTCACCTACTACGCTCCTGGCACAGGACTGATGGTGCTCACTTTCACCAAGCCGCTTAGAGCCAACACTGCCACAGGATGCCTTCGGTTTGGCGACATTGACGAAGCTGACAATGGCGGCTATTATCAAGAGATGAACGACACCAATGAGAACAGCTTCACCATCACCACCAAGGACAACCAGATTATCCTCGACTTCTCAGGCAAGCGTCGCGCAGTTAACGACATGGTAACGAGCACCGAAAGCAAGCGCGGCACCGATTTCACAGTCATCTCACTTGACATTTCCAAAGTGACAGACAAGCAGGGCGTGAAGGCATACACCACATCAAGCAGCACTATGGGACGTTTCAACTACGTTTTCAGTCTCGATGTGCCAGAAGCCAACGTGAGCAGCGACTTCACTCCTGCCAATGGCGCAAGCATCAAGGATGAAGACTATGTTGAGATTTGGATATCTGACGAGCAGAGCCTCACATACGACGGAGTGAAGTTCACTTATGAGGACGAACTCGAGACTGTGCAGGAAATCATTGTCAAGGACTTCACTCGCGAGAAAGACGAATATGAGGAAGGAGCCGTGATTCTCACCGTTCCAATTCCTGAAGCCATGAAGACCACAAACAACGTGGTGGTGTCGCTCAACAAAGTGACTTGCGTAGACGGCAAAGACTACAGCAACACTATCGCAGCAAAATACAATGTGGTGGACACAAGCATCAATGGCTTGGACACCACAAGAAACAACTCTGACAAAGTGTTCAACCTGAACGGACAGGCTATTCAGAAAAACATCCACAGTGGAGCCAAGAGCATCATCATCACCAAAGGCAAGAAAATGATTGCTGAATGATAGCTCAGAGCAACATATTAAAAAAGAAGCCAACGAAGATTGTTCTTCGTTGGCTTTTTGTCATTTTGTAATGACAAAATATTGATTTTGTACCATAAAGCTGACGTTATTATTTTAAAACGACATTTTTCCATTAAACAATTTGTCTCAGCGAAATAAAATGTGTAAATTTGCAAGCGTAATCAAACGTACGAAAGAAAGACATATCTTATGGGAATGAAATGAATCCTCAAATGGATTAAAACACATAATAGATATAATATAATCAATTTTCAGTAACATTCTTAAATCAAATGAGCATGAAGAAACATTACTTCTTTTCTCTCATTGCGATGTTGTTCTGCCTTTGCGCCAATGCAACCTCAGAACTCACATTCAGCAATGTTTCGCTGGCTCCTAACTCTGTGATAGAAGCTATCACTCTTGACCAGCAAATCACATTCAACACAAACATGGACGACGAAATCGGTTACATGTATGCAGAAATCAAAGATGAGACATCGGGAAAGATTGTCGGCACACGCACAACCGTGTATGACCCCAATTTCAACAACGATGGTGAAGGCACTGTGTCATCAAACATGCCTCAGACCAAAAAAGACCCTCACTTCACTTATGTGAGCTCTTCTTACACAAAGATGGAGGAAGGCCACACTTACAGCCTCATCTTCTACGCTTTCACAAACAAGGATGCTTCTCACGGCGCAGGCCAAGCATTGGCCACTGGCGCAATCAAGTATGAAGGCAGTGCAGCAGCTTACATTCCAAGCCCATTCAAACTCGTCTCGATCACACCAGACATCGAGTCACACGTCATCACCAAGCAGGAAGAGCGTTCCGTCACACTCCATTTCAACGCTAAGGTGAGAATCAGCAAAGAGGACGCATTCATCCTCACAGGCAATGGCGCAAAAGATGATATGGAAGAAATCGTTCCTGGCGACGATGCTGAAATCGTCACTACAAAAGACAAGGAAGGCACAGTCATCAGTGAGTACACTTACAGCTCATCATGGACATTGACTCCCAAAGTGTCTACTATAGCAGATGGCGCTGATGTCAACTTCTCTGCAACAGTATACGACAAGTCAGACCTTCGTGTCACAGCTACAGTTAAGGGTCTCGAGAGCTACTCTACAGGCAACGACGAGACGAGCTACTACACATTCTCTGTGATGAACGACCTCAACCGCACTAAATTCGAGATCACACCAGAGGAGAACAACAACTATGTCAATTCTCTCTATTCATTTGTCGTTTCAGAAACAGAAGAAGGCATCGCAGCAGCAAACATCGCAGAAGACGCAGTGCTTTACCTTGTAGGTGAAGATGGCAAGAAAGAACAGGTTGCCACTATCGCCACTATCGTAGACAACAAGGTCATCGAAGGCGACCCTTCAACATATCAGGACACTAAGGTGCTTAGCCAGCGTCTCTTCCTCGACAAGCAGATCACTAAGGCAGGCAAGTACATCCTACACTTCCCACGCAACTACTTCAACTTCGGCACAGGCATGATGGCCACATCAAGCGCAGGCACAGACTTTGAATACACCATCGCTAACGACTTCGTAGCTCCAAAGGTTAAGGTTGTTGGCAACACTACAGTAAAGAAGCTTGCAAAGATTGAGATTCAGTACCCAGACTATCAAGAGGTTGCTCCAGGCCCAGACGGCGAGCAGACAGGCTACGTGCTCAACGAGAATAACGAACTCGTCACTAAGGCAAGCCTCGAATCTTGCTGGGACTACACTGATGCAAACATCATCGATGTAAACCTCAAGACACCAATCACCACTCCAGGCAAATACACTCTCATCATTCCACAAGACGGAGTGTCTGTTTCTGTATCTTCATTCTTCGCTGCACGCAACGCAAAGGGCGGCACAGACATGTCAGAAGACAACGAATTCACCCCAGAATACACTCTTCTTGGCGCATTCGTGCAGGAATTCACAGTAGAGGCTGGCGACGTCAACGATGTGACTATGAAGGTCAGCATTGAAAACAACAGCACAGTGGAAGGCTCTATCGAATCTATCGACCTCACATTCGCATCAGCTTCAGGCCAGGAAGTTATCGTTGAGTGCACAGGATGGGACACTGATGCTTTGTGGCGCGGCGACGCTATCTACGCTTCAAGCACAACATGCAAAAACAACGTTGCAACAGTCATACCATACTCAGGTGGCCGCAAAACTGTATACGGCATCAGTGCTCCAGGCAAATACACTGTGACATTCCCAGCAGGATTCTTCACTGTCAACGGCGTTGACTGGCCAGAAATCAAGCTCTCTTACACTGTTACAGAGGCAACTGAGATCAGCGACGTCACAGAAGGTGAGAAGAAAGCTAAAAACGCTTACACTCTTTCTGGTGCAGAAATAGCACCTTCACAGGCTGTCAACGGCACATACATCGTAGATGGCAAGAAGGTTGTTGTGAAGTAATATCATTACGACATAGACAAACAACTTAATAGGCGGAGAGCCATGCCAAAGTCCCCACAAGGAGTTTGGCGTGGCTCTCTTCTTGTATTATATTCAGAATCCATAAAAGTCAAAGCAGGCCTACAGAATTATTGATTCAGTTTTTCAATTCTTAATTCAGTTTTTCAAGCATGCAACACCCTTGAAAAAGTATCACGTGATACTTGCCCAAGTATCCTTACTATCCATTTTTGACTAATAAATTAATGGTTCCATGACCTTTGTTATTATACGCACATAGGATGGAAAGACTTTGGCCCAAACGGTGACAATAATTGAAAAGAACAGCTTCGATTCTCTAATGACCGATTTGGGTTTAAGTAAGTGCCGCTGGCCACATCTGCAAGTATTATATATTACTTTTCAAGTGTATAGATTGTGATTATCAGAATTTATTCGTACCTTTGCCATGCTTTAATGCTAAAGCTGCTGATTGCAGCCCCAAAAAGAGTTTATCGATAAAACAAATATAGACATACGATGTCAGTAATATTACATATTGAAACGGCGACAGACATGTGCAGCGTGGCTGTCAGCCAAGATAGCGCTATTATTTTTCAGACCGACAGCCACGAGTTGGCTAAGAAAAACAAAGATAAGGACACACAGAAAGGCACTAACCATGCCTCTGCTCTGGGTGTGATGGTGGACGAGGCTCTCTCGTTCACAGACAACCATGCAATACCATTCGATGCTGTGGCAGTGAGCGTAGGCCCTGGCAGCTACACCGGACTGCGCATCGGCGTGTCTATGGCAAAAGGCGTGGCATACGGACGCAATTTGAAACTGATGGGCATTCCAACGCTTGAGGCACTATGCGTTCCTGTTCTTCTTGTGCACGACGACCTGCCAGAGGACGCACTTCTCTGCCCTATGCTCGATGCTCGCAGAATGGAGGTTTACGCAGGACTCTTCACCCGAGCACTCCGCCCTGTGGAAGCCACAGCTCCAGTGGTCGTAGACGAACACACTTTCGAGGAACAGCTCAACCAGCATCCTGTATATTTCTTTGGCAATGGAGCTGAGAAGTGCAAGAGTGTGATCAAACACCCCAATGCGCACTTCTTGGATGGAGTGCCACTTCTGGCCAAATATATGTCGCCATTAGCAGAAAAAAGGTTCTTGAGGGAAGAATGGGATGATGTGGCATATCTTGAGCCAAACTACCTGAAGGAGTTTCAGGCCACAGTGGCCAAGAAACTGCTTTGACATTATTATTTTCACAAGAAAACATACCGAACCATAAATGGACTACAATACAGAACGCGAGACACTGAAGATGCCCGAATATGGGCGTGGCGTCCAACAGATGGTGGAGCATTGCAAGACCATCGCCAACCGCGATGAGCGCATGCGTTGCGCCAACACCATCATCAACGCCATGGCCGCCATGACGGAAAGGACCACGACACAGGAAGATTATGTGAAGAAACTGTGGAACCATCTGGCAGCCATAGCCAACTACGAACTTGACATTGACTACCCTGTTGAGATAACTCGCCACGACAAAGAGGTGAAGGCTTCAAGTCATCTGCCTTATCCGCAATCAAACATACGCAAGCGCAACTATGGCAAGATTGTGGAGAAGTTTGCCGAGCATGCAAGCAGCATGCCCGACAACAGTGAACGTTACGAACTGGCTCATATGGTAGCCAACCACATGAAGCGCGACCTGTGCAACTGGAGTGTAGACACTATGAGCGACGACAAGGTTGCCGACGACTTGGCTTCCTACACACACGGAGTGATCCAGCTCGACCCACGACTCGACCCGCTCATATCTGATGGTGAACTTCTAAGCACAAGGATTTCGACCAGCGTGAAGAAAAAGAAAAAGAAATAAACGTCATCACCTATCATAGAAGAAATGGCATCATTCATCATTGAAGGAGGCAGAAAGCTGCACGGGGAAATCACACCGCAAGGAGCCAAAAACGAGGCACTTGAAGTGATTACAGCTATTCTCCTCACATCAGAGCCCGTGATAATAAAGAACGTGCCCAACATTCTCGATGTGAACAACCTCATCAACTTGTTGAGCAAGATGGGCGTGCGCGTGATGGACCTCGGCAACCACACATGGAGTTTCCAGGCAGACAATCTCGACATGGAATACATGCACAGCAAAGAGTTTGTGCAACGGTGCGCTCGTCTGAGAGGCAGCATTCTGATGCTTGGCCCGCTGCTTGGCAGATTCCACAAAGCTTGTGTGGCAAAACCTGGAGGCGACCAGATAGGACGTCGACGTCTCGACACCCACTTCATAGGCATCCACGAATTGGGGGCTGAGTTCAGCTACAACACCGAACTTGGCATGTACGACATAGAAGCGCAAGAACTGCGCGGCAAATACATGCTGCTTGACGAAGCAAGCGTGACAGGAACGGCCAACATCATCATGGCCGCAGTGATGGCAAAGGGCACAACCACCATCTACAATGCCGCATGCGAACCATACATACAGCAGCTGTGCCGCATGCTCAATGCCATGGGTGCTGACATCAGCGGCATCGGCTCGAACCTGCTGACCATCAATGGCGTCGCTTCGTTGCACGGCACAGAGCACACCATTCTGCCCGACATGATTGAAGTGGGCTCTTTCATTGGCATGGCAGCCATGACAGGCAGCGACATCACCATAAAGAACGTAAGCTACGACAATCTCGGCATAATACCCAAAATGTTCAGCCGTCTCGGCATAAAGATGGAACGAGTGAATGATGACGTACACATCCCGCAGCAAGACCACTATGAGGTGGCTTCGTTCATGGACGGAAGCACGATGTCACTTTCCGATGCCCCATGGCCAGGACTGACGCCAGACCTGCTGAGCATCATGCTTGTGGTAGCCACACAAGCCAAGGGCACAGTGCTCATCCACCAGAAAATGTTTGAGAGCCGTCTGTTCTTCGTTGACAAGCTCATCGACATGGGAGCTCAAATCATCCTGTGCGACCCGCACCGAGCCGTGGTTGTGGGTCATGACAACACTATGCAGTTGCATGGCGCCAAAATGTCAAGCCCCGACATCAGGGCAGGCATTGCCCTGCTCATTGCGGCCCTCTCAGCCAAAGGCACGAGCATGATAAGCAACATAGAGCAGATTGACCGCGGATATGAGGACATCGAACAGCGCCTCACCAACCTCGGAGCAAGCATCAAGAGAATATAACCTATGATAAAGACAGAAGACGTATACAAGATAGGCAAACTGAACAGAGCGCACGGGCTCAAGGGAGAAATAAACTTTCTCTTTACCGATGACACATGGGACAGGGCGGAAGCCGATCATCTCATCTGTGAGGTGGATGGCATAATGGTGCCATTCTTCATGGAAGAGTATCGTTTCAGAAGCGACTCGTCGGCCTTGGTGAAATTTGAGGACATCGACTCAGCTGAAGATGCCCAGATGCTGGTCAACAGCGATGTGTATCTGGAGAAGAAATATCAAGAAGAAGTTGAAGACGATAATGTGTCGCTCAACTACTTCATTGGCTTCACCATGACAGACCGCGACACAGGCAAGACCATTGGCGAGATTGTGGACATTGACGACAATACCGACAACTGGCTTTTCATCGTGGAGAGAAAAAATGGAGAGGAAGTGCTCATACCTGCCCATGAAGAGTTTATTGCCGAAATCAAACAAGAAGAGAAGATCATGGTAATGGACTTACCTATAGGACTTTTGGAATTATGAAGAAGAGAATTTGCATACTTGGCTCTACAGGAAGCATCGGCACACAGGCTCTCGACGTCATCCGTCAGCATGCTGACCTGTATGAGGCATACGTGCTCACAGCATACAACAACGCAGAGCTCTTGATAGAGCAGGCACGAGAATTCAATCCTGAGGCTGTGGTGATAGCTAAGGAGACAAACTACGAGACAGTGAAGGAAGGTCTGGCCGACTTGCCTATCAAGGTATATGCTGGACCTGATTCACTCTGTCAGGTAGTGCAGGACGACAATGTCGACATGGTGCTTGCCTCCATGGTCGGATTTGCAGGACTCGAGCCAACCATAGCAGCCATCAAGGCTCACAAAGCCATAGCCTTGGCCAACAAGGAGACGCTTGTCGTGGCAGGCGACCTCATCGTCCGTCTCGCCAACGAGAACAAAGTGCCTATATTGCCAGTCGACTCCGAACATTCTGCCATATTCCAATGCTTGGAACCAGGCAACCGCATCGACAAGATACTGCTCACATGCAGCGGTGGACCTTTCCGCCATTTCGACAAGCAGCGCCTCCTGCATGTGACGAAGGCTGATGCTCTTGCCCACCCTACATGGAACATGGGAGCCAAAATAACCATCGACTCAGCCACACTGATGAACAAAGGCTTTGAAGTGATTGAAGCGAAATGGCTCTTTGGAGTAAAACCCGAGCAGATACAGGTTGTGGTGCATCCGCAATCGGTGATACACAGCGCTGTGCAGTTTGAGGATGGAGCCGTGAAAGCCCAGATGGGTGTGCCCGACATGAGGCTGCCCATTCAATATGCCTTCAGCTACCCAAGGCGCCTTCCGCTCAATGGCGAGCGTCTCGACCTTTTCAAGATGAAGGATCTTACATTTGAGCAGCCCGACACAGAGCGGTTCCGTTGCCTGGCCTTAGCTTACGAGGCATTGAAACAAGGTGGCAACATGCCTTGCATCGTCAATGCAGCCAACGAGATAGCCAACCGAGCATTCATAGAGGACAAGATAGGCTTTGAGCGCATAGCAGAAATCATCGAGGAGACCATGGCGAAGGTTGGCTTCACCAGAGAATCGACACTCGACACTTATCTCGACACAGACAAGCAGGCGCGTCTCTTTGCCTCATCCTTGCTTTAAGGCTCGCTTTCTGAACATACCCATGATTAAGGCATACACATTATATATAATAATACATGCAACCGCTTCACAAGCATATGCATTATTATAATATCTATTTCCCTCAAGAGACACACAAAGCCTCTTAAAGGCATATGGCCATGCACAGTGTCACGCATTGCTGCATGTTTCATAACAGCTTTAAACACAGTCTGCCATAACCTGGGATAATAAAAAGATTTCATCACAACATACATATACAAATAAGAAAACACATTTTTATAACCAATGGAAACAATACTCATCAAGGGACTCCAGCTCATCGTAGCTCTCGCACTTCTCATCATACTGCACGAGTTCGGACACACCATCGCCGCAAAGATATTCAAGGTGAGAGTGGAGAAATTCTGCCTCTTCTTCGACTGGAAATACACCATCTTCAGCACATACAGCAATTGGTGGCGCAAACTCACAGGCAAAAAGCCAGCCAAGAAAAAGGAAAATGGAGAATATGAATATGAAGGCACAGAATACAGCATCGGCTGGATTCCTCTCGGTGGATACGCTAAGATTGCCGGAATGGTGGACGAGTCGTCTTTCAAGGAAGACGACAGCACAAAAGGATTCATAAAGGAACTGCCCAACATGCTGAAGAACATCATCATAAAGAAAGAGGACGTGAAGGGCAAGAGCTGGGAATTCCGCACTCATCCTGCATGGCAGCGTCTGATCATCATGCTTGGCGGCATCATAATGAACTTCATCACAGCCTTTGTCATCTATGCCATGGTTCTGTTCACATGGGGCGAGAGCTTCGTGAAGAGCGAGGACATGAACTATGGAATGAAATTCAGCGAACAAGCCAAGGCTGACGGTTTCCGTGATGGCGACATCATCATAAAGACCGATGACGCCCAAGTGGAGTCGTGGAGCATGGCTGCGCTTCAGGACATATCCAACGCAAAGACAGTCACTGTGCTTAGGGATGGCAAAGAGGTCGTCATCACTCTTGAGGGCGAACGCTCATTGCTCGACATGATTGAAGCTCCCGTATATGCGGCCATGCGTTCGCCACTTGTCATCGACAGCATCATTCCGGGCACGCCTGCAGAAGAAATGGGATTGAAGAAGACCGACAAGATATGTTCTGTCAACGGCATAGAGGTGATCGACTTCAACGACTTCCAGAATGCACTCATCAACATCCAGAAGAACCTTCCAGAGAAGGCCAACTTCGGCGACAGCCTGAAGGCACGTCATATAACAATGGTCATCAACGACAGCATCACACGCAATGTGACACTCACCTCAAGTTTCACCTTAGGTTTTGCCAATGCCATGCCTTATGCCGACAAGGTGACAACAAGACACTACGGTTTCTTCGAGTCGTTTCCTGCTGGCGTGAAATATGGCATAAAGACACTGAAGAGCTATGTAGACCAGATGAAGTATGTTTTCACAGCCAAAGGCGCACGTCAGGTAGGCGGATTCATCAGCATAGGCAACATCTTCCCTGACGTATGGGATTGGCATCGCTTCTGGCTTCTCACCGCATTCCTCTCCATCGCTCTTGGCTTTGCCAACGTGCTTCCTATTCCAGCTCTTGACGGTGGCCATGCCATATTCGCTCTCTTCGAACTGTTTACAGGACGCCGCCTGAGCGACAACTTCCTTTTAGTGGTGCAATATTTTGGCATGTGGATTCTGCTTGGCCTCATGGTGCTTGCACAATTCAATGACATCATGAGGGTGCTGGGATTCAATTAACCCCCAGTCGGCCATCAGTCAGAAACGGATTGCGCATGATTCATTCTTTTCAACTCATGCCAACGTCTTCTTCAGCATTTTGTTTCCACAGGCATTTCGTCATATCCCGATATGCCTGCAAAGCAAACAAAGCCATCTTCTTGAAGACCAGCACCAACAAAGAATGCAATCTGACGATGGCTATGGGAATAACCCTCAAGAGCCCATTCAGACTACAGAGACTGTAAACTTTCAATAAATATCTAAGATGAAAATACTTGCAGTAGGCATGAATTATGCCAAACATATCACAGAAATACATAATAAAGAAGGGCAAAATTCGTTATTAGATAAAAAAGAGCCAGTGCTGTTCTCAAAGTTCGACTCCAGCATCATACAGCCTGGCAAACCATTCTTCGTGCCCGACTTCGCCAATCGCTTCGAATACGAAACTGAGATTGTGGTGCGCATATCACGTGTAGGCAAGGACATCAGCGAACGCTTTGCACATCGCTACTATGACGAGGTGACAGTGGGCATCGACTTCACGGCACGTGACCTCCAAAACCAACTCAGGGCAGACGGCATGCCGTGGGAATGCTGCAAAAGTTTCGATGGAAGCGCAGCCATAGGCAGGTTTGTGAAGAAGGACACGTTGGGATGCGGCATGCAAGACATACATTTTCACATGAATCTTAATGGCGAACGCCGTCAGGAAGGACACACTGCCAATATGATTCACACCATCGACCACATCATCGCCTATGCCTCGAAATTCTTCACGCTGAAGACAGGCGACCTCATCTTCACAGGCACACCAGAGGGCGTAGGCGAGGTGAAGGAAGGCGACACCATCGAAGCCTACATCGGAGAAGAGAAACTGCTTGACCTGCGAATAAAGTAATGCGAATAAGGTAACAAATACACAATGGCGCATGTGGCTGGTATACATGCCACATGCGCCATTGCAAGTAATACAACATAACAACTATGACAAGAAAGATATACACTCTCCTACTCTTCTTATCTACGCTGACAGTCTGTGTCGGCGCACAAGAACGTTACACACGGCAGTCGCTGCTTGCCACAGGCAAATGGATGAAGATACGTGTGAAGGACGAGGGTGTATACCAGCTCTCACCCACAGCTCTGAAGAATATGGGATTCAGCAATGCTGCTAAAGTACGCCTGTATGGTTACAACATGCCCATGCTCCCAGAAGCGAAGATTGAAAACATAGCCGACGACATGATGGAGATTCCCGTATACCGCAAAAGCAACGGCACTATTTTGTTTTACTCATGCGGCATCACAGAGTGGAAAAAAACTTCATCAGGGAAATATTTCACGCACAAGAACAACCCTTACTCGTCATACATATACTACTTCCTCACAGAAAGCGACGCTTCGCCAGCCACCTTCAACACAGAAGATGGCACTGCCACAACGTCTACCATACAAGACACATACTTGGCTCACAGCATATATGAGGATGACGCATTCTCTTTTCTTAATGCCGGCCGCACATTCTTTGAGAAATACGACTATGCGGATGGTGCGTCGAAGACATACCGCATATCACTTGACAACACAACAAAGGGCGATGTCATATTAGATGTGCGATTCGGCGCAAACGGCAGCTCATCTTCCACCGTCAATGTATCGACAGGATCAAACAGTCTGGGAAACATCACTATCGGCGGCGTAAGCACAAGTGACCACTGTGCGGCAAAAGTGTCAAGCCGACAATTTACCATATACGACCAGACCATAAGCCAGATGCCTGTCACGCTGAAGCACACACGCTCACAAGGCACATCGGGCCATCTTGACTATATACGCCTGAGCTATCAAGCCCTATTGACTGTCAGCAGCAAAAACTACGTGGTCTTCACACCCAACAGCACAACAAAACGCACATTCGCCGTGGCAGGCGCAGACAATGGCACTTGCGTGTGGAACGTCACCTCACCATCTGCCACTCACGAGATAAAAGGCACACTGACAAACGGCACATACAAAGTGAGCGTCGATGCGGGAAACATCAACGACAAATATGTGGCGGTGAACACCAATTCGACATTTCCAACCCCACAGCAAATTGGCAAGATTGCCAATCAGAACCTGCATGCACTCGACAGCATAAATCTTTTAATCATAGTGCCTGCCAACGGACGGCTCACAGACCAAGCTCTTCGCCTGGCACAGGCACACACACAGAAGGATGGAATGAAATGCGCTGTGGTGAAGGCAGACGAAGTGTACAACGAATTCTCCGCAGGCACACCCGACGCCACTGCCTACCGTCGACTGATGAAGATGCTTTATGACAGACAATACAAGCAATCACCGCTTCGAGGCACAGAAGCAGGGAGCCTCAACCTGCTCTTGTTTGGCAACTGCCTTTGGGACAACCGCCTCATCACGACAGGACTGACAAAACTCTCGCAGGACGACTATCTTCTTGCTTACGAATCGGACGACTCATGGTCTAACACCAAATCGTACGTGATGGAAGAATACTATACCCTTCTTGAGGACGGCAAAGGCGTGTCACCGCTTAAAGAAAAACCCGACTGCGGCGTGGGCCGCTTGCCCGTGACCACAGCGGCACAGGCCAAGAACATGGTAGACAAGCTCATAGGCTACATCTTCAACATATATGGAGGAGGATGGAAGAACAACATCTGCATGATGGCAGATGATGGCAATGCCAACATACACATGCAGGATGCTGAAAACATACTGGACAAGACACAGTCGCTGATGCCTGAATACCACTACCAACGCATTTATTGGGACAGTTACCAGCGCGAGCAGACGTCCACAGGCAGCAGTTATCCCGGAGCATACGCCGACATCAACAAGACAATGGAGGAAGGCGCACTAATCATGAACTACACAGGACACGGTGCACCCTACACACTCTCACACGAACAAGTGCTCAAGACGGCAGATTTCCAAAACTGGTCATCGCCACGACTGCCACTGTGGTTCACCGCAGCATGCGATGTGGCGCCATTCGACATGAACACAACCAACATCGCATGCGAAGCGATGCTCAACAAGAACGGTGCAGCCATGGGATTCATAAGCACAGCACGCACTGTATACTCGCCACAGAACAGAACCATCAACCGCAACTTCATGTCGCATGTGCTGGCACGCAAGCCCAACGGGGAAAACTACACAATAGGTGAAGCTCTGGCTCAAGCAAAGGCCGACATAGCAGGCTCACTCAGATTGTCATCATCCGACATGGACTCTATCAACAAGGTGCATTTCATCTTGCTTGGCGACCCTGCCATCAAACTGTGTCCACCCAAATACAATGTGAAGATTGACCGTTTCAATGGATTGGACACAAGCAGCGGTGACAGGCCCAACATCTCAGCAGGCGACATAGTGACTGTGGAGGGACGTATTGTCGATGAAGATGGCAACGACATTGACGACTTCAATGGAATACTCAGTTCTTCTGTCTATGACAGCGAGGAGCATATAGTGTGCAAGAACAACGCTAATGAAGACATCACCAAGTTCGAGTATGACGACCGCACACGAGTGATCTATTCAGGCTCAGATTCGATACGCTCTGGCAAGTTCACATTCTCCTTCCCCGTGACTATCGACATCAATTACTCAGACAATACAGGCATGCTCTATCTGCATGCCATCAACCAGAAGAAGACCGACGAGGCTCACGGCATCTTCGACAAGTTCACCGTAGGAGGTTCTAACACAGAGAATGTGACAGACACCATAGGTCCTGCCATTCTGGCTTTCTGTGACGGCTATACAACAAAAGACAGCGTCACCACGTATACCACAGAAAACCCGACCTTGCGCATCGTGCTTTCCGACGATAGCGGAATCAACACCACAGGCAGTGGCCTGGGACACGACATTGTTGCAATCATCGATGGCAAGGAATCAATGACATACTCCCTCAACAGCTACTACACTCCAGATGCCGGCAGTTATAAAACAGGCAGCATCAGCTACTCACTCCCTTCTTTGCCGGCAGGCACACACACACTGTTGGTAAGAGCCTTCGACACTCTCAACAATATGGGCGAAAGCTTCTACACATTCGAAGTGGTGGAAGGCATGCGGCAAGAATATGACATCATAGACATGTCGGGACGCGTGCTGCAGCATGGCAAGGATATAAGCAGCCTCAAGCCAGGAGTGTACATAAGACGTATAAGATTGACTTCTCCTGCGGGGACAATATACACCAAAGCAGAAAAGTTTGCAGTGACACAATAAAAAGTATACAAACTCGTTTTTTATTATCAGAGAGTCACTACAGCGCTCTTAATAAAAAAACATCCACTAAAACAATGAGAAAAACAATAATAGCCCTCACAGCCGCAGCCTTTGCATCATCAGCTATGGCCCAGGATGTGAAGAATCAGCTCAACCCTGTCTATCATGGTGTGACTTCTCTGGCCATAGCTCCAGATGCTCGCGCAGCCGGCATGGGTGATATAGGAGCTGCAACAGACCCTGATGTCAACTCACAATACTGGAACCCAGCCAAGTATCCATTCTGCATCAGCCGTGCAGGACTGTCGGTCAACTACACCCCATGGCTCCGCCAGTTGGTGTCGGACATAGACCTTGCCAACATTACAGGCTACACACGCCTTGGCGACTATGATGCCCTCTCTGGTTCGCTCCGCTATTTCTCATTGGGTGAAGTGTACACAAGTTTTGAAGAAAATGCTGATGTAATCAAGCCTTACGAGCTGTCGGTAGATGTGGCATACTCACGCATGCTTTCTGAAACATTCTCGGCAGCTGTTGCTCTGCGTTACATCTATTCCGACCTTGCATACAAGCAGGATGACGATGTCACTCCTGGTTCAGCTTTTGCAGCCGACATTGGCCTCTATCACAATGGATACATCAATCTCAGTGGTCATGAGAGCCAGTTGGGATGGGGTCTTAACATCAGCAATATCGGTTCGAAGATATCATACGACAGCGGCAACACATCTGAATTTCTGCCTACCAACATGCGTTTCGGCCTCTCGCTGATGGTGCCAATTGATGAATACAACACCATCTCATTCTCTGCAGATGCCAACAAGCTCCTTGTGCCGACACGTCTTACCATGGAACAGTATGTGAAGCACATGGTTGAGACGGAAGGTGGCGAATCTTCTGAATACGAGCAGGATTATGGTGGCTACCGCACATGGCTTGAGGGTGAGGGCTACTACAACGTGTCGCCAATCTCAGGCATCTTCAAATCGTTCCATGATGCTCCTAACGGCTTCAAAGAAGAATTGCAGGAGGTGCAATGGAGCGCAGGTATGGAATATGCCTACAACAACCAGTTCTTCCTCCGTGCAGGTTATCACTACGAACACCCAAACAAGGGCAACCGTACATATTTCACAGTCGGAGCTGGTTTCAAGATGAACATATTCTCTCTTGACGCTGGATATGTGATTTCGACAGCACAGAGCAATCCACTCGACCAGACACTGCGCTTTTCACTCGCTTTCGACATGGATGGCATAGGCGACCTGTTGGGCAAGAAGAGAAGAAGATAAAAAGCACAAGCTGACAAGAGCCGAAAAGAATAAATAACGCACAACTGCCCAACTGGCGTCGGCATGATGACATGTTTGGGATAAATACAAGAAAATCCATGAAGACACGTATAGGAATGGGATATGACGTCCATAAATTGGCAGAAGGACGCGATCTTTGGATCGGAGGCATCAAACTGGCCCACACGCATGGTCTGCTTGGACATTCCGATGCAGATGTGCTCATACATGCCATTTGCGACGCCCTCTTCGGTGCGGCCAACATGCGTGACATAGGCTATCATTTCCCTCCAAAGAAAGGCAATGAGTATGAGAATATAGATTCAAAGATTCTTCTCAAGCGCACCGTAGAACTGATTGCCACCAAAGGATACCGCATAGGCAATATTGACGCCACGATATGTGCAGAACATCCTAAGATGAACCCGCATATACCTGACATGCAGTCGGTGCTCGCTCAAGTGATGGGCATAGACATAGATGACATCTCCATAAAAGCAACAACAACAGAAAAGTTGGGATTCACAGGCAGAGAAGAAGGCATCAGCGCATATGCTGTGGCTCTTATAGAGAAAGATTGACTAACACAAAACTCAATTCAATAAAAGCAGGCAAGATAATTATCTTGCCTGCTTTTATTGAATTGTCCACCAACATACATCAGCGTATCCATATTGCCTTTGTCACGACTTGGCAAAGGCTCTTGTTTCAGTCAAAACATACCACAAGAAAAACATGATACATTTTTATTTCCTTTTTAAAACCTGGTTGATATCCTCGTGCACCATACTGTTACTGTTGTCAGCAATACTATTGAGTGCATACTGATCGAAGATATCAAGGAAGTTGAGTTCGTGACACTTATTCGTAACAGTTGAAGTTTGTGTATTATGATCCTTTACAACGACTAACTGTGACTGCTTATACATAATTTCCCTAACTGCGGAAGTACAATCTTGTGTATCTTCAGGCATTATCTTCTGAATATCATTGAAGAGACGAATAAGTGAACGACCTACAGCCCAAGCTAAATTAACAGGAACTGCGTTACCTATTTGTTTGTATTTATCACTCATACTTCCCTGAAAATTCCAGCTATCGGGAAATGTCTGAATACGAGCATATTCGCGAATACTCAACGGGCGTGTTTCTAAAGGATGACAACGCTCTGTCTGCTTTTGACAGGGAGAGCATGTAAGTGTCAATGAAGGTTCATCAAGAGACAATCTTCTTGCCATACCGGTCTTTCCCCCACCAAGCAACCAACTACCTCCCATATAATCTTTGGCAACATTTTCTGGCAGACTTCTCCAATCGCCACCTTGCGGCACCATTGCCAAAACTCGCTTTTTCTTCTCCGGATACTGCGCCCCCTCAGAAACAGGAACATCCTTATCAAAAATCACACTTTTATAGAGAGCGTCGCGAAGCGTCAATACTTCATAATAGGGAGTAGGCCAATGGAACTCTACCTGTTTAGCAATATCGTTACGAATCGCAATGAGAATCAAGCGCTCTCGCTTCTGCGGCACTTGATACATTATCGCACGCAACACACGAGGTTCAACAAGTGTGTACCCTAATTCAGCTATAGCATTTTTAATCGTCTCGAATGTTCGTCCATTTTCATGCGAGATTAATCCCTTAACATTTTCTCCCATAAATACTTTCGGCTGAATTTCCTTTACAGCTCGGGCTAATTCAAAAAATAGAGTACCACGGGTATCGTTGAATCCCGCACCTTTTCCAGCATATGAAAATGCCTGGCAAGGGAAACCACCTGACAAAAAATCCACCTTACCTCTTAAAGGAGTAAAATCTATGTGGCGCACGTCACCCTCTATCACATTCCATTCAGGTCTGTTTGTTTTAAGAGTCTTGCATGCTGCCGTTTCAAACTCATTCAGCAGCACATGGTGGAACCCTGCCAGCGACATTCCTAGGGCTAGACCACCACCGCCAGCAAATAGTTCTATTGAATTGAATTGGCGTAAGGGGGTAACTACAGACTCATTTGCCCAATTGCTTTTAAGCATAGAATTTACTTCAGGAATTGCCTTAAGTTCTTCCATGTCAAATCCAGCGACACCATTTTGCTGGCGTAGCGGATAAAGCCCATTTTTACCCCATGTTTGGACCGTACGGTTAGAGGTACCAATAAGTGCAGCTAAATTATTTTCAGATATAAACGTCATAGTTATAATCCACCTTTCTCTCTGATTTCTTCTGCAATTTCTTCCACTTTGGCTAGGATAAGTGCACTTCCATCAATGCCATCTTCATCCACGACCTCACCAAAAGCCTTAGCCAAACGATGATAAAAGTTTTTATCACCAGTAAGATGCATCCAAAAATCTGCCCCACACAATACAGGATAATGCGTATCTATCGCCTTATAGAAAGAAGATAAATTTTCTTTATCTCCATACAATACCCCAACTACAAGATCATCAAACTGCAATCCCATTCTGTCCAGTCTAGACTTGTTCAAAAGATATTTAAAATGAGTTAGAATTGTGGTAATATCATCCTTATTGATTGTTTTTGGCCCCGCCTTGCACTGACAATATTTGCGACGACCATCAATAGCGTCAACGAATTCTATATCTATACCATCAATACCTGATGCACCACCGACAACCTCCTGAAGTTGGGCTATAAACACCTGAACATTTTGTCCGAAACTGGTACTAAGACTTGTGCCAAGAATACGTGGATAGACCAGAGCTTTGGCCAAACTAAGTGGCTGCGTATCTCCACATAGGAAAGCAGCTAGATAATTGATTAGAAACGGATTTATATCAAAGCTGCTCAGATGAAGCTTATTCAGATTCTTCAAATGATTAGGTATGATAATAGAGCGGAAATATTGCTTTCCACTCTCTATAATGGCTTGTTTCTGTTGCTCTGTCATCTCTGTATATTTTAACTATGTTTTTACTCAAGTTTCGCATGTAAGCTCCACACGCCCTGAAAGGGCAGAAGCTCATAGCCCAGGGCATCGCCCTAGGTGATTATGGACACAACCCTGTCGCCCTGTAAGGGCAAAAGCTTTAAGCAATACCCATAAAAAAGTATCTTAGGATACTTGGCCAAGTATCTTAGGATACTTTGCGAAGTATCTTAGGATACTTTACAAAGTATCCTTACTATCATTTTTTTGGCCGCATTCTATGGTCTTTAAATCTTATGCACAAAAGGCCTGGACAACAACGCTAATTCAAGTGAACGACTATTGAGGAATCTATCACATGAATCCTATAGCCACACTTATCGACAAAAGGAAGCCGAAGAAAAAGATGTTTCTCGCTGTAACGCCCAGCACCTTATTAAGATCCTTGCCATCCAAACTCTGGAACTGCCTCAATGCTCTGAAATGCAGAATGAGATACACAAGCATAAATGGATATTTGATGCTGGATAACGGGAAAAGGAACAACGCTACGATGGCTATGATAGTGGCAAAGACGCCAAGCCACATATATATGTCCTGGCAAATCTGCTCACCTTCTTTTCTTCCTTGCGTTTCGCCTAATTTCTTGACTTGCTTCTCTATTATCCTAACAATGATGGTACGCTTGCCACTGATGGCGTCCTGATTGCGGTCACGGTAGTTGTTCACCACAAGAAGCGTGTCTGTAGCCAGTCCCATAGCCAAACCAGCAAGTATAAGAGGCACATCGAAGTATTGTCCTGAAGTAGCCACATAAGACGTAAACGCTACAGGCACAATGCCAAAAAACACCACGACCAGCACATCGCCCCATCCCATATACGACAGTCTGGTGGTATAAAGGAAACAACCTGCCACACATAGCAGTCCAACCACAAGCAACTCATATTGCCATGCCCACATAATGATGCCAATGCCTACAAGACACGACAGCGCGGTGGTGACGATGATGCCTGTGCGCATAGCTTCTGGTGATATCCATCCTTGCGCGCATGCACGCTCAGGTCCTAACCGGTCTTCTCTGTCTGCGCCTTTCTTGAAGTCGAAATAGTCATTGACAAAGTTTGCGTCAATCTGCATGAGCAATGCAAAAAGCAGGCACAGGCCAAATGGCACAAGCAGATTGAACAATAAGCCACTGACAGCTTCTGATGACTGAACAGCTAAAGACTCACCTTTAAACATGAGAAACTTCATTACAGAAAAAGCAAAAGCGCCGCCCACAAGCACAGGGGCAGCAGCTCCTGCAAGCGTCTTCGGTCTGCTTGCAAGCCACCATGCACGAAAAGAGTTCAATTTAATGTCACTCATCCTTTCCTTTCCAATACTGAATGGTTATCGTATTATTCGTAAAGAACATCGCGCCAAATCCAAGGCGTTCGTTATTCTTGTAGCGACCATAGTAATAGTTGCCGTTGCTGTAGTAATAGATGCCGATTCCATCACGCTTGCCATTGACGGTCTCTCCCACATAACGATCTCCGTTCTGATAGTTGAGCGACTCAAACCTGTACGTTTTGCCATAATCGGCAGGCAGCGAATATTTGCCGCCATCTTTCATAATATACTGAGGGTCGCCCGTAGTAAGGTCATAACATATATAATGGTCATTCGAACCGACCTTTGCAGTGCGGACACCCATCTTTATGCCAAAAAGAAAATCGCCCAACCTGTACTGGCCATACACCACACCATCTTGATCTGTGTAATATGCTCCAAAGCCATATATGTTCTTGTCACGGGTAATCTGGCCAAAATACTGTCCATAAGATGTCTTAGCTATGCCACTGGCAAAACCTTTCACATAGTCGACAAATGCCGCATCATACTGTGCTGGAATCTGCGGATACTTGTCTAATTTGGCAAACTGGGCATGCAGCGTCATTGGCAATGCCATGCTCAACAAGAGCGTTAATATCTTCATATTTTTCATCATGGCACAAAGTTAGCAATTTATTCGTACAACATCACTATGTATGAATGCAAATCTGTTTAACGCACAAAAAAACTCCAGGTATGAGCTTATGCCCATAACCTGGAGTTTGCATTTTTAAATCTATTGTGTGTTATTATTTTCGAATGGCTAAGCAGCAATCTGTTCATCAGAACATCATTGCTGGTCGTCCGCCATAACCATGACCACCGCCAAAGCCTCTCGGACCATTCGCAGAACTCTTTCCGCCGAAGATGCTGACACGGTAGATTGCGTGAAGCATGGCATAGGAGTAGATTGCGTTATAGCGTGAGTCGCTGCGCTGGTAAGCGTCGATAGTGCGGCTGATGTTGCTTTGATTGCGCAGAATATCATTCCATTCCAGACTGATGGACAGTGCTCTGTTCTTGAGGAATGTCTGGCTCACCTGAGCATTCCACAGGAATTCGTTTGTGTTCATCGACTTTGACGAATATCCGCGTCTGCTGTTTTCACTGACATCGGTAGAGAAACTCAATCCATTGTTGAATGTGAGCGTCATGTCCATACCATAGCTGAAGTCCCATGTGCTCTTGTTGTTAGTAGTGAGCACCGAGTTTTTCGACTTGTTGTAAGTGAAGCTTCCGTTGACACCCACATCCAGCCAGTCTTTGCGGAAGTTGAATCCAAGGTTCTCATCAATGCTGTAATCATTAGTTGTCGACTTGTCGTCTTCAAACTGCAAAGGATCGAGGTAGCTGACGTTATGGTTATAATTGAAGCCAGTGTAGGTATCCATGGTAAAGTAGTTGTTCTTGTCAAGTGACGTGTTGAATCCGCCTCCAAGGTTTGCATTCCAGTTACCATTGATATTTTCAGGGCGTGAAGTTCTTACACCTGTGGTCTCATTATAGCTTGTTCGGTTGGCAACTGAGTTTTGAGTCATACTTGCGCCTCCCCATGCAAACACGCCTGTCTGACGTTCCTGCTTGAAGCTGTCGAAATTCAAATTCAGATTGTGGCTGAACGAAGGCTTCAATCCGGGGTTACCCTTTGTGATGTAGAGAGGATTTGAATCATCTGTGATGTCGAGCAGATTGGTCATGCTTGGCTGCGAAGTGCGTCCACGGTAGTATACGCGAAGATTGGTCTGCTTGTCGAAGTTGTATCGCAGGTCAAGGTTTGGAGCATAGTTGAACACATTGCGTGTGATGGTTGGATACTCCTTGCCCATGTATCTGTAGTCAAGCTCGCTGTGCTGTGGCAAGAGGTCAACTCCCAAACTGAAGTTGTAGGCTGTAGTTGTCTTGCGGAAACTTACAGATACAGCATGGTCCATGTTCTTATAGAGCGAATACTGCGAGAGTTTGTCTGCATCTTTGGCATAGTCTTCGTTGAGAGACGCATCATTTCTGCCAAAGAGTTTGTGTCCGTTCTCAAGCAGATAGTCGATTGCTCCGCTGATATTCTTTCTGTAGCGCGTGAGGGCATTGTTCAAGTCGGTGTATGACGCAGCATCCATGATGAATGCCTCTCGGTCCGATTTTCTGTAGCTGTAGTTGAAACGGTATGAGAACTGCAAATATGTTCTGTCAGCTATCGGCTCAGAATAAGACAGCTGCGTGCTGAAAGAACGGTTGCGTCCGGGCGTAGTGTAATATCTGTTGTTTATAGTCTGGGAATTGTTGCTCGCATAGTCGATTCTCGCAGCTGAGAGTTGCTTGCTTTCGCTGCTTGAAAGATTGCCTGTGGCACGGAATGTGAGATTGCGTCCTGTATTGTTCAGACGGCGGTTGGCTTGAAGCTCTCCTGACACATTCTTGTTTTCCGAGAAACTTTGTGAACGATTCTGGTTGGTGTTCACCACGATGTTTCTTATCACATCATCGGCAGTGATTGAACCAGCGCCATCACCATCGCCCGATGCGTCCACGCTGCTGATGGCATCCTTCAAAGGATCGTCTGACACTGTATAAGGGTCGTCGCTGAATGTTGCACTTTCACTATTGCTGAAACCGTAGCTGCGAGAGAAAGAACCGCTTGGTCGGAAAATGATGTTTGTCATCGAATCGGGCTTCCATTCCATACGGAACTGAGCATTCCAATTGTGAGAACTGCTGAGACTTGTGCTCTCACTGTTGGAGAAGGCACCTTTCGAGGTCAAGAAGCTCTGAGTGGACGATTGGTTCCACACGTCACTTCCGTTATAACGGTAATGCACGCTGCCGCCCAACTCAAGTTTATCGGTCTGCATGGCATAGTTCACACCGAAGTCTTTATTGTCAGAGAGTCCGTTGCCTCCCCAGCCCCAGCCACGGCCACCGCCTCCACCGAAGCCACGACGTCCTGTGTTGTTAAGGCCACCAAGCAGGGTAAGCATGCTTGAATCATTATATCTCTGCAAATAGACACGCTCGTCATATCGGTCCTCTGTGCCATAACCTGCATTGAAATTGCCAAATATACCATTCTTCATGCCTTTTTTAACGGAAAGGTCAAGCACTGTTTCCTCTTCACCATCATCAATGCCAGTCACACGGCTGTAATCACTCTTACGGTCATACGTCTTGAGTTTTTCAATCATGTCTGTAGGCAGATTCTCCATTGCCGTCTTTGTGTCGCTGATAAAAAATTCCTTGCCGTCGACCAGAATTTTTTTGACCGACTTGCCATTGATGGTTATATTGCCACTTTCATCCACTTTTGCCCCAGGCAGCTTCTTCACAAGATCCTGCAAAGTGGATCCTTCTGGCACACGGTAGGCCGCTGCGTTATACACGAGAGAGTCGCCTGATACCTGAACCTTTGCCACATTGGCTGAAACAGTTGCTTCTGTTAGAAGTTTCGAATCGGGCACAAGTGTCACATATCCTATGTTCACATTCTTTTCATTCTTTTTTGTAAGGTCGAGAGGCATCAAGCGGTCCTGATAACCAATGTATGTGATCTTTGTCACATACTTGCCTTTCTTCACATCCTTTATTGTGAATGAACCATCAACATTTGTTGCAGCACCTGTCACCATTGTGCTGTCTGGAAGAGATAGTATACGCACAGTGGCCGATGCAATAGGTTCGCTGCTTTCTTTCTCCATTATTATACCAGACACATTGAATTTTGACTGTGCCCATGCACTTGTTCCCATGCACATCAGGAAAAATGCGGTTAGAGTTAGTTTCATAATGATAAGTATGTTATATTTTTTTCTAAATATTCACGTCATCTTTGACTTTGGTTTCTTCCAAAGGTTTAATGGAATCTGTTTGTTTAATGAAAAAAGTGAAATTCACGCTTCCATACGTGCGGTGGTCTACATAATAAGGATTATCCTTGAAATCATAGTTTTTGCCATGTTCCAATATCATCAGCCCTCCATCGGCCAACAGCGGCATGGCAGCATCAGGAATGTCTTTCAGATTTTCAAGCGCATAAGGCGGGTCAGCAAAAATGATGTCGAATTTATCGCTGCATTTTCTCACATATCTAAACACATCGCCTCTCAAGGGCTTCCATTCTTTCACTTGAAGCAATCGCTGCAACTTAAACAAATACTGCCAATGCTTGAAATCTTGTTCCACCGACACCACTTTACTGCATCCCCTCGATGCTAATTCAAGAGCTATGGAGCCTGTACCAGAAAAAAGGTCAAGAGCTGTAGGCTCTGAACTGAAATCGACATACACATTCTCCAGAATATTGAAAAGGCCTTCTTTAGCAAAGTCGGTAGTGGGACGAGCCTTGAAATTTGTTGGGGCAGGCACACACCTTGCCTTATATTTTCCTCTGATTATTCTCATTGATGATAAATATATTATTAAGTAGGTGCTTAAAATTATTTTATAGCATCAAAGCTGGCCGTTCTCATATTTGTCGCACACTCTCTCTGTCATCTTTCTCTTCTGTTTATCAGTCACTATGCCCGCATAGCCCCATCAAACAGAAGAAAAACTGCTTCAAGATAGAGTGTGTCAAATATAAAAATAATCATGAGCACCTACTTGCCAATAAATAACTAAGCAAAACACATTAAAATCCGCAAACAAGCAGAGTCTGCAGATCGTAAGGAATCATGCTGTTGCCACGAGTGAGCTTGTCCTTAAAGTCGTCACTTCGGTCTATAACATCAGCATGCTGCAAAAAATATTTTATTTTTTCTGTCAAGCATGACGCTTGGTCTTGATTGTCACTCACCACAGAGAGACTGTCTGTCACTTGGTCGAAGCCGAGCTCTTTCCACACATTGAGTATGAAATACTGCATATCATTCACTGTCGACACCGCAAAGGTGTTGACAAAAAGCATGCGGCCTTGGTCAAAGGCATATAGCGTCATCTCTTTCTCATGCAAGTAAGCATACATGTTCTTGCCAACACCTATGAGACTCTTCTCACTGAAGAACTCTATTAGCGTGCTGGCTGACGCATAGAAACGCGCCCGCGGAAAATCATCAAGCAGCAACTGGTAGATGTTCTTATCCATGCCAAAGACTATGGCTATGCCAGAACGGCGCAGCACATTGTAGCTCACATGCTGCGCCTTGTCCTTTGGAAACGCAAAACCATACATGTCATTCACATCATCCTTGTTGAAAGCCGCCACTGGCACAGTGGTGAACCTGGGCGTGGTGATCAGCACATTAACACGCTGATAGTCGGCCTTAAGCACGGGCTCTGTGAGCAGCGCTTTTTTCAAGTTGGCTGCCAATGATATGGTGTGATTGACATCGAAGGTCACATAATCGAAAGGGACATCGCTGCCTGGAGCGTATGTACAAAAAGAAAGTCCATTCGAGCACACCCGAATGGACAGACTTTTATTATTGATGATGTTTTCACCCATTGCTATTACTCCCAGTTACCTGCCATCTTGTTGTTTGCGTCTTCAAGGTCGCCCATGCGGAGTCCATACCATCCACCTTCAGTGTTGTCCTCGTTGTCGAGCATAAGCTCTGCACGGTTCTTGTTGCGCTTCTTCAAGTCAGCCTTTAGATTTTTCACTTTCTTCTCGTTCATGCCGTCGAGATAGTCATCGAGGCGCGCGCGGAACTCAACCATCATGTCAAACTCATTGGTCTTCATGTTGAACACTTCCTTCTTGCGGAGCTCGATGATGCCATTGTAAATTGTGTCACACTTCGATGGATCGAATGTAGAACGAACCACAACGAATCCTCCATCTGCATGACGGCCCACTGGCACATACTTCAATGAATCTGGATTCTTGATGCCGAGCTTCTGTGCTGTGGAAATCCACACTGTGTCGCGCTTGATAATGCCTTGAGCCACTGCCTGACGCTCAGTCATGCCAGCCTCAAGCTGTTCGTCTGTAAGCTCTCCGTCCTTGATGATCTTGTCAACAGTCTTGCCATTCTTCACAAAGTCAATGATCGAGTCGATGGTGCCGCAATACTCTCCGTATGTCATCTTATACTGCTCCTCAGCGTTGCGGATGTCCATAAGACGTGCGATAACCATTTTTTCACGCTCTGCCTTTTCATTATCGAAGGCAATGTCGCTGCAGATGCTCCATACACATGCTGCAACAAGACCCAAAGTACAAAGTACAAGAAGGCCATTTACAATTCTTTTTTTCATGATATGCTTTTAATTTTTTATTTATTTCTTCTCTAATCAGCCATCCCGCCTATCATCTCCACACAAGCATGTTATATGCGTCAACCGCCATCAAAAGCAGGGGCGAAAGTGACATTTCACCATGCCTCAGATAAGTTTTCCGCTTATTCTATAGCACATTTCATGAATAATCACTATATTCGTGTCGCAAAAATAACTATAATTTTTGAATTGAGGACACAACTTTGAATATTTTTTTCAAAAACATGATTAAAGATTACTTTCGAGAGCTCTTTTTGCAAAATTTCGGGCATATTCCAACATCAGACCAAATTGAAGCCATAGACGATTTGTGCCATTTCATACTTGAACCTGAAGCCGATTCGGTATTCATCCTTAGAGGTTTCGCAGGCACAGGCAAGACCAGTCTGGTAAGCGCGCTCGTCAAGACCATGCAACAACTCGGGCGCGACTGCGAACTGATGGCGCCTACAGGCCGAGCAGCCAAAGTGCTCTCACTGTATGCCGACCACACAGCCTACACGATACATAAGCGCATATACAGGCAAAAGTCGATTGACAAAGACAGTCTCTTCACGCTCAACTTCAACATGCGCACTAACCTGCTCTTCATATGCGACGAGGCTTCCATGATATCCAATGATGAATATCAAGGCAGCAGCATCTATGGCACTGGACGACTGCTCGACGACATGATCCATTTCATCTATGGAGGCAAAGGCTGCCGGCTCATCCTCATGGGCGACACGGCACAGCTGCCGCCTGTGGGCGAAGGAGAGAGTCCTGCCCTGCAAGATGATGAGCTGCGTTGCTTCGGAATGGATGTGGTGAGCCATACACTCAAGAAGGTGGTGCGACAAGCCGAATCGTCGGGCATTCTATGGAACGCCACCCATCTGCGGCAACTCATGGACACAGAAGACATATTCTCTTTGCCCCGACTGCGCTTCAGCGGATTTGCAGACATAAAGATTATACAAGGCAACGAACTGATTGACGCCATTGAGCAGTGCTACCACAACGACGGTGAGGATGACACAATCATCGTGACACGCAGCAACAAGCGCGCCATTATATATAATAATGGTATAAGAGGGCAGATTCTATGGAGAGAGGAAGCCATGGAGGGAGGCGACATGATGATGGTGGCCAAAAACAACTACTACTGGACCGAACGCATGAACGCCGAACTGCTTGCAAACGCATGCGCAGAAGGCAAAAAGCCTGAAGATGCCGATTCCGTACCATTTGACTTCATCGCTAATGGCGACACCATCATCATACGACGCATACGCAACGAACGCTGTTTATACGGATTCACCTTTGCCGATGCTGAGGTGGAGTTTCCCGACTACGACCATTTCACGATGCAGCTGACAGTGCTCACCGACACACTGCAATCTGAAGCGCCAGCCCTCACGCGAGAACAGCAAGAGCAACTCTACGACAAGATAATGGAAGACTACAGCTACGACCCAGCACTGCGCTCAAAGTCGGACCGTTTGAAAGCTCTCAAGCAAGACCCTTACTATAATGCGCTGCAAATAAAATATGCCTATGCCATCACATGCCACAAAGCGCAAGGCGGACAATGGAGCAACGTGTTCATAGACCAAGGCTACATGACAGAGGAGATGCTCGGGTCCGACTATTTCCGTTGGTTATACACCGCCATCACACGCGCCACCAAACAGGTGTATATGGTCAACTGGAAGGAGGAGCAGACACTCAATGACACATAAAGCATCCGTAAGGAATCTTTTATTGCTGCACATATCTTCTTTACAGGAACAAAAAAAAATCGCCTCCAGACTTCACAGTTCAGAGGCGACGAATTATAAAAATGAATTAACTATTTTAAAGGGTTTGACCTTTATCGTTTGATATATGCTATCCATTGACCGCCGAACACTTTCAGTGTCAATCGCGCAAAGATATCCCATAGTGACAACATAGCGCTGCATAGCCATAGTACAAGCCCTTTCATTATTGACACTGCCAGCTTTTTCTCTATCCACGCAGCGTGCTGCTATATCTCTGAGAAAAAGCAGACCAGGCGCCACAGACTTCACAGCCACCAGCACCATCACATACTATTCTGTGAGTGTATGTTTTTATGATTATGATGATTTTTGTACACTAAACTAAAACAGCTACCAAAACAATCAAGACGGCTAATAGAGAAACGCCTGTCTGAAAGTTGGTCACCTATAAGCAGGTGCTCTAGCGCACGCACCTTGCGTCTTTTACTCAGACACACAGATGCAGACGCGGTTGCTGTCGTTGTCAGCGAATGGCTGCACAGTGTCGCCCATAGCCTCAGCAGAGATGCGCGACTCTGAGATGCCAGCCTTGAGAAGCATGTCTTTGATGCTCTTCACACGCTGCTCGCTGTAGCGCTTGTTGATGTTGGGATTGCCTGTGCCCTTATCGGCATAGCCACTCACGCTCACCTTCTTGCCTGGATTGTCCTTAAGGAACTTGACAAGCTCGTCCAATTTTGCTTTCTCACTGTCCTTAATCTGTGCAGAGCGTATGTCAAAGAAGACTTGCACCTTGACATCCTTCACCTCTGGCTTCTTCACCTCTGGTTTCTTTTCCACAGGCTTTGTTTCTGGGATTTTCTAAAACAAATGCAAAGAAGAGAGGCATCTTGCGATGCATCTCCCCTTTTATTGTTTAACTTTATATATCACATCTCACTGTTCTTAGGAACAATGGTTACCAGATGGTTTCATTACTTCTTAACAACCTTAGTTGCCTTACCGTCCTTAACTACGATGTTAATACCCTTAACGAGCTTGTTAACCTTCAAGCCACTGACTGTGTAGATACCATCAGCCTTAGCTGCGAAGTCATCAGCATTGATACCGTTGATACCAGTAGATGGACTATCCTTAGTTACCTTAATATGGATATTCTCTGCATAGTAATTTTCATATTCACTATTACCCTGAAGCTTAGCTGTTCCATAAACATTCTTCAAAACAATTTCTGATCCATCAACGAAATCATCATCAGCAACAACCTCAAAGCTAACTACATTGCCATCTTTCTTAACAAAGTTAAGGTTGCCGAAGAAATCATCTACTACAACAGTTAAAAGTTTGCCAACAACAGAAGCAGAATGATTAGGACAACGATCAGCATCAGACTTCCAAGACTTGTCTACTATAGACAACCCCTTAGGCAACTCAATTGTTGCAGCAAAGAAAGCCAAAAATTCTTTTTGGAAATCACAAGAAATTGTAACAGTAGCCGGATTTTTACCATTAACCTTAATGTCTTCAGCTGCAGCCAACACTTGGTCTGCTACGTCTGCAACCTTACCTATAACATCATTCTCTGGTATTACAATACCACTACCATCCATTGCAATTTGAGCTTCCTTTATTGTTATCTCACCTACATTTTTGAAATCATTGGCAACATTAACTTCAAAAGTGAAAATTGCACCACTTCCTGACTGTACAGCATCTGTCATACTAAAACCTAAGAATGCTGCAATACGAGGATTCTCACTATTTTTCTGTAAAGAAATACTGAACTTGTCTGTACGAGCAGTCTTAGAAATCTGACCTCTACCCTCTGTATCAGTGTCAACAAAAGTAAGACCTTCAGGAAGGATAATTTTTCCTTGGAAAGCATCAACAGTATTAGGATTATTCATACTCACTGAAATAACCCCTTTCTCACCTGGTTTCAAGAATGTAACACTATTCAATTCGTATTCTTGCGCTATAGCCCTTACACTAGTTATCATAAACATAACTAGAGCTATAAGCCCACCCAAAATTCTATTATGTTTCATAATCAAAAATCTACTAAAAGTTATTATTATAATTCTAAAAGGTGAAGTCCCTACACTTTATTTTAAGGGACTTCAACCTAACAAAATCAATTACTTAGAGATATACTGAAGATAAGCATTTATGAAGTCCATGAATGTCTTACCATCCATAGATCCATCTTTGACATTCTCCATTCCCTTCTTAGCATCACCAAGACCAACCTGGCCATCACCATCAAGATCAAGGTTGCCACCCTTCTGTGCGTTCTCGGCATCAGCAAGAGCCTTCTTGATGCTAGCTGAAGCACTGTTCAATGCACCCTCAATTGATGCATAGGTATTACCAAGCTCACCAGCAGCGAAGTCAGTAGCAACACTAGACTCCTGAGCTGCAACTATAGCTTCTGCCTGATCAATAACAATCATAGCATCAGCCTGTACCTCCTCACGGTAGCCAGCGATAGCAGCCTTTGCATTGACGATTTCAGCCTTAACAGTCTTAATCTTAGCATCAGCCTTAGCCTTAGCATCGTTGTTAGCTACATAGCCCTTATAGTCAGTAGCCTTGAAGTAGCCATCCTCAAACTTCTTGAACTCAGCTGTAGCCTCATCATTGAGTGTAGAAGCAGAAAGAGCCTTCTCCTCCAACTTGTCAGAGAACTTCTTGAGATCTGCATTGATGTTCTCAAGCTGATCCTTAACGAAAGTAGCACTTCCATTTGGCTCAACCAAGATGTACTCTGCCTGATAAGTTGTCTCCTTACTCTTAGCAACTGTCCACTTAACCTTCTTGTCGCAAACATCACCATACAACTTTGTATAAGCATCAAGTTCTGCATTGACATCCTTAACAGCCTGCTCAATCTTAGCCAAGTAGTCAGAAGATACCTTGCCGAGGTTGTCAGCCAAAGTCTTAGCATAGTAATATTCGGTAACCTTTGTCTGAGCATCTACAAGATAGTTCTCACCTACCTGATTATTCTTGCTCTTATCAAGAATACCATGGTAACGATTGTCGAACTTAGTGTAAGCATCATCAGTCATCTTAGCCTCCTTATGACCCTTAACAAGAGTTTCCTTTACGGCATCATATATCTGATTAGCATCACCCTTAGTTAATGTTGCCTTACCTCGAGAGGACCCATTATCAAAGTAATCCTTAGCTCTGTCGTTAGCAGTTTTAACTGCTTCTTCAATCTGAGTCTTAATCTTTGTCTCGATTTCTTCAACAATGCTCTCATAAGTTACTACAGAACCATTGACATTCTTATTGCCCTCGAAACGATACTCTGTAGCATTGTTAGGATCAAACTCTACATCATCCACAGCCTTAATCTTAGCCTCAAGAGCAGCTACAACCTTACCAATCTCTTCCTTAGTATCATCAAGCTGACCTACAATATCAAAGAGCTTTCTCTGGTTAGCATTCAAGCTTGCTTTCATATCATCACTAGAGAAGTCAGCATTCTTCCACTCCTCTATCTTTGTGATATAGTTATTGTAGTTTGCACGAACAGCATCAATCTTGTCATCAATCTTCTTCTGCTCTGTAGCATTCAAATCGATAACCTCCTGCTTCTGCTTAGAAAGAGTCACAGTCCAAAGGTTGTTAACCTTTGTGTTGACACCAGCAATCTTGTTTGCAACCGTATTGAAGTCTTCTACGAGAACTTCATACTTATTCTCCTTAATTGTTGTGTTCAAGCCATTAAGTTCTGCCTGGATAACAGCAAACTCCTTCTCGTACTTCTTCTGAGTCTCTGGCTCGTTCTGGTACTTAGCAGAAATCTTATAGCTAGAAGTATTGATATTTTCCTGAGCAGCTGTAGAACGTTTTGTCAACTCTGTAGAAGCCTGCTTTGTTAAATCATCCTTCAAGTTAGTGAAAGTCTTCTCTGCATTCGAGTATTTCTCAACAGGATTCTGTGCGAGCTCACTCTGAGTAAAGTCACGACGGTTTTTTGTATCAGAAATGAAATCATTAAGTTCCTTAACGTCAGTTTTCCAAGTATCATAATCTGCTGGCTTAGAGAACACAGTCTTCTGGTCAGCGTCCTTGATATCAAGAACATCATTCAACTTTGTAACCTTAGTCTGCAAAGTAGTAATCTTTGACTTGTAGTCACGCTCTACAATAGCGCGAGCAATCATATTGCCAATCTGATCCTTCAATGAATTGAACTCAGCCTGCCAAGAAGTACGTTCTGCATACTGTGCAGGGAACTTAGCCAACTCGTCCATTGCGGCCTTCTTCAAGGTATCACGGTCAGCCTCAATTGCCTCCAACTCAGTCTTAGCCCATTCTGCCTTCAAACCCTTAACTGTAATCTTATTATTTACAGTCTGGAAATCATTGATATAAGTAAGAGCGTTGTTATCATAAGAAGTAACTGTAGTCTCAGCTGCCTCTATAAGACGATTATCCAAGTCCTTAGCCAACTCACGTGTGATGTTAAGATACTGCTTCTGAGCAGCATCTGCATCCTTTACAATCTGCTCTACATTAGTCCTAACAGCGGTCAAGCGAGTATTAAAGTCATCGAGCAAATCCTGCTTAACATTATTGCCAGCCTTAGCAGTCTTCAGCTCTGCCTCAATATCAGCAACCTTCTGAGCCTCGATATTAATCTGTGCCTTCACTGCAGAGAAGAACTGATCATAAGGGAGATTCTTATTCTTCTCATCAATTTCTGTTGAATAATTTGCGATGTCAACAGTAGCCTGATTTACAGCAGCCTTACCGATAGTCTCGATATACTTAAGAGCTGTACGATAGTTATCAGACTCTACATAAATAGACTTGATAGTTGTGCCTGTACCAAGTTTCAATACTACATCACCATCAGCCTCTGCAACAACAAAGCTAATCTTTCCACCTTCCAAAGATGCAGAAAGCTTTGAACCATTAACAGTAATATCCAAGTTCTCACCATTAACAACCAATTGAACTTTATCACCTTTTGTTACCTTGAAAGAGAACTCCTGATCCTCATAAGTAAGGTTACTCTTTGTACCTTTAACAAAATGAGTACCTGCCTCAAGCTGAGGCTCCTCAAGGCCTGTCCAATCAAAATCGTTAGCAAATGCTGAACCAGCAACCATCGACAATGTCGATACTAAAGTTAAAACTTTTTTCATAGTTGTAAATTAATAATGTTTACTATAATATTTTCTTACTTCTCTGCATATATGCACGCTTTACAAAACTTGCAGATAAAAATCTGTACAAATGTACCGATAAATAAAAAAACACAAATTGCTTTTAACATTGCTTTTCGTGAACATACTCGATTATTTCGTGAATATCAGCGCTTGCTATTGATTGAAGAAGAATGGACTCTACTTGGCGTTCTGGACGGTCCTTCTTTCATCGTGCATAGCTTCGCGTCGGAAGGCTGACAGTCCTCTCGACGCGAAGTCTGTTGGCAATCTCAGCAAAAGAGCCAGCTGGCACTCTCAGCAAAAAGAGTCAGCTGGCACTCTCAGCGGCGAAGTCGGACATAAGGTCACGGAGTACAGGCTTAGAGACCTGCAGAGACAGCATTTTGCTGTTGTCTGCAAGAAGAGTGAGGGTCTGTTTGGTGACATTGACATTATGGACAAGAGACATATTCACTATGTATTTTCTGCCCACGCGTTTGAACGGGTGCTGATGGTGCACAGCCAGCAGAGCCATCCGCTCTTCCACACGCGACAGGCCAAAAGGCACCATGAAGCGAACACCGTTGGAATAATAGACATGTGTGTAATGGTCATCGGCCATGAAGTAAATAGTTTGCCCGAGATCTATCACATATAATTCATCGTGCATGTTTAGGCATAGCCTGGGCAGGTCATTGTTGATTGTTGTCATATCTATATGTATTTAGTTAATTACAAAATTCTTGTCTTTTTCTACAACAGGCATCTTCGCGCAGTTGCATACCACATCACCTGTCAAAAAGAGATTACAAAATTACCAATAAGAATGAGATACAATGCCTTGGTGGGTTTGTTTTTCGTGAATTGCATAATATTTTTCGTGAATATACGCAGACTTAATGTTAACAGAACTATAATATTACTTAAAGAAAGCTCATCCGACAAATGATTAAGTGTGACGGAAAAAATGATTAAAGAAAGAGACAACTAAGATCCCCCCCCCATGAGGCCATTAGATTTTGAATCTAATGGCCTCATGGGGGGGGGGGATCTTTATTATTTTGACTATTTGACGACACCCCCTTGTTTACAGCCCCTCAATGCATTTAAATATCGAATCAGCCTCTTGCATTGTAGCCACGTTTTTAATCAGCAAAGACTTTCTTTCCTCATCACGCAATGTGCATCTGCGCGGATTCTTAGTCACGTAGCCAATGATTTTCTCAAATGCCCTACTTTGGAAATACGATGGTTCTTTAGTGAAATAAAGAATCATACGTTGCTGTTTAAGCACCACCTTTTCCACTCCAAGGCGTTGTGCGGCCCATTTGATAGGGATGACAAGCATTAGAGCCTCACCCACATCTGGCACAGTTCCGAAGCGGTCTATGAGATGATTACGGTATTCATCGAGTTGTTGTGGACGTGTCAACGAATCGATTTCGCGGTAAAGGCTCATCCTCTCTCCGCTGTCAGGCACATATTCCTCAGGGAAATAAGCTTGGATGTCACTCTCCACATTTGCCTCCGTGACAAACTTCTCTCCACGAACGATGCCTGATTCATCACGGTCGTCATCTGCAAACAGTTCGGTGAATTCGTTTTCCTTCAACTCAGCCACTGCCTCGTTGAGGATTTTCTGATAAGTCTCATAACCCAAGTCTGTGATGAAGCCACTCTGCTCTGCTCCAAGCATATTGCCTGCGCCACGTATGTCAAGGTCCTGCATGGCTATGTGTATGCCGCTGCCCAGATTGCTGAACTGCTCTACTGCTTGCAAACGGCGACGCGTCACATCGTTTAAAGCTGTCAAAGGCGGAGCCACAAGATAGCAAAAAGCCTTACGGTTGCCACGCCCCACGCGTCCGCGCATCTGATGTATGTCAGACAAGCCATAGTTGTGCGCGCTGTTGATGATGATAGTGTTTGCATTAGGCACGTCGATGCCATTCTCGACTATTGTGGTGGAAAGCATCACATCGTAGTCGTAGTTCATGAAGTCGAGCACAACCTTCTCAAGTTCGGCTGGGTTCATCTGCCCATGTCCCACACAGATTCGCGCATCAGGAACACGCTCATGTATCATCATTTCCAGTTCATGGAGATTGCTTATCTTATTATTAACGATAAAGACCTGTCCATTACGGCTCATCTCGAAGTTGATGGCCTCAGCAAAGAGTTCTGGTGAAAACGTATGTATCTCTGTCTGTATGGGATAGCGATTAGGAGGAGGCGTCTGTATGACAGACAAGTCGCGCGCCCCAAGAAGAGAGAACTGCAGTGTGCGCGGTATGGGAGTGGCTGTCATGGTAAGCGTGTCCACATTAACTTTCATGGTGCGGAGCTTTTCCTTGATAGCCACACCAAACTTCTGTTCCTCATCAATGATGAGCAGTCCAAGATCCTTAAAGCAAACTTGTTTGCCTATGAGTTTCTGGGTGCCTATAATAATGTCAATCTTACCATCCTTGAGGTCTTCGAGCACAGCCTTTGTAGCTTTGGGAGAGCGAGCGCGTGAGAGATATTCCACTCTGACAGGGAAGTCCTTCAGACGGGAAGCGAAGTTTTTGTAATGCTGATACGCCAAGACGGTGGTTGGCACAAGCACAGCGACCTGCTTATCGTCACATGCCGCCTTGAAGGCAGCGCGTATAGCCACCTCTGTTTTGCCAAAGCCAACATCGCCACAGACAAGCCGGTCCATAGGGCGCTCTTTTTCCATGTCAGACTTCACATCCATCGTGGCTTTAAGTTGGTCGGGCGTGTCCTCATATAAAAAGCTTGCTTCCAATTCATGCTGCATGAAGCCATCCCTGCTGTAGGCAAAACCCTTTTCCTTCTTGCGCTTAGCATAAAGGAGAATGAGGTCGCGGGCGATGTCCTTCACCTTTGTCTTGACCTTCTCCTTCATACGTTCCCATGCTCCTCCGCCTATACGGTTGAGCACAGGTGGCACACCCTCTTTGCCTTTGTATTTTGATACCTTATGCAAGGCATGGATAGACACATAGACTGCATCATCATTCTTGTAAACAATCTTTATCCTCTCCTGCATCACTCCATTCTGCGGCACTCTGACAAGTCCGCCAAAACGCCCGATGCCATGATCTATATGCACCACATAGTCTCCAATCTCGAACTGCTGAAGTTCTTTGAGCGTCAGTGCCACCTTTCCTGTGCGCGCCTTGTCGCTCTTCAAGTTGTATTTGTGGAAACGGTCAAATATCTGGTGGTCAGTGAAGAAACATCGTTTCAAGTCATGGTCAATGAAGCCCTCGTGTATGGTGCGGTTCACAGGCGTGAAGCGTATAGCATCCACCTCTGTCTCGGCCATCTCGTCGAAGATGCCTTGAAGACGCTTTATCTGCTTGTCACTGTCAGCAAGGATACAAATGTCATAACCAGCAGAAATATACTTATGGCACTCTTCCGACACAAGATTGAAATTCTTATGGAACGTTGGCTGAGGGTCTGTATGGAAGTGCACTGTACCCTCACTGTCGTCTATGCCACGCTTCATTTCAAGATGCCTGAACTGTGTCATTTGCCTCACAAACAACTCTGGAGCTATGAGAAGTTGACTCATCAATTCATCGCCATTAGCTTCCGCTTCCATCTGCGCTTGCGCTGACATGCCCTCATCATATATGGCGGCCACCTTGTCGCACACATACACCATGCTGTCGGCCACCACAAGCGCATCGGCTGGCAAAAACTCAAGAAAAGACATATATTCCTTTCCGCCTGTCATCTCTGGCACTATCGTCATTTCATTAACCTTGCCATCGGAAAGCTGGCTCTGTATGTCAAAAGGACGGATGCTGTCCACCTCATCTCCAAAGAAGTCTATACGAAAAGGCTGGTCTGACGAAAAAGAATAGACATCGACTATACTGCCTCTGACAGCAAACTGTCCTGGCTCGTACACATAGTCGCGGCGCTGAAAACCTAAAGACAAGATAGACTTTTCGAGTTGGATGATGTCGAAAGTGTCATTGACATGCACCGTAATGGTGTTCGTTTCCAATTCACTCTCCGACATGACCATTTCGGCCATTGCGTCAGGATAAGTGACTATGAAAAGCGGACTCGCCTCTCTTCTGGCGCCATCCTTAGCAGACGCCACATGCGAATGAACCCTGGTGATAGCTTCTGTGCGAAGAATCTGGTTGGCGGCATCCTTCTGATTATACTTGATGGCACGCCTGTATGACGAAGGGAAGAACAGCACGTCGTCTTCGCCCATCATCTGCACCATGTCGTGATAGGCATAACCAGCATCGTCATTGTCGTTGAGCACCACCAACACTACAGGGCACTTCACCCCATTCAGGGGAAGCGCCGCCAAAGTCATCATTGCTGATGATCCATTAAGTCCATCAGCCCTCAAATGTCTTTCCTTGCCGCTCTTGATGAGCGCAGCAAGCTGCCTGGCACCTGCCGAAGATGCCAACAGAGATAAAACCTTACTTGTTTCCAATCGTTACTCGAAGAAGAACATTAAATTTGATTTTAGATATTGACTTCAATAACAATATCTACAGGCATACCGCTACATCTTATTTTATAGATGCAGCAATGAGAACGTCACATCACAGAGGCCACATTACCGCCATATGCCCTTGCAAACATCTGCAAGAACAACAAAGTATTATCTGATGGACGTGATAATTTCTTCTTTAACATTGTAAATTTGCAGTCATTGTATTTTTTTCGTGTAGAATCATTCATAGGCGCATTATTAAGAGCATGTTGAACAATCGTTTGTATATTTAGCTTAACGACACAAAAACTCATTTATTATCTGACTAACAACAATTTTGGAAATCTATAAAAGAAATGTCTGAAAAAAAGCGTATCTTTGCATTCGAAGAAAGAATGACGATGATAGACTCAAGCATATTACAGAACAAAAAAGCAGCTTATTTCACACTTGGATGTAAGCTAAACTTCGCAGAGACAAGCAGCGTGGCGCAGGAACTAAAGCGTTATGGCGTGAAGAAGGCGCAAAAAGGAGAAGCCGCAGACATTTGCATCATCAACACTTGCAGTGTGACAGATATGGCAGACCATAAGTGCAGGCAAGCCATACACAAGCTGGTGAAGCAGAACCCTGGCGCTTTTGTGGTGGTGACTGGATGCTATGCCCAGCTCAAGCCGCAAGACATCATACAGACAGAAGGCGTGGACCTTGTGCTCGGCAATGAGCAGAAGGGACTCGTCATACCTTATATATTAGAAAAGATGACAGGGGCTCACACTGTGCGCACTGCTGACATAAAGACTTTTGTTCCAAGTTGCTCACGAGGCGACCGCACCCGATATTTCTTGAAGGTGCAAGACGGATGCAACTACTACTGCACTTATTGCACCATACCTATTGCACGCGGGCGCAGCCGCAACGGCAGCATTGCATCATTGGTGGAGCAAGCTCAGCAGGTAGCGGCAGATGGCGGCAAGGAAATTGTCATAACAGGAGTAAACATCGGCGACTTCGGACGCACCACAGGCGAGACGTTCTACGACCTGATTCGTGCTCTCGACAAGGTGGAGGGCATCGAGCGTTACCGCATATCAAGCATTGAGCCAGACCTGCTCACAGATGAAATAATTGAATACTGCGCACAGTCGCGCGCATTCATGCCGCACTTTCACATACCGCTACAGAGCGGATGCGACGAAGTGCTGTCTATCATGCACCGCCACTATGACACGGCACTCTTCCGCAGCAAAATAGACAAGATACGCCAAGTGATGCCCCATGCCTTCATTGGTGTGGACGTGATAGTGGGCATGCGCGGCGAAACAGAAGAACACTTCAAGAAAGCATACGACTTCATGGAAAGCATCGACGTGTCGCAGTATCATGTATTCTCTTATTCAGAGCGGCCTGGCACCAAAGCTCTTGGCATCCCGCACATCGTCACTCCACAAGAGAAGCACGAGCGGAGCCAGAAGGTGCTGACACTATCAGCAAAGAAAACTCACGATTTCTATTCACGCTTTATCGGAACAGAACGCATGGTATTGCTTGAGCATGCTTCAGCACGCAAGACTTTCATGAATGGCTTCACTGACAACTACATACGTGTGGAGGTGCCTAACATGCCCGACATGGACAACAAGATGGTGAAAGCGATGCTAACAGGATTCAACAAGGAGGGAAATGCCTTATGCGCAAACTTGCTATAGTAATACTCAATTGGAACGGGGCTAACATGCTTCGCAAATATCTGCCCACGGTATTAAACAATAGCGTGGGCGATGTCATCGTGGCTGACAATGCCTCCGAGGATGACTCGATGAAGCTGATGCTCACAGAATTTCCGAATGTGCACAGCATTGTGTTAGAACAAAACTTCGGCTTTGCAGAAGGCTACAACCGCTCATTGGCCCAACTGCCCGATTATGAATATTACCTTCTGCTCAATTCTGATGTCGAGATCAAAGACAAGAATTGGGACGCACCTATGATTAAATACATGGATGAGCACCCAGAATGCGCCGCATGCCAGCCTAAGCTGCTATCTCTACGTGAGCCAGACATGTTTGAATATGCAGGGGGCGCTGGAGGATATTTAGACAAATACGGATACCCCTTCTGCCGCGGACGCGTGTTGAACACCATTGAAAAAGACGACGGGCAATACGACAATATCATGCCATTGATGTGGGCCACAGGCGCAGCTCTGATGATAAGAGCAACAGACTGGCGAGAGAGCGGCGGTCTGGACGGCAGGTTCTTCGCCCACATGGAGGAAATCGATTTATGCTGGCGACTACGCACCATGGGCAAAGAAATCGTGTGCATTTCAGACAGCAAGGCGTATCATCTTGGAGGAGCCACACTCAATCAGGGCAATCCACGAAAGACATTCCTCAACTTCCGCAACAACCTGCTCATGCTATACAAGAATCTGCCTAATGTAGAACTGGCATGGGTTATGGCTGTGCGAACACTCCTCGACTATATGGCAGCTCTTCAATTCATCCTCAAGGGTGACACAAAAAACTGCTCAGCCGTGTTCAAAGCTCGCAGGGCTTTCTTCAACATGAGGCATGAATTCGACCGCGACAGGCGACATGTGCAACAGCTGCGAAAGAACGACAGAGTGCCAGAACGCGCAAACTTCCTACTTCTCTGGAAATATTACGCAGAAGGCAAACGCACCTTCTCGCAATTGATAGGATCGACCGATTTGGGATAATGCATCATGCTCAATGGGCAACACATAATACACACAATATAACATAACAGCAAATGCCAGCAAGAACACTAACTATTCTTGTTGGCATTTGCTGTTATCTGGCATTTTCCTTACCACAAGCGGTCATCAGTTCGACTCATGCCAAACTGCCCGATACAAAAAAACTTATTCGTCACCTGTCCATAAATACATGTGCTGATTGACTCTTCTATACCTGTCAGCCACAGTCTGCAGCAACTCAAACTTTTTCACTCGATCAGCAGGCAGCAGATTCTTAGCAAGCCTCTTCTTTGTGTATTTAATCCAATTCAACATCTTATGCTCTTCGGGACGATGCTTGGATGGACGACGCTTGTTAACGAGCATAAACTTCATCACAGTGTTGTAATTCAACTCCCATGCTTTGTCTTGTGTCATAACTTGTCTATTCATCTTTCTTTATATATTATTATTCATCTTTCTTTATATATTATATAATGTGTCATTCCATAATCTGATTATTATAATCAATCAAGGCTTACAAAAAGACAGCATCTATATTTTCCGTCTCTCAAAGCTTAACGTGAATAAGCTCACGATAGCAATCAAGCACAAATAGCTGCCTACAGTAGCCAATGCTCCAGGATGCCACTCAATAACGGCAAAAGGCAATGATGACAGATACTCCATCAAGCCATTCAGCCAACCAGTTGTCTTGGCAAGCACAAGCGTTATCATGTCATTGACAGCATCCCAGCACAGAGTGGCCCACCACAAGAAGGCGCATGCCAACAGCACATACACTAACACGACAGCAAACAGATTGCTCACCACAGCCACCAACGACACGCATCCGAAATGGTATGCCACAAGCGGCGCAGTAGATATGGTACACACCATACTTATCGCCACAGTATTGTAAACAGGACGCAGCCACTTTCGCATAGACGGCATCCGCATGCGCGACAACTGAACATATATTCCAATGCCTGCCACAGACATGAAAGACAGTTGGAAGCCCACATCAAACAGGCTCATCGGGTTAAGGCACAGCATAGCCACAAAAGCAAAAGCACACACATTGAGCAAATTGACCTTTCGGCCTGCCAATGCGCATGCCACAACCACAGTACACATGGCAGAGGCGCGAACCAACGAGGCAGACAATCCTGCCATAAGGACGAAGAGCCACAGGAAAGCCAATGATGCCACGTTGATGAACTTGCGCCAACGTCGGTCCACTATTTGTCCCATCATAATGCTCTGCAGAATAATCATGATGATGCCAACATGAAATCCAGACAAAGACAACAGATGACTGGCTCCAGCTCGTGAGTAAACCTCTCGCACATGTTCTGACAAGCCAGCCTTTCGCCCTATAGTTATTGCTTCTATCACATCGCCTGCATCCCCATTGATGTCGTTAGTCTCATACAAATCATGCAGATGCCTCTGAATAGTCCGAACATTGATGTCGGAAGCAGACAGACGAGCATCAGCCACCTTGAACAAGATGCATGATGGCCTGACATAAGCTGTGGCGCAAGCACCCGAATGCAGCAGCCACACGGCATAACTACGATGTGCCTCATCCTCCATGGCCACTGGATGCACATGTTGCGCAAGAGCTTTGACTGTATCTCCTTCCTGGATGGCCAACATCAAAGCACGTTGCTCATCAAGGTGCAACGTGTCTTTTCCCACATAAAGAATAACATCATAACGCTCAGCATCAGCTATGCGTATCATCCACGATTTGCGTTTCTCTTTCGGAATGCCCTTAACCACACCTTCATACATAGCCTTGCCGGACCGAGTGCATGATGTCATCCTCTCATACCTTGACACATAAAGAAACATGCCCAATATGAAAGACAAGATGAAGGACAAAATGCCAAAAGGCAGGAAATTATTTTTTCCTTGCATGCGATTACGGGAGCGCAGCATGCACCATGACATGCACGCCAAGATGACGCAACCTATCACGAACAACAGCATGCTGCTCACATGAGGCGCTACGTCAACAGCTGCCACTATGCCAAAGGCAAGAAAGACAGCAAGCCGCAAAAGAGGATAATCATGCCATTCCACAAAAAAGCCTTTATTGATTGCATGGTCTGTCATGAATAAACATCCAAAGACATTCCGGAAACAACACAGATACTTGTTATAGGTTTTTAAGAAGTCTGATGCGCTCTTCAGGCTCATCCGAGCCAAATACATAACTGCCAGCCACAAGCACATCTGTGCCTGCCTCGACAAGACGCTTGCCCGTTTCAGCATTGACTCCTCCATCAACTTCTATGAGGGCATGGCTGCCTGATGCTTCTATGAGACGACGCAGCTTCTTCACCTTCTCTATTGAATGTTCTATGAATTTCTGTCCGCCAAATCCTGGGTTCACGGTCATGAGCAACACCATGTCCACATCACATATAATGTCTTCGAGCACACTGACAGGCGTATGAGGGTTGAGCGTCACTCCAGCCTTCATGCCCGCAGCATGTATCTGCTGAATGGTTCGATGCAAATGTATGCATGCCTCATAGTGCACGTTCATCATGTAGGCGCCAAGAGCTTTAACCTCTTCTGTAAACTTGCCAGGGTCGACAATCATAAGATGCACATCAAGCTTCTTCTTGCATATCTTTGCCACCCCTTTCAATACAGGGAAGCCAAAACTTATATTGGGCACGAAGACACCATCCATCACATCAAGATGAAGCCAATCGGCCTCACTTCGGTTAATCATATCTATGTCCTTGTCAAGCCGTGTGAAGTCGGCTGAAAGGAGTGAAGGCGAAACTATTGCCATTGTACACATTAGGGTTTAGGGTTAGTCTTTTTTTTCATCTGAGAGAGAAGGATGTGCTGCCTATCATCTGCTTGTCACAGAAGATGAACATTTTGTATGTGCCAGCCTCAAGAAACTCGTTCACATCACTATACATAGTGACTTTAATCTCTTCACCTGTATATTCAATGTATTTCTTCTCAGTATACTCCTGAGGCGTATCTTCGTAAGTGAAAGTGCCTTTCTGTCCCATTACCGAATTGTCTGGTTTGAGAATGCGCACATAAATGACTCTCTCGCCATTGGTTGCTGTGACATTCTTGACGATAGTGAAACCAAAAGCCAGTTTCTTCACGTCTTTCACCTTGTTGGTTTCTTTGCTGCGCTTGTTCTTAGGAGTTACCCAAAAGCCAGTGGCATCGAGCTGTGACGCGATGTCAACCTTATCTTTCAGTTTGTTGCGCTCATTGGAGAGATTGCTTATCTGGCTGTTAGCTTGAGTCACCTGAGCCTTTATCTGTGTATTCTCTTCACTGAGTGCATGGTTAAGACGATTGAGCGAGTCAACCTGCATGATGTAGCTGCGAAGCACCTTGCGCAATGAGGCAATTTCAGTCTTCAGACGCTTAATCTCAGCAGCATCGGTTGCTTTTGTGTTTTCCAATTCTTCGAGCAACTGCTGGGTGTGGCGGCGTTCATTCTCTATCTGCGCAATCAAGCTGTCATTGCTCAATTGGCTCTGAAGCATTTCATACTGAGCATCAAAGTCCTTATACTGGCTCTGCATCTCTTGCTTGTCAAGTTCGGCCAATTCCTGCAGTTCCTCATTCTGCTTCTGCTGATCTACGAGCATATAGCCAAGGATGGCGGCGCCTGCAGCGAAAAGCACTACAATGACGCCAAGGATTATCATTCCCGAATAACTCTTGCGAGCATTCTTTTCCTGAGCCGCCTCAATATCGTTTTGAGTTTTTTCCTCCATAATATGTTTAAAGTTATGATAATTATTTATGCAAAGTTATACAAAATTGCCATAATCAAAAAACAATTGGGGGGAATATGTTTGTCCATTACCTTTTTTTGTCATAACTTTGCACAAAACCTGAGACAATCCAATGTTAAAACAGAAGATAACCCCCAAAGAGGCACAAATTCTAAAAAAAATTTTTAACGACTGCAAGAACGTGGTCATAGTGTGCCACACAGCTCCTGACGGTGACGCCATAGGCTCTTCATTGGGACTATATGAATACTTGACACGCAAAGGCAAAAATGTCACAGTTATCACACCTAACTATTTTCCAGACTTTCTCCATTGGATGAAAGATGCCGACAAGGTGCTGATTTACGAAAGGCAGCGTTCACGCTCTATCGGAACAATCAACATGGCAGACCTCATATGCTGTCTCGACTTTAATGTGATGAGCAGGCTGGACGATCTGAGCGTTCCTGTGACAAGGGCCTCCGGCAAGAAAATTCTCATAGACCATCACCTCAACCCAGATAAGCCTGCTTTCGACTTTATCATTTCACACCCAGACGCAAGCAGCACTTGCGAATTGATATTCCGTGCTCTTAATGCCATCGGAGGCCTCGACTCGCTCACAAAGGCTGGAGCTGAAGATCTGTATGCTGGCATGGCAACAGACACAGGTTTCTTTTCCTACAACAGCAACGATCCTGACATCTTCAGCATCATCAGCGAACTGCTGCGGAAAGGCATCGACAAAGACCTCATCAACAGACGCATTCAAAACAACTACTCAAGCGACAGAGTGAAGTTTATGGGATATGTGCTCTATGAAAAACTGCAGGTTTTCCCCGAATTGCACGCTTCGTTCTTTTCTGTCACCAAGGAAGAACTGACAAAATTTCATTATGCAAAAGGTGACATGGAGGGATTGGTGAATGTTCCACTGCAGATTAAGGGACACAAACTGAGCATCAGTTTGCGAGAAGACACAGAGAAGCCTCTTATACGAGTGTCGACACGTTCTGTTGATGATTTCCCATGCAATGAACTATGTGAACAATTTTTTAACGGAGGCGGGCACCAAAACGCTTCTGGCGGCTCACTTGAATGCTCGATGGATGAAGCCATCGAAATCACGAAGAAAGCACTTGAGGCATGGAGCGACAGACTCAAAGATGAATGAAAGGAACTTACAATAACTAATTATCAAGACTTCAAATGATGAAATCAAGAAATCTATTAATGCTTTCAGTCCTATTGGGATCACTCAGCATGAACGCACAGGTAGCAAGCGTAAGCAGCCCTGACGGACGATTGAAGGTCAACTTCGACATCAGAGACACAAAACCAATGTACGAGGTGCTTTACGACGGTAAACAGATGCTTGACTACAGTCCGTTAGGATTTGTGGCAGACAACGGAGACTTCTCAAAAGGCATCGCATTCAAGACACAGAACACAGGCAAACTGAACTTTGACTATGAGATGAACCGCTCAAAAACAAGCAAAGTTCATGTTGAAAGCAATCAGCTCTCTGTCAACCTCGCAAACGCTGACGGCAATGCATACAGCATTGAATTCCGCGTCAGCGACAACGATGTGGCTTTCAGATACTGCATTCCCAACCATGCAAGCAAAGCTAATGGAAAGAAATTCTCCATCCGCATAATGAAGGAGGCAACTGGCTTCGACTTCCCAAGCCAAACAACAACATTCCTAACGCCACAGAGCGACGCTATGATTGGATGGAAGGGCACCAAACCTTCATACGAGGAAGAATACAAGTATGACGAGCCTATGGCAACAAAGAGCCAGTATGGACATGGCTACACCTTTCCTGCCCTTTTCAAGGTTGGAGACGATGGCTGGGTGCTCGTAAGCGAGACTGATGTTGACAGCCGCTATTGCGCGTCACGTCTCTCAGACATGAAGGAAGACGGGCTCTACACCATCGAGTTCCCAATGCCAGAGGAAAATGGCGGCAACGGCACTGTGGAACCAGCCATGAAGCTTAAAGGCAACACGCCTTGGCGCACTCTCACCATTGCCGACAACCTCAAGCCTATCGTAGAGACCACTATCCCTTGGGACTACGTGGAGCCACGATATGAGGCTTCGCATAACTATAAGTTCGGCAAGGGCACATGGTCATGGATCGTATGGCAAGACAACTCTATCAACACCAAAGACCAGTTGGAGTATGCAAAGCTGGCAAAGAACATGGGCTACGAATACCTGCTTATCGACAACTGGTGGGACACAAACATTGGCTATGACAACATGGAGAAACTGGTGAAGACAGTGCAGGGCATGGGCATTGACGTGTTCCTATGGTGGAGTTCAAGCGGCTACTGGAATGACATCGAACAAGGACCTACCAACAAGATGGACAATGCCATCGAACGCAAGAAGGTGATGAAATGGATGCATAAGATTGGCGTGAAAGGCATAAAAGTAGACTTCTTCGGTGGAGACAAGCAAGAAACGATGCGCCTATACGAGGCCATACTTTCCGACGCTAATGAATATGGCCTTATGGTCATTTTCCATGGTTGCACAATTCCTCGCGGATGGGAAAGAATGTATCCTAACTATGTGGGCAGCGAGGCTGTGCTGGCATCTGAAAACATTTACTTCACCCAGCATGCCGCAGACAGGGAGGCCAAGGACACTGCCACTCATCCTTTCCTGCGCAACACAATAGGAAGCATGGAGTTTGGCGGCTGCTTCATGAACAGACATCTTAACAGAGGCAATACAGGCGGCGTCACACGCCGCACTACCGACTGCCACGAACTTGCCACATGCGTGCTGTTTCAAAACCCAATACAGAACTTTGCCATCACACCTGAAAACTTGCCTACAGAGGCCACAAAAAACATGAAGCCATCAGAAAAGGGGGCGCCAGCTCCAGCCATATGCATGGATTTTCTGCGTGAAGTGCCTACTGTATGGGATGAGACAATATACATCGACGGTTATCCTGGCAAGTATGTCGTTCTTGCCCGCCGTCATGGCGACAAGTGGTACATAGCAGGAAACAATGCCACAGGAAAGCCTCTCACACTGCGCCTGCAACTGCCTATGCTTGACAAGGGCGATACAGTTAGCTTATACAGCGACAATGTGAAGGACAATGAGCCTCAACTAACACAGGCCAAGGTGAAGAAAACTGGCACATATACAGTGACGATGGCCGACCAAGGCGGTTTTGTGATTGTGAAATAAAAATGATTGTGGCATGAAGACCATCCACATGAACACCTGCTTAATAAGATAAAGAAGTGTCTCCAATGCTCGCAGATGAGCATTGGAGACACTTCTTTATTCTTATCATGACAATAGTTCAATAAAAGCTATCCCTCCCTGAAGAAATCGAGCATCTCAAAGATTTCTTTCTTGTCGGCCGTCTGATTGATTCGTATGTCTCCTATGCCACCAAGAAGAGTGAAATTGATTATGCCTGCTGAATTTTTCTTGTCATGAGTCATGTAAGCATAGAGTTCTTCGTAGTCATCGCATGTAATGGGAAGAATGCCATAGTTATCCTTTATGAAACGCACTGCCTGCCGCATTGTGCAAACGGGGAAACCAGTCTTCATGCAAGAGAGATACAGTTCGCATATTAACCCCCAAGCCACAGCATAGCCATGCAGATAAGGCTTGCGGTGCAATGACCAGCTCTCAAAGGCATGACCAGCAGTGTGTCCGAGATTGAGCGCCTTGCGTATGCCATGTTCACAAGGATCTTCATCCACTATTTCTTCTTTGATTGCTACAGACGTGCCAACCATCTGTCCGAGGTGAAGGTAATCGACATCATTCAGGTCGAATTGGAGAAGTTCTGAATAGTTTCTCTCATTTGATATGAGTCCATGCTTGAGCATCTCTGCATAGCCGGAACAGATATTCGAATGGTCAAGCGTCTTTAAGAACTCTGTGTCTATGATGACCTTCTCAGGAGAATTGAACACTCCAACCTCATTCTTCAGTCCATTGAAATTGATGCCAGTCTTGCCTCCAACACTGGCGTCTACCATGCTGAGCAATGTAGTGGGCACATTTATATACTTAATGCCACGCTTGAAGGTGCTGGCCGCAAAGCCACCAAGGTCTGTAACCATTCCTCCACCAAGGTTTATCATGAGAGAGTGGCGTGTGCCGCCTCCATTGCCCATGGCTGTCCACACAGAAGCCAAGGTGTCAAGGTTTTTGCATGTGTCTGTGGCGCCTATCACAATATGGACTGCATCTCTTAAGCATGGTGTATCTGCAACAAGCGGAAGACACAGGCTGTGAGTAGTCTCATCGGTGAGGACAAAGAGCTTGTCATGCGGCACTTCTTCAACCGCCTGCGCAAGCGTTTGCTTAATGTCTGTAGATATTATAACGTTGTTTGACATGTTGTGTGTTTGCGTGTTTGTGAGAAATAAAATATTTAGAAGCAGGCATCCATCAATAAGCGTTCACGCCTCTCGTGTGCTGATGAAACTTCACATTCTTGCATATCGCCAAAGCTATGCGCCATGAGCCTCTGCCACCGAGAGATGTGTAAAACCGGATGACATTGCCCAAGATACGCTGCGCCAGCGTTGGCTGGAAGAAATCATGCAAGAACACTCTCAATGACTGCACCGCCATTTTCTCTTTGAGGTCCTTATTGAACAATTTCTCTTTCTGCATATGGCCTACCAAGATGGACGTGCGCAGATACAAAGGAAATATAAGACGTTCAAGATTTGGATAAAGACAGGCAAGATTCTGAGCATGGTGACGCGACAAAGGCTGCAAGATAGATGAATGAAGATCATTGATGGCCACTGTGAGCGTGCTTGTCAACTGCTTATAATTCTGCGAGAAGCTATTACCTGTGATGCTGTTTTGGTGCACATTTATTGTATGGAATGCTCTGTCAGTATACCAAAGTATCTTAGGGCGATGAAGCAACACGCGCAAACCGAGTTCCCAATCGTTCCATATGCGGCACTGTATGTTCCATGCGCCTATGTCCTTAAGGAAACGGGTTTTGAAGAGCATGCCCTGCGTATTGAGCACACTGGCCAATATTTGCACTTGGGGATCGGAGTCTGGAATGAATGCACGCAGTCTCTCCTTACCATTGACAACGATATTGGTGGGAGTGGCTATGACATCATAATCATCAGCATTCAGTCTCTGCATGGTGGAGATGTAATTGTAATCAAACAGGTCATCACTGTCGAAGAAATAGACCCACTCTGTTTTGCACGACTTAAGCCCTTTGTTGCGAGCAGCCGCTGCGCCAGGAAAAGTCTCACGCAAAAGAGTGACGTTGCTTCTGTTTTTGATGTACTGCTCACAGAACTGGTAAGTACCATCGGTGCTTTCATTGTCCACGATGATCACTTCTGTTGGCCGCACTCCAGACTTCATGATGGAGTCGAGTGTTTTTCCTATATGTTCACGCCTGTTCTTGACTGGCACAATTACTGTAATGTCCATAATCTTTTGCATTTTGAGTGCAAACTTATATATTTTTTTTGACTTTTCATTGCCTGCAGCCTTTTTTTGTGTCGTTTAGCCGTTTATTTAAGTTTATATCCTTATCTTTGTTCTGCAAAGGAGTCGATTGCAGATGACTCGCATTCCACATAAATCTAAACCAAAGCACTTAAATAATGCGAATATTACTTTTAGGAGACTACTCAAACGTGCATGCCACTCTTGCTGAAGGCCTGAGGGCTCTTGGGCACGAATGTGTGGTTGCAAGCGATGGAGACAAATGGAAAGACTATCCTCGCGACATTGACTTGCAGCGCCACTTCGGCATGCGAGGCAACGCAAGCTTCACATGGAGGCTTCTTAAAGCCATGCCTTCATTCCGAGGTTATGATGTGGTGCAGCTCATCAATCCCATCTTCTTCGAGCTGAAAGCCGAAAAACTCTCGCCATTCTATCGTTATCTGCGCAAACACAACGGGAAAATGGTGCTCGGTGCTTTTGGCATGGATTATTACTGGGCATATGTCAACACGTATGAACGTCCACTGAGATACAGCGACTTTAACTTTGGAGACAACATCAGAAATGACGCAGAGGCTTTGACATACAGGAATGAATGGATTGGCACCGCTAAAGAGACTCTCAACAGGATGATTGCCGAAAACTGCGATGGCATAGTGGCTGGCCTGTATGAATACTGGGCAACATACCAACGCTTCAAGGAAAAACTCACATTCATTCCTTTTCCCGTGAAGATGCCAGCCTTACAGCATAAGCCTACAGCTCATGCTCCCGTGAACATATTCGCTGGCATCAGCAAAAACAGGAGCGCTTACAAAGGCACTGACATCATGCTGAAAGCAGCAAAGGATGTCGACAAGGCTCATCCGGGAAGCATGAACCTGCAAGTGGCGTGTGGCGTGCCTTTTGACACTTATAAAAACATGATGAACAACGCTGATGCCATAATCGACCAGCTTTACAGTTACACTCCAGCCATGAATTCGTTGCTTGCCATGTCGAAGGGAATCATAAACATCGGCGGTGGAGAGCCAGAAAACTACGACATCATTGGCGAGAAGAAATTGCGTCCAATCATCAATGTGGAACCAAACTATGACAGTTGCTTCTCCGAGATTGAGCAATTGGTGATGAATCCAGACAGGATTCCGCTGCTTAAGAAACAAAGTGTTGAATATATGAAAAAGCATCACGACTTCATAAAGGTGGCAAAGCAATATGTCGACTTTTATGAAAGAATATAACACATTCCACTTTAGCGGACAAACAAGCAGGCAAGCAGGTGTTCATAATTATTTTATAATGCCAAAGAGTGACATTCTTATCTGCCGCACACTATTCTGCGCATATGCTGCTCCTGGGTGTCAGTCACTATGTCCGCGCATAGGTTCTTCAGACAGATGAAACATACGCATCGGAACAAAGCACGTCAATTTGTCACAGAGACATTATGCCTTTTATCATATTGAAAAGAATGGGCATCGGATTCTTTCCCTTATGCACAAGATACCAGCCAGCTTCTTTGAAACTTCGCAACATTGCCTGCGGCATTCCATAAACATACCTGAATGTGGCCCCCTTGCTTTGCTGCAACAATGGACTCTCAAGAAAACGAGTGCCAGTGGTGGCAGAAGGGGTCATCACTATGGGGCAAGGCACTTGAATGATGCGCATTCCCGCATCAGTAGCATCTTTAATCCACACCTGTTCTTCTCCAGAACAAAAGCGTGTTGAGCCAAGCCCAAAGCGTTCATCAAAAGGTATGGCAACACCACGCTTAAATGTCATCTCCACCGAACACACATAAGGTGCTGGATAAGCATGAAGTGGATGGCCCTCAAGGTCTTGAGCTTGAAATGTAATAACATCAGCTTCAGGATGTGACTTATATGCAGAGAGTATGTTATTTATGAATTCTGTTTTATACCTATTGTCATCATCTGCCATGACCAGCACATCGCCCGAAGCGTGTGCTATCGCATTGTTGCGATTGCGCGAGAGACCGCGGCCGTGAAGATAAGTCAAAGTCACATCGCTGCGTTCTTTCAGACATGCTGGCACATGCGCAAGGACAGCCTCATCAGTCCACTGCATCGACACCACATATCTGATACCGTCTTGAAGCGGCATCAGCACATTTGGCACTTTCTTAATGCCATCATCAAGTGTGCATATGAGTATATCTATAATCATAACTTTATCTGTTTCACATAATGCTGTGGTGCAGGCAAGCTATACCTGAATCTAAGCCATTTCAGACACAATCCACTTGCATATGCATGTTTATAAATCCAGGTTTTGCAAGCGTGCATTCACACCACATTGCAAAGGTATTAAAACAATTCATATCATTCAAACTTCTTAATCAGTTTTTCAAATGAATAGTCCGTTAGTAATCAAATCAAGTTGTTTTCAATAGCTCAGCATACTGCAAAACACTAAATCTCAGCGACACGACCTCTCATCAGAAATTGAACACCGTTCCGTCCTCGCTCGGCTTCATCCACTCATCCTTCGGGATGCCTCAAAAATAGCTATTTTACCCGAATTAAAGCAATACGCGGCGCTCAAACGCCCATTTTTAGCTACATTTAACTCTCCGCTGCATCTTCAAACACATCAACCAACATCAGCACCGTCACATTCTCATAATCACCCACTGTACCTTTCAAATCAATACCACATGAATGCCATTGCAAAATGGCACATTGTGACCTCCACACATTATATATAGAATCCTTCAAGGCAAATTGCTGTGACTTTATAGCAAAAATGCCGCATGATTAACTAATCTTTCAACCAAAATGGTTAACTTTGCATTTTGAATGTGCCAATCACGTTCCTACACCCTAAGATTATTATAAAACATCAAATATATGACAGCTAAAGAAATACGCGAGTCTTTCAAGAAATTCTTTGAAAGCAAAGGACATCTCATTGTGCCTTCAGCTCCTATGGTCGTGAAAGACGACCCCACGCTGATGTTCACTAATGCAGGCATGAATCAGTTTAAGGACATCATCCTTGGCAACGCCACCCCTAAGTGCCGCCGTCAAGCAGACAGCCAGAAGTGCCTCCGCGTGAGCGGAAAACACAACGACTTGGAAGAGGTGGGACACGACACATACCACCACACCATGTTCGAGATGCTCGGCAACTGGTCTTTTGGCGATTATTTCAAGAAGGAAGCCATAAGCTGGGCCTGGGAATACATTGTGGATGTGCTGAAGATTGATCCCAATGACTTGTATGCAACAGTCTTCGAAGGCAGCCCTGAAGAAGGACTGTCACGTGACGAAGAGGCTGCCTCAATATGGGAACAATTCCTCCCCAAAGACCACATCATCAACGGCAACAAGCATGACAACTTCTGGGAAATGGGCGACACAGGCCCATGTGGACCTTGCTCTGAGATTCACGTAGACTCTCGTTCTGACGAAGAAAAGGCAAAGGTGCCAGGACGCGAATTGGTTAATAAAGACCACCCTCAAGTCATCGAGATATGGAACCTTGTCTTCATGCAATACAACAGAAAAGCAGACGGCTCTCTCGAAGGGCTGCCAGCCAAAGTCATCGACACTGGCATGGGCTTCGAGCGTCTCGTGCGCACCTTGCAGGGAAAGACTTCCAACTACGACACTGACGTGTTCCAGCCGCTCATCAAGGTCATGGCAGACATGGCAGGCTGCAAATACGGGGAAGATGAGAAGAAAGACATTGCCATCCGTGTCATCGTAGACCATGTCCGCGCTATTGCCTTTGCCATCGCAGACGGTCAGTTGCCATCAAACGCCAAAGCAGGCTATGTGATCCGACGCATCCTTCGCCGTGCCGTTCGCTACGGCTACACATTCTTGGGACAAAAAGAGGCATTCATCTATAAACTTGTGCCAACGCTCGTAGAAGAAATGGGCGAAGCCTTCCCTGAGATTGCAGCACAGCAAAAACTCGTGATGAAGGTAATGCAAGAAGAGGAGAACTCATTCCTCCGCACATTGGAAAATGGCATACGCCTGCTTCAAGAGGTAATAGACCAGACAAAGGCTGAGAGCAAGAATGAGGTCGCAGGCGACAAAGCCTTCACCCTCTTCGACACCTTCGGCTTCCCTCTCGACCTCACAGAGCTCATCTGCCGCGAGCATGGACTGTCTGTAGACGAGAAAGGCTTTGATGAATGCATGCAGCAGCAAAAGAACCGCGCGCGCAACGCTGCAGAAGTAAAGATGGGCGATTGGATTTTCGTGGGCGACGAGGCTGCAGAGAGCGAATTTGTCGGATACGACTATACCGAACATCCAACACACATACTCAAATACCGCGAAGTGCAACAAAAGAAGCGCACTGCTTACGAGGTCATTCTCGACAAGACCCCATTCTACGGCGAGATGGGTGGACAAGTGGGCGACACAGGAGTGCTCGTCAGCGAAAACGAAATGATACATGTCATCGACACCAAGAAAGAGAATGGCGTGGCTATACATATCGTAGACAAACTGCCAGAAAAGCCTACAGCAGAATTCATGGCATGCGTTGATGTGGAACGCCGCAACGCAATCGAGGCAAACCACACCTGCACACATTTGCTCGATGAAGCTTTGCGTCAAGTGTTGGGCGAGCATGTTGAGCAGAAAGGCTCATTTGTCACAGCCGACAGCTTGCGTTTCGACTTCTCTCATTTCGAGAAAGTGACTCCTGAACAGCTTCGTGAGGTTGAACACCTCGTAAATGATAAGATACGTGAAGACATTCACCTTAAAGAATACCGCGACTGCCCTATCGAGGAAGCTAAGAAACTCGGTGCTATAGCTTTGTTTGGCGAAAAATACGGGGATAAGGTTCGTGTCGTGCAGTTTGGCACATCAGTCGAGTTCTGCGGCGGTTGCCATGCCTCAAGCACAGGACGTCTTGGCATGGTGAAGATCATAAGCGAAAGTTCCATTGCCGCAGGCGTACGCCGCATCGAAGCTATCACAGGCAAAGCTGTAGAAGAAATGCTTGACAAGGCACAGGATCTCATCACAGACATTAAAAACCTCTTCAACAACGCTCCCGACCTAATGTCGACCGTCAAGAAGGCTATAGCTGAAAACAAAGAGCTGCAAGCACAGGTGGATGAATTCAAGGCTCAGAAAGCACAAGAATTCAAGAAGATCTTGATAGAGAAGGCTCAGGACATCAACGGCGTAAAGGTCATGACTGCTGTACTTCCTATCGAGGCGCAGAACGCCAAGGACATCGCCTTCCAGTTACGCGGACAGTTCCCAGAACGTCTGCTCGTTGCCATCGGAAGCTTCGCCAATGGCAAGCCAACACTCACAGTATCACTCTCCGACGACCTTGTCCAAGAAGGAAAGAATGCCGGTTCACTCGTGCGTGAGGCAGGCAAACTCATCAAGGGCGGCGGAGGCGGCCAGCCTCACTTCGCCACAGCAGGCGGCAAGGACGTGAATGGCTTAAAGGCCGCTATTGACAAAATTGTGGAGATGGCCAACTTATAAACAAACAGTTATGCCACATGTACAGGCCATTCCACCTGTATCACAATATTAAACCCAAAATCGGTCATTAGATTTGGGTTAAGTAAAAGGGTGTCAAAACCAGTTGGTTTTGACGCCCTTTAGTTTTCATCAGCAAAAGGAAACTTGTCATTATCATACACACCATATCTTTACGGCAAAAAACATATTTGACTCTTGGCTAAAGAGATGTAAGTAAACTTTGCAAAGTAATATAGGGCAAACCTGTTCGAGCTGTTTTTTTGATTCGGTGGAATGATGAATGAAACAAAAAAGTGATGAACTTATCTCACGACAAATTCATCACAGTGTAAATTAAATTCCAACTATATATTAATCGATTTATCTATTCATCAGTCGATTTCCTCGTCAGCCTCATAACCGCCCATCTCACGGATAGCATTCTTCAGCATAGTATACTGCTGGAAGAGGTGGTTGACAGCTTCCTCGCCCTTAGTGTAGTCGTGCATAGGAGCCTTGAGGAAGAAACTGAGGAATCTCTGTATGCCCGATCTTCCTGCGCGAGCTGCGAGGTCAGAAAGAAGGCAGAGGTCAAGAAGAAGCGGAGCTGCGAGAATCGAATCACGGCACAGGAAGTTGATCTTGATCTGCATTGGGTAGCCCATCCATCCGAAGATGTCAATGTTGTCCCATCCTTCTTTGTTGTCGTTGCGAGGAGGATAATAATTGATGCGCACCTTATGGTAGTATTGATTATCCTCATCATTGCCATGGCCGTATAGGTCTGGCTGATCCTCTGGCTTGAGGATAGTCTCAAGAGTAGAGAGCTTGCTGACCTCCTTAGTACGGAAGTTGGCTGGCTCATCAAGCACAAGTCCGTCACGGTTGCCAAGGATATTTGTAGAGAACCATCCGTTGAGACCAAGACAACGTGTGCCAATGATTGGAGCGAATCCCGACTTCACGAGAGTCTGTCCTGTCTTGAAGTCCTTGCCTGCAATAGGAAGTCCGAGTTTCTCAGACATCTCCCACATGGCTGGAATGTCGACAGTTGTATTTGGTGCGCCCATAATGAAAGGAGCGCCTTCAGCCAATGCTGCATATGCATAGCACATTGATGGAGCTATGTTTTTGGTGTCATTAGCCTTCATGGCAGCTTCCAAATGAGCGAGCGTGTCGTGCACTTCCATATTAGGCTCAACATAAATCTCTGTAGATGCAGCCCAAGCCACAACTATACGCGAGCAGTTGTTTGCAGCCTTGAAGTCTCTGATATCTTGGCGAATAGCCTCTACCATCTCCCAACGGTTGCGGCACTCCTTAACGTTGTCGCCATCAAGACGTTTTGCAAAATTCTTATCAAAAGCGGCCTTATAAGGAACAATCTTCTCAAGTTCGTCTTTTACAGGAAGAATATCTTTCTCTTTGAGCACTTCTGCATACATTGCGCTTTGGAAAGCGTTGGCTGGATAAACGTCCCATGCTCCAAACACTATATCATCCAATGAAGCCATTGGCACTATTTCTGAGTATGAGAGATATTTCTTGTCAGCACCCTTGCCGACACGAATCTTGTCGTACTGCGTCATTGACCCTACTGGTTTAGCCAAACCTTTGCGAGCCATCAGCACACCTGTCATGAATGTTGAAGACACAGCACCAAGTCCGACGACCATGATGCCAAGCTTTCCATCAGCAGGCTTTACATTTTGATTTGCCATCTTAATAATTATATTTTTTATAATTAATCTATTGTTCCCCAACGAAAAGCTTGACATGCAGACATCAAGCCCTGCCGCTAAGGCCAGTATTAAATTTAATTTGTGATGGCAAAGTTACGGAAAAGAATGTAAAGATGTACAACAATTCAGTTTACATTTATGTTCCGAATGTCTCATTTAACAATATTTAACCCGGCATTAAACAAACCAGTATGTGTTATCATACAGAATAAGCAACAAGCGTGCTGTTTGCTAAATGCGGGAATGGAGAATGAAAACCAAAGCCGCAATACAACTGCATACGGGCCGCATACAAGAAAGCAAGTCTTAATCACTGCAACATATAGCATCACGCAAACAAAAGAAAAGGCCTCATCAGCCCTTTGCCACTTATGCAAAAAAAACATTACAATATTAAAAAAGAATGGTATTATTTTGTTTATATTAATGTTTTAAGTAACTTTGCATAAAAAGAAATAATACCAATCATCTATGAACAAAAGCGATAGTATCGTTATTATACCTACATATAACGAAAAAGAGAATATCGAGAAGATTGTGAGAGCAGTCTTCGGTCTTGAGAAATGTTTTCACATTCTCGTGATAGATGACGGTTCGCCAGACGGCACCGCACAAATCGTGAAGAAACTCCAGCAGGAAGAATTTGCCGACAGGCTCTTTCTCATAGAGCGCAAAGGCAAGCTCGGACTTGGCACAGCATACATAACTGGATTTAAATGGGGACTGGAGCATGGATACGACTATATCTTCGAGATGGACGCTGACTTTTCACATGCGCCAAGCGACCTGCCGCGCCTCTATTCAGCATGCGCAGACGAAGGATACGACCTTGCAATAGGAAGCCGGTACATCTCAGGAGTGAATGTGGTGAACTGGCCTATAGGAAGAGTGCTGATGTCTTACTTTGCGTCAAAATATGTGCGTTTGGTAACAGGATTCAACATTCACGACACCACAGCCGGATTCAAATGCTACAAACGCAAGGTGCTCGAGACCATCGACCTCAATTCCATCCGCTTCAAAGGCTATGCCTTCCAGATTGAGATGAAATACACTACTTACAAATGCGGGTTCAAAATAAAAGAGGTGCCAGTAATCTTTGTCAACAGAGCAGAGGGGACATCAAAGATGAGCGGAGGAATCTTCGGAGAAGCTTTCTTCGGAGTGATGAGACTCAGAATGGACGGATGGTTCAAGAAATACCCCAAGCCAAAAGACTGACACCCATTTTTTTGATTTGACATTTGAAAAAAGACATGAAAACAATCATACGAAACGCCACCATTGTCAATGAAGGAAGGCTGTTCAACGGCTCCGTCACCATAGAGGACGAAGTGATACAGCAAATCATTGAGAATGGCGACGACACCTCACAAGCCTACGACCTGGAGATAGATGCCACAGGACTATATCTGTTTCCTGGTGTCATTGACGACCATGTGCACTTCAGAGAGCCAGGACTGACACACAAAGCAGATATAGCAAGCGAAAGCCGCACTGCCGCAGCAGGCGGTGTGACATCATACATGGACATGCCCAACACCGTGCCTCAGACCACAAGCATTCAGCTGCTTGAGGACAAGTTTGCCCTGGCAAGGAACAGCAGCCGCATCAACTATTCCTTCTTCATCGGAGCCACCAACGACAACCTTGACACAATAATGAGAGTGGACCGCAATAGGGTGCCAGGAGTGAAAGTGTTCATGGGCAGCAGCACAGGCAACATGCTTGTGGACAATGAGCAGTCGCTGCACCAACTCTTTTCCGCATCTCCGTTGCTTCTGATGGCACATTGCGAGGACACCTCGATAATCAATCACAACATCAGCGAATTCAAAAAGAAATACAAAGGCCAGAACGATTTTCCTGTCAGATACCACTCACGCATACGCAACGTGGAAGCATGCTACGCATCATCATCCCTGGCCGTGCAATTAGCTAAAGACACAGGCGCGCGCCTTCACATAGCGCACATATCAAGCGCAAAAGAACTTGGACTATTCGAAAAGGGACCTGTGGAAAGCAAGAAGATAACAGCAGAAGCCGTAATAGCGCACCTTATGTTCTCCACAGAAGATTACGACACGCTGGGTACTCACATAAAATGCAATCCATCAGTGAAGACCCCAGAAGACAGGGCAGCATTGAGAGAAGGACTTACCAACGGCATCATAGACGTGGTAGCCACAGACCATGCGCCACACCTTCTCAACGAGAAGCAGGGCGGCGCATTGAAAGCTGCATCAGGCATGCCGATGGTGCAATTCTCATTGGTGTCAATGCTTGAGTTGGCAGACGAAGGAATCCTCCCTATAGAAAGAATCCCTGACCTCATGTCGCACAACCCGTCCAAATTGTTCAATATTGACAGAAGGGGATTCATACGTCCCGGATACTATGCTGATCTCACATTGGTGGAACCAAACCATTGCTGGCAAGTGCGTGAAGGACGCTACTACACAAAATGCGGATGGACACCTATGGACGAGCATGTCTTCAAATGGAGAGTGCGCCGCACACTCATCAACGGCCTTACCGTATACAGCGATGGCATTGTAGTGGACGGAATGAGAGGGAAAGAGCTCAAGTTCAACGCATAAGCAGCTTATGAGGATAAACTACAGGACCCACGACCTTGAAAAGTACATCAACTGGATGTATTTCTTCTATGCATGGTCACTGCCAAGCAACAGCACTGAAGCAGCCAGGCTCAAGGAAGACGCCCTTAAACAGCTCAGACGCCTCCAGCCGTATATCACGGTGAAGGCCGCTGTAGAGATTCTGCCTGCATACAGCGAAGGCGACGACATTGTGGTAAACAAGACATACCACTGCGAATGCGGGCAAGACCATACCATAGGCGAGCCCATACGCATTCCCATGCTTAGACAGCAAACGCCGGGAAAAGATGGAACATGCTTATGCCTAAGCGATTTCATACGTCCCAAAGGCAAGCTGCACAAAGACAAAATTGGAGTGTTTGCCACCTCGGTCCATGTAGACGACAGACAACAGCTACCCAACGACGACTACAACAGGATGCTCTTCCAGACACTCTTCGACCGTTTGGCTGAAGCCGGTGCCGAGAAACTGCACCAAGACACACGTACCACATATTGGGGATATGCTCCGCAAGAGCATCTCACCATCAATGAACTGCATCAGGAGAAGTTTCAGGGCATAAGGCCCGCCATCGGCTACCCTTGCCTGCCCGACATCTCAATAAACAGGATTATCGACAGCATAGTCGACTTCGCAAGCATCGGAGTGACACTTACCAGTTCTGCCATGATGCAGCCTCATGCATCCGTTAGCGGATTCATGATCAGCCTTCCGCAAGCTCACTACTTCTCAATAGGGAAGATCGATGAGACGCAAGCAAGAGATTACGCCAGACGGCGCAACATGACTGTAGAAGAAATAAAAAAATACATTCAATGCTGCTGAGAATACAAATACTGATTATAGCACTGCTTGCATTGCCCGACGCCTACATCCATTTCATGTATGTGAGGCATTGGACCAAATGCTTGTGGCTGCGGCTGCTTTGGTTTGTCCCATCGTTAACATTAGCAGCAGCCGCCTTCGCTATCATCAAGAGCAACGACATGCTTGCAGAGCATCAGGCATGGGTAAGCATATACATGCTTGCTCTCCTTGGCTTCTGCATGCCAAAGGCTCTTTTCATGGCATTCGACAGCATCGGGCATATCATCAACTGGGTCATCACGCGAGGCGCTCCAAGAATCAGTTTTTTCAAAGAAGGCATCTTCATCCGATTCATGCGCATAATAGGCATGTCTGCCGCCTTGTTGGGACTCTGCATCCTTTTCTGCGGCTATTTCTACGGACGACATCATTATGTCATTCACAGGCGCACAATATACTTTGACGACCTTCCTGAGAAATTTGACGGATACAGAATAGCGCAGTTCTCAGACATGCATATAGGCACATTGCGCGACGGCAATGAGAAAGATGCGCGAACCATAGTGGATCTCATCAACCAGCAACACTGTGATGCCATCATGTTCACAGGCGACCTTGTCAACCACCAAAGCGCCGAACTTGACGGATTCCGCCGCGACCTTAGCCGCTTGCAAGCTCCTGATGGAGTGTATGCCGTGATGGGCAACCATGATTACAGCATGTACCTGCGCTACCGCAACGAGAAAGAACGCAGGGCTGATGTGCGCGAACTTCAAAGACGCGTCAGAAGCTACGGCTGGACTTTGCTGCTGAATGAGCATCGCATACTGCGACGCGGCACAGATTCACTCATCATCGCTGGCACAGAGAACGATGGACATCCACCATTCCCGGCATTAGCCGACATGCCCAAAACAATGTGCGGACTAAAACGCAACTGCTTCACCATCCTGCTCTCCCACGACCCTACAGCTTGGAGGCGGAAGATACTGCCAACCACAGGCATTCAACTCACACTGTCGGGACACACACACGCAGGACAATTCTACATCTTTGGATGGTCGCCAGTAGCCAACGTGTACAAAGAATGGACAGGAGCGCATTGCGTGAACGGCCGCTGGCTCAACATCAGCAATGGCATAGGTGCTGTCATGTTTCCATTCCGCTTCGGAGCTTGGCCCGAAATAAACGTGATAACATTGAGAAAGAAAGGTGGGCTGCAAACAAGCAGCATATAAGAAGTGTTCAAAATTATTTTACAACATCAGAGCAAGCCGCTCTCATATTTGTCGTCAAATATAAAGATAATTATGAGCGCCCACTTAACTAAATGTCACATAACAACCATAAAAACAAACGTGAAATGATGAAAGCATTAAACATCTTATATAAGTTATATTCATTTGCTATCGCTCTTCCGATATTCGTAGTGATAACCATCATTGTGGCATCAAGCGTCATTATTGCGGGTTTCCTTGGCGACACTAATTATGTGGCATACTACATGCCTAAGTTTTGGTCTAAATGCGCATTTTGGCTGTTTCTCATCAAGGTGAAGGTGGAAGGACATGAGAACATCAAAAAAGAAGACAGTTATGTGTTTCTCGCCAACCACCAAGGCTACTACGACATATTCTTGGCATACGGTTATCTTGGACACAACTTCAAATGGATGATGAAGGAATATCTTAAAAAGATTCCATTTGTCGGCTATGCATGCGTCAAAGCAAAGCACATATACCTTGCCGACGGCATTTCAGGCATAGCCAAAGCTGTGGCACAAGCCAGAGAGACACTGCGCGGAGGAATGTCAATGATCATATTCCCAGAAGGCACACGCACACGCACAGGCAAGATGGGAACATTCAAACGAGGATCATTCATGCTCGCCAACGAAATCGGACTTCCTATCGTGCCTCTTACCATCAACGGCAGTTTCGACGTGTTCAGCCGTAACGCAAAGTCTGTAAGCCGAGGAACCGTGACATTGACAATACATAAGCCCATCACTGCTGAGGAACGACAAGGCAAGGCATCAAAGGTTGTCATGCAGGAAGTGTTTGATATCATCAACAGCGGTCTTGAAGAAAAATACCGTTCGTGACACATAAGCTTCCAAATTATTTTGCAGCTTTAAACCCAATAGGGTCATTAGAAAAGGGAGTATTCTTTTCAATTCTTGTCACCGTCTGGACCAAAGTCTTTCCATCCTTATGTGCGTATAATAACAAAGGTCATGGAAACAATATTTTATTCGTCAAAAAAAGAGGGTAAGGATACTTGGCAAAGTATATTAGGATACTTCGCAAAGTATATTAGGATACTTGGCCAAGTATCCTAATATACTTTTTAAGGGTGCCATATGCGTGAAAAACTAAATCATGAATTATGCAGGCGTGCTTTAACCCAAATCGGTCATTAGATTCCAAATCTTGTCGGTGTTTGCTGCGACAGCCAGCGTTGAAGGCATAGCGGGCTATGTCGAAACGCAAATGGAAACGAGATGCCGAAAGAAACGCTGACAAGAGTTGAAAAGAAGCAATAATGTACTGATAATTTCCCTGTTTCGGTCTAATGACCGATTTGGGTTAAAACATACTAAAGCACCAAAGCCTCCATTAGAACCGCATGGTCTAATGGAGGCTTTGCTGTATTTATGTCTTATGAGACGCAGACATTCATCTCAAGAAAAACTCATTCCAAATCTTCAATATGGAACTCTCATTGCTCGAAATGATTTCAGCCGAACGGGTGAAGCGAAGGTACTCCTTGCGCCGCTTTTGATCAATACGCTTCATTATGTTCTTTGTAGTGGCAGGAAAAATCTCGCCATTAAGCTGAAAATAGAAAGAATCAAGCATAGGCAAAGGTTCTTCTTCGACAATGCGTCCGCCCTGAGTGTCGGCAATCATGCTCAGATTGGCCCCCTGCAAGACATTCTGACTCTTGTTGAGATAATCAACATATTTCTGGTCGAGAGCCTTGCGGTCCACCTCTCTTATATGAATGACACGTGCTATTCTTCCAGCGATGGTATCTTCTCTTACTATGCGCCCAAACATGTTTTCGCTGCCGACAGGCATATAACGGTCACCATTTGAGAATTCCACCATTACGATGCTATTCGGAATAGCCTCCATCAGAGTGTCATTCTGGCTGTACCACAGTGTATTGTTGCCAACATGAATATTGCATGGCACTACTGTCTTGCTACGATTTATGATGCCTATGTAAATTGTCGCAGTCTTGAAATGGCGGTTGATGAATGGCCAGACTCCTGTAGGCGTCCAGTCGTCAGCCTTTTGAGCCATCGCAGGCATGCTGAGACACAAAGCAAACGCTGCACACAGCACACTCAGCGATAAATTGTTGAAACATTTCATAATACCAATTACTTTATATACCTTTCACCAACACGAGCATATCACTTATATGTGGGCGAAGAACAGAAAACATGTCCCGTGCTGGCAAGACCGTGAGAATAAATTCATGCACTCCTTACAAAGCGTAGGCAAAACGCACTTTCCCGCACTTATTTCACCTTTATGACAAGATACTTGCTGACGCTCCAGAACTTTGCCACATCTGTGATGCGCAAGGTATATTCGCCCTTGCTGTCTTTGAGCAACGTATATGAGCCTGCTGGATGATTTGTCAGAAGTTCTGCCGACTTCGACTCCAACGGTATGACATTAACCTTGCGAACGTCAATCTTCGTAAAGTAGTTCTTATTATAGTCGCCCTTAAGCACATCACCCTTCTTCAAGATGCCTTCATGCTTCAGTTCTTTTGTTGTGCCAAAAGCATACCATGCCGTGTTGAGCTGCACATCCTGATTGCGAGCAATCTCTTCACTCACATCCTTCTGATGTCTCACCGCAGCATTTTCATCCTTCAGCACAGTGACAGCGCTGTCAAGCTCTTCTATACGCACATTCTTTGCTGCAAGCTGTTCACGCAAACTCTCAATTTCATGGTTCTTCGATTCCAACTGGCTTGTCAACTTATTGATGGCCTCCTTGAGTTTGCTTGAGTTGATAGAGCTTGAATTGAGTTTGTTTTGCAGTTCCTCGATCTTTCTTCTGTTCTCAAGAAGAGTCTCTTGAATAAACGTCATATTCTCCTTGATATTTTCTACGGAGCTGTTTCTCTCTGTGCTGTTTTTCATAATGTTCACACGACCCTCAGCCTCATTGATCAAGTCAAAGCCCTGCTGAATCTCATTGAAGGTGCCCATGAGATCGTTTATCTCATTGTCCTTCTGTTCAATGACATTACGCAAAGAGTCACGTTCACCATTAGCGTCTGCACCATTACCTGCGCCTCCGCTGCAAGCAGCAAGTGCGCAAACCACTGCCACTGCCATTAAAATCTTCTTCATAATCAATTTTATTTTAGAAAATAATATTTTACACTAAACAAATGATAAAACACATACAAGAATCGCATTCTGAGACACACTGGTCTCATGGCTCACCCTACTTGTATTTATTTTTCTTTTTACCAGTACCCATAAGCATCTGCATAGGGTTCTCATCTTCCTTTTTCACATCTTCTCCTCCGCCACGCTCTTCATATCCGGCATTGCCTGCAAGAATGATGACAATTTCCCCCAATGGCTCGTGAACAGAGAAATGCTCGACAACCTCTGCTATAGTTCCCCTCACATGCTCTTCATGCAACTTGGATATTTCCCTTGCCACACTGACCAGCCTGTCTTCACCAAAAAACTCGGCCAACTGCTGGAGCGTCTTAAGCAACCGGCGAGGCGACTCATAAAAAACAATGCTGCGTTCTTCATCTTTTAGCCTCTGCAAACGAGACAACCGTCCTTTTTTCTGTGGCAGAAAACCTTCGAAACAGAATCTGTCGCAAGGGAGGCCACTGCTCACCAATGCGGGAACAAAAGCTGTGGCGCCAGGCAATGTCTGCACTTCCACCCCATGCTTCACACATTCCCTAACCAGAAGAAAACCAGGATCGCTAATGCCAGGAGTGCCTGCATCACTGATAAGAGCTGCCACTTGGCCACTCTCAATACGCCTCACCACAGTCTGAACAGTCTCATGCTCATTAAACTTGTGATGCGACAGCAACTCTCCTTTTACCTCATAATGCTGAAGAAGCACACTTGAGGTGCGTGTATCTTCTGCCAGAATGAAATCTGCTTCCTTAAGCACACGCACAGCCCTGAAGGTCATGTCTTCCATATTGCCCACAGGAGTTGGCACTACATATAGTTTTCCCACGTTCTTCCGATTTCTTTTTTGTGCAAAAATAGCAAGAAAAACCATCACTGCTGCTATTTTGCAGACAAAAACAACATTTTTTATCAAAAGAAGCAGTCAAAACCCAGTTTTTGTGTATCTTCGTGCCCAAAACAGCAACTAACACATTATTCAATGGACAAGAAAACAATCACATTCGACAGTTTTATACGAGCCCTGACCAGCATTGCGCTGACTGCGCTCGCTTATTACCTTCTCCGACGCCTCAGCAACGTGCTCATGCCATTCTTGATAGCATGGCTCATCGCATACCTGCTGTACCCCATAGTGTGCTTCGTTCAATACAGATGCAAGGTAAAGTCGCGGATACTGAGCATCATCATCACACTCCTTGCCATCATCGGAATCCTCACAGGGTGCATGTTCTTCATCATTCCACCCATTATAGAAGAACTGAACCAACTCCAATCCATCATAGTCAACTATGTCTCTACCGACTCGACAGTATCATCCGTGTCAGCCGAAGTGGAAAATTTCATAAAGCACAACATTGACATGCGCACCATCACACGAACTATCAGCCTGCAAGACATCTACACCTTCCTTGAGGAAAAGATACCACAATTCATGTCTCTGCTCAGCAACAGCCTGTCTGCCATCATTGGTGCCATTTGTTCTCTCATATCCCTTATATATATGTTTTTCATCCTCGCCGACTACGAAGAGATGGCACGCGGATTCTTCAAACTCATACCACCATCAAAGAGAGAGCTCATGCGAGGCATAATGACAGATCTCAACACTGGCATGAACAGTTATTTCCGCGGACAAAGCATCATAGCCCTATGTGTCGGCATACTATTTGCCATAGGTTTTCTCATCATCGACTTTCCGCTTGCCATCCCGCTCGGACTCTTTATAGGCATGCTCAACCTTGTGCCTTACCTGCAGGTGGTAGGCTTTATCCCCACTATTATCTTAGCCATACTTAAGTCGCATGACACAGGCACCAACTTCTGGTCTATCATTTTGGCTGCCATCATAGTGTTCTGCGTTGTACAAGCCATACAAGATTGGGTGCTCACACCGCGCATAATGGGCAAAGTCACAGGACTGAATCCAGCAGTGATCCTCCTCGCTCTTTCAATATGGGGCAGCCTGTTGGGCTTCATCGGACTCATCATAGCCCTGCCACTCACCACTCTTATATTCTCCTACTACAAAAGGTATGTGCTTGATGAGCACGACGACCCAAAATCCATAGAATGATGTAAAATAAAACATAATAAGTGTCTTTTAAACACGTATTAAAAAAAAACAACACAACAAGCAAAAAAAAAACATCTAAAAGCTTTGCTGATTCAAAATAAATGCCTACCTTTGCACTCGCTTACGACAAGAGACAGAAACAAAGCACTGTCACTATAGAAATCCAAACTATCAAGTCGCAAGCTTAAAAGGTTAGATCCGCTAGCTCAGTCGGTAGAGCACAACACTTTTAATGTTGGGGTCTTGGGTTCGAGCCCCAAGCGGATCACTTACAAAAAAAGGACTTCATTAGAAGTCCTTTTTTGTTTGTCATACAATTTACAGACCTTGTCACATTTGAAGTCTATTATGCCCGACAATAGCTGCTGTAAACAACTCAATCGGTCGAAAGCCAATGGAGGAAGGTTGTTGACAGAAAACTATTCAGCTTTGTATGCGTCTAAAAAGTAGTCAAAGTTTTCTTCTATCTCATGTTTGAAACCACCAAAGCCATTGGCGAAGTTCTTTCCGAAACACGCAAGCAATGTGGCTGGCATCCCCAACTTGTGAGCGTAATTCTTCCAGTAGCTCAATGGTCTTGCGCTCAGGCATGGACTTGACATCAGTTCTTTGAAAAATCGCTCTCTGTGACTATATGAGTCAGCAAGAGCTTCTACCCATTCCTTTTCCCAATTCCAGATCTGTTCATTCTTGCTGAGTTTGTAAGGATTGTCTTGCTCTCCCTTATAAACCTTGCAATCCATAAGCAGTTTGGTTTTACGCATATCTGCCCTGCGCTCACGATTGGTCTTGCGTGACAGATATTCAGCATAGAAAGTTTCCTCGAAATGCTTTATTTCTTCCTCTATGGGCAAGTAGCCGCCTCCCCAATGCATATAGCGATTGAAGAGAAGGGACTTCATTGTCAATGGAGTTTTGTCACCTTCTGCGACTTCCAGATTGAAGCACGTTGCTTCTTCCTCAAAGTTCTTCATTTGAGCACCATCTTCAAGGTTCCACAACACCCAACGCATCTCGTAATCCCAAAGCAAGGCCGAATTGCCCTGGCAAGCTGTTTTTGGGGGATTCTCTTCTCCATTGTAGTAGCGACACTGGAGTATCAACCAGCGTCGCTTATCTTCTTTCGTGTACATTATGCTTCTTCTTCGTTAAAGTAACTACCTGCAGGCATTTCGCCTTCGCAGCATACGCATTCGTTGTAACGCTCACGACTTCTGCGCTCCTTGGCAAACATCTCTGCTGTCGACGCCTCGTCTTCTCTGAAAGAGAGGTGGTTGTCAATGGCCATTGATCCAGCCATGCCTTCCACATCGAGGTCGTCAGTGCCTATGAGAGTGAAAGTCCAGCCTTGCTTCTTGAGCTTTTCGATGAGGTTCTTGACCATCTTGAGGTTGTACTCCTCAGAGCAGTTTTCCTCACCGTCGGTGATAATTGTCACAAGCACATTGTCGTCTGCTTCGGTCTGTGCGTTCATCTTAGCAATCCCCTTACCGATTGCATCATAGAGAGGCGTTGCTGCGCATGGATTGTAGTTTTTCATGGTAAGAGGACGTGCTTCAGCTGCATTGATGTTGTCATAGTGCAGCTTGAAATGGTCGCTATCGAAGGTGATGAGGGTGATTCTCTGCTCCAGTTCTGCGTGCGCGTTCTGCATCTTCTGGCAGGTGGTGATGGTCTCGTTGATGCCTGCAAGCGCTTGTCTATGGATGATGCTCATGCTACCTGATTCATCGACGATAACGAGGTTGTTTACTCTCTTGGTGGTTATTTTCTCTGATGCCATAATATTAATGAGTTAGATGATTAAACACTGATTTGTAAGACGTCTTTGAACATTAAGAAGAAAAAAAGGTTGAAAAATTAAGCCGGCAATGCAAAAAACTTGATTTTCCACAAAAAAAACTTTAATTTTGCAGCAAGTCACAAAAAAGCCAGACATGGAACACACTGATAAATACATAATTGACAGATTACGCTCGTTCGATCCTGAGATAACCAAGGAATACTTCTACGGTTATTGCCGTCGAGCATATAACATATATGACCACAAGTACCAACTCCGTCACAAGACAGGGCTGGACTTCTATTCTTTGGCTCACGAATACTACATTCATCTGCTGAAGTATGAGTTTAAGCATCTTTTGGACAAGCCAAAGGAAATGAAGCTCTCCACATGGATGGCAAACGGCTTCCACTTTGTTGTACTCGATGCGCTGAAGGCTTACAACAAGGAATTTGAACACCAGGCAGAGGAATCCGCAGATGCTGTCTTGGAATATGTTCGCTCTACCGACAAGGAAGAGGGAATGTTATTTCATGTGGCAGAGGCTGTGGCTACCCACTACCACGACCGCATCATGTCTGAGATTGCGCACATGATATTCTATGCTGGGTACAAGCAGAAAGAGGTGGCGGATCAACTTGGCATGTCTCCTGCAGCTGTCAATCAACGATACAAAAAAATGATGGAAGAGGTGGTGACTCCTTTCGTTATCGAAAACTATGGCTCTGGTCTATATACTGCTCACATGGGTATTTGCGAGGAACTTGCTTCTCCTTGTGCTGCACCATGCTACTCGGAAATGGACTACGAGTGCTGTTCTATCATGTCAGAAGAATCAACACATATGGCCAACAAACGTATGACTCCTTCTTATATATATTCCCTCAAATCGAACGAGATATTTGTTTTCGGTTCAAACCTTCAGGGTATTCACGCAGGTGGTGCTGCACGTATGGCTCGCACAAACTTCGGCGCTGTCATGGGTAACGGTGTGGGCATTCAAGGACAGTCGTATGCCATTCCTACCATGCAAGGCGGAGTAGAGACCATCAAGCCTTATGTGGATGAGTTCCTTGCATTTGCTGCGCAGCATCCTGAAATGCACTTCCTCGTGACTCCTATCGGTTGCGGCATTGCTGGCTTTGAGCCAGAAGACATTGCTCCGCTGTTCGTTGCAGCACAGAACATGGAGAATATATCCCTGCCAGAAGAGTTCTGGAGTGTAATTGAACAGATCATCATGAACCTAAAACACCATTAACTTTTGGACAATCATTACCACCACCTCGATATTCTGTTGAAGCGCTTGTCTTGATTTAGTTTTTCAAAGCATTTAACCCAAATCGGTCATTAGATTTCATCTCTTGTTAGTGTTTGTTTCGAGCAGGTTGCGACAGTAGCGTTGAAGGCATAGCGGGCTATGTCGAAACGCAAATGGAAGCAAAATGCCGAAAGAAACTCTGACAAGATGTGAAAAGAAGCAATAATGCTCGAATAATCTTCCTGGTTCGGTCTAATGACCTATTTGGGTTTAATACCCTTGAAAAAGTATCACGTGATACTTGCCCAAGTATCCTTACTATCCTTTTTTGGCGAATAATTTATTGTTTCCATGACCTTTGTTATTATATGCACATAGGATGGAAAGACTTTGGCCCAAAACGGTGACAAGAATTGAAAAAGAATATAGCCAATTTTCTGATGGCCACCATTAGAAAAATGACAAGGGCTAACGGCATACTCAAGACTGAATGGCTTTACAAGATGACAATACCCACAAGAGAGAACTGCAAGACGGAACTGGAACGTATCATCCTGTTCTACAACACAGAGCGCCCTCACATGAGCATCGGCATGCAGACACCAATTGTAGCACATGCGCAGACTGGTGAGCAGAAACGCTGCTGGAGAAACCCCAGGGAGAATCATGCGGCGTTGCCGCCTGATTAGGTTTTCTTTGCCATGGGGCACTTCCTGAAATAGAAAAGGCACAACCATGCCTGATGACCGTGCCTGACACTATTTCAGTGTAGTGCGGAAACCTATTGCTGGCAGGTTGCTCCTCAGCAGAGCCTGTTTCCTCTTCGGCTTCTGAAGGCAAAGTTACACATCTTTCTCCGAAAACGAACCGTTTCTCACAAAAAAATGCAAACTTTGTACTAGAGGACGAAGCCGGTAGGACAAGTTTACGCCAGTCTAAAGGTTGTCAAATGAATCAGTTCACCTGCTGCAACTTGTAAAGCAGGTTAGGTGAAAGCAATAAAGAATGTAAAGGTGATTAGTTCACCAAATAAGGAGTGTAAACAATATTAGTTAATCGCCCTCAAATGTGACAACGTTTTTCAGGGATAGTCAGGCAAAAATAGCTCCTAAAATTATCTATTTCGCTATAAATTTTATATATTTGCACCAAAGTTAAATAAATTATCTTACAATGGCAGATTTGAACAGGCTAAAAGTTGTTCTAGTAGAACAGAAAAAGACAGGAAAATGGTTGGCGGATCAACTTGGAAAGTCAACGTGTACTGTAAGTAAATGGTGCAGCAATACTGTCCAACCAGACTTGCAAACACTTGACAAGATTGCTCGGCTTCTTGAGGTCGATGCAAAAGAACTTCTTAATCCAACAGACTTTATCAAAGATTAAAATGAATTTAGGTCAAGTATATACAAAAGACATAGTTGCTGATTTTATGGTAGGTCTTCTTGATTTACCCAAAAACGCATCGATTGTTGACCCCTGTTTTGGTCAGGGTGTTTTTATTCGTAGTTTGCAAAAGGCAGACTACACAAATCTTGTTGGCATTGAGATTGCTCCTGATACTTTTTGCAGAATAAACACCAAAGATTTTCCTGGCTGTAATCTGCTAAATATGGATTTCTTTCAATATGAGTCAACCACGGAAATTGATGGATTCATCTTGAACCCTCCGTATGTTAGACAAGAAGAGATTGATGACATGGATATTTTGGGTGTATCAAAAGATAGCATATTGAAGAAATGTGGTGATTTTCAGATATACTCAAAAGCAAACCTATACCTGTATTTTATTGCAAGATGTGTTTCGATGCTTAAAATTGGTGGACAAATGATTGCAATTTTTCCCAATGCATGGCTAAACACTCCTGATGGCAAGGGATTTTATTCTCAGCTTCTTGAGAAAGGAACTGTGAACAATCTTATTCAGGTATGCGGATATCCTTTTGTCGGAAATCCTCTCGTAGATGTAATGATACTTAAATTCACCAAGGGGAAGTTTGGCACCACAAAAGAAGAAACCCTATTAGTGAATGATGATTCTTTAACCCTTGAAGAAGGCTTCAAGCAATTAAAATTTGAATCTCTTGATTGCGTACCTTTGTCTTCAATAGCTAAGGTTCGCCGTGGGGTTACAACCAGGTTTAACAAGGTGTTTATTAATCCTTCAGTTGAGTCTGACGATGTAAAGGTAGATATTCTATCCTCACCAAAAGATGTACAGGGATATTCCACTAAAGGAGCGAGGTTTGACAAATTGCTTTCACTAGCAACCGACAGTCAATTATCTGCTGAAATTGAGGCATATATAAAAGATGCAGAGTCTCTAATTCTTCAAGAGGAATCACCTAAGACGTTGGTCAAACTTATTAAAGATGGAAAAAAATGGTATACCATATCTCTTCCTGAAATCTCTGATATTATCTTTCCATACATAATAAGAGATAGTGTCCGATTCATCCGAAACGATGCTAAGGTCATAGCAAGAGATAACTTTTATACGATTAGTTCGAACCACGATCCATACCTAATCTTGGGTATGTTGAATAGTATTTTTGTGTTCAGTCAACTAGAAACATGTGGAAAGTCATATGGTAATGGGTTACTGAAAATTCAGAAATATGACGTTGACAACATTGTGGTTCCCAATCCTTCAAATATCAGTGAATCTGACCAACAAGGTCTCATTAAGTGCGCTAAATCTTTGATTAAAACGAATGACACTAAGTATGTCATCGAAGCTACAAAGATTCTTTCGAAATACTATCATATAGATAACATTGAAGATATTTATAAGTCTCAAAAAAACAATAGATTAAAGTATGAGTTGTAAAGTCGTTAGCTTATTCTCTGGAGGTGGCGGTCTTGATATAGGCTTCAAAAGAGCTGGATTTGATATTGTTTGGGCAATAGATATCAACCAAGATGCAGTGAACTCCTATAAGAAGAATGTTGGAGAAGAAATTATATGTGGAGACCTCTATGAGGTTGACGAAACAAAGATTCCAAGATGCGACTTTGTTATCGGTGGACCTCCTTGTCAGTCTTTCTCTCTTGCAGGCAATCGTCATAGTGATGATCAAAGGGGAAGATTGGTATGGAGATATATTGATATCATCAAAGAACTTCAGCCAAAGGGTTTCCTCTTTGAAAATGTCACAGGTCTTGTTTCTGCGAAAAATAGCAACGGTGAGAAAATACTTCCACTCCTTTTCAAGGCATTCTCTGACATTGACTACAATTTGTCCTATCAAATTGTTAATGCAGCAGATTATGGCGTTCCACAACTTAGAAAACGAGTTATAATCGTTGGCTTCAAGGGATTTATGAACAATTTTGAGTTTCCCCAAACAACTCATAATGCGGATGGTAGTTGTGGCAAGAAAAAGTATGTCAGTGTAGAAGAAGCACTGGGTGATTTACCTGTCCCGTCAGATGATTGTGAGATCACAGAACATACATGGCCGACTATGAGCGAATTGGACAAATATATATGCCACCATGTAAAGTCTGGGGGCAACTATATGGACATTCCTGACGATGTTAATTCTGTTCGTATTAAGAGACTGAAGAGAGATGGAGGTCATACTACCTGCTACGGAAGAATGGATCCTTCAAAACCTTCATATACGATTAACACGTATTTTAACAGACCGAATGTAGGATGTAATATTCATTACGGGCAGGAACGTCTGATAACACTGCGAGAAGCGATGCGATTACAAACATTTCCAGATGATTATCAGTTTGTTTCAAAGAGCAAACAAGGTAAAAATCTCATTGTCGGAAATGCTGTTCCACCATTACTCGCCTATACATTAGCAAAACAAATTAAACCAATTATAGAAAATGTCTAAACAATGGCTTTCTGAAACAGACATGGAGGTGGCTTCTTTCCACCCCGTGTGCGCTAGGGCTTTACAAGAGGCTCTTGTTATGTTAGGTTTGGATGCTAACTATCAGATTGAACATCATAGATATGTTGGTAGTCTTGAAATGGATTTTGTTATCTCCAATAAGGTAACAAGAAAGATCCTTTGTGTGATAGAAGTAAAGAGAACTATTCCTGCTGTTTATAGTTCTCGCTACCAATATCAAGCCATGAACTATGTTCAGTCATTGAGAGATGCAGAAAAAGAGACCAACTACTACATATTGACAAATCTGGAATGTAGTTGCTTGTTTCTTTACACCACTCAAAGACAGAATGTATATGACCAACTCATTCAACCTGGATACGTCTTTACACATAGATTCGAAAACGTTGACGAAGCTACCTTCCGAAAGGATTTAGCAATTCATTTCAGGGATTTATTGCAAAGGGTTCTGAATAAGGATGCTAACTATTTGCTATCCTTCTCGAATTTTGCGACTATTGTCAAAGGATCCATGCCATCACTTCTTACATGGAACAGTTCTTTGGCATTTATGTTCTATGAATATATCCGAGGTTCGTTTAGCCAAATTGGAAGAAACGAATTGTATGATATCAAATCGTTCAGGAAAGACATCTTTGCTATTTGTAAGGAGGCTTCCAGAATTAACTTTAAGGGAATATTTGGTTTTGATGAGAATGATTACGACTCTCAATATAAGCCGATTGATATGGTCCTTAGAGATTTGTACAAACTTGGTCAAAATTACAAAGATGCAGAATTGATTTGCAATGTAATGCATCAAGTAATATCATCAGGACATACCCATGAAGGTGAGGTTCCAACGGACATCGAATTGGCACAAACCTTGTTGAGTCTTGCAAAGACCTTTGTTCCAACCATTCCTGAAGGACAAAACATTACTGACCCTGCGGCAGGAAGTGGTACTCTGCTTTCCGCAGCGGCTCTAGCTTATCCAACAATATCTCCTTCGCAAATACAGGCTAATGATATCAATGAAAAGCTATTGCAACTGCTGTCACTCAGAATGGGTTTGAATTTTGCTTCGATAATTTCTAAGAAGAATTCACCTAAAATCTGCACAAGCAACATTAGCAATTTGGACAAATCATTCTTTGAGAACACAAGAGTGATTGTCTTAAATCCTCCTTATTTGGCAGCTGTTGCCGAGGGATGCGCTGACAGGAAAGGTGAACTAGCAAGAAGAATCAGAGAAATAACTGGAAATCCGTCAAAAACAAATACAGGACAGGCTCCTTTGGAATGCCCCTTCATTGAGCTTGTGACAAATTTGGTTACTCCAGGTACTATAATTGCTTGTATTATACCCAATACACATTTGTCTGCACTTGGAAATCAAGACGTTGAATTTAGAAAGTTCTTGCTAAACGAATTTGGTTTGAGTATGATTTTCAATTATCCTCAGACTAATTTGTTTGACGATGTTGCACAAAACACTTCCATCTTCATCGGTCAAGCCTTCCAACCTCAAGAAAAGATAAAATTCATTCAGAGCAATTCCTTGGTTTCAGAAATTATCCAAGACACGATTCCTCAGGCAGTTGCCATGTTACAAGACTCTGCAACTCCTGTTGAACTTGTCGATGGATTAGTAGGTTGCTTTGTACCTCATGACATTCTACGCAAGAAAGTATCTGACGGATGGATGTTCTTAGATCCCGTAATTGGAAACGTTCATTCGTTTGTAAATGAGCATATTATTGGCAATACCAATCTCTTTAGAAACATTTCTGAAGCAGGTTATGGAGATATGTCAAGAGGTAGAGTTAGCAATTCTGGAGGTAGCGACTTGTTATACATATCGTCTAAAGCAGGATTCCTTGATGAATGTCCTTTGGAAGTACATGCTGCCCTCAAGCCTGGACTACGAAACTCCGATTACGGCAATTATATAGTTGGTGACGGAGATCAACAATTCTTCGATATTAGAAACGTTGATGAGGACGTTGTTAAAGATGTTATTCAGACTTATTTGACAAAGTACGAAACAACTCAAAAGCAGGCAAAGAAGAGCAAGAGTGTAGATGAATGGTACGCAATCCTCAAAAAGGAATCTAAACATTTTGTGCCAGTCAATAGTGTACTTGTGCCAAGAGGAACAAGACGACTTGCCTCTACTTATATAACAAATAAGGCTACTTATCTGTCTACAAATTTGGTTTGCATCGAAACATCAAGTTACAATGATGCAAGAATCTTGTCATCATGGATGAGCAGCATCTTCTATCAGCTTCAACTTGAAATCTATTGCAAGAACCAGGGTGGCATGAGAAAACTCGAAATTGAGAATATACTCAAAACCTATGTGCCAAAGGTTTCCTTGATGTCTGACAAAGACATAGAACTTGTTCTAAATACAGAAATTACAGATTTCTATGACCTGAAGAAGCCAGATGTAAGGGAAATAGACAAAGTATGGGCTAAAGTTATGATTCAAAATGATGACGTAGATGTTTTCTTGGATAATGCACTACGTTACTTAACCATTTTGGCAAAGAATCGCGAAAGTTAAATTATGCCTGATTATAGAGTCATCATTGCTGGATGTAGAGATTTTTACAACTACGTCATCTTTAAAGAACGTTGTGAGTTTTATCTTCAACCCAAATCGGTCATTAGATTTCATCTCTTGTTAGTGTTTGTTTCGAGCAGGTTGCGACAGTAGCGTTGAAGGCATAGCGGGCTATGTCGAAACGCAAATGGAAGCAAAATGCCGAAAGAAACGCTGACAAGATGTGAAAAGAAGCAATAATGCTCGAATAATCTTCCTGTTTAGGTCTAATGACGATTTGGGTTTAATACCCTTGAAAAAGTATCCTTACTATCCTTTTTTGGCGAATAATTTATCGTTTCCATGACCTTTGTTATTATATGCACATAGGATGGAAAGACTTTGGTCCAAACGGTGACAAGAATTGAAAAGAATAAACCCAATTTTCTAATGCCACCATTAGAAAATATCAAGAAGCTTTTTCTAATGATCGATTGTGATTTATTGTTTATCTCCTCCATTTTTCCAGTTGACATGTGACAATCGTGCCGTACAGGCATTTAGGCACAGTCGTGTTGGATGTTCACTCTCATTCACAATTGTTCATTCCTCATTCACAACTGTTCACTACATATTCATTTTGGTTCAGAAAACTGGCATGAAATAGACTGTCAAGCAAACACGGGATGTAATGTCGTACGACTATGCACCCTCATGTCGTACGACTATAGGTGCTCATGTCGTACGTTCATAGCATCTCATGTCGTACGACATGACAACCTCATAAAAACAGCCCTCAGATATATTTGTTTTTCGTTATTCAAATATACAAAATCTTCGGCAGTTTTCTTTTAGGCCATATAGACATTATCACCACATTTACCGGACAAACCTCTTATATGGATAATCATTATCTTCTTCTTGAAATCTTACTGATTGCTCGTAACACGCTGATATTCAGCACTAATCTGAGTAGCAAAATGACGAAAGAAACAAATTAGGAACAACAAAATAAAGAAACCCCAAAATGAAAGCATGAGAAAACAAAAATTAACACTGAAAACAACGGCAATTTTCCGATTTTGTCTTTTGATTGTGCAGGTCAATGAAATGATATTTATGTCATCTCTCTGTGTTTGTAGTAATTCAAAAAGCTCCAAAA
>CAKQYA010000007.1 GCA_934293005.1 uncultured Bacteroidaceae bacterium
GCGATGCCAGAGCCTTTACACTGTGGAACGAGTGACAGGACTGGCTCCACGTTTTCATGTATATATACCAACCATTTATTAATCATGCCAATATGGTAGCCGTTGGTAAAATAGTGTTGGTATGAACCATTTTGTCAATTTCTACATTGATAATGTTATAAACGCATTTCGGGTTTGATACAAAGGTGAAAAAGATAAATGTGAAGGCACACAAGACAATGTAAAGCGTTTCAGTAACACTTTTCCTGCATTGTAAAGTTATTCAGTAAAGGATTTAATTGAGAGTGAAGTATTTTAGTAAAACAACAAGAAAAGTGTAAAGTAAAATCAGTTAAAGTCAAGGTAATATAATATACTTGGCAAGGTAATATAATATACTTGGCAAAGTAATATAATATACTTTTCTGATACATACTGCTTTACCGGACAGCAATAGAAAAAACTATGTCCGTCCCTTTTCATAGTGGATAGCAAGCAAGGTTGACTCGAGATGCCGCGCGCCAGCCTTGGCTTGTCCTGTTATGTGTAAGATGCGGCGATGCCATGCCATTTTTAACGGGCGTATTTCTTCCCGTCCTGGATGTATATGCCATGTGCCACGGGGGCTTTATGCCTTATTCCGCTTGTGTCGTAAACACATGCGGCTGCATGGCATTCGGAAGGCCTTGTGCTTTCGATGCCTGTCTGCGTGCCGTTGGTGAAGTTTTTCAGAGAGAAGAGGGCAGGGAGCACCCTGCCGTTGTTAGCGTTCCATAAGCCGCGGTTTAGCCAGTGTGTAATGACGGTGCTGCTTTTGCCTGATCCGTTCTCCTCGGCGCACCAGTAGTAGAGCCCTGTCACGTTCTTGTGTTTGTTGAGCTCAGCGGTAAGGTCATCGATGAAAGCCTTCTGTCCGGCAGATGTGGCAGGCCAAGTGGTTGTAGTGTTGCTGAATCCGTCGTCGCTTGACGGGAAATGCTGGTAGTAGTATGCTGTCTCCACAATTTGCACCTCCTTGGTGGGGTAGGTGGATTCAATCTTGTTGAGGGTGGAGCCCAGTGTGGCTATGTCGCCATGCCAGAATGGATAGTATGACAATCCGATGATGTCGTAGTCGAGTGTGCGCAGCTTGTTAAGCGTGAAGTTGCATCGTGTCCAGTCGCCCGAACGCTCAAGGTGCAGGATGATTTTTGCCTCTGGGGTGGTCTCTCTTACGGCTTTGCTCGCATTCTTGAGCAGAGAGCTGAAGCGGTTCCATGGCACATTTGATGACGACTTGTAGCACTTGTCTGCATCGGTGCGCCACAGCATGCCGTAGCTCACCTCGTTGCCAATCTGCACGTAGTCGGGGGTGGCTCCATTGTCTATGAGATGCTGCAGGCATTGCTTGGTGTAGCTGTACAATGTTTCTCCAAGCTCAGCGTTGCTTGGGTTTGACGAGGACAGGCCGCCCTTGTACCATGCCGCAGGTATGGTCTGATGTGAAGGGTCTGCCCATGTGTCGGAATAGTGGAAGTCGAGCATGAATGCCATGCCCGCGTCTTTGATGCGTTTGCCTAATTGTGTGACATAGTCAAGGTCTTGCACCACGCCATCTTTGTTGCTGTTGTCGGGATTGACATGCAGGCGCACCCTGACGGAATTGAGTGATGCCTTGTCGCGCATGTATGTGAGCACATCGCCTATCTTGGTGCCAGCAGATGTGAGGTAGGTCGTATTGGCAGCTTCGTATGCTGGCAGCAATGATAAATCGGTGCCAAGGTTCTTCTGCGGTTGGGCATGCATTGCCATTGTAACGATGGCAGCGATGATGGTGAGTGTCTTTCTCATGTTTCTGTCGCTAATTAGGTAAGTTAGTTTATATGTTGCAGGCAAAGATAGCGTAAATTGAAGATATGACAAAATATAAATGGGTTTATTGTGTCACATTGGCTTATCTTGTGAAAAAGGCATGTGGATGAGGATTGTATGGTGTCATTTATGCAAGAAAAATCTGTTGCAGCTTGTGTCTCATGCATGTTTTGTGTAATTTTGCAAATTGATATGATTTATGTATAATCTACACATATATATAATTATGAACATACAGCATTATCCGCCTAAGGAGTTTCTTGAGAGAGAGATTCGCGATGGCTACGAGGTAAGTGAACAGATGAAGCGTGTTTGGGCCATTGAGATAGACATGCTCCAAGAGTTGTTTCGTGTGTGCGACAAGTATGGGTTGACTATTTGGACAGAGGGTGGCACAATGCTCGGCACTATCAGACATGGCGGTTTCATTCCTTGGGATGATGACATTGACATGGCGATGCCGCGTGAGGATTATGACCGTCTGCAGGAGGTTGCAGCCGATGAATTCAAGCATCCTTATTTTTTTCAGACGATGCACACAGATCCTTGCTACGGACACCGTCATGCCCAGTTGCGCAACAGCGATACGGCGGCCTACAAGCATGGACAGAAGACGTGTGACTGCAACAGCGGCATCTTTGTGGACATCTTCCCATTGGATTATATGCCAAAGTCGCCCCGCGCCTTTAAGAATCATTATGTAAGGATTAGCCGCATGAAGGGCAGGATGAAGTTGGTGCGTAAAGTGCTCATGTCGGTTTCCAAAAATCTGTTCCTGTTCTGCAGGGAACATGTGCCGGCATTGTCTGAGAAGGTTCTTTTCAGACGTTTTGAGGATATATTGCGCAGCGTGAAAAGGGATGAGGCCATAGCTTGGGTCGACATCACGTTCAACCACAAGTCGCCGCAGCGTCCGCTGTTGTGTTACAAAAGCACGGAATGGAGGTGCTTTGAATACATCAAGATGCCTGTGCCTAATGGTTATGATGACATATTGACCATCATGTATGGCGATTATATGACTCCTGTGCAGGCTCCTACGTGTCATGGGGCATTGGAGTATGACACAGAACGCAGTTATGCAGAGGTTCTGAAGCGTGTGTGATGAGAATGCATTTTTTATCCCAAACGGGCATTAGAAAACAGGGTTTGTTCTTTTCAATTCTTGTCACCGTTTGGGCCAAAGTCTTTCCATCCTATGTGCGTATAATAACAAGGGTCTTGGAAAGTCAATAATTTATTCGTCAAAAAAGAGGGTAAGGATACATGCCAAAGTATCTTAGGATACTTCGCAAAGTATCTTAGGATACTTGGCCAAGTATCCTAAGATACTTTTTTATGGGTGTTGCATGCTTGAAAAACTAAATCAAGAATCTTGCAGGCGTGCTTTGGGTTTAATCCTAATCTAATGACCAATTTGGGTTAAACTGGATTATTTTGCAGAGCTATGCCAAAGGCCATATTCATTGACTTGATCGTTTTTCTGTCTGATGACTGATTGGGGTCTACTGCATCAGCCGTACGAAATACATAAGTTTGTAGATGTTGAAGAGCAGGACATTGGGTGATGGCCCCATGAGTTTTGATTTGATGTGTAGACTGATGAATGGAAATGTTTTTCTTATGGCATGCTGTGCCATAGGAATGCGGCACACCATGTTAGCGTATCTGATAAGTGTCGAACACTCGCTTAGATCTTCTCTGAAATGGTATAATGTGTGGAGAGCTTCCTCTGTTTTGTCGAGGAAGGTCATGTTGGTCTCAAAGTGCTCAAAGCTCAGAGGGTTATCTACATGGAGTATGCTGATGTTGTGCGTTTGAAGCGTCTTGCCCCAGAGCACGTCTTCGTACCCGTAATGGCGGAAACGTTCATCGAGCGGATACTGCAGCATTATTTCTCTGCGCACTATGAAATTGGATGTGTGGAAATCTCTGTAGGGATGAGATTGCCTGAGTGTGTGGTCAGCATTTTGGCGGTTTTGCCGCTCGGAGATGTATCTCAGATTGTTTGACAATGCTTTTTCGTCAGCATTGGCTATAGTGTATCCTCCATATATTATGTCAGGATGTGTTTTTTCATCTGTCTCTTGCTTTCTGAGTATGCTGACATAGTTGGTGATATACAGAGGGTTTCTCACCTCCATGTCGCTGTCGATGTACAAGAGCCATCTGCCTTGTGCTTGCTTGGCGAGGAAGTTGCGTATGATGGCCCTGCCAACGTTTTTCTCCCTCTCTATGTATCTGCAGTTTGGCAGGTCGTTGATGCGTCTGTTGGTCTTGACCGACATTTTGTCTGTCGAGCCATCGTCTGCCACGAGAATCTCATATCTGAAATCTCTAATGGCGGATGCTTGTGCATGCAGGGCTTCCACGAGAGCCAGGCATGTGTTGTTGTATGATGGAAGTAGGATGGAGAGTGTAGGTGCCATATTTATGATGGTGTGCCTGTTGGAGTGGCTTGGGCAGGCTCATGAAGAGCCTGCTATGATATGATGTGTGAGAGTTTATGTCTGTCTGTTTCTGTAAGGCGTGTCGAGATCGAGCAAGTGGAAGTTGTGCTGCCTTTGCTTTGGACCTGGAGGTATGGTCATGTAGTCGCCATACTTTTGTGTGAGGTAGGCATGTGGGTGCTCTACTCCCATAACTGTTTTTCCTTCAAAAGTTATGGGCGTAGGTTGTCCGAGCGTGGCTTTGGGCATTATGCCTTTTCTGCCATCGTCATGGTCCACAGCAAGTGTTGATATGTCGTAGTCGTATTTGCGCTGCATGCTGCGCATTTTCTGTTGTACTTCTTCGAGAGTGTACAATTGGCGGCACAAAAGCGGTATCCAGCACGAAGGGCCATGGCCGTGGCGGTATGGGTCGCGGCAGAGGAAATACAGCACTTTCTTCAGATAAAAATATCTTGCGAAATGCAGCCTTTGCATTAAAGGGTTGGATGTCATGCCATCTAAAGGGAACACATCTATATATATGCCTCCGAGATATTTGAGGTGCATGCGCTCTATGAGTGTAGTGCTGGCGTCCTGTATTTTTGCGAATGGCAGAGGGTAATTCTTGTCTGTCTCGTAGCTTACCACCTCAAATGGAGCTGGCATCCATTCGCTGGCATGGGACATGAGCTGGTCATAGTCCTTGCGGGGCATTCCAATGTCGAGATCATCGTCCCATGGTATGAATCCTTTGTGGCGCATGGCTCCGAGGAGGGTGCCAGCGATGATGTAGTAGCGAAGCCCATGTTGTTTGCATACTTGTTGCACGGCAAGCAGAATGTCAAGTATGCGCATTTGAAGGGGGCGTATGTCGTATGATGCCATTATATGGAGTGTTTTTTGTGTTGAATCATGCTCAGTCTCAATGCAAGTCTTGTTTTGGATATTTCAATTCATGCGTTGCCAAGCAATGTGCCTTGTGTTTAGCCAAGCCGGAATATGAGATGGTATAAAAACAGCTGTTCATCTTGTTTTAGTCTAATGTCCGTTAGGATATCAGTATAGATGGGCAGGGATGAGTTGCTTGGCTGCATTGAAATCGTCCACAGTGTCCAGTTCGGTAGAGAAGAGATCTGTGGTGTCTTCCACATAGAAGGTGTGTCCTTGGGGGATGAGGCGTTCGAAGGCTCGCTCGTAGAATATGTTGTCGAGCTTTTCGTTTGTCATCATGATTTCCAGTTCTTTGTAGAGTGCAGAGGTGTATGCTGCCGACATGCGCTCGATGCCGATAGACTCGCCCTTGGCATCAGCTATGGAACAAGTCTTGCTTATCTCCCTCACCATGCCGTTTGCGTCGGTAATGACTTTCATCTCTTCTTCGCCTAAAGGGTGGCTGTTGAGCGCAAGCACATCGGGATGGGGTGAAGAGATGAGGCGGCTCACGATGAGCGGGTCATACAGGATGTCGCTGTCGAGAAGGAGCACTTCTTGACCGTCTGCCTCTGGACGTGCGAGCCACAGGGAGTATATGTTGTTGGTTGAAGCGTAGCGCTCATTGTGTATGAACGTGATATTCACGTTGGCATAGCGGCTTGTCAGGAAGTCCTCTATGAGTGTGTTTAGATAGCCTGTCACTACGACAAAGTTGCTGATGCCGTTGGCTATGAGTGCGTCAAATGACCGTTGCAGCAAGCACTTGCATCCTATTTCAAGCAGGCACTTTGGACGGTCGTTGGTGAGTGGGCGGAGGCGTGAGGCTATGCCTGCGGCGAGTATAATAGCTTTCATGTGATGATGGTGTTAAGTGGGTGTTCAAAATTGTTCTGTAACATCAAAGTAAGCCGCCCTCATATTTGTCTCTCTCGGTCATCTTTCCCTTCTGTTTATCAGTCGCTATGCTATCATAGCTCCATAAGCCGAAGAAAAATCTGCCTCAAGATAAAATGATTATGAGCACCTACTTATGAATATAGGCTCTATTGTCTTGTGCAAGATATGCAGCGCAATAGAGCCTATCGTTATGTGTTATTATCTGTTTAAAGCAATGTTCTTTATTGTGTCGCACACCACTTGTGTCTGTTCTGGACGTCCAAGGGTTATGCGGACACACGATTCGAGGCCTGGGTCGCTCATGAACTTGATCTTGTAATTTTCGGCTGCTAAAGCTTTTTGCAGGGTCTCTTTGATTTCTGCAGGATATTTGATGAGGATGAAGTTTGCCACGCTCTTGTACACTTTGAAGTCTGGCAAGTCGCCAAGCTCTTTCTTGTATAGCTGGCGGTCCCATTCCATTTGTTTTGCCACATTGCGGTAGTGGTCTTCGCTTTCAAGGGCCGCTAATGCCACTGCCTCGCTGAAGCGGTTGTATCCAAGGTACATGTTGGCATACTTGAGGAAGTCTTTATGTCCTGCACCCATGAAGCCGAATCCCATACGCAGGCCTGGCAGACCGTAGAATTTTGACAGCGTTCGCGAGATGATGAGGTTGGAGTACTTGTTGACAAGTGGCGCTATGTAGTCTACATCGTTGCTTATGAAGGAAGCGTAAGCTTCGTCGATGAGCACCATAGTCTCTTTTGGAATGCTTTCCATGATGCGGCCTATCTCTTCGCTTGTGAGGCTGTTGCCTGTAGGATTGTTTGGAGATGCAAGCAGAAGGAGTCGTGGATGGATGCGGTTGGTGTATTCAATGACTTCGTCCACGTTGTAGGCGAAAGTGTCGTCCTGCTCATAGAGTGGATACATTTCTGTCACGCCCTCAACCTCGGCTGCGATAGAACTGTAGTACCACCATGAGAACTGGGGGATGAGAATTGTCTTGTTGTTGCCTTTTGTGAGGTAATAGTGAACAGTGTTTTTCAGTATCTCTTCGCCTCCATATCCGAGGAGCACCTGCTCTTCCGGGACACCGTAAATCTCAGAGAGCCGCACAGATACAACACTCTTTTTCCCCTCATCATAGATGCGGGTGTAGAAGCACAATTCCTTTGGGTCGAAATTCTTTATTGTGTCAATAACCTTCTGGGAAGGCTCGAAGTTGAATTCATTTCTGTCAAGAAAATTCATAGTCGTAAACTGTCTATGTTATATGGTTATTTGGTAGTTCATTCATTGTGGACGATTCATACAAGAGATTCGTACACGTTCATCAGTTGGTGCGCAAGTGTTGTGGGATGGAAGGTGCTCATGGCATATTCTCTTCCTCCTGCGATGGCTTTTTCGCGCAACTCGCTGTCGGTGAGCATCTGCATCATCTTCTCGCTTATGTCTTCAGCACTTGATGGGTCCGCCTGCAGGGCGTATGGGCCTCCAGCCTCAGGCAGGCTGCTCACATTGCTTGTCACCACAGGGCATCCTGAAAGCTGCGCCTCCACTACAGGAAGGCCGAAGCCTTCGTAGAAAGAAGGATAGATGAAGAGCTGGGCATTGGTGTACAGATGCTTCAGCTCCATGTTGTCAACAGCCTCTGGCCATATAAAGAGGTCCTCCATGTGGTGCTCGGCTATATACTGCTTCACCTTCTGTTTGTATGAGCCTCCGCCGCCAACGACGATAAGCGGCATCTGTACGTCTTTGGGCATGAGCTCCATGGCTTTAACTATGCCGAGCAGGTTCTTTCTGGAATTGATGGAGCCCACATACAGCATGTAGGGCGATGTGTGCTCGCGCTTCAATGGCTTGTAAAATATGGGGTTTACTGGCTGGTAGACCACTTTTACTTTATGCTCTGGCACATTGTAGAATTCAAGAACGTCTTTTTTTGTGCATTCGCTGATAGCAATGATGCTGTCTGCATGGTTGCAGGCATACTGCCATTTCATGTCATATATCTTTCGGTCGTGCCAATGGTACATGTCGGGGAAGGTGCGGAAAGCCACGTCGTGTATCGTCACCACTGACTTGATGCCCGAATGGAACAAACCCGTAGGCATCTCGTTGCTTAGTCCATGGAAGAGTTCGATGCCATCGCTCTTCATGTCGCCCACCAGTCCATAAGAGCGCCATGCGCTGCCTCTCATCACGCCTTTAGGAGTGATGGTGTGGCAATTGTGTTTGCCATAGTATGGCAAGGTCACTCCGTTGAGCCTTGTTTTGGGTGTGTAGAGGAAATATTCATTCTCAGGATACTCGGCCGTGAGGATGTCGATAACCGTTCGGCTGTAGTTGCCCAATCCTGTGAAGTTGTTGTAAAGTCTCTTTGCGTCAAACCCTATTCTCATGGTTGTTCTCTATGTAAATGGTTGTTCTCTCTGTGAAGTGGCGTGGTAGCCAGAAGTGGGAAAGGGGTGTCCTTGCATGCTGCCAAGTGATGGATGCTGTGAGAGGTGTTCTTCCCGATGCTATCTCTTGCTGTAGAGGACAGGGTTTGTGCTTGGGTCGTTGTACATCTTCATCTGCTTGTATACCTTCATGTATTTCCTGCCAGCTTCAATGTCGGCAATCAGTTGGTCAATAGCAGTTGAGAGGTCTTTGCGCTGCTCAAGCAGCACGTCGAGCTTCTTTTGGCATGTCTGCTTGTGTTCCTCAGTGGCGTCAGCGCGCTCTGCTTGCTCCTTCATGTGGTAAATCTTAAGCGCGAGTATCGACAAGCGGTCAATGGCCCATGCCGGACTCTCTGTGTTGATGGTAGCTCCATCGAGCACTCTCACATCTTTGTATTTAGTGAGGAAATATGAGTCTATTCTCTCCACGAGGTCTGTGCGGTCTTGGTTGCTCTTGTCAATGCGTCGTTTAAGCACTAATGCTTCTTCAGGATTGATTTGAGGATCGCGTATCACGTCTTCAAAATGCCACTGCACAGTGTCTATCCAGTTCTTTAGATATAGGTCATGCTCAATAGTGCCTGCCTGATACGGGTTTTGTATAGGCTGGTCGATGTTATCATATATATGATAATCGGCGATAGACTGCTCGAATATCGGGTGTGCAAGCTCTGTAAAAGTCATAATTTATTTATTGAATGTTAAAATACGGTACAAAAGTAAAGAATTTAGCTCAAAGTACCAACTAAATACTGGAAAATAACTACCTTTGTGGCAAAACTAATGAGAAAAGAGCAAAAAAAGTCTTCACCTTCCCCAAGCGCATTGCAGGTTGAATCCGTAGTCGATGCCCAAGTTGGAAGGTTGAAGGCTTCTTTTTTGTTTGTCTGCAGGCAATAGCATGCGCTTTAAAGTTTTTACGCATTATAAATTTTTGAGTTATGAAAAAAAAGACTACCTTTGCATTGTAGTTGGCGCATACGTGGCTGACAGCCATTGATGGACGCCAAAGGGATGTTTCTCTAAAATATCAATGATGAAAAGGCCATCTTGAAAAGAAGGCATTACAGGAAACGAAAAAGCAATTAAGACGAACAATGAGAATACTTATTCTTAATGGACCCAACTTGAACCTGCTTGGTAAGAGAGAGCCTGGCATATATGGCGCACGTGGCTTCGAAGACTATTATGCAGAGCTGAAAGGCAGATACCCAGATGTGCAATTTGACTATTTCCAGTCGAACGTGGAAGGTGAGCTTATTGACAAGATTCATGAGGTGGGCTTCGACTGGGATGGCATTGTGCTTAATGCTGGTGCTTACACTCATACGAGCATCGCTCTTCAGGATGCGATCAGGGGCGTTAGCGCTCCTGTGATAGAAGTGCATATATCCAATGTCCACGCACGAGAAGAGTTCAGGCACAAGTCGATGATAAGCTGCGCCTGCAAGGGCGTGATATGCGGATTTGGGCTCGACAGCTACAGACTGGCGGTAGAGGCTCTCGTGGCTAACAATGGATGATCCTTATATGGCGGAGTTATGACAGAGACTGAGAAGATAGACGACTACATTGTGCGGCACATTGACAAGGAAAGCGAATACATGCACAGCCTGTGGAGAGCCACCCAGTTGCATCTGCTCTACGGCCGCATGGCGAGCGGGCATATCCAGGGACGGTTGCTGAAGATGCTTGTAGGCATGATACGCCCGAAGATGGTGCTGGAAATAGGCACATATTCAGGCTATTCGGGGCTATGCATGGCAGAGGGGTTAGAAGAGGGCGCACACCTTCACACAGTTGAGATAAATGACGAACAAGAGGATTTCACCTTGCCTTGGTTTAAAAACTCACCTTATGCGGACAAGATAACGATGCATATAGGTGATGCCATGGATGTGGTGCCGAAGCTCCAGGCGATGTTTGACATGGCATTCATTGATGGCGACAAGCGCCGTTACACTGAATATTACGAGATGGTGCTGCAGCATCTCAATCCAGGAGGCTACATCTTGGCCGACAACACTCTATGGGACGGACATGTGGTGGATGAGAATGCCCATGATGCTCAGACCCTCGGCATAAAAGCTTTCAACGACCTTGTGGCAAATGATGACAGAGTAGAGAAGGTCATACTGCCTTTAAGAGACGGTTTGACAATAATAAAGAAAAAGTGAACAATAAGAAACTATGGAAACGACAAGACAAAATAAAATAGCTCGTCTCATACAGAAAGACTTGAGCAACATCTTTCAGGCGCAGACTCGTCAAACCCGCAACCTCCTGGTGAGTGTAAGTGTAGTGCGCATCAGCCCCGACCTCAGCGTGGCCAAGGCCTATCTCAGCATTTTCCCGTCAGAGAAGGCGCAGGAGGTGCTTGCCAATGTGAATCAGCATGCATCTGAAATACGCTTCGAACTTGGCAAACTGGAACGTCATCAGTTGCGAATCATACCAGAACTTAAGTTCTTTATCGATGATTCGCTCGACTATGTGGAAAATATTGACCGTTTGCTCAAGTAGGTGCCATCATTGGAAGCATGCCATTTCGTGTCTTTCATAACGGAATGGAACATGTGGCATATAATGCAGAATAAAGAGATAACCATATGTCATTCCCCATATATATAGCAAGCAGGTATCTGTTGTCTAAGAAGTCGCACCATGCCATCAACATAATATCAGGCGTGTCAGTGTGTGGAGTGGCTATTGCCACTGCTGCATTGGTATGCATCCTGTCGGTGTTCAATGGCTTTCAAGATATGGTGGCAGACCTCTTCACCTCTTTCGACCCCGAACTTAAAGTGGTGCCGGCCAGAGGCAAGTATGTACCTGCAGATTTCGGCGGGCTGGATTCGCTGAAGTCATGCCCGGAGGTGAAAGTGTACTCAGAGACATTGGAGGATAATGCTCTGCTTATGGTCAACAACAGGCAGACAATGGTGACCATAAAAGGTGTGCAAGACAATTTCAGGGACTTGACAGATATTGACGACATTCTGATAGGCGATGGCACGTTTGACCTCGGATTTGATGTGATAGATTATGGAATCTTGGGTTCCAATCTTTTGCTGCAATTGGGGTTGCCTGCTGATTTCTCCACTCCAATACAGGTATATGCCCCGCGCAAGGGTGAGCGTGTCAACTTGTCTGACCCAAGCGAAAGCCTGAATCAGGAGGAACTGTATTCTCCAGGAGTGGGATTCATGGTGAAGCAGAAGAAGTACGACTCCAATTACGTGCTGACCAGCATTGCCTTTGCTCGCCGACTGTTTGAGAGGCAGGGATATGTGACAGCCATAGAACTTAAGATTAAGGATGGCGTGGACATAGGTCATGCGAAAAAGAAAATACAGGCTATTGTGGGAGACGGCTTCAAGGTCCTTGACCGTTATGAACAGCAGGAAGACACTTTTAAGATAATGAAGGTCGAGAAACTTATATCATATATATTTCTCACATTCATTCTAATGATAGCATGCTTCAATATCATAGGCTCGCTCTCTATGCTCATCATTGACAAGAGGCAAGACGCTATGACGCTGCGAAACCTTGGGGCCAACAATAAGCAGATTAGCGACATCTTTATGATGGAAGGCCGCATGATATGCTTGGCTGGAGCCATTCTCGGTATAGTCGTCGGACTCGCATTGTGCTTGCTGCAACAGAAGTATGGCATCATTGCGTTTGGCAGCAGTGCCGGCTCATACATCATTGATGCATATCCAGTCAGCGTGCATGCTTTCGACATCTTTGTCATTTTCATCACGGTGGTTGTGGTGGGTTTCTTGTCGGTGTGGTATCCTGTGCGCCGTCTTAGCAAGAAATATGTTAACTGATTCTCATGCGGCATGGTGTCTCAATGGCTGATGTGATAACGAGTCAATGTCGCTTAAGAGATTTAAACACGCAATAATATTTTAAAGCAACAGAATATAATAAAGCAACAAAAGATAATAAAGAAAAGAAATGAAGAAAAACATCAGTCTGCTATTGCCAGCAGTTGCCGCAGTCCTCATGACAGGATGTGGTAAGCAGAAGGCACTTGTATCAGAGAATTTCGCAGTGTCGCCCACACCGCTTGAGTACATCGCAGGTGAAGTGCCTGCCACTATCAGTCTCAACATACCGGCAAAGGTGGTCAATAAGAAAGCTGTCATAACCTGCACTCCTGTGCTCAAATGGGCCGATGGCTCAGCCGCAGGCGAAAGCTATACAATCCAAGGAGAAAAGGTGGAGGCCAACAACACTATCATCTCTTATAAGAATGGCGGTCACACCACCATGCGTTTCAACGTGCCTTTCCAAGAAGGAATGGAGAAGAGCGAACTCCTCATGCAGTTTAATGCTCGCAAGGGCAACAAGCCTCTCAACATGCCTACTGTAAAGATTGGTTATGGCACTCAGTGCACAGCATCTTTGATTACTAAGACAGCTAAGACAGCCAACTTTGGTGTGGCTCCAGACGATTTTCAGCGTGTCATCAGCAAAAAGCAGGAAGCTGCGGTGAAGTTCCTCATCGGACAGGCTAACCTGCGTGGCAGTGAGCTTAACAGCAAGAATGTCAAGGATTTCATTGCTACATTGAAGAATATCAAGAGTGACGAGGAAAGCCTCGTGCTCAACAATATTGAAGTCAGCGCTTACGCTTCACCAGATGGAGCATACTCTCTCAATGAGAAACTGGCAGAGAAGCGCAACGTGGTGAGCGAGGCTTATGTCAACAAGCAGCTCAAAAAGAATAAGCTCGCCACAAACATAGACTCTAAATACACCGCAGAAGACTGGGACGGATTCCAAGAACTTGTGTCGCAGTCGAACCTTCAGGACAAGGAAGTGATTCTTCGTGTGCTTTCCATGTATCAAGACCCAGAACAGCGAGAGCAGGAGATCAGAAATGTGGCAGTGGTTTACAAAGAGTTGGCTGAAGCTGTGCTGCCCGAACTCCGCCGCGCACGCATGATCATCAACTACGACGTCATTGGCCGCAGCGATGAGGCTATCATGGCACTTGTAGATGAGGATGCAACAAAACTGAGCGTTGAAGAGCTCATATATGCTGCAAACATCCTTGCAGATAATGATGCGCAGAAAGAGGCAATACTCAAGAAGACCACATCCGTATATCCTGATGACTACAGAGCCTTCAACAATCTTGGTGAGATTTCACTTCGCAAGGGAGATGTGGACAATGCGCAGTTCTTCCTTCGCAAGGCTTTAAGCATCAATCCTTCTGCATCTGAGCCAAATGTGAACCTTGGCCTTATAGCTCTGCAAAACGGACAGTTCAAGGATGCTGAAATGTATATTTCCAAAGGAGTGAAAGCAAACAACTTTGATGAGGCTCTCGGACATCTTTATGTGGCTCAAGGCAAATACAGCCAGGCTTCAGCAAAGATGCAAAACTCTGCCAACAACAGTGCAGCGCTTGCAAACATACTCTCTCAGGATTATGCAGACGCTTTGAAGACCCTTAACAAAATCAAGACTCCAGATGCCATGACTTACTACCTGCGCGCCATTCTTGCTGCACGCATGGAGGACAAGTCGGAGGTGAAAGATAATCTCACCAAGGCTATCGAGCTTGACGCTTCTCTTGCTAAGAGAGCTGCCAACGATGCGGAATTCTCTGACTACAGAGAATGAATCTAATATGTCATGAACTAAAACATCATCAAGGAGCGGTCTGCCACTCCTTGGTGATGTTGGTTTTTTCTTATCAAGCGAAAATGCCGCTGCGCATATCTGCGGATATGTCAATGTTGCGCTTCAGGATATAAGGAAATGTATACATCTTGCATGCTTGGGACCCTGCATGTTTAGGCATTTTCATGCTTGCATCTATAGTTTGCAATGCTCGTGCAATGATACGTCATCATACGGCAATTCATCATCATCATACGGCAATTCATCATCGTGAGAAACTATTTACATATATTATATTTACTAAGTATCCTGGCAATAGCCTCGTCGTGTGGCCCAGAAGGCTCCGATTTCCGTGTCAGAGGCTCATTCCGTGACATGCAGACAGGAGAACTCTACGTGTACAACTTGGATAATGACGAGGCAAGGTTCGACACCATCATGGTGAAGGATGGCCGTTTCCTCTATAAAGGACAGGCTAAGTCCACTGTGCCATATATGCTCGTATTCCCAAACGGGGTGGAACAGGTTATTTTTGCAGGACCTGGAACAGACCTCACGTATGAGGCCACCGCCAACGATTTGAAAAACTATGTGGTCAATGGCAGTGAAGAGAACAAACTCATGAACGAATTTCGCAAGCAGACTTATGCGATGGATGCCCCGCGTACCACAAGTGCTGCGCGCTCTTTCATAAATGAGCATCCTGAGTCGGAGGCTGCGCTGTATCTTCTTGACAAATATTTCATCCAGGCAGAGAATGTCAGCAATGCCGAATTGTCTAAATTGATAAAGATTGTCAAGCAACAGCATAAAAACAATCATTATTTGTTAGCCATAGAGAACAAGATTAAGGCTATGGGGCGATGCGCTGAAGGTATGGTTGTGCCAGATGTGGCGTTGCGCCCAGTGAAAGGCAAAGACGTTAAGCTTTGGGACAGCAAGAACAAATGCGAATACAACCTGATAACATTCTGGTCAATGTGGTCGCTTGAAGGCTATGACATGGTATGGAAGATGCGGGAATTTTGCAATGAATACAAGGGCAAGGGCCAATTGCGCATTGTGTCGGTATCTCTTGATGTAGAACGTTATCGTTGGGAAGATGTCATCAAGGCTGATTCTATAAATGGCATCGAACATTATTGCGACGGAAAAGCTTTCGAATCTGATGTTGTGAAAAAAATGGGCATCGAAAGCATACCTTATTACATTCTTGCAGACAAGAACCGCAAGGTCGTTGATAGGGGAACTGATATGGAACGTCTAAAGAAAGAATTGGATACAAGGTTGAAGACTTCCAGTGAAGATAAGAACAAAAAATCGAATAACAATCTAAAATAACCAGCACTTACCGATGTTTGCAAAAGTTCAGAGCGCCACATTGCAAGGGCTTGACGCCATGCCTGTAGCCATCGAGGTGGATAGCTTCGATTCAGGACAAACTGCACGTTTCACTATAGTTGGCCTGCCAGACAATGCTGTCAAAGAAAGTCAGGAACGGGTGCAGAGTGCATTGCGAGTCAATCATTATAAGACACCCGCCCAATCTGTTGTGGTCAATCTTGCGCCGGCCGATGTGAAGAAAGAAGGCTCTGGCTTTGACCTGCCTATAGCAATAGGAGTGCTTCTTTCTTTCGGATTCATCAGTTCTGCGAATATCGAACGCTTTATGTTTGTCGGTGAACTTGGACTCGATGGCTCAATCATGCCAGTGAAGGGTGTGTTGCCCATATCCATCAAGGCTCGCGAATTGGGTTTTGAGGCTCTTTTCGTACCATCCGACAATGCCAGAGAAGCTGCTGTGGTAGACAGGCTCACCATTTATGGCGTGGACAGTCTCAATGATGTGATTGGATTCCTCAATGGAAGCGTTCAGCTTGAACCTACAATTGTGAACACGCGTGAGGAGTTCTATTCACAACTTTATAGTTATGACTTTGACTTTGATGAGGTCAAAGGCCAGGAAAATGTTAAGCGCGCCTTTGAAGTGGCAGCTGCTGGCGGACACAATATTATATTAGTGGGTTCGCCTGGTTGCGGAAAGTCGATGATGGCCAAACGCTTGCCTTCCATCCTTCCGCCGCTCACTCTGAGCGAGAGCCTCGAGACCACCCAAATACATTCTATAGCTGGCAAGCTGAAGAAAGAAACCTCACTCATCAGCCAGCGGCCATTCCGCTCACCGCATCACACAGTGTCGGATGTGGCTCTTGTGGGAGGTGGCAATACTTTCATGCCTGGTGAGATATGCTTGGCGCATAATGGAGTGCTCTTCCTTGATGAGCTTCCCGAGTTTAACCGGAGTGTGCTCGAAACTTTACGACAACCGCTTGAAGACAGAATCATCACAATATCAAGAGCACGCTACAATCTTACTTTGCCATGCTCTTTCATGCTGGTGGCTTCAATGAATCCATGTCCGTGCGGTTATCTCCATCATCCCACACGGCAATGCATGTGCACACCTGCCCAGGTGCATCGTTACATGAATAAAGTGAGCGGTCCGCTCATGGACCGCATTGACATACAGATCGAAGTGCAGAGCGTGCCTTTTGAAGACATATCCGAAGCTCCCAAAGGAGAATCGAGTGCGGTGATACGTGAACGCGTGCTCAAGGCCAGGCAAATACAGATAGAACGTTATAGAGGGGTGAAAGGTGTGCATTGCAATTCGCAGATGACCACAGCACTCCTTCAGAAGTATGTTCAGCTTGCTCCACAAGCCACGGACCTTCTTCGCACGGCCATGAAGAAGTTCAATCTCTCAGCTCGTGCCTACGACCGAATACTTAGAGTGGCTCGCACTATTGCAGACCTTGAAGGAACAGATAATGTGGAACTTGGCCATATTGCAGAGGCAATAGGCTATCGCAATCTTGACAGAGATAATTGGATAGACGGATGAGCATCGTTAAGTCCCAATCGGTCATCAGACCGAGACAGGAGGATTATTATGACATTATTGCTTCTTTGATTTTTATTTTTTAATTTATATTTATATGCAACAGACAATAGACAATCTGTATCAACTCGATGGAAGAGTGCCTGTAGCCAAAGCGCTTCCATTTGGTCTCCAACATGTGTTGGCGATGTTCGTAAGCAACATCACTCCCATCATGATTTTGGCTAATGCCATTGGACTGGATAATGTGACAAGTGGTGCACTCATTCAAAACTGCATGGTCATTGCCGGAATAGGCACATTGGTGCAGCTGTATCCAGTATGGCGTATCGGCTCGCGCTTGCCAATAGTCATGGGCATTTCTTTCACCTTCCTTTCTCTTGCCATTGGCATTGCAGCCTCGCAAGGCATGGGTTCTCTCATTGGTGCTGTCATCGTTGGCGGTTTGGTTGAAGGCGTTTTAGGACTTTTCGCCGTGTATTGGTTGAAACTCATACCGCATGTGGTTGCAGCCACAGTAGTGACAGCCATAGGTTTCTCTCTGCTGCCTATCGGGGCCAACTCGTTTGCAGGAGGCCAAGGAGCACCCGACTTCGGAAGCACCTACAACTGGATTGTGGGCAGTGTCACTCTTCTCTCATGTCTTCTTTGCCAAGTGTTTGCGAGAGGGTTCTTCCGCTCCCTTTCTGTGCTTGTCGGACTTATCGTTGGATATATCCTTGCACTCTGCATGGGCATGGTCGATTTTGCAGGCATCACTGAATGCTCTGTGTTCTCCCTGCCTAAACTATTGCCATTCAAGCCAGAGTTTAATCTTGGAGCCATCCTGTCTGTAGTAGCAATATATCTGGTGTCTGCCACAGAAACTATTGGTGACACCTCTGCTCTCTGTAATGGAGCGCTGAAACGCAATCCTCATAAAAAAGAAATGGGAAATGCCATTTGCTGTGATGGATTTGTCAGCAGTATATCAGGCTTATTCGGTTGCACGCCTATCACGTCGTTCAGCCAGAATGTTGGCCTTTCCGCAATGTCGGGCGTAGTTAATAGGTTCACCATTGCCACAGGTGCTGTAGTGATGATTCTTGGAGGCATCTTCCCTGCTGTAGGATATGTTCTTACCACCATTCCGCAGGCTGTGCTTGGCGGTTGCGCTATCATGATGTTTGGCAGCATTCTTTATGCAGGATTCGGCATGATGGCACGCAGTGGCTTCTCCCAGCGCAACATGGTCATCGTCAGTCTCTCGCTTAGTGTCGGACTGGGCTTCACTCAGGCTTCTGGCATGTTCGACATCTTCCCTGAGATAGTAAGAACCGTTTTTGCCGACAATTGTGTGGCTGTAGTTTTTCTGTTGGCTGTGATACTTAATCTTATTCTGCCAAAGGATAAGGAAGCATAAGTAAGTGTTTAACCCAAAGTGGTCAACATATAGGCATGAAAACTGAATAATGGTGGAAAGCGCTCTAAGTTAGGGTGCGCTTTCCACCATTATTATATATATTACAAGGTGATATTATTATTTCACCTCCCAAATGTCGTTGGTCTCGAGAAGCTCTGCGAAGTTGTGATACTTCTTAGCAGCCTTCACTTCCTCAATCTGCGCAGTGACACAGTCATCATAAGTTGGAGCATCAACATCACGTATGACACCGAGGGCAACAGGCCATTCCATCTCGGCCAATTTGAGTTGAAGAGTGTTGTCTTCGCATTTAGCGTCATGAATTAGCACATCGTCTTCAGTGTAGCCTTCTTCGCCTAATTTGACAGCCTTCACGCCGAAGCCCACTTGCACTATACCGTATTCGTTGTTTTCGCCGAAGAGCATCTTCTCGCCATGTTTCAGGTAGATGGCATTTTTTGACCGTCCCTCCTTGGAGTAGACATTGTCGTGAGTGCCATTGTTGAAGATGACGCAATTCTGAAGAATCTCACAGACAGCAGCGCCTTTGTGGTTGTATGCAGCTTTGAGCACCTCGATGGTTCCAGGAGCATCTGTGGCAACAGCGCGTGCGAAGAAATGTCCGCGTGCGCCAAAACAAAGTTCTGCAGGACGGAATGGGTCCTCTACAGTGCCGTATGGTGACGATTTGGACACAAAGCCACGTGGAGATGTAGGAGAGTATTGTCCCTTTGTCAAACCGTAGATGCGGTTGTTGAGCAGAATCATGTTTAGGTTGATGTTGCGTCGGTTGGCATGGATGAAGTGATTGCCGCCGATGGCAAGGCCATCACCGTCGCCGCTAACCTGCCATACTGTGAGGCTTGGGTTTGTCACTTTGCATCCTGTAGCGATGGCGGCAGCGCGGCCGTGGATGGTGTTCATGCCGTATGTGGCCATATAGTGTGGCAGGCGTGATGAGCATCCGATACCAGAAATCACTGCGGTGTTCCATGGGTCAACGCCAATCTCTGCCATTGCCTTATGCAGTGAGGCCAAGAAGAAATGGTCACCGCAACCAGGACACCAGCGAGGCTGTCCTTTTTTGAAATCTTGAGCTGTATATGTTGCCATAATGAATATCCTTTCTGTTTCTAAAAAAATTACAACTTACTTGTTTAGGATCTCGTTGAAGTAAGTGACGAGTTCGTTCACTACGAAAGGCTGACCTTTCACCTGATTGAACTGGTAAGGTACGAAGTTTTCCACTTTCATGCGGAGCCATCCTGCCAGTTGCCCCATATTCTGCTCTGCTACAACAACCTTCTTGTATTTTTTCAATACCTCTGCTGTGTTTGCTGGCAGTGGGTTGATATACTTGAAATGTGCCAAAGCAACCTTCTTGCCTTCTGCTCTCATCTCGTCCATGGCAGCGTGCAGATGTCCATAAGTGCCGCCGAATCCTACGATGAGGAGGTCTGCGTCGTCTTTGTCGCCCAAAACCTCAAGGTCTGGCACTGGAATCTTGTCAATCTTTTCCTGGCGTAGGTGAGTCATGAGGTTGTGGTTTTCAGGATCTGTCGAGATGGCGCCAGTCTTATTGTCTTTTTCAAGGCCACCGAGGATGTGCTCGAAGCCCTCGCGGCCTGGAACAGCCCAATAGCGCACGCCTTCTGCGTTGCGCATGTATGGAGTCCATGTGCCTTTCAATTCTTCTGGCACGTATGGTGGGTTGATGGATGGATATTCAGCGAGGTCAGGCAACTTGAAAGCGGCCGAACCGTTGGCCACATAAGCATCGGTCATGAGAATGACAGGCGTCATGTGCTCAAGAGCCATCTTTGATGCTGCGTAAGCTGATTCGAAGCAGTCTGTAGGTGATGTTGCTGCAATGACAGGCATTGGGCTTTCACCGTTTCTGCCGAAGAGGGCCTGGAGCAAGTCGGTCTGTTCCGACTTTGTGGGAAGGCCAGTGGCTGGTCCTCCGCGCTGCACGTCAAGCACAACAAGCGGAAGTTCCATGATGACAGCCAAGTTCATGGCTTCCGATTTCAAGCAGATGCCAGGGCCTGATGTGGATGTGACAGCAAGGGCGCCTGCGAAAGATGCGCCGACAGATGAAGCGCATCCAGCAATCTCGTCCTCGCATTGCACTGTAGTGACGCCGAGCGACTTGTGCTTGGACAATTCGTGAAGCACATCGGTGGCTGGAGTGATGGGATATGAGCCTAAGTAAAGCTTCAGACCAGCCTTCTCTGCTGCAGCGATGAATCCATACGCGGTGGCCTTGTTGCCAGTGATGTCCATATATCTTCCTGGCACCTTGTTCTTTGTTTCAATGCGGTACACATTGGCAACAGAACTGTGAGTGTTGTGTCCGTAGTCGTAACCTGCCTGTATGACTTTGATGTTGGCTTCGGCCACACCAGGCTTTTTAGCGAATTTCTCTTTCAGGAAGTTGAATGCTATGTCGAGGTCGCGGTCGAAAAGCCAGCACACAAGTCCGAGCGCAAACATGTTGCGGCACTTGAGCATGGCCTTGACGTCCATGCCAGAGTCGGACAGGCAGTCTTTCACCATTTGTGTGATAGGACATGCGATCACACGGTCAGAATCTATGCCCATCTCTCCGAGATAGTCGTCTGTGGCAAAAGCAGCCTTCTTCAGGTCTGCTGCCTGGAAAGAGTCGGTGTCGATGATGATGGCCGCTCCTGGCTTGGCATACTTATACTGAGTCTTGAGCGCAGCCGCATTCATGGCCACAAGCACATCGCACTTGTCGCCTGGAGTGTAGACCATGCCAGCGCCAATGTGTACTTGGAATCCACTCACGCCTGTCAGTGAGCCTTGTGGGGCACGGATGTCCGCAGGGTAGTCAGGGAATGTACTGATACTGTTGCCTACAGTGGCTGACACTGTAGAAAAAATGTTTCCGGCAAGCTGCATGCCATCGCCAGAGTCACCAGAGAAGCGCACTGCCACTTCTGCAAGTTCCTTCATTTCCAATGTTTCTGCCATAAAACTTCTTTATGACGGCCTTTATGACCGCTTTGTGTTAAATTATTACCAATATTCACGCTTTTGTAATCATATTGTAGACTTACCATTGTCGTCTACTTACACTTTGTGATTGCAAAGTTACATCTTCTTTGCAAAATAACCAAATAATAGGGGGATAGAATAGCAAATTTGCACAAATATAGCATCTTGGATTGAAAACCAAGTACAAAATTATGATAATATACGCTATTTTTTCACTTTTCTCATTGAATTGTTATTGTTGAATGAGAGAAAACGCTAACTTTGCAAAACATAAAAGCGACAGATGGCGGAATTTGCAATGCCCCCGTGTCACTGCAGATTTACTGTATGTGCATATAAGGCATATGCGCGCAAGGACAATGTTTGTATGGCGGATTCAAATGCAGTTCATGTCTCAATTGCCATTTTGACAAGAGACCTCCGTATGTTGCTGCTATATGTATGATGAAACAAATGAATTATTATACCTATAAACCGTTACTTTTATATTAATGAAAAAGTTTATTGCTCTAACTTTGATGGCTGCGTCTGCCATCAGCATGACTGCCCAGGACAAGAATGGCGGTTATCCTATCACACAAGTGCCTTTCACGAAGGTGAAGGTCGCTCAGAACACATTCTGGGGACAGCGTCTCAAAGCAAGCCAGGAAGTGACTATTCCACTTGCGTTCTCAAAGAGTGAGGAGACAGGTCGTTACACCAATTTCAGCAATGCTGCTCAGCATATCAAAGACCCAAGCAAGGTCTTTGAGATAAAGAATGGCACTTACTCTTTCGATGATACAGACCCTTACAAGACTATTGAGGGTGCAAGCTATCTGTTGCAGACGTATCCTAATGCCAAGTTCAAAGGAGGACGTCTTGACAAATATGTGGACAGTGTGATTGCTGTCATCGCTTCAGGTCAGGAGCCTGACGGCTATCTCTACACTTCGCGCACACAGAATCCTCAGTATCCTCACTCATGGGCTGGTTCTAAGCGTTGGGAAAGAGTGGAAGATCTCAGCCATGAGTTCTACAACCTTGGCCACTTGTGCGAGGCTGCTGTGGCACACTATTATGCTACAGGCAAGAAAAACTTCCTTAACGTAGCCATTAAGTATGCTGATTGCGTATGCCGTGAGGTTGGAGACAAACCAGGACAGGCAAGCGTAGTGCCTGGACATCAGATAGCAGAGATGGGCCTTGCAAAACTTTACATTGCCACAGGTGACAAGAAGTATCTCGACCTTGCCAAGTTCTTCCTCGACAAGCGTGGCAAGCGCGATCCTGAGTGGAAGCAGTCGCGCGGTGGCCTTTATGACAAGGATGGCTATTTCCATAGCCTCAGTGAATACAGCCAGAGCCACAAGCCTGTTGTGGAGCAAGATGAGGCTGTAGGCCATGCCGTAAGAGCAGGATACATGTATGCTGGCATGGCTGACATTGCTGCCTTGACAGGAGACAAGGCATACGTCGATGCCATTGACCGCATTTGGGACAACATCGTAGGCAAGAAATATTATATCACAGGCGGTGTGGGTGCAACTGCAAGCGGTGAGGCATTCGGCGCCAACTATGAGTTGCCAAACATGAGCGCATATTGCGAGACATGTGCAGCTATAGCTCAGGTATACCTCAACTACCGTCTTTTCCTCCTTCATGGCGATTCGAAGTATTATGATGCTCTTGAACGTTCGCTCTACAATGGTGTTATTTCGGGCATCTCTATAGATGGAGGAAAGTTCTTCTATCCTAATCCGCTTCAGAGCATTGGCCAGCATCAGCGCCAGCCATGGTTCGGATGTGCTTGCTGTCCATCCAATGCAGCTCGCTTCATACCTTCTCTTCCACAGTATATCTACGCTGTGAAGGACAATTCTCTATACATTAACCTTTTCAACTCCAATACAGTAAATGTGAAGGTTGGCAAGAAGAATGTTACTCTGTCGCAGCAGACCAACTATCCATGGGACGGTGACGTTGCTCTGACTATCAACAATGGTGCAGGCAATTACGCTCTCAACATACGTATCCCAGGATGGGTGAAGAATGAAGTTGTGCCAAGCAATCTCTACACATATTCAGACACTAAGCGTCTTGGCTACACTGTCAAGGTGAATGGCAAGCCTGTTGAGGGCGAACTTAAGCAGGGCTATTTCGTCATTGACCGTGCATGGAAGAAGGGCGATAAGGTGGACATCCATTTCGACATGGAGGCTCGCACTGTTCGCGCCAATGGTAAGGTAGCTGCTGACAAGGGACGTGTGTCGGTAGAGCGTGGACCTATCGTTTATTGTGCTGAATGGCCAGACAATAAGTGCGATGTGCTCTCAGTGCTCATCAACCAGGAACCAAAGTTCACCCTTGGCTCTGAGGAGATCATGAACACAAAGGTTCAGACGCTCACTACAGATGCTCAGACCCTCAATTTCTCAAAGGAAGGCAAACTCCAGACTACAGACGAAAAGCTTGTCCTCATCCCATATTATGCATGGAACCATCGTGGAGCGGGCAAGATGACAGTGTGGATTCCACAGGATCTCAATGCTACTACACCTGCCCTTCCTGCATCTATCGCATCAGAGAGCAAGGTTAGCTCAAGCACAAGAAATCTTCCTGCCCTCTCATCTATCAACGACCGCCTTGTGCCTGCTGACGAGAATGACCGTTCGGTTCCTTACACTCACTGGTGGCCAAAGAAGAACACTACCGAATGGCTCGCTTACGACTTCGCAAAGGCTGAGACTGTAAGTTCTGCTACAGTATATTGGTTTGACGATGCCCCTTGGGGTGGTTGCCGTGTGCCAGAAAGCTGGAAGCTCTACTATAAGAACGATGCTGGAGAGTGGGTCGCAGTCAAGAATCTCAACAGCTATGACGTAGTGAAGGGCTCTGCCAACATTGTCAACTTTGAGCCTGTGAAGACAACAGCCGTGAAACTTGAAATCAAGCAGCCAAAGGAATATAGCTGCGGTCTCTTCGAGTGGAGCGTGAAATAACATGTGTCCATTTTTGGGAATAATCACATCGTAATATCATATGGAAAATGTCCGCAATGCCGTTCTGTTGGCATTGCGGACATCTTTTGTCAAGGATGTGTGTCGGTGCAATATGCTAATGGGCGCATATCTCAACTTGTTTTCTATTTCTTTTGTTAGAAGGTTGAACATTTGATTGATTAACAGAGGTTAACAGAGTGCGTGCACGACTTATTTCTTGTTTCTTTTTTTTGTCATATTGTAAATAATGCGTACATTTGCGGCATGTAATTATTTTGTAGTCAACACTTGTTTTATCTAATCATTCGAATATGAGAAATGTAATCTTTACAATGGCTTTGCTGCTCCCAATGGCAGCGGCCGCTCAGAATCCTATTGTGTCGCATTGTTATACGGCGGACCCCGCTCCTGTGGTATTCGCAGACAATGACAGCCTTTATGTTTATTGTGATGAGGACATGAATGTGCCAGGAGTGAATGACTTCTATTATATGGAGCGCTGGCGTGTTTATTCCACGGTGGATATGGTCAACTGGACTGACCATGGCGTTGCAATGCCTCGCACAGCTTTCTCTTGGGCAAGGGAAGGCACATGCTGGGCAAGCCAGTGTGTGGGTCGCAACGGTAAATATTATTGGTATATGTGTGCTTCAAAGCCAGGCGACTGGCGTCATTATATAGGTGTGGGAGTGAGCGACAAACCTTCGGGACCATTCAAGGATCAACTGCGTCGTCCACTTATTGACACTGGCAGCGGTGGTGATATAGATCCGACTGTATTCATTGATGACAACGGTCAAGCATACCTGTATTGGGGAAATAATAAACTTTGCTACAGTAAATTGAAATCCAACATGCTGATGATAAGCAAATCTGTGGGTAAGAACGGTGTTGCGGAAATTCCACTTACTGAAGAAGCTTTTGGTGGTGTGAAGATTGATAACAAGGTGACAGGAAAGGACTGCTATGAGGAAGGACCGTGGCTCGACAAACGTGGTGACAACTATTATCTTATTTATGCGGCAGGGGGTGTGCCAGAACATATTTCTTACAGCATGAGCAAGAGTCCTGAGGGACCTTGGACGTATGTCGGACAGATAATGTCTCAGCAGAATACAGGTTCATTCACCAACCATAGTGGCATGGTCAATTATAAAGGTCAGGATTATTTCTTCTATCACACAGGATGGGCAAAAGGTGGAGGAGGCTTTAATCGCAGCATGGCTGTTGAGAAAATGGCATTTGCTCAAGATGGAAAAATACTTCCTTTGAAAGCCACACGCAAGGGTGTAAGTGCTTTATGCACTATGAATCCTTATAATCGTCAGCAGGCTGAGACGCTAAATGCAGGTTATGGCATAGAGGTGGTCGGCAATGAGAAGGATGGGGTTTATGTCACAGGCATAAACCAAGATGATAGCATGAGGGTGGCAAATGTTGACTTTGGCGAAGGCGGAGCCAAGGCTATTACCGTGCGTGTGGCCTCAGAAAAAGGTGGAGGTTATCTTGTTGTGCGCCAAGACTGCGCTAAGGGCAAGACTCTTGGCAAGTTTAAGATTGAAGCCTCAGGAGGGGATAATGTATGGGAGGAGCGCACGTTTCCACTCAGCTATTCTCCCAAAGGTGTGCATGACGTGCATTTCAGTTTCATTGGGTCTAAGAGTGAAACTTTGTTCAATTGGGACTGGTGGCAGTTTGTTGATTGGGACACTGCCATTGATGCACCTCAGCCTGTGGGTGAGACGGGCAATGCAAGAGTCTATGAGGTTTATTCTGTAGATGGCTTGCGCAGAAACAGTTGTGGCAAGGGACTCAGTATTGTCCGTAAAACAGATGGAAGCGTGATGAAAGTTTTGGAAATGCGATAATTGTTCTTTCTCATAAATGCCGTTTGGGACACTATTCGTTATTTACACATATTTAATAATATAAAGAATGAGATTATTGAAAGGATAATGTGAAGAGTTTTTAAAAAGGGTTTATAATAAATGTGTGCGCCCACAATGCTTGATATTAGTCAACAAAATGAAGCATATCAGATAAAAAGCAATAAAAAACTTGTAGGCATTGATAAAACCCTGTAACTTTGCATCGTCAAAAGGAAAAAGGAAGTCACAAGCGAGTGACAAGGTCAAGAAACAGAACGGTATTCAGAAACTGTTTGTTTGCGACCGACTTGACAAGTCATACCATTTTGAATGGTAATTGAACAAAGAATCAAAAGGAAAATTATTCTATCATATAGGTTTTGGTAAAGGTATTAGATTTAGGTTAGTAAAAGATTGTTATTTGGGAGTAGGTCCTCGTGAGAGGCTCTCCTCCATTTTAAAAGACAAATAGTTAAAAACGACATATAGGCCTCTAAGGCCAAGCTGGTCAAGAGATTGGGTCGGCTGATTGCAGAAAAGAAAATAGGTTAGATATTGGTTTAGTTAAACATTGAATCTTTATAAAGTATTAATTTTTTATTAAAAGAAAGGAGATTGTTTTATGGAGACTATGACTATCATTGCAATTGCTATTATTGCTGTATCAGTAATCATAAGCAATGTCTCAATCTTCAGATAAGAAGTTGAGATTTCATGACAGTTCCGTAATACTCAGTGCAATTCGGCACTTGAGTTCTCGGAATGAATGAAAAGATAATTTTTTTGAATTTACAATAATAGGAAGTGCGCCAGGCTTTAAGCCAATGGCGCACTTTTTCATGTTTGGGTATTTGGGCGATATTATTGGGGCTTGAGTTATGTAAGGCGCTCATGATTATTTTCATATTTGGCCCAAATATGAGAGCGGCTTACTTAGATATAATAAAATAATTTTGAACACCTACTTATATAAAAGCGGTGTATAATAAGCCATATGAAACAAAAAAACATTAAAAAATGATTTTTTTCTGCCTTATATGTATAAAGTCAAGAAAATAAGGTCTATCTTTGCAAAACGTCATGTTCTGTGTTGACGCAAGGTGCATGCACTATGTCCATTTTGTGGAGCGGCAAGCAGATGCAAAGAAAGACAATGAAAGAATAAGTTATAATCAATAAAAATAATAAACAGAAAATGAAAAAAATCTTCACTATGGCAGCAGCAGTGGCTATGGCTGCCATGACAATCACTTCTTGCGACAACAATGGCGGCGCAAGTCTCAATGATGGTGTAGACTCATTGGCCTATGACCTTGGAGTAGCTCAGGCAGAAAACCTTAAGCAGTATATGTCAATGCAGCTTGGTGTTGACTCGACATACCTTGACGATTTCATCAAGGGCATGAAAGAAGGTGCCTTGAATGAAGCTGATCCAAAAAAAGAAGCTTATATGAAGGGACTTGAGGTTGGACGCCAGGTCCAGCAGATGGCAAAAGGTCTCGGACATGAGATTTTCGGTGACGATTCCACAAAAACAGTCAGCGCAAACAAGATTCTCTCAGGTCTCGTGGCAGGTCTGAAAGGCACAGCAGAGATGGATTCAGAGGCAGCCAACAAGGCATTCATGGAAAAGATGGAGCCAATCAAGGAGGCTGCTATGCTCAAGACATACGGTGACAACAAGTTGGCAGGCGAGAAGTATCTTGCAGAGAACAAGAAGAAGGAAGGTGTTACAACTACAGCCAGTGGCATTCAATATAAGGTGCTTGTAGCAGGTGACGGTTCGCTTCCAACAGACACAACAGTGTTGAATGTCAACTATGAGGGCAAGCTTATCGACGGTACAGTGTTCGATTCAAGTTACGAGCGCAACCAGCCAATCACAATCAGCATGGCACACCCAAGTGTTATCGAGGGTTGGGTTGAAGTGCTCAAACTGATGCCAGCAGGTTCAAAGTGGGAAGTAGCAATCCCTTACAAACTTGCATACGGTTCGCGCGACATGGGCCAGATCAAGCCTTTCTCCACACTTATCTTCACTATTGAGGTTTTGAAATAATCATAGATCAAACCAGTGGAGACGCTAATCAGATATTCTGGTAATTAAAGCAGATAAGATGAGAAAGAGCATTATAATGACAATAGCAGCGTTTGCCATGGCAAGCGCTGTTTTCGCACAGACAGAGGCGAAAGATTCCATTGCAGCCGCAAAGGCAGCAGTGAAGGCGCAGCAGAAGAAAGCTGCTGAAGATTTGAAAGCATTCAAACTTAAGCAGAAGGCCGACCTTGCTGCATTCATCAAGGCTCAAAAGACAGGTAAGGCAGCAGAGTTTGAAGTGGTGAAGCCTGTGCTTGCCAATGCTGGCGACACCTTAGGCTACGCATATGGCGTGTCACAGTCGAACGGCTTGGAGCAGTATGCTAAAGGTCAGCTTGGCGTTGACAAGTCGTACATGGCAAAGTTTATGGAAGGCATAATGAAGAGTGCCTCTGCCGACCCGGCCGATAAGGAGTGGGGCGCTATGGAGGCAGGCTTGCAGATAGGCAGCCGCATCATCCAGATGACGAAGCAGATCTCAGGCGACTATTATTCAGCCGACCCAGACATGTCCATCAGCCCAAATATTGTGGCAAGCGGCATCATTGCAGGTTTGCAGGGTAAGGCTGACCTCACTCCAGACAGTGCAATGGCATATGTCAAGCATGTGATGCCAGTTCGTGAGAAGGCCAACAAAGAGAGGCTTTATGGCCCCAACCGTGAGGCAGGCGAGAAGTTCCTTGCAGAGAATAAGACCAAAGAAGGCGTTGTCACCACAGAGAGCGGCCTTCAGTATAAGGTCATCACCATGGGTACAGGCGACAAGCCTGCATTGAGCGACAAGGTCACAGTCGACTATGAGGGCAGGCTTATTGATGGCACAGTGTTCGATTCAAGTTACAAGAGAGGCAAGTCGACCTCCTTTGGTGTCACTAACGTGATAAGAGGATGGACTGAAGCGCTCCAGCTGATGCCTGTAGGTTCAAAGTGGGAAGTGTATGTGCCATATGACCTTGCTTATGGCGAGCGTGAGGCTGGTAAGGAAATCAAGCCTTATTCGGCACTTATCTTCACTATTGAGCTTCATAGCATCGACACAGCAGGCACGACAGCAGCTGACGCGAAGAAAACAGAAGCCGCTAATACGAAAAAGGCAAATGTCTCAAGCGTGAAAAAGAGCAAGAGCACAAAGAAATAACAGCTGATAAGTAGGTGCTCATGATTATTTTCATATCTGGCGACAAATATGAGAGCGGCTTACGTTGACGTTATAAAATAATCTTGAGCGCCTGCTTAATATATGCTGATACATCGGCTGTAGAATAATCACGTGACACATCCATCAGAATTGAGATAATTGTCGAGAACATGGTGACATCGGTCATGCGATGCGGTGACAGCCGAAAAATAAACATTGACAAATATCGACAGCAAGTTTTTTATTTAGACAATGAAAAAGTATAAACTCACGAACAATGTGCTTGGTTGGATAGTATTTCTTATCGCAGCCTATACATATTGTTCCACTATCGAACCTACGGCAAGTTTTTGGGACTGCCCTGAGTTCATAACCACAGCTTCAAAGCTGGAGGTAGGCCATCCGCCAGGCGCTCCATTCTTCATGCTCTTTGGCAATCTGTTCTCACACTTTGCCAGCGACGCCTCTCAGATAGCCAAGATGATCAACACGATGAATGCCCTGCTGAGCGCAGGATGCATCCTCTTCCTTTTCTGGAGCATCACCCATTTGGCCAAGAGCCTTTTGGTAGGTGGAAAAGAAGAACCCACAGTGGCGCAGACACTTGCCATCATGGGCAGTGGCATAGCAGGCTCGCTCATCTACACATGGTCAGACACCTTTTGGTTTTCTGCTGTGGAAGGTGAGGTCTATGCCTTCTCAAGCTTCTTCACCGCGCTGGTGTTTTGGCTCATCCTCAAGTGGGAAGACAATGCAGACGAGCCTCATTCCGACAAGTGGCTCGTGTTCATAGCCTATCTGGTAGGCCTTTCAATAGGTGTCCACTTGCTCAACCTCCTTTGCATCCCGGCAATAGTGCTGGTCTACTATTACAAGAGGAGCTCAAATCCCACAGGCAAAGGCTCGCTTCTTGTGCTTGCCGTGTCTGTAGTCATTGTGGCAGCGGTGCTCTATGGCATTGTGCCAGGCATTGTGAAAGTGGGCGGATGGTTTGAGCTGTTGTTCGTCAACGAACTTGGCATGTCGTACAATACAGGCCTTTACATCTACCTTACCCTGCTTGTTGCATCACTCATCTGGGCACTTGTGGAGACTGTGCATGTGAAGAGCAATGCCCGCATGTACACATCATTCCTTGTCTGCACAGCATTGCTTGGCATTCCATTCTATGGACATGGTGCGGCATCCGTCGTCGTGGGCATCATAGTGCTTGGCATTCTTGGCTGCGTGCTGTTTTTCACAGGCAAGGTAGGTCCTCGTGTGCTCAACACCATGATTCTGTGCATGACGATGATGACAGTGGGCTACAGCTCATATGCCGTCATTGTGATACGTTCCACAGCCAATCCTCCTATGGATCAGAACTCGCCCGAAGACGTGTTCACCCTTGGTGAGTATCTTGGGCGCGAGCAATATGGAGATCGCCCATTGTTCTATGGACAGACCTATGCCTCGCAAGGAGCCATCAAGGACAATGGTGATGGCACTCTTTCATACGACACAGAGAGCGGAGCTGATGTTTATCAGCGCAAGGACAAGGTCACAGAGGACGAGAAGGATGAATATGTAAAGATAAGAACCAAGTTTTCAATCAAGTATCCAAGCGACCAGTGCATGTTCTTCCCACGTATCTACAGCGAGGATTATGCATCGGCATACGAGTCGTGGCTCGGCAATGTGTCGACCCACACTGTCAACTATGAGATACCAGGCCGCGATCCTCGCCAGCTTGAGATACCAGGCCAGATAGACAACATCCGCTTCTTCCTGTCATACCAGATGAACTTCATGTATTGGCGTTATTTCATGTGGAACTTCGCAGGACGACAGAACGACATACAAGGCAATGGCGAACTGGAGCATGGCAACTGGCTGTCGGGCATTCCATTCGTCGACAATGCCCGTCTGGGCAATCAAGCCAAGCTTCCTTCAGAACTGAAAGAGAACAAAGGACACAATGTGTTCTATTGCTTGCCTCTCATTCTTGGTCTGCTTGGATTCTTCTGGCAAGCATTCCGCGGACAAAAAGGCATACAGCAGTTCTGGGTGGTCTTCTTCCTGTTCTTCATGACAGGCATTGCCATTGTCATCTATCTCAACCAGACGCCTCTCCAGCCACGTGAGCGCGACTATGCTTATGCAGGCTCGTTCTATGCGTTCTCCATTTGGTGCGGACTCGGCATCGCAGCCATCTGCGAATGGTTGGGCTCATGGCTCGGCAAGAAGATGAATCCACGCAAGGCAGCATTGATAGCAGGTGCAGCAGGCCTCTTGCCTGCGGTGGCAGTGCCGCTGCAGATGGTAAGCCAGACATGGGATGATCATGACCGCAGCAATCGCTACATGTGCCGCGACTTTGGTCTCAACTATCTTGAGACAGTGCCAGAAGATGGCATCATATATACAAATGGCGACAACGACACCTTCCCGTTGTGGTATAATGAGGATACAGAGGGCAAGCGCACAGACGTGCGTGTCTGCAACCTTTCATATCTTCAGACCGACTGGTATATTGACCAGATGAAGCGTCCGGCCTATACAGGCAAGGGCCAATCGAGCCCGCTGCCTATATCATGGCCACGCTACAAATACACATCAGGAAAGAACGAGGCCATTGATGTCAATCCAGAAATGGCACAGGGCATCACTGTGAAAGATGTGGTTAAGAGTCTTCAGGAGGTGCAGCCTGCTTTGGCAAAGAAACTATGGGGCGATGAGCCATTTGAATTGACCAACGCCATTCAGAAGTTTGTGCTCCAGAACTATGAAGGCCTCTCTGACGAAGAGCTTGAGATGACCAAGACACTTCCTCCATGCTTGCCGAGCGACACATTATATATAAATGTCGACAAGGAAGCCGTGAAACGTTCGGGCATGAAGATTGAGGGCGACTCTATCCCAGACCGCATGTACATCAGTCTTGCAGGCCGCAGCCGTTTGTATAAAAACTTCCTCATGATGCTTGAGATGATAGGCCAAGCCAATTTCTCACGTCCTATCTACATGTCTACCACAGTGGGTCCAAGCAATTATGGCGAACTCTACAAGCACTTTGTGCAAGAAGGCATGGCATGGCGCATCACGCCATTCACCTTCAGCCAAAACGGTCCATCAAGCACTGTGTGCGACACAGAGAAGATGTATGACAACATGATGAACAAGTACCAGTATGGCAATCTGAAGCATCCTGGACTCTACATCGATGAGACCACCATGCGCATGTGCTTCACACACCGCAGCTGGTTTGCCGTTCTCATAAGCAATCTCATAGCAGAGGGCAAGAAAGACAAGGCTCTCAAGGCATTGGCGAAGTGTGATGAGGAGATACCTGCATATAATGTGCCACACGACTACAACAGCGCATCGCTTGAGTTGGCTGAGGCATATGTGGCATGTGGAAAGCCAGATAAGGCAATACCGATACTTGACGCTATCATAAAGAATTCAAGAGAGTATATCGCATGGTATCTTTCTTTGGGCAACAACTATTTCGCCAATAGCCGCCGCTATTGCCATGAGAGAGTGTATGCCTTCGCGTCAGCGCAGAACGTGTATGCCAAGTTGGCCGAATCTTCTGCCGAAGGCAAGGTCAAGTATGGCAAGAAGTCGAAGGCTCTTGAGAATGAGCTTCAGACTCTCTACAGCGCATATGTGTCGAAATGTGATGCCTCAGGCATAGAGGTTCAGTAATCAAACAAATCTTGCTCCCTTTCCTTTCTAAGCAGAGCGAAAGGGAGCAAGTTGTGTGTTAATGACAATATGATAATAGAACAACCGAGCAAGTGGCTGAGATGGCTTTATCCCAGTGCAATATGGAGGATGGATCCGAATGAGAAAGCGGTTTATCTGACGTTTGACGATGGCCCTATACCAGAGTCGACGCCATGGTTGCTCGACACCCTCGACCGTTATGGCGTGAAGGCCACATTCTTCATGGTAGGTGACAATGTGAGGAAGTATCCCGAATTATATGAAGAGATACGTCGCCGTGGGCATCGCCTGGGCAATCACACATTCAATCATCTTGGCGGCATCACTGTGTCGAGCAAGAGATTCCTTCGCAATGCCAATGAGGCCGATCGCTATATCCATTCCAATCTCTTCCGTCCGCCTCGTGGATGGATGAAGAATGCTCAATATATCCATATACGTCGCCACTACACCATTATCATGTGGGATTTGGTGACACGCGACTATTCCAGGCACCTCACGGCGCAGGATGTGGTGAACAATGTGAAGAAGTATGTCCGCAATGGCTCCATCATCACGTTCCACGATTCTCTGCGCAGCATAGACAAACTCAAGACAGCTCTTCCCGAATGCATAGAATGGCTGCAGAAAGAAGGGTATGAGATGAAGGTCTTTGATGAGAAGTTGCAGCATTCGCGCAAACTGAAATAAGAAAGACAGCAACATAATACACAAAGAGGATGGGCAGACTTGACGTCTGCCCATCCTCTTTGTCTCTTCAGCTTTGGGTTGAAGATATTAGTAACTCCAATATTGGGCGAGCCGTTTATTCGTCTTCGTCCAATATGATTTTTGCTTCTCCGCCTTTCTGAATGCGCTCATTTGGCTTGTCTGTGACACATATAGGCACTTCCTTCTTTATGCTCTGGTCGAGCGAGATGAGTGTCTCTGTGGAGTCAACGCCAGATATGCCCTGTATGCGTCGGTTGAGCAAGTCCATGAGTTGCTCATTGTCGCGTGCGTAGAGCTTCACCATCATGGTGTAAGGGCCAGTGGTGTAGTGGCATTCCACAATCTCAGGTATCTTGCGCAGCTCGTCGACCACGCGCGAATACATGGAACCTTTCTCCAGGCAGATGCCTACATATGTGCATGTGTTGTATCCCAAGCTCTTTGGGTTGATGATGTAGCCAGACCCCACGATGACATTAGTGTCTATCAGTCGCTGCACGCGTTGGTGAATGGCTGCTCTTGACACTCCGCACACAGCTGCCACATCCTTGAAAGGTATGCGTGCGTTGGCGGAGATTATTTCCATGATCTGCTTATCAAGTTTGTCAATCTTTTCCATCTGTGATGAATTTGTTTACTCGTTAATCGATGATTGTATGTGCAAATTGTAAACAAATGTAAGAGTTTTTTTTCTATTTGTAAAATAAAACTTGGAAAAATACTTACTTGACGCAAAAAAAATTACGATATGGTGTTAATACAAAATATTATGCGTAATTTTACAATGTGTAAGTTGCAAAACGGATTATTTATCATATTATATGAAGACATTGGTATTTGCCAGCAATAATGTTCATAAGCTGGAAGAGATACGCTCCATACTGGGAGGCGTGTATGAGATTAAGAGTCTCAAAGACATTGGCTGTGATGTGGATATACCAGAGACGGGAGTCACCTTTGAGGCAAACGCTCTGCAGAAAGCCATGTATGTGAAAGAACACTATGGGCTCGACTGTTTTGCCGACGACTCGGGCTTGCAGGTGGAAGCCCTTGGCGGAGAGCCAGGAGTGTATTCCGCTCGTTATGCATCTTTGCACGGTGTGGATGACAGCGTCAATAAAGACAGCGCCAACATAGACGTGCTTCTCGACTGCCTTAGCATGAAAGAGCCTGATGTGATAGCTGAAGGCCCCATGGCAGGTGAGAAGGCATGGAAGGCATGCTTTAGCACATGTGTGGCTCTCGTTCTTGGCGGGCAGCAGCATTTCTTCCATGGCAAGGTGGATGGATGCATCATAAGCGAGAGGCGCGGAGATGGTGGCTTTGGCTATGATCCTGTCTTTGTGCCTGAAGGCTATGACAAGACATTCGCCGAGCTTGGCAATGAGGTTAAGAACGGCATGAGCCACCGCGCCAAGGCGGTAGAGCAACTTGTGCAGTTTCTGAACCACTAACAAACAGATGATTAGGCAGGCACTCATAGCTATGAGTGCCTGCTTTTTCATAAATTCCCTTATCTTTTTCTTCTTCTCGAATAAAAGTCGTACCTTTGCATGGTAATAAACACTTGGCTTTGTGAGAGAGTGTCAATCAAGCTTTCACAGTGCTGTTCAAACAAAAGTATGAAAAAGTTTTTTTATATTCCATTGCTGCTGCTTCTGGCTGCATGCAATGAGAAAAAGGCCGAGACGGCAGTGTATGAGTCACCAGCCCCAGAGTTTTGTGCTGATTCAGCTTATGCATACACAGAGGCTCAATGTCAGTTCGGCCCTCGTGTGATGAACTCAGAGGCTCACGACTCTTGCGGAGAATATATAGCAAGAAAGTTTGAAGAGTTTGGCTGTGTGGTGTATAACCAGTATGCCGACTCTCGCCTGCATGATGGCACACCTGTAAAGATGCGCAACATCATAGCGTCATTCAACCCAGATGCCCCAGCGCGCATCATCATCTCAGGCCATTGGGACAGTCGCCCATGGGCCGACAACGATCCTGATGAGTCAAAGCATGGCACGCCCATTGACGGTGCCAATGATGGTGCCAGCAGTGTAGGCGTGATGCTTGAATTGGCGCGCCAGTTGCAGCTTGATGCCGACTCTGCCCATCTCAATGTTGGTGTCGAATTCATTTGTTGGGATGCAGAAGACGCAGGAGTGTCGGGCATGGAGAATGAGAGCACATGGTGTCTTGGCAGCCAATACTGGTCGGGCAAGCGACATGTGGATGGCTACACAGCGCGTTATGGCATCAACCTTGACATGGTGGGAGGCACAAAGACCGTGTTTGCACGTGAGCAGTATTCCCTTTCCTATGCTCCTTCTGTTGTCGACAAGGTGTGGGGAGCAGCCCAGCGCATAGGTTATGACGAGTATTTCCTTTATTCCGACGGTGGCGCCATCACAGACGACCATCTTCAGGTAAACCGTGGTGGCATCCCTTGCATAGATGTCATAGGAATGGATCCGCAGAGCGGAAGTTTCCCTGCCACATGGCACACTGTGCGTGACAATATGAGCAACATCAGCAAAGAGACGCTCAAGGCTGTGGGACAGACAATGCTTGAAGTCATATACACTGAACAATAATTCATACATCCGTAAAAATATAAGACAACAGCGATTGCATCATGACAATAGAAGAGATACAGCAAGAAGTGATAGAAGAGTTTGAAGGCTTCGATGATTGGATGGACAAGTACCAGATGCTTATAGACCTTGGCAGCGAGCAAGAGCCTCTGCCTGAGAAATACAAGATAGAAAGCAACCTCATCGATGGATGCCAAAGCCGCGTGTGGCTTCAGGCCGACCTCACGCCAGAAGGGAAAATACATTTTCAGGCCGAGAGCGATGCTCTTATCGTCAAAGGCATCGTGACGCTGCTCATAAGGGTGCTCGACAACCAGACCCCCGATGACATACTGTCGGCCAACCTGCATTTCATAGAAGACATAGGCCTCAAGGAACATCTCTCGCCCACACGAAGCAATGGCCTTCTCGCCATGATGAAGCAGATGAAGCTTTATGCCATGGCATTCAAAGCGAAGCAGGGGCTGTGACAATCAGGAGGTCAGATGAGATAGAGTGGCGCTTTGATTTCATGAAATGATTTTGAGCCACAGCTTAAGAGCATAATGGCATGCAGAGACATCTCCTCAACTGCAATCATTCACACTCTCATATATTTAACCCAAATCGGTAATTAGGCTGAAACGGGTTGTGCATTGTTTATTCTTTTCAACTCTTGTCAGCGTTTCTTTCGGCATTTTGTTTCCGTCATCATTTAGTCATAGCCCGCTATGCTTTCAATGCATGACGTTTCAGCATGCTCGAAGCAGACATGCATGCAAGAATTGAAATCTAATGACCTATTTGGGTTAAATGAAACAGTTCTTCAATCAGATGGGCAAGTATTTTGCCCGCTACAAAGGCTATATCGCAGCCACATTTGCGATGAACATATTGGCGGCCATGTTCAATGTGTTCTCATTTTCAGTATTGCTGCCAATCCTGCAGATTCTCTTCAAGGTCAACACAGAGAGATATGAGTTTGTGGAGTGGGGCACAGGCGGCATGGACGACTTTGTGAAAGTGGCCCAGAACAATGGCTATTACTATTCGCAGATGCTCGTTGACCATTACGGTCCATCCACCACGCTTCTTCTTCTTGGCTTGATACTTGCCTTTCTCACCCTTCTCAAGACAGGCACCTATTTCGGAGGCTCTGCCATGCTGATGCCGCTCCGCACTGGCATAGTGCGCGACATACGTGTGGACATCTACCGCAAGATACTCTCCTTGCCGTTGTCATTTTTCTCTGAGGAGCGCAAGGGCGACATTCTTGCCCGTGTGAGCACCGATGTGAATGAGATAGATGCGAGCATCACCTCATCGCTCGACATGATTATCAAGAATCCGATATTCATACTTGTGTACATAGGCACCATGTTCTGCATGAGCTGGCAGTTGACGCTCTTCACTCTCCTTGTGGTGCCTATCATGGCAGGCGGCATAGGCCGTGTGGGCAAGAAACTCAAGCAGCGCTCGTTGTATGCGCAGTCAAAATGGAGCGATGGCATCAGTCAGATAGAAGAGACTCTTGGTGGCCTTCGCATCATCAAGGCGTTCATAGCAGAGCGCAAGATGGAAAACCGTTTTGAAAAGGTCAACAATGAGTTTCGCGACGCTTCGATGCGAGTGGCCATTCGGCAGTCGGCAGCTCATCCTGTGAGTGAGTTTCTTGGCACATGCATGATTGTCATCGTGCTGTGGTTTGGCGGCTATCTGATATTCTCAGGCCAAAGCCCCATCAATGCCAGCGGATTCATCTATTACATTGTCATTCTCTACACCACGCTTCAGCCCATCAAAGACCTTTCCAAGGCAGGCTATAGCATCCAGAAGGGCATGGCTTCGCTTGAACGAATAAATAAGATTCTCAAAGCGGAGAACACCATCAAGGAGACATCATCTCCCAAGACCATTGACTCTCTCCATGACAGCATTGAGATAAAGAATGTAGGTTTTGAGTATGTGCCTGGCCGTCCTGTGCTTGAAGGCATCAATATCACTATCAAGAAGGGCCAGACCATAGCTCTTGTGGGCCAGTCGGGTTCAGGCAAGAGCACTCTTGTCGACCTCATCCCACGCTATCACGATGTCACGTCGGGTGCCATCACCATTGATGGAAAGGATGTGCGCGATCTCTCCATACGTTCGTTGCGCAGCATCATAGGCAACGTCAATCAAGAGGCCATCCTTTTCAACGACACCATCTTCAACAATATAGCTTTTGGTGTTGACGATGCCACTCAAGAACAGGTGGAGGCAGCGGCAAAGATAGCCAACGCTCATGAGTTTATCATGCAGATGGAGCATGGCTACCAGACAAATGTGGGCGACCGTGGCGGACGTCTGTCGGGAGGTCAGCGCCAGCGCATATCCATAGCCCGTGCCATTCTGAAGAATCCTCCAATACTCATTCTTGACGAGGCCACATCAGCTCTCGACACCGAGAGCGAGCGTCTTGTGCAGGATGCTCTTGAAAAGCTGATGAAGTCGCGCACCACCATAGCCATAGCCCATCGTCTTTCCACCATAAAGAATGCAGATGAGATATACGTCTTGCATGAGGGACGCATCGTGGAGCATGGCACCCACGAAGGTCTTATAGCCATGAACGGCTATTATAAGAAGTTGAACGACATGCAGGCCCTGTAGAATAAGTTCACTCAATATATATACTGCAATATATAAGAAGCGCGCGCTCAAAATCATCTATAGCATAAGATGATTTTGAGCGCGCGCATCTTTATAGCCTGGTTGTTCATAGGCCTTTCCTGACAAGATGGTATCTTGCTCCACCAAGAGGCTTCACAATGCCCTTCATCTCCAGTTCGAAGAAGAGCATGCTTGCCCGGGCATATGGTATGTTTGTCTCTACCACAATCTGGTTGATATGCTTGGCATCAACATCTTTGAGTGAGTTGATGAGTGTTTTCTCCTCATCTGTCAGGTCTGGGAAAAGTTCTTGTTGGTATGCCTGCGGCTTTTTCTTGTTCTTCGATGCGCTTGCGTCCTCCCAGCCCATGGCCTCTATAAAGTCGTTTGCCGATGTGAGCAAAGTGGCGCTGTGGCTCTTTATGAGGTTGTTGCATCCTGCGCTTCTCTCATCATATATGCGCCCTGGGAAGGCAAAGACCTCACGGTTGTAGTTGAGCGCAAGGTCTGCGGTGATGAGCGAGCCGCCGCGTTCAGAGCTTTCTACCACCACGCAAGCGTCGCACATGCCTGCCACTATGCGGTTTCGCCTTACGAAGTTGCCCTTTTCAGGTATGGTCTTGCTTGTATATTCTGTAACGAGCCCTCCACCGTTTTTTGCCATTTGTGCAGCCACGCTGCGATGTGCTGCAGGGTATATGGTATCGAGTCCGTGTGCCAGCACCCCTACGGTAGGCACGCCCTCATGTATGGATGCCTTGTGCGAGCAGATGTCAATGCCATAGGCAAGTCCGCTCACGATGAGAGTGTCTGGGCAGCAGCGTTTCATCTCGCTGATGAAACTGTCGCACAACTCACGTCCATATTCTGTGCATTTTCTTGTGCCCACCATGCTGACAACATGCTTTGGGTTAAGGTTGGCCGAGCCGCAGTAGTATAGCACCAGAGGAGCGTCGTCACATTCTTTCAGGCGTTGCGGATAGTCAGCGTCGTTGATGGTCAGCACACGTATGTTGTTATCTTCGGCAAAGTCAGCTTCCGCCTTTGCGGCATCGATGCAGTTGGCCGCATTTCTCATTGAATCAATGAAACGCTGGCTCGCATTGGGCACATGCTCTATTATGGCATCTCTCATGTCCATGATGTCAGTAGCCGAACCTATATTGTCCAGCAGCGTTCTGGCATTGAGCAGTGTCAGCCCTTTTATTTTTGTCAGGGCAATCATGTTTATGGTCTCTTGTGTCATCGTCAGTAGGCAGTAAGCTGATTGTAAGCAAGTGCTGTTGCGGGTTATGATAGCATCCTGTTTATAGCAGTCTGTTTTGGCAGCCTGCATTTTGCCTTGCTTTTATTGCAAAAAATCCTTTAGCAACTCGTTCATCTGTTCGCTTTCCGACAGTTTGCCGTTCACGAGACACACCGAGTCTACTTGAGCGCGGATAGACAGTTTCATGTCTGGCAGGCGGAAGATGTCCTGTATGAACACGTATCTCAGTCCGTCCTTTTTCAGTTTGAGCTTGCTCACATATTCATCACCGCTTTTCAGGGGTGTCTTGAATTGCATTGACAGACGAGCCACCACAGCATCCGTGCCTTCGTCATGCAGCTTGGCAAAACTGATGTTGTTGGCCAAGAGAAACTCATGTCGGCAGTGCTCAAGATAGTGTTGGTAGTTGGCATTGTTCACTATGCCTTGCAGGTCGCACTCATAGTCGCGCACCTTGTCTTTCAGTTCGAAAATGTAATCTGACATTGTTGATATGATATGTATGTTATTTGTCTATGTGCATAGTAGCACGAGTTGGTTATGCTTGGATGCGCATCTCATTATGCAGATGCCGCATTGAACCATCATGCAAAGATACGCATTTATTTTATAAAGTGAGGACAATAGTCCCTTCAACTGCCGGATAATCTATCCTTTTCTTTTCATCACAGCCACATAAGCCAGCAGGATGACATTCATCAGCAGGGCATAGATGATGGCTGGTATGGCTATCACATCGTTGTTGAAGACCAGAGGGCTGCTTGCCACGGCTATGCTCTGTGCCGCATTCTGCATGCCCACCTCTATGACTATAGTGCGCTGCTCCTTGCTGTTGAGCCTCATGATGCGCGAGAGCAGCATGCCGCCGCCCATGGCAAGCAGTATGAGGCAGGCTATGCATCCCCCGAGATGTTCAAACTCGTTCGTTATGGTGTCATGATGCTGCATGAAAAACACAGATGCGAGAAATATGAGCGCAGGGAAGGCTATCTTTGCCAACACCTTCTCAATCTTCACGGCAGCCTTCTTGCATGTCTTTCTCACGGTCACGCCAAAGGCAATGGGCACGAGCATCAGCACCAGGTTTTGTCCTATCAGGTTGCCTACAGGCAGGTGTATGGGTGTGCCAGCATCGCCCATCCACATGGCTGTGGCCTGCATGATGACAGGAATGGTGAAGAGAGTGATGATGCTGCTGAGAGCTGTGAGCGACACCGACAGGGCTATGTCGCCTTTTGCCAGCATGGAGAACACGTTCGACGAACTGCCTCCAGGAGAGCATGCAATAAGCATCACTCCCACGAAGAAGAGGCCATCGAGCTTGAAGACGCATGCGCAGGCGAATGCAATGAGGGGAAGCAGCACAATCTGTCCTATCAATCCTGTCAGCACAGGGCGCGGACGCTGCACGAAGAGTTTGAAGTCGCTGATGTTGAGAGTCAGTCCCAGCTCAAACATCAGCAGTGTGAGTATGGGCAATACTATCCAGATGGTGTTCATGATGATATATGAGATATAAATGTTGATGATCCTGTTAATGATGCAACTCGAAATGGATGAGCTTCACATAATAGTGCTAAGCCAAACATGATGTTTCTGTGAGAGGCAGCCATGTGGCTTATGACATGATAAAGGTGGGCAACCTGTTGCGATTGCCCACCTTTGAGTATGTTGTCGTTTAGTGAAATACGTCTATGGAATCACTTCACATAAACCTTCACCTTCTCGCCGTTGGCCTTTGTGATGATGTTGATGCCCTTCACGAGCGACTTGACAGTGACGCCAGAGAGAGTGGTGATAGATGCAGGTGCTGAGTCATTGCTTGCTTCAGTTCCTTCAATCTCAGTAGGTTGCTTCTGGCTGTCAGAGCCGAAGTAGTTGAGGCGGAAGTTGTCAGCCTTGAACCAAGTGTTGCTCGAAACCTTTATCTCAGTCTCGTCCTGGCCTTCCTTCACCGCAAATATCACTGAAATGTCAATGCCTTGCTCTTTTGGAGTGGTGAGCGTAGTGCTGTTGGTGTCGTTGCCTGCTGTCAGAGAGATGGTGTTGCCTGCATCTGAAGCTACGAGAGCTGTAAGCTCATACATGCCTGCAGGAAGTGCCTTGACAGACTGAGCGACCCAGTATCCGCCATCTACAGCATCCTTGTTCCATGTGTTGAACACAAAGCTGCCGTCAGCATTGCTGATAGCGTAAGTGCCGTTTGAGTTATCCTTGACGCCAGTGTCGCCAGAAGCCTTAGTGTTCCATTTCCATCCATCAGAAGAAGCAGAACCGTTCTCCTCGAAGCTTGGAGCGAAGATCATGGCAGTCATCTCCACAGGCTCATCGTCGGTAGCAGTGTTGTAGTGCTTAGGAATGCGGAGCTTGACTGTGGTGAGGATGATATTGTCTATGAGAGTCTGGAGATCTTCCTTTTTGAGTGAAGAAGCGTCGGTTTCACTATATTTAGTGGCATCGGCCAGTGCCTCATCGGTGGCAGAGGCAGCATAGTCCTCTAATGTTGTAGACATCTTTTCGATAGCAGCCACGTAATCAGCATATACAGCCACATATTCCTTTACTGCACCAAACTCAGTGTTGTTTGCGATGAGAGCATCCCACATAGCCTCTGCGTTCTTTGTCTTTGCAGCATCTGTCAGTTTTTCTATAAGAGCATTTATCTCTGCGTGCTTGTTTTCAGGCATGTTGTCAACATTATTCTCAAGATATCTCTCCATGTTCTCTGTGGTAGATGCGATGACTTCCATAAGCGCATCTACATTCTTGCCCTCGTAAGTGAGCTTGAAGTTTGACCACAATGCCCATACAGTTGTAGATGTGAGGTTGCGCACGCCAATCTTCATTGTGCCGCCCTGCACCAGACCATAAGCTTTAGCCTTGTATCTGTCGGCAGAGAAAGCGATAGAAGAACCGACCATGCCATCAGGGATATAGTTGCCGTTGTCATCCTGCTGGTCCACATTGCCCGAGCCGGAAGCAGTGCTTTCTGCGAAGAGAGGGTTGTTCTTCCATGAGTCGGCCACGATGTAGCAGTTCACACCGTCCTCTGGCTCGTCTGTGAGTCCTCCGTCCTTGAGGTTGACAAGCTTAGTTGCAAAGTCGTTCATGTATATTTCTGCAGGCACCTCAGTCTCGCCGCCGTCAAGACGGCAGAAGCCGTTGAGGCTGACAGAGTATAATCCATCCTGCACATTCTTCAATTCCTGTTGGAAGTCGAAGATAGAGTGGTACGACTCTGCTACAGGGAAGGCAGTGAGGCCTGCGCTGTAGCTCTTGTTGCTGCACTTGCCAGACACTTCTTTCCATCCTGCTCCGTTCTTGTCAGTCCATGCAGCGTTGACAATCATGCTGGTGCAGTCGTCGCCTTCCTTGAGAGAACTTGCGATAGCCTCCTGAAGAAGTTTGCTCACTGTGTCGATGTATGTGTCGATGTCCTTTGTCTCGAGGGCGTAATTGCCCATGCTGATGGCATAAGCAGTAGGAGTAGGCCATCCTTCGATGTCATCTTCTGATGAGTTGACGAATGACACGAAGTCATCGAAGAGGTCGCTGCCATAGTCACTGTTTTCTGCTATCTCGTTCCACTCCTGAATCTTCGTCATCAGGCCGCTGTAAGCTTTAATGTTGGCAGCGATGCTGTCGCTGAGAGAAGCGATGGTTTCGTATGCAGCTATGATGTCTTCTTTAGAAGTTCCATTCTTCAAATCCTCAGCTGCCTTGTTGTAAGCTTCCTTCAAACTTTGTGTAGCAGGAGTTTCCTCGTCATACACAGGCATGTTTTCCACATATTCGTTAGCCCACTTCTGGTAAGCGTCGACGCCGTTGCCGTAGTAGTTGAGCTTGAAGTCGTCAACCTTATACCACCACACGCCACCTTTGATGTAGCTCTTGCCGTCGGTATCGCATCCCACAGCGCCAATAGTGATGTCGCCCTTAGAAGGGAATGTGAATGAGCCGCGTGTGCCGCCAGTCTGCTTTGGCATCTGCAGTTCGATGGCATGATGCATCTCGCCGTAGCCGCCGTCGGCAGTGATGTACACGTTGGTGCAGTCGTCGCTCGATGCCACCATCGCTTCAAGAGAGTAGATGCCTTCTGGCAGATCCTGTACAGTCTGAGTGATAGGGTTGCCCCATGACCATATGTTGAACAGGTAATCACCGTCAGCATTGTCGCAATGGTAAGTGGCGTTGCCGTTTTCCTTTGCTCCCAGGTCACTGCTGTCTCCCTTGCCGTTTGGATTCTTCTTGTCGGCAGTCCATCCTGTGAGGTCTCCCGTCTCGAATGAAGGGTTGGTGATGAATTCTGTGGCATCAACAGGGTTGAGCGCAGTGGCAGCAGCAAGCTTGCCTGTCAGGAAGTTGTTGATGACCTTCTTTATGTTTTTCTGCGCTTCGTTGAGTTCTTCTGCTGTAGAAGAAGTGTTGTTGTACACAGCCTCGATAGATGAGAAATCTACAGAAGGATACTGAGCCTTAGCCTCGTCAAGGGCCTTCTTCAGTTTTTCAGCAGCGTCGTAAGCCAAGAGTCCGCTTATGACCTTTTCATATTCCGCTGGCGACACGAATGCCCATTTGTCCCAGAATGCGCCGGAGAACGAAGGCAAGGTGACTGCATCGCCGTTGCTGTCTTCTGTTTCGTAAGTCTGTTCAGCGTCAAAGATGTAACAGCGTGTGTCGCCTGTCTTTCCTTTGAAAGATTCGGCCACGCCAAGGTTGCCTGTGGTGACATTGTCGTTAGAGATAGTGTAAGCTCCGTCAGCTTCTTTGTTGATGTGCCAGAGTCCGTCTCCGTTGCGTCCGTCTCCATCTACCCACATGTTGTCAAAGCCGCCGCAGTCGAGCGAGCTCATTTTGCCTGCTTTGTTTCCTTTCAGCACAAGGTTGGCAATGGTGAGGGTGGTTTCATCTTTGCCTTCTTTGATGACAATTTTGTGTCCGCCTGTGGCAGATACAGATGCTCGTGTTTCCCAGTCGTTGGCACCGGTGAGAAAAGCCTTGGCTTCTGTGTTGTAGAGGTAGAGCGTGTCGCCCATGACCATTTCTGTAGCTGCAGGCACAGGTTTGGTCCATGTTTGGGCGAAACCACTTGCGCTCATGCACAGTGATGCAAGAAAGAGTAATGATTTCTTCATAGTTTACAGTTAAATAAGTTAATAAAATGCTTATGATTTAAATTAGTTAGCTTCCGTGTGTCTTTGGAATTTTGCATTGTCTCAATGCTTGTCCGTGACAAGAAAGCGTACAAATAACGTCAAAATATGTGATAATTGCAAATTATTTCATGGAAAAAATGGTAAATGCCCATAAAAAAGGTGTGCAACCCATGAGATTGCACACCTTAGAATGAAAAATGTCTATTTACGTATCTTTATGCAGGAGGTGTGTCACTTCACGTAAACCTTAACCTTCTCGCCGTTAGCCTTTGTGATGATGTTGATGCCCTTCACAAGCGACTTGACAGTGACGCCAGAGAGAGTGGTGATAGATACAGGAGCTGCATCGCCTGCTGCCTCTGTGCCTGCTATCTCTGTGGTTGGAACCTTTGTGCTCTCAGTGCCGTAGTATACGAGAGTGAAGTCATCGAAGATAGACCAGTCAGTGTCAATCTTTTCAGTCTTCTTCACACCTATGCGGAGTTTGCCGTCCTCGCCCACCTTGACAACAACCTTGTTGAATTTGTCTGTTGGAGCGTAGTAGCCAGCTTCCTTCCATGCTGTGAAGTCTGCCATGGAGTTTGGAACAGCGAGGCCGAGGTCATCGCTGATTGCGACGCCTGTAGTAGGTGCTGAGCTGCCTTCCACTGCGCCTGCGCAGAGCGACATGATAGGAGCCTCACATGTTTCGCCATTGCCTATAGCGTAGAGAGAAGCGTTGTATTTTGGAGTAGCGCCGTCTGCTCCTGTTGTAGCGGCATAGTCGTTAGCAATTGAGCCTTGGCGGTAGAAGCCTGACACTCCTACCTCGTATGTGCCAGCTGGGAGGCCGAGGATATCCTGATAAGTGTCGTAATTCTTGTTGTAGTGCTCAGCGCATGTTGATGTAGTGCCGCCTGCGCCGAATATGTCGCCCGACCATCCAGTGAAGTCGCCCACTGTGTCGAATGTTGCGTTGACAATCACTTTCGACATGTCGACAGGTGTGCTGTCGGAAGCGCCATCGTATGCAGGAACCTTCAGCTTGGCAGCAGTGGCGTTGATGTTCTCTATGAGAGTGGTGATAGCTTCGAGGTCGAGCACTGTTGCGTCAACGTCAACATACTTCTGGTATGCTTCGATAGCTTCAGCTGACGCTTCATCGCCATAAGTGTTTGCTGCATCCTCCATGTTTGTGTAAGCAGTGAGGTATGTCTCGAATGCTGAAGCAAGTTCTTGAGCAGCAGCGAAGTTTGCGTTGCCGTTGATGAGAGCCTCCCACATCACGTCAGCGTTGCCAGTGAGACCAGCGTTGTTGGCGTCTTCGATGAGTTTCTCGATGTCGTTGTAAGCCTTTATGCTGTATCTTTCCTCTGTTCCGAGAGTCTCATTGTATGCTCTCATGGCCTGAATCTTAGAGTCGAGCACCTTGCCGATAGCCTCTACATTCTTGCCCTCGAAAGTGAGTTTGAAGTTTGACCACAATGCCCATACAGTTGTCGACTTGAGGTTGCGCACGCCAATCTTCATTTTGCCGCCCTGCACGAGGCCGTATGCAGTAGCCTTGTAGCGGTCGGCTGAGAATGCGATGGAAGCGCCTGTCATGCCGTTAGGAGTGTACCATCCGTTCTCGTTCTTGGTTGTCTGGTCAAAGAGATTATATCCTGCAGGCTGCTCAACAGAGTTGTCTGCGAAGAGAGGATTGTTCTTCCAAGAGCCTTCGCTGATAAAGCAGTTGAGTCCATCCTGAGCGTCATCAGGATTCATGCCATCGTCTGCGATGTTCTGGAGAGTAGATGCAAACTCATTCATGTATATTTCTGCTGGCACTGTCTTCTCGTTTTCTCCGTCAAGACGGCAGAAACCGTTCAAGCTGATAGAGTAGATGCCGTCAGGCACATTGTCTACCACCTGCTGGAAGTCGAAGATTGAGTGCCATGACTCTGCTGCAGGGAAGGCATCAAGACCGCCGCGAAGATTCTTGTTGGTGCACTTGCCAGACACTTCCTTCCATCCTGCTCCGTCGGCCTCTTTCCAAGCAGCGTTGACAATCATGTTGGTGCAGTCATCACCCTCTTTGATAGACGTGGCGATAGCCTTCTGTATGAGCATGTCCACAGTTTCTATGTAAGTAGTGATATCCTCTGTGCCAAGAGTGTATTTTGCATTTGTCTGGATGTCGAATGCAGTTGGTGTTGGCCATTCGTCAGATGCAGCTTCCTCAGAGGTCATGAAGTCGCCAAACTCGCCCCACAGGTCGCTGTTGTAGTCATTTTCGTCCATTTGCTTCTGCCATCCTTCAATCTTGGTGATCAGGTTCTTGTATGCTGCCACATTGTTGTCGAGGGCTATCTTGGCAAGGTCAGCAGCCTTCACAGCAGCATCGATTTCCTCTGTGGTGGTTGCAGTGTTGAAGTTGTCAACAGCCTCGTTGTAAGCCTCGATTGCCTCAGGCTGTGCCACGAGGTCATCTGCAGCCTTGTCGTATTTGTATTGCAGTTTGTAGAGCTTGGCAGCATTCTCTTCCACGTTTTTGTTGCCGTAGTATTTGAGGCTTGTGCCCTTGAATGCCACCCAGTTGAAGTTTGCGTTCTTGATGTTGAGACCAAACTCGATGTCGCCGCCTTCCTTCACGATAGCGATGATAGTGAAGTAGTTTGGTGACCAAAGCACGCTCTTGTTGCCAGAATATTTGATTGGAGTCTGTTCCTGGAGGTCGATCATCTGGTCGCCAAAGTACATGTTCATGCCTTCAAACTTCTCGAGCTTTCCTGCCTCGCTGTAAGCGCGGATGTTGAGAGTGAACTTATATAGACCAGGAGCAGCATTCTTGAGTGTCTGGAATATCTTCTGGTCGGAGAGCAAGCCACCTGAAGCAGTCCATACTTGGCAGAAAGGAGTGACCATGTCTGTGCCATCAGCACCGTTGTTTGCTTCTGATGACCATGTGTTGGTTTCAGGTTTGCCTACAGTGCCGTTGCCTGTGAACTCGCGAGTCCAAGGGTCCATCTTAGAGCCGTCGCCAATGAGATATTCGAAGTCGATAGGTTCATCGTATGTTGCGAGAGAAGACTTGTATTCAGAGATGAGCACAGGTATCTTGTCTGTTGCAGCCTTAAGCTCTTCTGTAGTAGAGTTGGTGTTGTTGTATACAGCCTCCACTGCAGAGAAGTCAATCATGTCATATTCGGCCTTAGCCTTATCAAGAGTGCTCTTGAGCACCATGGCAGTGAGATACTGTTCCACTGCGCCCACCTTCTCTTTATATTCCTTTGGAGTGACGAAGATCCACTTGTCGTAGAATTCGCCAGAGAACAATGGGAGTTCTACCTCTTCATCGTTCACAGTGGTTTTGTATGTGAGATTAGGGTTGTTGAGCCAAAGACGCGTGTTGTTCTTCTCGCCCTGGTACATTTCAGCCACACCGAGTTTGAATGCAGAGAAATCTGTGTCAAATTCTGTGCCCTTGTTTGTTATTTCGTATGTGCCGTCAGCATTCTTCTCAATGCTCCAAGCCTTGACGTTCTTGCCATCGAGGTTGTCCACCCAGATGCTCTGCTCGTTGTCGGCAAACATGGCCTTTACAGCATTCTGAGTCTCAACAGAGTCGCATATGAGGTAGCATCCAGGGTATTCGTCAGAAGCCTTGATGATGACCTTGTATCCATGTGATCCTACAGATGCGCGGGTATTCCAGTCGTTGGCGCCAACAAAGAAGCCCGGAGCCTTTGTGTTATAAAGATAGAGAGTGTCAGACACCTGCTCTGTCTCACCTGCTGCATTTACAACTTCCTTGAGAGTGAAGTCTACATTCTTAAGTGTTGGTTTTGTCCACTGTGCGTAGCTCGAAGCACTTGCACAGCAAAGCGCTGCTACGAAAAGTAGTTTTTTCTTCATAGTTTACAGTTAAGTTAGATTAGTTATACAATTTATAATTTAAATTCAATGATAGTAAGCATGGCGCATAGGCTAATCTTACCATATATTATGCAAACCAATAAAAAAAAAACGATATGCGCAAATATTTTCGATAGAAAAACATGCTTATATGTTAATTAACATGATTTTGTACCTTGTTTAGATGGACTTAGCCTTTTGCATGTGGCAAAACAAGCTGTATGTCATGTTCTCTGAAAAACGGTCTGTGATACCTTGAAACGAATGCGGATTCAGAGCAAGAATGCCATGCCTGACGGTGAGCTTATCGTTGAAAATGTATGGAAAGGCATCTGATATGGATATTTTTGACTAACTTTGTGTTGAAAACAATCAATGTAATATATATATAAGATGTATAGGACTATTAAACAACAGCTAATGGACAGCGGCATGGATGGCGGTGAGGCGCGTGCCGTGGCCCTGCTTCTTATGGAAAAGATATGCGGCATGGACACAGCAGCCGCTCTCATGGCCCCTGCAGACTGGGGCAAGGACAATGCAGATGAGGCATGCAGGCTGCACAAGGCTCTTGGCCGCATCTTGAAGGGAGAACCAGTGCAGTATGCCTTGGGAGAAGCCGATTTCTGCGGACTGACCCTGCATGTGGAGAAGGGAGTGCTCATTCCACGCGCTGAGACAGAGGAACTGGTGCGCTGGGTGGCAGAGAGCGGTGCGGACGATGTGCTCGACATAGGCACAGGCAGCGGCTGCATAGCTGTGAGTCTGGCAGGTATGCTGCCCCAAGCGAGGGTTGAGGCATGGGACGTTAGCGATGAGGCTCTTGCCATAGCAGAGGGCAATGCCAAGCGTGTGGGGGTTAACGTGAGTTTCCTCCATGTGGATGTGCTTAAAGAAGGAATGGAAAAGGCAGGGGAGAGAAAGGGGAAGTATGACGCCATTGTGAGCAACCCTCCATATATATGCGAAGATGAGGCTGTGGATATGGAAGCCAACGTGCTCGACCACGAACCTCATCTGGCTCTGTTTGTGCCCAATGACGATCCTCTCCTTTTCTACAGGCGCATAGCCATGATGGCCCGCACGATGCTTCGTGGAGGCGGCAGTCTGTTCTTTGAGATAAACAGGCGTTTTGGAGCAGCGACGGTAGGCATGCTGAAAGACATGGGCTACCATGACGTGCAGCTGAAGCAGGATCTATATGGCAATGACCGCATGGTCAAGGCCGTGAGATAGGCAGCGTCTGTCATGCCGGCAGGCATGTCATGAAAGACAGGCATGTCATGAATATTTGCGCGGCAAGCGGAAGATGATGCACAGCAAGGTGAAGAGGCCCATTGTCATGGGGTAGAAGAGGTATGGAATGATGCTTGCAGGAGAAATGTGTGCCAGTCCGGCTGCCATGAGCATCTGTGCGCCGTAGGGCAGGATGCCCTGCACGAGGCATGAGAAAGTGTCGAGGATGCAGGCGCATTTGCGCTTGTCGAGGCTGTAGCGCGTGGCTATGTCGCGAGCTATGGGGCCAGTGGTGATGATGGCGATGGTGTTGTTGGCCGTGCAAACATTGGCGAGGCTCACAAGGCCGGCAATCGACAGTTCGGCGCCGCGCTTGCTCTTCACATGGCGTGTGAGGCGCGTGATGATGAAGGCTATGCCGCCGTTGGCACGTATGAGTTCGAGCATGCCTCCTGCCATCATGGTGATGATGATGAGTTCGCCCATACCTTTGACGCCTTCGCCTGCCGATGCGAACCATGTCCAGATGTCGATGCTGCCTGTGAGCATTCCGATGAGGAGCACGGCCAAAATGCCGAAAAAGAGCACAAGCATCACGTCTATGCCGATGGCGGCGAGGACGAGCACGATGAAGTAGGGAAGCGATTTGATCCAGTCCATGGCCTCTGCCTCTACATTGGTGCACACATCCATGCCTTTGAAGACATAGATTATGAGCACTAAGAAGGCGGCGGGAGTGACGATGCGGCTGTTGATGACAAACTTGTCCTTCATCCTGCATTCCATAGACCTTGTGGCAGCTATGGTGGTGTCGGATATGAACGAGAGGTTGTCGCCATAGAAGGCCCCTCCCACGATGATGCCCAGTATGAATGGTATGGACACCCCGGTCTTCTCCGCTATGCCCACAGCCACAGGCGTGAGGGCTACTATGGTGCCTACTGATGTGCCTATGGAGAATGATATGAAGCATGAGGCAATGAAGATGCCTGCAAGAATAAGGTTGCCGGGCATGACGTCAAGGGAAATGTTGACAGCGGCGTCTATGGCTCCCATGGCCTTGGCCGATTGGGCAAAGATGCCGGCCATGACGAATATCCATATCATCTGCATGATGTTTTTGTTGGCGGCGCCTTTCGAGTAGAGTGACAGTTTCTCGTCCATGCTGCCGCCCTTGGATATGAACAGGGCGTAGATGGACGATATGGTGAAAGCTATGGTGATGGGCACTTTGTAGAAGTCGTTGACGATGATGGACACCACGAGGTAGATGGCGAGGAATATCAACAGTGGCGTGAGAGCCCAACCGTTGGGCCTTATGTCTGATGAGTGGCAGCTGCGGATCTTGTATCTTTTCATGCTGGTGTGTTTATGTGTCGCGCATGATGCTGGTTCATGTGGTGCCCATGCGCCTGTTTCAAGTGATGCGTGAAATCTTGCGTCCGTTTTGTTTGTGGCATGCACCGGCCTATGATTTCACAGTGACAATGCAAAATTAGTGGATATATTCTAATGAACCAAGCATTTGAGGCATAAAGGCGAAAACTTGTTCGTCATTGAAGGGTTCTGATGGTTATATTTTCCTATTTCTTTGATTTGTTTGGGTATCTCAATCATAAGGCGTAACTTTGCACTGTAATCAGAAATGACTGCAGGTAGGCAACGGCACACGCATGTTTGATGGCATCATGCCATGGGCGTATGCACGGCAGCTGCATGCCTTAACGCATTTCTTCATTATTAGCAATATGATACAATAACAACATAACACTACACGACAATGGAAATAGCTAAAACACTTACAGAGCTTGTGGGCAACACCCCATTGCTCGAACTCAACAAGTTTTCTGCTTCCAAGCAGCTTGACACTCCTATAATAGCCAAGGTGGAATTTTTCAATCCTGGCGGCAGCGTGAAGGACCGCATAGCTCTTGCCATGGTGGAGGATGCTGAGAAGAAGGGCCTTCTCAAGCCAGGAGCCACTATCATAGAGCCGACATCGGGCAACACGGGTGTGGGTCTTGCGCTGGTTAGCGCAGTGAAGGGCTATCATCTCATCCTCACCATGCCTGAGACGATGTCGGTGGAACGACGCAACCTCGTGAAAGCTTATGGAGCAGAGGTGCGCCTGACAAGCGGCAAGGATGGCATGGCAGGAGCTATCAAGGCTGCGGAGCAGCTACGTGACTCCATCCCTGGCTCTATCATTCTCCAGCAGTTTGAGAATCCTGCCAATCCTGCCAAGCATTATGCCACTACTGGACCTGAGATATGGCGTCAGACTGATGGACAGATAGACATCTTTGTGGCTGGCGTGGGCACAGGAGGCACTGTGAGCGGCATTGGCAAATATCTCAAGGAACAGAATCCTGGCGTGAAGGTATATGCTGTGGAGCCTGCCACTTCGGCTGTGCTCAATGGCAAGCCAAGCGGACCTCACAAGATTCAGGGCATTGGCGCAGGATTTGTGCCAAAGACATTCGACAGAACTTATATTGATGAAGTCATAGACATTGACAACGATGATGCTATACGCACAGGACGTGAGCTTGCTCAGTCGGAGGGACTGCTTGTGGGCATATCATCAGGAGCGGCTGCTTATGCTGCGTCTCTTCTGGCTAAGCGGCCTGAGAACAAGGGCAAGAAGATAGTGGCTCTGCTGCCTGACACAGGTGAACGCTATCTCTCCACTGTGCTTTACGCCTTTGATGAGTATCCTCTGTAATGAAATGATGTAGGCAATATCCGAAGAAGCATAAACCGGTCATCAGGTACTTGATATGTATGAATCAAAAGTGTGTCCTGATGGCCGGTTTCGCATGTCTTAGGATACTCTGTCAAGTATCTTAGGATACTCTGTCAAGTATCTTAGGATACTTTGCCAAGTATATTAGGATACTTTGCCAAGTATATTAGGATACTTTGCCAAGTATATTAGGATACTTTTTTTGAGAAGAAGCGGCTGATTTCATGAAATGGTGCTCGCATGTTTCTCCACAGTCGGCTATGACATCAATGCTGCGGCCGCAAACATATCAAATCAGGCACTAACGGGATATGAAATCTAATGACCCGATTTGGGTTAAACTTTAATCTTGTCGAATCCCTCACCGTAAACGCCTTGAGCCTTTGTCTGCGAGATGAAGGCTGTGGGGTCAATCATCTTGATGAGTCGGAACAGTTCGATAGACTGGTTTTTCTTGATGACGACCATGAGGATGCTCACTGGCTCATCGCTGTAGCATCCTGTGCCATGAAGAAGTGTGGCAGAGCGGTCCATCTGGGTCCTTATCTTGTCGTATATCTCTTTAGGGTGCTTGGTGATGATGAAAAACTGCACCGATTGCTGTATGTAGTTCATCACGTAGTCGAGCACGGTGGAGCATACGAACATCTCCACAAAACCGAATACGAGACGGCGCCAGTCGTGGAAGATGAAATAGGAACAGCTGATGATGATGATGTCGAGGTAAAGGAGCATGCGGCCAAGGCTGATGTTCTTGTATTTGTTGACAATGGCAGCAATGATGTCGGTTCCGCCTGTGCTGCCCTGGTGAAGGAAGCATTGGGCCAATCCCATTCCGCAGAGGGATGAGCCGATGATCACAGCCATGAATTCCTGTCCGTCACCGAGTATCTTGTGCAGATGCTCTTGCGACATGTCGTTGCCGCCATGTATGATGCGCTGCATGACCCACAGGAGGAAGGTGAGCGACAAGACGCCATAGATGGTCTTGAGGCAGAATTTCAGTCCGAGTATCTTTACGGCTGCAAGCAGCAGGAACACGTTGAAGATAAGGTAGCTCACCTGAAGCTCGATGCCTGTGACGTAGTAGATGATGGCGCAGATGCCCGTGAGGCCGCCTGACACGATGCCGTAGGGAAGGAGGAAGGCTGTCCATCCAAGTGAATAGAGGGCAAGGCCGAGGGTGATGAACAGGTAGTCCATCGCCTCATACTTGAAGTTGAAGTTTTTCTTTAGCATAATGAGTCTATGTTCGTTTGTGAAATGCCTTCATGGCATCTCTGGTTTTATGGTTGGTAAAGTGTGGTTGAGGCTTGTTGGCCTGTGGCTGTGGAGATTTGGTGTGTGTGCCATAAGGCTTTGGTGTGACGGTTGCCAATGGGCATGATGCACAGAGGAAAAGACGCTCAGTGAATTGTGCACATGACTGTCGGCTTTTGTTTGGAAGGAGCAAAAGCCCCAGGACACTTTGCGGCATTCTGGGGCTTTTGACTTATTGGGTTAATCTTCTGCATTCTCGTTGATAGCCACGTTGTCGTCTTCATCGAGCGTGCGGGGCATGTACTCTTGTCCGTCGATGGCCGCATGGATGTTTCTTTCGATTTCCTCTGCCAGGTCGGGATTGTCGAGCATGAGTTGCTTTGTGGCGTCGCGACCCTGTGCCAGACGGGTGTTGTTGTAGCTGTACCAGCTGCCGCTTTTCTTGATGATGCCTGTGTCGACGCCGAGGTCAACTATCTCTCCGCTCTTGCTGATGCCTTCTCCATACATGATGTCAAACTCGCATTTGCGGAATGGAGGAGCCACCTTGTTCTTCACAATCTTAACTTTTGTGAGGTTGCCGAGCACTTCGTCTCCGTTCTTGATAGGTGTGCCCTTGCGCACATCAATGCGCACACTGGCATAAAACTTGAGCGCATTGCCGCCTGTGGTGGTCTCAGGATTGCCGAACATCACGCCTATCTTCTCGCGCAACTGGTTGATGAAGATGCAGGTGGTGTTGGTCTTGTTGATGTTGCCTGTCATCTTTCTGAGAGCCTGGCTCATGAGGCGTGCATGCAGGCCTACTTTGTTGTCGCCCATGTCGCCTTCTATCTCAGCCTTGGGGGTGAGGGCGGCCACTGAGTCGATGACGATGATGTCTACTGCGCTGGAGCGTATGAGCTGGTCGGCTATCTCAAGTGCCTGCTCGCCATTGTCGGGCTGGCTGATGAGAAGGTTGTTTATGTCGACGCCAAGCTTCTCTGCGTAGAAGCGGTCAAAAGCATGCTCTGCGTCAATGAAGGCAGCTATGCCGCCGGCCTTCTGGCATTCTGCTATGGCATGGATGGCCAAGGTGGTCTTACCTGACGACTCAGGGCCGAAGATCTCGATGATGCGTCCTTTGGGGTAGCCTCCCACGCCAAGAGCTGAGTCGAGTCCGATAGAGCCTGTGGGTATTACCTCAATGTGCTGTATGTTGTCATCGCCCATCTTCATGATGGAGCCTTTGCCAAAATTCTTTTCTATGTTGTCCATGGCAGCTTGCAAGGCTTTGAGCTTGTTCTGCTGCGGTGTGAGTGCCTCGTCTGAGGCTTTCTTGTCTCTTGCCATTTTTGGGGGGTATTGCTATATTTGCAAGGTATAGGGCAAGAGGCCCTATACCTTATTAGTGTGAAAAGCTTGCGGTGTGCATGAGAGGCATCGCTTGTCTGACAGTGTCATTATATGTGCGCTTCTTCATTCTGCGTGAATGTCAGACATCATCGTGTGGCATGCATGCTTTGGCATGCCACTCCTGCGATGCGCTAAGAGTGTGTTATAGCTCGAGGTCTCCGCCGTGTATCTCGTGCCAAGGCAGGCCTTGCTTGTTGAGCTGTTCCATAAATGGGTCTGGATCGAATTCTTCCACGTTCCACACTCCTGGACGTTTCCAAAGTCCCTTCATGAACATCATGGCTCCTATCATGGCTGGCACGCCTGTGGTGTAGCTGACGCCCTGCATGCCTGTCTCTTCGTATGCTGCGCGGTGTGAGCAGTTGTTGTAAACGTAGTAAGTGGTTTCCTTGCCGTCTTTGATGCCTCGTATGCGGCAGCCTATGCTGGTCTGGCCTTCATAGTTCTCTCCAAGATCTTGTGGGTTGGGGAGCACGGCCTTGAGAAATTGCAGCGGAACGATCTTCACTTTGACAGGTCCGCTGCCATCGGCTGCTTCGGCTGTGTATTCTATCTCATCGATGCGCGACATGCCTATGTTCTGTATCACATCGAGGTGCTTGAGATACTGTTCGCCGAAGGTCATCCAGAAACGCGCGCGTTTGATGGTCGGATAGTTTTTCACAAGCGACTCTATCTCTTCGTGGTGGAGAAGGTACGATTCCTTCGGGCCTATCTCGGGATAGTTGAGTGGCTGGTGAATCTCGAGAGGCTCGGTCTCTACCCATTTGCCGTTTTCCCAGTAAAGGCCTTTCTGGGTGATCTCGCGTATGTTGATTTCTGGATTGAAGTTGGTGGCGAATGCCTTGTGGTGGTCGCCTGCATTGCAGTCGACGATGTCGAGATATTGAATCTCATCGAAATGATGCTTTGCTGCGTAGGCGGTGTAGATGGATGTGACACCTGGGTCGAATCCGCATCCGAGGATGGCTGTGAGTCCGGCTTGCTCGAAGCGCTCTTTGTATGCCCACTGCCATGAGTATTCGAAGTGCGCCTCGTCCTTTGGCTCGTAGTTGGCTGTGTCGAGATAGCTCACTCCGCTTTGCAGGCAAGCCTCCATGATGGTGAGGTCCTGATAAGGCAGGGCGAGGTTCATCACGAGGTCTGGCTTGTAGCTGTTGAATAGAGCCACAAGTTCTGGCACGTTGTCGGCGTCGACTTGCGCAGTCTTTATGCTGCCTGGAGCTGCCAGCCCCTTGTCCTCGATAGCCTTGGCGAGGGCCTTGCACTTTGATTCTGTGCGGCTTGCTATCATGATGTCGGTAAATATGTCGCTGTTTTGAGCAACCTTGTGTGCAGCCACCGAGGCTACGCCTCCTGCACCGATGATAAGTATTCTACCCATTGATATACGTTGATGTTATAAGGATTATTTTTGTTTACAAAGGTAGCATTATTTTGTGAGATATTATCAATAAATCGAAAGTTTATTTTGCAGTGTGACAAGATTTCAATCTAATCTTATCTTTTTGGCAAGACTGCTCAGTTGCCATGCGTCGACAGCATGTTTAGAAGGATATATACATATGTGCGGCCATCATTTGCGGCCGAAGTCGGCCGGGATTTCTCCCCATAGCTCTGTGGGCCACTTGATGATAGGGTTGTCATAGCTGTTGGCGTGCAGCCAGTGTTCGGCACGCTCTATGAGTTGGTATAGCTTTTCTGTCTTCTCGTTGCGGTTGAGGGTGGTCTTGCATTTTTTGCGTTTTACCCAAAGCTGCGCATTGACGCTGTCGCTGTATATGGGCATGGTGCCGAGGCCTTTCTGTTTGAGAAGGGCAAGGCCGTGCACGATGGCAAGGAATTCGCCTATGTTGTTGGTGCCGTAGACAGGCCCGAAATGGAATATCTCCTTGCCTGTGCGCAGATACACGCCACGGTATTCCATCTTGCCGGGGTTGCCGCTGCATGCAGCATCGACGGCTATGGCGTTGTTGATTGCTCCTTGTGGCAGTGAGGGGGGCGCGCTGGTTGTCCTTGGCTGTTGCTGTGTTGCTCCAGCTTCCGCTTCATCAGGTTGCTGTGCTGAGGTTTCCGCATGAGAAGTGCCGTTATTGCTGGCCTGCTGCATTTTTTGCATGTAGGCATCATATCCCATTTCGTATGCTTCTTCTGCTTCAGCTTCGGTTTTGAACGACTTGTATTGTGCTGCGGAGAATCCTTTCACTGCCTGTTGGCAGCTTTCCCATGTGGTGTACACTCCATCTTCAACACCGTTCCATACCACGTAATACTTGTTCTTTGCCATTTGTTGTTCATTTTCGGCAAAGTTACATGTTTATTTTGAGATACACAAGCAAAGGGTATAAAGAAAGAGGCGCGCCGCTATGCGGTGCGCCTCTTGTCATATATGTTCAGATTGCAAGTTTATCTGAGTTTGCTCATTAGAGCTGTGGGCCTGCTGCAACGAGTGCCTTGCCTGCTTCGTTAGTAGTGTACTTAGCGAAGTTCTTGATGAAGCGTGCTGCGAGGTCCTTAGCCTTCTCTTCCCAGATAGAAGCGTCAGCATATGTGTCGCGTGGGTCGAGGATAGCTGGGTTGACGTTTGGAAGAGCTGTTGGCACTTCGAAGTCGAACATAGGAATCTTCTTTGTCTCAGCCTTGAGGATTGAGCCATCGAGGATAGCGTCGATGATGCCGCGTGTGTCTGGAATAGAGATACGCTTGCCTGTACCGTTCCATCCTGTGTTCACGAGGTATGCCTTTGCGCCTGACTTCTCCATCTTCTTAACGAGTTCCTTAGCATACTTTGTTGGGTGGAGCTCAAGGAATGCCTGGCCGAAGCAAGCTGAGAATGTTGGAGTTGGCTCAGTGATGCCACGCTCTGTGCCAGCGAGCTTAGCAGTGAATCCTGAGAGGAAGTAGTACTGAGTCTGTGCTGGTGTGAGGATAGATACTGGAGGCAGTACACCGAATGCGTCAGCTGAGAGGAAGATAACGTTCTTTGCAGCTGGTGCTGATGATCCTGGCTGGATGTTGTTGATGTGGTAGATTGGGTAAGAAACACGAGTGTTCTCAGTGACCTTCTTGTCGCTGAAGTCAATCTTGCCGTTTGCGTCTACTGTCACGTTCTCAAGGAGAGCGTTGCGCTTGATAGCTCCGTAGATGTCTGGCTCGTTCTCCTTAGAGAGGTTGATGACCTTTGCGTAGCAACCGCCTTCGAGGTTGAACACGCCCTCGTCATCCCATCCGTGCTCGTCATCACCGATGAGGCGACGCTTAGGATCTGTTGAGAGGGTAGTCTTTCCTGTGCCTGAGAGACCGAAGAAGATAGCTGTGTTCTCACCGTTCATGTCGCAGTTTGCTGAGCAGTGCATAGATGCGATGCCCTGGAGTGGGAGGTAGTAGTTCTGCATTGAGAACATACCCTTCTTCATCTCGCCGCCGTACCATGTGTTGATGATAACCTGCTCGCGTGAAGTTGTGTTGAAGGCAACGCAAGTCTCTGAGTTGAGGCCGAGCTCCTTGTAGTTCTCAACCTTAGCCTTTGAAGCATTGTAGATAACGAAGTTTGGCTCGAACTCAGCGAGTTCCTCAGCTGTTGGACGGATGAACATGTTTGTAACGAAGTGAGCCTGCCATGCAACCTCAACGATGAAACGTACTGAAAGACGAGTGGCCTTGTTTGCGCCGCAGAATGCATCGACTACGTAGAGGTTCTTGTTGCAGAGCTCCTTTACTGCGAGATTCTTCACCTGTGCCCAAACTTTCTCAGACATTGGGTGGTTGTCGTTCTTGTAGTTCTCAGATGTCCACCATACCTTGTCGTGTGACTGTGCATCATCAACGATGTACTTGTCCTTAGGTGAACGGCCAGTGAAGATACCAGTCATAACGTTAACTGCGCCGAGCTCAGTAACCTGACCTACTTCATAGCCTTCGAGGCCAGCCTTTGTCTCCTCTTCGAAGAGTTTCTCGTAAGAAGGGTTGTGTGCGATCACTGTAGAACCAGTGATGCCATACTTTGTCAAATCTAATGCCATAGTATTGTTTGTTTATAATGTGAATAAATATCTTTTTACCGTTTATCTTCCTGTTTGTTTGTGACTTTCTTTGGACTCATGTGATAGCTTTTGCGTGCCACATGCCCTAAATCAGTACAAAGTTAATAATTTCTTATCTTTACACAAAATGAGTGGCGCGGATTTTCATAAATTTTCAATATGTTTATGTGAAAAAGTTTGCTTTTTATCTCATTTTATAAAGTGGTTGTAATATTCGGTTTGCAACTCTCTGTGACGTGGCTCTCTTTATCCCAAATCTAATGTCCGAATAATCTTTCTGTTTCGGTCTGATGACCGATTTGGGTTTATTGCTGTTGGGGATGCCTCTGCTTTCTTTTGCCTGTTTTTGAAGGCGTCGCTCTACTATAATGATGTCTTCAGGCGCATTATGACTTAAAATATTTTGTCATGATAAAATAAATGCCTACTTTTGCAGCGCTTTTGATGAAAGGCTTTTTGTTTTTTTCTTATGCCTGTTCAACAAAGGCCATGGTGCATCGGGATGTAGCGCAGTTGGTAGCGCACTACGTTCGGGACGTAGGAGTCGCGTGTTCGAGTCACGTCATCCCGACTTTTTCCCTTCTTCATCCTAATATAAGCCTAATGCCCTGCATGGGCATTAGACGAGGGTGATGCGAGTGGCATGCACATCTTCTTTAAGAAACAAGCTGGCGCATTCCCTGAACTTAGAGGGTGACTCGCTTGTGAAATATTGGCATGTGCCGCCTTTGGTGAGGCGTTGCTCCATCTCTGGATGCCTGTGAAGGTAGTTGCTGAGGCTTGATGCTATGTATTGGCCTTGGGAAATTACTTTAACTCCTGTTGGCATGTATTTATTTATCTTATTGAGAAGAAGCGGGTAGTGCGTGCATCCAAGGATTACTGTGTCGATGAGAGGGTCTTTCTTCATGAGTTTGGTGATAGAGTCGTTGACGAAATAGTCGGCCCCAGGTTTGTCAAACTCATCGTTTTCCACCAATGGCACCCACATGGGACACGCCTGCCCCACGATGGTGGTGCCGGGGTAGAGTTTCTCTATTTCCAGTTTGTATGATTCCGACTTTATTGTGCCTTCGGTGGCAAGCACGCCTATGTGTTTTGTCTTTGTCATCTCGCCTACGATTTCAGCTGTGGGGCGGATGACGCCAAGCACCCTGTTGTCTGGCGCATTGAATGGCAGATATTGCTGCTGTATGGATCTGAGTGCCTTGGCTGATGCTGTGTTGCAACCCAGGATGACGAGTGGACAGCCAGAGGCGAAAAGTGTCTTGACGGCTTGCAGCGTGAACTCATACACCACATCGAAGGAGCGTGTGCCGTATGGTGTGCGTGCATTGTCGCCCAGATAGATGTAGTCATACTGAGGCATGTGTTTTCTGATGCCATCGAGGATGGTCAGTCCGCCGTAGCCTGAGTCGAAGATTCCTATCGGTCCTTTGTCGCTATGTTCCATCGTGTTGTCTTTTGATTTATTTGATTCCCATCTGTGTCAGCACGGCATCAGTGCAGTCTTCGCCCACGCCACCATCTATGTATGGATATGCATTGGCATCGGTGTTGAGCACGTATGCGTATCCATTTTTCTTGCCTACGAGGTATATGGCATTGTTGAGGGCTTTGCGCACTGGCTCCATGAGTTCTTTCTCTGCGTTGGCAAGGAGTTCTTCTGCTTCTTGCTTGAACTTGACGCTCTGTTCCATGAGGAGCTGAAGCTCTTTCTGACGTTTGAGCATGATGTTTTGAGGAAAGTTTTTCTGTCCGTCGAGATATTCAGCGAATTTCTTTGAAAATTCCTGTTCTGCACGCTGCGCCTCTCTGTCGTAAGTCTCTTTCAGTTCGTTGAGGCTTTTCACGGCTTGTGCGTAGTCAGGCATTGCGCGCATGATTTCATCGTATGAGAGGAAGCCAAAAGGCTGAACACGAAGTTCGGCGGGCTGTTGTGGATTTGCAGCTGTTTGGACAGTCTGTGGTTCTGTAGCCTGTGTGACGGTGTCGTCAGGCAACTGCATGACTGCTGTTTCGCCTCCTTGAGGAGAAACAGAAGGCACTGCCTCTTGAGCTGACATGAAGCCAGCGCAAGCAAGCAGTGCTATCATTATGATTGTTTTTCTCATGTTGTGCATGTTTGTTACTTCACGCCTTTGTTTGATGTTGTTCGTTCCACAGAAAGTGAAACACGGCATGCTTGTTATTTCACGCCAAGCTTTGCCTTGACCTTGTCTGTGATGTCTGTTGCTGTGGTGCCGATGAATGGGATGCTTGCTGCGTCGAGCACGTATGCGAAACCTTCTGCCTGGCCCACTTCCTTGACTGCGTTCATCACTTTCTCCTGGATGCCAGCCATCTTGGTCTGGTATGTCTTTTGAAGTTCCTGTTCGCTTGTCTGGCCAAACTGCTGATACTCCTCGTAAGCTTTCTGCAGTTCCTGCTCACGGTAAGTGCGGAGTGTCTCTGAGAGTGTAGCCTTTTCTTTCTCGTAAGCGTCAGCCTTTGTCTGAATGTCTGTCTGCTTGCGCTGAAGCTCATCCTGGAACTGTTTCTGGAGGTTTTGGATCTCAGTCTGAAGCGCTGTGTAGTCGCTCATGCCCTGCACGATGTCGCCTGATTTGACGTGTCCGATTTTCTGCGCAAAGATTGTCATTGGCAATGCCAAGAGAATTGCTAAAATAATTTTCTTCATTTTCTTCTATTTGTTGTTTTAGTTGTTGATTTGTCTTGTTATGTATTATTTAGTTGTTGATTTGTCTTATTAAGTATTATTGCATCAGCACAAGCTTCATGGAGTGTGTATGCCATGCTGGCTTAGATGTTGACATCGAGCTTGTGTGCTTAATATGAGTAACCCAATTTTGTAAGCACTTCGTCGCTGATGTCAATCTTGGGAGAGGCATAGATGATGCTGCCGCCAGATGCACGGTCGAGCACAAGCTGGTAGCCTTTTTGGTCGCAGATGTCTTTCACAGCGTTGTAAATCTCATCTTGTATTGGAGCAAGGAGGCTTTGGCGCTTCTTGTATAATTCGCCTTCGCTGCTGAAGTATTTCTTCTTCAGTTCGCTTGCTTCTTTTTCCTTTGCCATTATGGCCTCTTCGGCCTTGGTCTTTTGTGTGTCTGAGAGAAATACAGATTCCGACTGGTATTTCTTATATAGGGTCTCTGCTTCCTTGAGAAGCACTTCCACCTCGTTTTCCCATTTCTTCGACACCTGGTTGAGCTGTTCGTTGGCGCGCTCATAAGCTGGAACATTCTTGAGGATGTATTCCATGTCGACCAATGCAAACTTCTGGGCATTGGCAGCCACTGCGGCCACCATCACCATTATTGTGAGAATCATTTTTTTCATGTCAATCAAATATTATAGTGTTAATACTGGATATTTGCGTTTGTATGATGTGTCGCGTCAGAGAGCCTTGCCGCTTCAGCCCAATTTAAAACTCCTGTCCGAGCACGAAATGGAACTGGCTTCCGCCATAGCTCTTAGACCCATTGATGTTGTCGAATCCATAAGCCCAGTCGATACCCATCATACCTACCATAGGAAGGAAGAGACGCACACCGAAGCCGGCTGAACGTTTCATGTCGAATGGGTTGAACTTGCCCACTTCTGTCCAGGCGTTGCCTGCTTCTGCAAATGCGAGCGCATAGATGTTGGTCGAACCGTTGAGCATGAGAGGGTATCTCAGTTCCATGGTCATGCGGTCGTAGGCGTAGCCGTAGTTGTAACCCTGTGTTAAGGCGCCGTTGTCGTATCCTCTCAGACCGATAGTTTCGGAATAGTATGATGATGAGTAGCCTGACATGCCGTCACCACCCACGTAGAATGTCTCGAACGGCGACTTCTTGTATTTGCTGTAGCTGCCGAGAAGACCGAAGTCGAAGCGTGTCATCAGCACGAAGCATTTGTCGCGCTTGCCAAGTGGCACGTAGTAGCGAGAGTTGAATTTCCATTTGTGGTATTCTATCCAGCGGTACTTGCGCTTCATGTCTTTCTGGTAGTTGGCATCCTGGTAGTTGGTGGCCATGTTCTTGTAGTCGACGCCGTCAAACAGAGAGTAGGGCGGTGTGAACGACACAGATGCTGATATGGTGGAGCCTCTGCGAGGGAACATCGCATTGTCTATGCTGTTGCGCGATAGATTCAGCGTCAGGTTGATGTTGTTGCAGTTGCCGTTGGTGATGAGGAAATATTCCCAATCCTTCATCATATAGCGTGTGTAGCCAAGAGAGGCCGAGAAGCTGAATCGGTTGTCGGGCCAGGTGAGACGCTTGCCGAAACCTATGCTCACACCCAGCATCTCTATATACTTGTCTGGGTCGTAGTAGTTTGAGTAGTTGTTGTAGTATGAGCTGTTGTAGTTGCCGTAGCCATACATCATCGAGTAGTAGTTGTTGTAGTATGAGCTGTTGTAATAACTGCTGCTGATGTCGGTCTGGCGCGAGAAGAATGCGCTGACGGAGAATTGGTTAGGACGCTTGCGTCCGAACCATGGGTCGAGGTAGGAGATGGAGTACGACTGGTAGTAGCTGCCATTTGTAGATGCGCTGATTTCCACTTCCTGTCCGTCTCCCTGAGGCATGATGCCGCGGTGCAGCTTATCTTTTCCCAAGAGGTTGCGCATGGAGAAGTTGGTCAGTTTAAGGCCAACCTTGCCTATCACGCCAGTCTGTCCCCATCCAAGAGAGAACTCAATCTGGTCGCTCGACTTTGGCGTGAGGCCAAGTTCGATGTCGACGGTGCCGTTAAAGCGGTCTGGCACAGGCTTGGGGTTCATCTGTTCTGGGTCGAAATGCCCCATCTGAGCTATTTCCTGCACCGACTGCTTGAATGCGTCCATGTTGAAAAGGTCGCCTGGCTTCATGTAAAGCTGGCGTCTCACCACTTCCTCATACACACGAGTGTTGCCGTATATCTTCACTTTGTTGATGGTGGCCTGTATGCCTTCGTATATGCGTATTTCCAAATCGATGGAGTCGCCTACCACATCACGCTCCACGTCGTTGATCTGGTTGAACACATAACCATCATTATAGTAGGAGTTGCTCACAGATAGTCCATCTGTCTGGCCTCTCAGACGCTTCTCGATGTGCACTCTGTCATACACATCGCCCTTATTCATCTGAAGCACTCTGTTGAGAGCGTCGGTGCTGTAGATGGTATTGCCCACCCATTCAATGTTGCGGATGTAATATTTATGACCCTCGTCGATGTTGACATACACGTCTACCAAGTTGTCGCCCACGTCAACCACGCTGTCAGAGTAGATGAGTGCGTCACGGTATCCCAGTTCGTTGTATTTCTCTATGATGCGGTCTTTGTCTTCTTCATATTTTTCTTGAACGAATTTCTTTGCCTTGAATAGACTCTTGAATCCCTTCTCGTTGGTCTTCTTCATCAAACCTCCAGAGAAGAAACCGCCATGGAATTTCTTTGTTGGTATGTTGTCGTTTCCTGTGATGTGTATCTTGCGGACTTTCACTTTCTCCTTCTTGTCGATGTTGACATCAACAATCAGTTGCCCTTCTTTAGCGGGATCATCGCGCTGCACGATGTCTACCTCTGTGTTTTTGAAGCCTTTGTCGGCATAGTATCTTTTGATGATGATTTTTGCCTTGTCGGCCATGTTGGGCGTAATCTGATTTCCCTTGATGATGCCTATCTTCTCTTCTATGTCGTCCTGTTCCGACTTCTTCACGCCATTGATGTTGATCAGCGACACACGTGGGCGCATGGCGAGCTTGATCTTCAGATAAACAGTGTTCTCCACTATGCTGTCTGCCTCAATGCTCACAGCTGAGAAAAGTCCATGTTTCCAATAGCGTTTGATGGCATCTGTTATGTCCTTGCCAGGCATCTCTATCACTTCGCCCTCAGATAGTCCGGATATGCCTATGAGGATGTAGTCCTCATAGTTTTTCACGCCTTCCACTTTTATTCCGCCTATCACGTATTTTTCGCTATGGTTGCCATATACTATGTTGGGCTGCGTCTGCACCTGCGCATTGGCATTGATGGAAAGAAGCATCAGAAGTGCGGATGCCAGTATGGCTATTCTATTTCTACTCATGTATGTGTTGCTTTGTTATATAAACATTTTTGTGTTATACAGATGATGAACGTTTGCAGCGCGCGCTTTCTTGGATGCGCGCCAGACTGTGCATAAATGTATATGGCGTTTATACGGTTGCTTGTTGTATGTTTTTACGCTGTTATATATATAATAATGTGGCTTTATGTATATGATATATATATAATGTGACGTTAATGTTTGTTTGTCACTTGTTCGCCTGTCTTGCCAAAGCGGCGTTGTCTGCCTTGGTAGTCGACGATGGCATGGCATAAGGCCTCCTCGTCAAAGTCGGGCCAGAAGGTCGGAGTGAAATAAAACTCTGAATATGCGCATTGCCATAGCAGATAGTTGCTAAGACGCTCTTCTCCCCCAGTGCGTATCATGAGTTCGGGGTCGGGCATGAAACTGGTGGCGAGGTTGTGGCTGATGGTGTCTTCACTGATGTCTTCAGGCTGCAGCAAACCGTCTTTGACTTGTTGGGCGATCTGCTTCATGGCCTGTGTGATTTCCCATTTTGATGAGTAGCTCAGCGCAAGCACCATGCATGTGCCAGTATTGTCTTTTGTGCGTTTCTCAAGATATTCGCATGCTTCCTGCACAACCTTGGGCAGCCGGCATGTGTCGCCGATGACACGGAAACGGGCATTTTTCTTCATGAAGAGTTCTTCCTCAAGATGCTTGAGCAGCAGAGCCATCAGGGCAGCTATTTCAGCTTCGGGACGGTTCCAGTTTTCGGTGGAGAACGTGTAGAGTGTGAGATATTCCACACCGAGGTTGACTGCCGCTGTCATGATGTTGTGCACTCGTTCTGCACCAGCTTGGTGTCCGAATGTGCGTTCCTTACCTTGTGCCTGTGCCCATCTGCCGTTGCCGTCCATGATGATGGCTATATGGCGTGGCACCCGATTCATATCAACTTGTTCTTTGTACATCTTGTGTCTTATTCGTTATTACACTTGCGGTATTTGGGGCATAGGTCGTATGAGATGTAAAACATCGTCATCGAGTAGCTGTCTTTGTTCTTCAGGAATCCGCTCTTTATCCTGTAAGGGTCTTCTATGCCGTCAAGCTTATCGCTCATTGTGAAGCGCATCGACCAGTCGAGACCTATGTTCCATCGTGGCTTGAGCTTGTATTTGATGCCTGCTCCAATTGGGATGTTCATGGTCAGCGCATTGTCGCAGTAAGTGAATCCCAGTCCCATCTGTATGTATGGAACGAGCCTTTTGTGCCCTTTGTATCCGCTCCCTGTGCCGTAGCCCCAGAAGTTGAGCTCATATTGCGCGCCTACATCGACCAACGGATTGTCAAATGCCCATTCTTGTTCGGGCAATTCGGGGTATACGTTCTTCTCCTTTGTGGCGTCGCCTTTGATTTTTGCATAAGCGATGTCAAACTTGAGGGCCATGCGTGGGTTGATGTTGTATCTGCCCATCAGGCCTGCGCCCATGGTGGTGTTCTTGTAGAATCCGTTCATGTTGGCATCGCCCATGTAGAAGTTTGTACCTGCCATCATTCCGAGTTCCATGGCATACTCCAAGTCTTGGGCATGTGCGCCTGCTGCTATCAGAAGAGCTGCTATCAGAGAATAGAACCTTTCCATATCTTTCCGTTTTCCTGGATTATCCAGAGTGTTGAGCCTACTGCTATCATGCTTGCGGCTCCGCCTTGCGGTGTGAGTTCGGCTGGCAATGGGTATTTTTCAGGCAGTTCATGCCATGAAATGCCGTTGTCGTCGGAACGGTACAAATGCTTGTATGCACCGTTTTCAGTGCCAAGGGCATATAACGACTCCTCGTATCTCGTGGTGCTCATGCAGCCGAGATGCGGCATGCCGTAGATGTTGTCGGTTGTCACCTCAATGTATGCCCATGGCATGTTGGCATTGCTCTTTGTGGAAGTTTGCTTGAACCATGCCACTCCATTGTTGCTGTTGCTGGCCGACAGGCCTGTCATGACAGCTATGCTGATGTCCTCATTGGTCTTTGACTTGTAATAAAAGAAATTGCAGTTGTTGTCTGGCAGCATGTCGATGTTTTCTGTGCCATGAACGCTCCATGTGCTCATGTCGGCTGTGCCAATAATGCTGTTGTCGTCAAGGGCATATATGTATGAGCCGTCGGCTGCCAGAAGACGGTCCACTTGGCGGTCTGAGGCTTTTTCCCATGTTGTGGCGTCATTGCCGCTTGATGAGTATATTGTGCCATTGCTGTCTATGCCATAGAATGTGCCGTCGCGCTGGATTATCGAGCTGCTCTCCACGGGAATGGCTGCCGGGACGCTCCATGCTGTTCCATCGTTGTCTGCTGTGCATGTGGTCACATTCTTTCCGTTGCCATCTTTGGCGAATGCCATCACTTTGCCGTTGTTGTGGTAGAGGCGGCTGCTGCCCACTATGCTGAGGTCAGATGCCGAGGATTTCCATATCAAGGTGTCTGTGGCTTGTTTGCGCTTGTAGATGTCAAGCTTATATGTCTTGCTCGACACTCCGTCGGAGGCAACGCATACAAGTGTTGCAGTCTTGCTTGCGTCGATGGAGTCTGAACCAGATGTGAGTGTGTAATACAGGTCATCCTCCTTTGGCATCTTGTACCAAAGATTGCCGTAGCACACGAATGAAGGCGACACCTTTGTGAGGTCAACCCAATATGGCAGAGAATCTGTTGTGTAGATATGTCCGTTAACCTGATCGATGTTGAATTTGATGTCTGTGCCCAATATGCTTTTGGTCTTAATGACATCTTTTTCATTGCCGTCCTTGTCATATTCCTTCTCTGTCACATAGCTTGTTATCTTGCCTACGGCGAAGGAGGTGATGACGCATTCGGGCGATGTTTCTGTGGTCTCATCATCACTTATGCATGATGCCATGCAGAGTGACATCGCCAAAAGGGCAATGACTCCCAATAGCGTATGTTTAAAGTCTGTAATCTTCATCTGTTTGTATGTCCGTGCTTTTTCAATGTACAAAATTCGTACAAAATTACGAACATTTTTTGCATCTACGAAGGCTTGAGCCTTATTTTAACGGTTTTTATGTTATTATAGCCGCTGTTTCTTAATAAAATAACTCATGAGGCCTTATACGGATACAGTGTCAGCCTTTGCAGCGCAATGTGCTGCATAGTTCTTTCATGCCTTCGCTGGCTCCTTTCATGATGTGGCGCACGCCGAGTTTGGGGTCGTATGGCACATTCTTAGGGTCGATGAGGTAAATCTTGCATTGGCTGTTGGTGAAATTGAGCAGCCCTGCTGCTGGATACACATTGAGCGATGTGCCTATAACCACCAGTATGTCAGCTTTGCTCACCTCCTCCACGGCAGGTTCAATCATAGGCACGCTCTCGCCAAACCACACAATGAAAGGTCTCAACTGGCTGCCGTCGTTGGCCGTGTCGCCCATCTTGATGTCCAGATGGTCTTCTGGCAATGTCACTATGCAGTCAGGGTCGTTGGGATTGTAGCTTGATGTGGCCTTCATCAGTTCGCCATGCAGATGGATGACCTTCGAACTTCCAGCCCTTTCGTGCAGGTTGTCAACATTTTGCGTCACCACAGTGACATCAAAGTCGTTTTCCAAACTTGCCACCAGCCGATGTCCCTCGTTGGGTGCCACTCTCATGAGTTCTTTGCGCCTGTCGTTGTAGAATTTGAGCACCAGTTCAGGGTCACGCCTGTATCCCTCTATGCTTGCCACTGCCTCCACAGGGTAGTGTTCCCAAAGTCCGTCGCTGTCGCGGAATGTGCTGATGCCGCTTTCTGCCGACATGCCAGCTCCTGTCAAGAATACCAGTTTTTTCATAATGCTGAGATTTTAGTATTGGCAAAGATAACACTTTTTGTTTGTTTCATCACGCCCCTGAAGAAAAAGAATGCTTGGGCCTGTCATTTATTCTTAAAAAACGTCGCTCTCCTGAAAAAAATAACTGTCATGACTTCGCTTTCTCTGATTTTATGCTTACCTTTGCCATGTCCTATGGAACATCATCATCAAAACGACTCAATCAGGAAACGTAATAATATGATTCTCTTAAAAAAACGAATAAACATCATTCTGCTGGTTGCTTCATTTTTAATGGCAGCCAGTGTCTCTGCAGTTCATGCCGACGATGAGTGGAAGGTCTATTCTTCATATCACAATGCAACAAAGGCGGTGAAGGCCGATTCGCGCATATTCGTGCTTGCTAATGGCAACCTTTTCAGTTACGACTCTGAAGACAACAGTGTGTATACCTATGATAAGACAAACTTGCTGAGCGATATAGATATATATGACATAGGCTATTCTGCATCGACAAAACAGCTCGTCGTCCTTTACGCCAATGGCAACATCGACCTCATCGGCATGAACGGCGTGGTTTGGAATCTGCCCGACATGAAGAAGAAATCTCTGTCGGACAAGACGCTTAACGAATTGAAAATAGTTAATACCCATGCTTTCATCAGTTTAAATTCAGGATTGGTCCATATAGACCTTGCCAAGCGTTATTTTGTCAATCTCTACACTTTCGACACGAAGGTTACAAATGCAAATATGCAGGGCGACAAATTGTATGTCAAGACAGGATCCGGCATAATGGAGGGTGATGTGACAGCAAATCTAAGCAACAAGGGCAACTGGAAAACACTGTCAGCCGCTCCTGTCGCTTTTGGACTCACGCAAGCAGAGAAAGATGAGGCTGCATCCATGCTGGAGAAAGTTGATGGCATCAACATCAATTCGCCCATACGCAACATATCCTACAAACTCAACATGCAAGGAGAACGTCTTCTTGTGGCAGGAGGGGCCTTCTCTTATTCTGGAGTGTCATATCCCGGCACAGCAATGGTGTACGAGTCGGGCAAGTGGGCCGCCTTTGATGAAGAGAAAGCCATTGAGCTGGTGGGAACAAAAACCTATTACAATGTCACCGATGTGGTGCAGGATCCAGATGCCCCCGCACACCATTGGCTCGGCACAATGAGGAGCGGCATATATGAGTTTCGTGACTTGCAGCTCGTGAATCATTACACATTTGACAATTCGCCACTCACAAGCATCTTGCCCAACTCAGCAGCTCCACAAAACTTTGTGCGTGTCACAGCTCTCAACTATGACAAAGATGGCAATCTGTGGATGTGTAACAATTCGTGTGACACGATTGTACGCATCTTGAAGAAAGACCGCACGTGGAAATCCCTGTACATAAGCAGCATAGCTGGCAAACCTACATTTGACCATACGGTGTTTGACAGAAGAGGCTGGGCATGGATGGTGTGCAGGCGCACTACAAACCAGACTGGCGCTTCGGGCTTTGCCATCATCAATGCTAATGGAACAATCGACAATACGGCCGACGACCATTATAAATATCTCAGCACTATTGTCAATCAAAATGGAGAACGTTATACGCCCGACCTCTGTTACTGCGTCACAGAAGATCTCAACGGCGCCATTTGGATAGGATGCACTCAAGGCATCTTCATGTCTTCCGCTCCAGACCAGGTCTTTGAGACTGGTTTTACAATGACTCAGCCCATTGTGCCTCGCAATGATGGTTCCGGACTTGGCGACTATCTCCTTAACGGTGTTCCTGTGAAATGCATTGCTGTCGATGGGGGCAACCGAAAGTGGATCGGCACGCTGAGCAACGGCATCTATCTCATCAGTGCTGATGGCATGGAGACTATTGAGCATTTCACAGAAGCCAATAGCCCTCTCATCTCTGACGAGATAAACGACATTGCCATCAACGGCAGCACAGGCGAGGTTTTCATTGCAACAGCAAAAGGCTTGTGCTCTTTCCAAGGCGATGCTACAGACCCGGCTGCAAGCCTTAAATCAGACAATCTCAAAGTGTTTCCTAATCCTGTGCGTCCAGAATACAATGGCAATGTGCATATCACAGGACTGATGAGCAATTCGGTGGTGAAGATTGTCAGCGCATCTGGCAAGCTTGTCACAGAGGGCACAAGCGTGGGAGGCGAGTTCTCTTGGGATTGCCGCTACGCCACAGGCAAGCGTGTGGCGTCGGGAGTATACTTTGCCTTATGCACAGATGAAGAGGGTAGGGAAAATGCTTGTACAAAGATTCTGATAGTGAAATGAAGGATGGATACATGAGCGTTCTGTTATAGCCAAACAGAATTGGTTTGAGAAAATTTCAAGGGTTTATGTCCGATGGATGAAGGATATTCATTCTCATTCCTTTTCTGTTCGACTATAGTAACGAGCGCCTACCTAAGAGATTTAGATTAACTACTTATGAACCCACTTTTACAAGTGGGTTCAACTATTGTTATGAAAAACGCTCGTGTTTGCCTGTGGCTTTATGCCGAAGCACATGCGTACAATTTTGTATGGAGAATGTTCTGCGGCTATTGATACAAGTATAGGCCCCAAAATTCCACATGTCACGTTTAAAATGTAGAAGAATAAGAAGAATTGCTCGTTATAAAATATCTTTTTCCAAAGGACAAGTTCTACAAAAGGTTGGAAAATGAATGACATCAAGTAAATTTGGTAAATTCTGTTACTTATGAATGATAATTTTATGGAAAGACGCTTTGATACAAGCATGGCAAGTGATACCGTGGACAGGATGCCACACGTAGATGTGAGTAATGGCGTGTTAGCGACATAGAGAATGGAATACATGATGGACAAAATGATACTTACCCATGCTCCTCCTAAATATTTATACACAGAATATTTAAAAAATACTATTCCCAAGAAAAAGTAGACGAAATATTTGTTTAGGTTGACTATGTTGAAGTAGTTATATGGATAGAGTAATCTTGTGTCGCAGAAGAAAAGCGCAATCGAAAAGAAAGCCGTGATTACCATTATCCAAACCTTGCTACATGACTGTCTATATAATGGGTAAAAAAGCATTAGCGTCATGAGTGTTGGTAAAAACCACAAATGTGCAGATGGATGATTGCCATAGATTATATATGATTCCAAATAATAATCAAGGGAGAAATTTATAGGTGTTTTAACGTAATTGTTTAGTAGAGCTTTAATTATAAAATACAGGTTGACAAAAAAAACAAAAGGTATCATTATCCTCTGAAGCTTGTCTTTGTACAATTCTCTTGTTTGTATGCCTTTTTGAATCCTGCTTAGGTATAGCAATCCTCCAGATAAGAATATGAAAAGTGGCATTCTTATAGGTGTGAAAGGTTCCGATATATATCGGCAAAATGAATGGTTTTGACCTGTGCTCATGTCTATGAGTTGTACGTGAAACATGACCACAAGTATGATATTTACTACTCTGAGTAACGTTAGCCAATGTATGGTACGCATTTTAGTTAAAAATAAGATAATTGGGAATTCAAGAAAATGATGTGTTGTGGTAAGTAGTCAAACAGAATATATTCGATAAGTTCTCAAATAGATTCTGTTCGACTATAGTAATTGTGCAGTAATTAAATTGTAATAGAGAGCACTTTCTTCTTACTCCTGCACATATACGCGCTGAACACGGTTGCTCACACCTGTGAGGATTTCATAAGGTATTGTTCCCACAGCGTCGCTCAGCACGGTGATGGGTAAGTTTCTGCCGAATATCTCCACTGAATCGCCATCTTTGCAGTCGATGCCAGTCACATCAATCATGCACACATCCATGCAGATGTTGCCTACATATTCTGCCTTTTGGCCATTCACCAGGCAATAGCAGTTGCGGTTGCCAAGATGACGGTCCAAACCGTCGGCATAGCCTATAGGGATGGCTGCTATGCGACTGTCGCGCTTTAGTGTTGTGCGGCGAGAGTATCCGATGGTTTCTCCTGCAGGCACATCGTGTATCTGCAAGATAGTGGTCTTCAGTGTGGCCACACAATGCAGCATGTTGTTGGTGCGAGGGTCTATGCCATATAGCCCTAATCCAAGTCGGACCATGTCGAGATGGTATTCAGGAAAATGCTCGATGGCGGCAGAGTTGCATATATGACGTATTATCTTGTGCGAATAAGCGTCCTGCAACTGACGGCTTGCCTTGTCGTAGAGTTCAAACTGATGGCGTGAGAATCCGTCAAACTCGTCTCCGTCGCTGCCCACGAAATGACTGAAAACAGAGCATGGCACCAGTGCTGTCTGACGTTTCAACCGTTCTATGAGTTGAGGCATGTCTTTTTCAGGGTCGAAGCCGAGGCGGTGCATGCCAGTGTCGAGTTTGATGTGTATGGGAAAATTAGTGATGCCTTCTTTCTCCGCTGCTTTGATCAGTTGGTCGAGCAGACTGAAACTGAACACCTCTGGCTCAAGCCTGTAGTCGAAGAGCATCTTGAATGATGTCGTTTCAGGATTCATTATCATGATGTTGGCTGTTATGCCAGCTTCTCGCAGGTCTGCTCCTTCATCAGCCACAGCTACGGCAAGATAGTCTACTCCGTTATCTTGCAGCGTCTTGCTTGTCTCCAGTGAGCCCACGCCATATCCGCTCGCTTTGACCATGCACACCATCTTTGTCTCAGGCTTCATGAAGTGGCGGTAGTGCCGCACATTTTTCACAAGTGCGCTGAGGTTGACCTCCAATATTGTCTGATGCACCTTCAGTGTGAGCAAATCGGTTAGTTTGTCGAAATGGAATGGCCTTGCACCTTTTATGAGAATGAATTCGTTATGCAAATCTTCAAACACCTCACTGCGGATGAGCGACTCCGTGGTGAGAAACATGTGGCGCTCCATTGGAAAAAACTCTGCGCATGATGATATCTTAGGTCCCACCCCAATGACTTTCTCAATACCCCTTGAGGCTGCCATCTGCGCCACTCTTGAATAGAGCGAGCGGGTAGATTCCCCGCTTTGTAGTATGTCGCTGAGAATAAGTGTGCGGTGCTGCTTCTTTGTTTCAGGGCGTCTGCTCATGAAGTCGAGGGCTATGTCGAGTGATTGCACATCCGAATTGTATGAGTCGTTGATGAGTGTGCATCCATGCTTGCCGTCCTTCACTTCAAGACGCATGGCCACCTGTTCCAGACGGCTCATGCGCTGGCATAGTTCGTCAATGCTGATGGATGTCTTGAGAGCCAGCACCGTGGCGAAGCATGTTATGGAATTGCTTATTGAAGCGTCGTCGATAAACCGTATGCTGTATTGGCCTCTCATGCCATCGTGCTCAAAGTGGATGGTGGCTTCGTCTTGTCCTTTCTCAATGCTGCATACCTTGAGCGACACTCTGTTGACGGCTTCAGGCAAGGCATCAGCGCATCTGCGTATGGTGGCGTCTTCAGAGTTGATGACCACAGTTTGGCATCCTCTGAAGAGACGCATCTTTTCTGCGCATTTGATGTCGTACGACATGAAGTTTTCCTGATGAGCCACTCCCAGATTGGTCATGACGCCTACAGAGGGCAGTATGATTCTTTCCAGCTTGTCCATCTCTCCTGGCTGTGATATGCCAGCCTCGATGATGGCCAGGTCGTTGTGGTTGCTGATGAGCCATACGCTGAGCGGCACGCCCACTTGGCTGTTGTAGCTTCGTGGCGAGCGGCACACGCTATAGTCGGGCGAAAGCAGTTGGTAGAGCCATTCCTTGACTGTGGTCTTGCCGTTGGACCCAGTGATGGCCACTACAGGAATGTTGAGATTGCTGCGGTGGTAGGCGGCCAAATCTTGCAATGCTTTAAGTGGCGAGTCTACGATGAGGAAATTGGCATCAGCCATATGGCTCATGTCGTAAACGCCTTCATTCACCGACTTGTCTGACACGACAAAGTTCTTCACTCCGCGCCTGTAAAGTCCTTCTATATACCTGTGCCCGTCGTTCTTCTCTGTTTTCAGAGCGAAGAAGAGCGTCTCCTCTGGAAAGCAGAGACTGCGGCTGTCTATCAAAAGCCAGTTGATTTTTGCCTCGACGTTGCCTCTGCGGCGAGCGCCTGTCACATGTTCGATGTCATCAATGTTGTACATAACTCTTATTTGCTTATTTGCCTGTGCTGTCGGCGCGCCCATTCTTTAGCGGCCTTAGCCACGGCATCTTTTGTCTTGTTGTCAAAGTATGTGTCTTGAAACCTTTGCCATATGTATTCCACAGCCTTCTCTGAAGGGTGGATCATGTCGTCGGCATAGAAACGGTAGTCACGCAGTTCGTCCATCATTATTTCGTATGAAGGGAAATAGCTGCACATCATCTGGTCTGACACCTTGCCGCATCCTTCGTCAATGGCGCCATTTTTTTTCCCTGTGAGGCTCATCGTAGGAGCAATAGCCTCTACAGCGCTGAGCAGCACGCCTTTTGATATTTGGTTGGCATGATATCCATCCCTTTTGTGCCTTATGGGACTTATGGTGAAGATCACTTTCAACTTTGGATTGATGGTGCTGAGAAGCTGCAGTAGCATCTGCCATTGGTCGGCAATGTCGTATGCGCTCATGCACTCCCTCACAAATAGGGTGTCGGGCATTTTATGGCAGTTGGCCACGAGCCTTCCTGAGTCTTTAAGGCGGTAGATGATGGCTGTGCCAAGCGTGATGATGAGCGCGTCGGCCTCTCGCAGCCAATCGGCCACACGGTGCATGGTGATGTTCATCCTGCTTATCAGCTCATCCTTGTCGGATGAAGAGAATGTGCTGTGATGCATCCATGAATGCCACAGTCCATCTTGCTCATTGCGCAGCAGTTCGGCAGAACTTCTGTCGTAGTCGCTCTCGCTGATGGAACGCAGCAGGCTGGCCGCTATGCTTGCAGGGTTGTAGAGTGTGCCAAACGGGTTGACCATCACGTTCATGCCTCCTCTCTCCATCTTCATTCCCACTTCATCGGCAAAGCAAGAACCGAGCAGCAGCATCTTGGCGTCGCTTCGGATTTTCCAACTTGATTGCGGGATGTCTATGTGTGTCATCAGTTCCATGCGCATGTGTCATTTTGTTTCATATACAGAGGACAAAGTTACGTCAAAAAAACGAGTTGGTGAACTGATTTAATAGATAATTAGTGATAGGCACAATAAAATTAAATATCTTTTCTTAACTTTGCATGTTGAAATGTGTGCGTGGATGCACTCAAGACAGATATTTAGAAACATTTAAACATATAAATCTCATTATGGCAAAAAAAGCTCTTTTGATGATTCTCGATGGATGGGGAATCGGTAACAAGGGTAAGGGTGATGTCATTTTTCAGACTCCAACCCCTTACATGGACTATCTCGACGCAAACTACCCACATTCAGAACTTCAGGCTTCTGGAGAAAATGTAGGTCTGCCTGACGGACAGATGGGCAACTCTGAGGTGGGACATCTCAATATCGGTGCAGGACGCATTGTATATCAGGATCTCGTAAAGATAAACCGCGCATGCGCTGACAACTCGATTCTTGAAAATCCTGAGATAAAGGCAGCCTACAGCTATGCAAAGCAAACTGGCAAGAACGTGCATCTCATGGGCCTCACATCTACAGGCGGCGTGCACTCATCTTTCAACCATATCCTCAAACTCATCGACATCGCTAAGGTTTATGGCATCAGCAACTGCTATGTGCATTGCTTTATGGACGGACGCGACACCGACCCAAAGTCGGGCAAGGGTTTCATTGCAGACCTTCAGAAACACATCGATGAGGTGGGAGTGGGCGCAATCGCTTCTATCATAGGACGTTTCTATGCTATGGACCGTGACAAGCGTTGGGACCGCATCAAGGTTGCTTATGACCAGCTCGTGGGAGGCAAGGGACGTGAAGTTGCCGACATGGTTGAGGGTGTGCAGTCGTGCTATGACAGCCATACTGAGGAACATAAGAACACAGACGAGTTTATGGAGCCACTTGTCAACTGCAATGTGGACGGACGCATCAAAGAAGGCGATGTGGTGATATTCTTCAACTATCGTCCAGACCGCGCAAAGGAGATGACCATTGTGCTCACACAGAAGGATATGGAAGAGCAGGGCATGAAGACCATTCCTAATCTTCAGTACTACTGCATGACTCCATACGACGCTTCATTCACAGGTGTGCACATCATATTCCCTAAGGAGAATGTGCCCAACACACTTGGCGAGTATATCTCAAGCAAGGGACTCAAGCAGCTTCACACAGCTGAGACAGAGAAGTACGCTCATGTCACATTCTTCTTCAATGGAGGCCGCGAGGCACCATTCAAAGGTGAAGACCGTGTGCTTGTAGCCAGTCCGAAGGTTGCCACTTATGACCTCCAGCCAGAGATGTCTGCTCCTGAGGTCAAGGATAAGCTTGTTGCCAATATTCAGAAGAATGAGTACGACTTCATTGTGGTCAACTTCGCTAACCCTGACATGGTGGGCCACACAGGTGTGTATTCTGCCATAGAGAAAGCTGTGAAGACTATCGACCAGTGTGTCAATGAGGTTGTTGAGGCTGCCAAGGCTGCTGATTATGAGGTTATCATCATCGCTGACCATGGCAATGCTGACAATGCTATCAACACAGACGGTTCTGTAAACACAGCTCACTCGCTCAATCCAGTGCCATTCATCTATGTGACAGCTAACAAGAACGCAAAGGTTAAGGATGGCGTCCTTGCTGATGTGGCACCATCTATCCTTCATATCATGGGCCTTGAACAACCAAAGGAGATGACAGGACACAACCTCATCGAAGACTAAATATTAACAATAGGGTCACTACCTGCTCTTTGCAAAATAAACGGCAGGGGTGACCTTGTTTTTATATAAATCATAATCATGAAGAAAATTCTCACAGCAGCCATGCTGCTCATCAGCACTCTTGCGAGTGCTCAGGTCAATGTGCAGTTGCACTATGACCTTGGCCGCTCCCTCAATCCTGATGGCGAGCCAAACCGTCCGAACGTGACAACCACAGTGGAGATGTTCCGTGCAGACAAACTCGGTTCCACTTACTTCTTTACCGACCTTGACTATTTTTCAGATGGCGTAGGTGGAGCATATTGGGAGGTGAGCCGTGAGTTCACGTTTGCTAAGGCGAAAGGCAACAGTTCCTTTGCTGCGCACGCGGAGTATAATGGCGGACTCAGTGTCAACAAGTATCAGAATGAGTTTGGCACACGTTTCCAGCAGGCTGCGCTTGTAGGTCCAGCATGGAACTGGCACAGCAATGACTTCAGCAAGACATTCTCTCTCCAGGCCATGTACAAGCAATATTTCAAGAAAGACAACCTCGATGCTCATGCCAGCTTCCAGCTCACCACAGTGTGGGGCGTCACTTTTGCTGATGGCTTGTGCACATGCTCTGGCTTTGCAGACCTGTGGTATGGCTACACTCCAAGATTCAATGCTGCTGGCGTGCAGAAAAAGGGAATGGTGTTCATCTCTGAACCACAGTTCTGGTTCAATGTGTGGGGCAAAAACCGACAGAGCGACAAACTCTCTATAGGCACAGAGGTTGAGCTCTCAGACAACTTCATCTGGGCAAGCAACAACAGAACGTTCTTTGTAAACCCTACTGTAGCAGTGAAGTATACATTCTAAGCAACACATCCCTTGCATATTATCAAGGAGACACATACTTTTGCTGTCCGCTGCAGTCGCATCCAGCGGACAGCATTTTTTTATTTTGAATGAAGCATGCTGAGATAACTCATCCTGTCTCTGAATAAATGGAAAGGGCGTCTGCACAGAAGAAATAGCAGCAATGCGAATGATTTCGGATATCTGCTTGCCTGCTTGAAATTAACGTGAATACGTTTGAGAACAAAAAGAAGAAGAGAAAATGAAAAAGACAATACCTGTGATTGGCATGGCGTGCTCTGCATGCTCTGCCAATGTGGAGCGCAAGTTGAAGGCGCTTGATGGCGTGAGTGACGCATCTGTGTCGCTGGCAGGACGAATGGCCACTGTGGAATATGATCCAGACGTCGTATCGCTTATGGACATGAAGAAGGAGGTAAACAATGCAGGCTTTGATCTTGTGATAGAAGATGGAAGAAGCGCTGATGAGATAAACCGCAGGGAGTATGTGCTGCTTGCACGCAAGACCGTAGCTTCATGGATTTTGTCGCTGCTTCTCATGTCTGTGAGCATGGGGTGGGTTGGTTTGGATGCAGGTGTGGCTGACACTGGGTTCAATAATCAGATTTGCTTGATGCTGGCTTTGATGAATATGGTATGTTGCGGCCGTCAGTTTTATGTGTCTGCATGGAGGCAGATGCGGCATTGCACAGCTAATATGGACACGCTGGTTGCTCTCAGCACGCTGGTGACCTTCCTTTTCAGCGCATTCAACACTTTTGCGGGAGAAACCATATGGGGAGAGAGAGGCATAGAATGGCACACTTATTTTGATGCGTCGGCCATGATAATCACTTTTGTGCTTACAGGCCGCATGCTTGAAGAGAAGGCCAAAGACGGCACGGCGAGCAGCATACGCCAGTTGATGGGATTGCAGCCAAAGACTGCAAGAGTGGTTGTTGACTCAAAATTGGAGGATGTGCCTGTGGCCACTATCGATAGAGGCGACATAGTGGAGGTGAGAGCTGGAGAGAAGATTCCTGTGGATGGCGTGGTCACGATGGCCGAGAGTTTCATGACGCCAGATGCCGCATATGTTGATGAGTCGATGATTACGGGTGAACCTACACCTGCAGAGAAGACTGCTGGCAGCGAGGTGCTGGCAGGCACCATTCCGAGTCAGGGCAAACTCAGAATGAGGGCATGCCACACAGGGGAGGACACAGCACTGTCGCAAATCATCCGCATGGTGCAGGAGGCGCAAGGGAGCAAGGCACCGGTGCAGGGTGTGGTTGACAAGGCTGCTTTGGTGTTTGTGCCAGTGATAGCATGTTTGGCGGCCTTGACCTTTGTGGCATGGTGGGTGGCAGGAGGCAATGCAGCTCTGCCGCAGGCCATCATCTCTGCAGTGTCAGTATTGATTGTGGCATGTCCGTGCGCCATGGGCCTTGCCACTCCTACAGCGCTTATGGTGGGCATGGGCAAGGCGGCACAGAAGCATGTGCTTATAAAGGACGCTTCAGCATTGGAAAACCTGCGCAAGGTAGATGCCATTGTCATAGACAAGACAGGAACGTTGACCATACCCAACAGAAGCATCGACTTCACCAAGGCCGATGCTCTTCCGCCAGAAGAGCGAGAGACGCTGAAGCCTCATGCTGCTGAGGCTATAGCTGAGTTGAGGAGGTACGGCATTGACGTTCACATGATGAGCGGTGACAAAGAAGAGGCTGTGGGCTATTGGGCCAAGAAGTCGGGCATAGATCACTATCAGAGTGGCGTGCGCCCTGACGACAAGCAGGCTCTTGTGAAGCGTCTGCAAGGCGAGGGCAAGCATGTGGCCATGGTGGGGGACGGCATCAACGACACTCAGGCATTGGCCATGGCCGATGTGAGCATTGCCATTGGTTCTGGCACAGATGTGGCGATGGACGTGGCACAAGTCACGCTCATGGGAGAGGACCTCAGAGCCTTGCCAGAAGCTGTCAAAGTGAGCCGCGCCACTGTGGGCATGATATGGCAGAATCTGTTCTGGGCCTTTATATATAATATTGTGTGCATCCCTTTGGCGGCTGGTGTGCTCCATCTTTGGGACATCGACTTCCAAATCACCCCCATGTGGGCAAGTGCGCTTATGGCTTGCTCAAGTGTGAGCGTGGTGCTCAATTCATTGAGGATGCGACTTTGAATGGGTCTTCATATGAGAGAAAGGCATCTGCGCTGCAAAGCGGAGGATGAATAAACGCAGACGCCGTACATGATGTTGATACATCCATGTACGGCGTCTGTTTTGTCCTAAATCTAATGACCTGTTGTGGATTAGGCAGCAGAAGTTTCTCCTTTCTTTTTTCTTGCTGCAATCATTATATAGCATAACAAGGCCAGGAAAGATGCGAGGATGATGACCATCTGCATGGTGTATTTCTCAGGCTCAATCCAAAACTCATGGAAGAAGTCGAGGCGTCCCAGCACTTCTACAGGAACCCAAAAGACTATCACAGTGGCGATGGACATGCGTATGTTTGTTCCCCACGAAGGCAGACGCAGCTGCTTGCGGAACATGAACAAACTGCCGATGAAGCATCCTGCAGCAATGATTGATGTGACAGGGTGATGGTCGCCAAGGAAGTTCTTGTCGTAGCAGAACATGAGAAGCAGGTAGCTTGTCCAAAGAATCATGATGAGTTCCATGAAGGTGACGATGGAGGTGTGGCGTGTCATGGGGCGCATCACTATCTCATCTCGCTTGCTGCGGAAGCACATGCGCTGAATCCAACTGATGAAGTTGCAGCCGTTCTTTGTGGAGAAGATATAGAGTGTCATCACCATGGCCCATAGACCGAAAGTGGCAGGGAGAATGAGGTATTCAGGTCGTGTGACCACCTCACCGTTTTCTATCTCAGGCTGAGTGCCGTAGCGTGTGGCATAATACTGGAAGAGAAATTCAATCCATCCAGTCCAGAAAAATAGTCCTCCGAAAAGACCCCATAAGGTCTGCTTCGTGTCACCTTTCACAAACACTCCTATTATCACCATTATAAGGCCAGCCAGTCCCATGTAGAAGCCTGCCTGATGGACAGCCGTTTCGTCCATGGTCTTTTCCATAATCATCATCAGCGCATGTCCGAGTGGCATAGTGAACAATACCACAAGGAAGGATGCGATAGTTTTCCACCAATAGTTTTTCTTCATTCTTGCTTTTTTGTTGTTTGTATCTTTGTTACTAATGTTTTTATTGTGTGCAAAGGTACGTAGTTTCGTTCATGCAGGCAATACTCAAAAATGATGAAAGTGGATGATGCATTATGAGGGAAAATAATCATTTGTAGGCATTGGCAGCAAGCATGCGGCAATGCGAGGCAAATGATTATTTCAAATGATGTGACAGGCTTCACTCGCTCAAATCTTCTTTCTTCTGCGTATGGCATATCCTGTCCATAGGCACCATATGGCTGCAAGGCCCGTGATGAAGATGAATATATATGTGGCGATGTTGCCGATGAAGAATCTTCCAGTGTGTATCTCGAGTGCTACGTTCCATAGCGACATGGGGAGAGTTTTCATCCATTCGGGCTGCGGCACGAGTCTGTTGGCTCCATCATGATATTCTGCCACAAGGGTGATGTCCTTTCCCCTGTCGGAGATGAAATGCTGGCTGATGCCTGAGATGGCCTTCTTCCCGAATGGCGCGCCTGCTTTCTTGGGAGCGACTTTGCCTGTGAAATAGTCGGTGGCAGTGTTGTCTTTGCGGTTCCATCGGAAGAGTCCGCTGAATGAGCCGCAGAGCCAATGTCCGTCAGAGTCTTTCTCCATCACGTTAAGGCCCATCACGCTTACTGGGAATGGCGCTTTCACCTTTTTGATACATATCTTGGATGCATCGACTTGGCCGTCTGCATTAAGGCAAAGGCCATGCATGGAATAAAAGCCTGCTGAGGTTGAAAGCAGCCAATCGCAGGCTGCATTATCATAGCGCATGACACGTAATTTGTCGTGCCATGGGTTGTCGCTGTCGAGTGCAGTGCCAGGCAGGATAGGCATCTTTGTCGTTGCTAAAGCTATCATTACTGGCGGACGCAGACACCAGCCCGTTATGGCCACAAACAAAGTAAGAATGATGGTGTATTTGCCCACATTGTCATGCAGGGAGAATGAAGAACGAAAAAACTTCATGCCTCTATGTCTCCTTCTTATGTATTTGGGTAAGAGCCAGCAGAGCAGGCCTGTGGCACACAGCAGGATGAGCAGCAACGCGATGGCGTCAACAGCCAGTTGGCCGGCCATGCCGAATAGTTCGCCGCTATGCAGCAACCACATGGTGCGAAAGGCGGTGGTTTGCTTCTTGTAGCCGGCTGGAGCTGGCAGCTGCACACGCTCGAATGTGTGGTATGGAGGCAGAGACATATATATGAACGAGCGGCTCAGAGCAATGAGCGTGTCGCCCTGCAGGGCAATGTCCGACAACTTGTCTCCAGGCTCTATGCTTATAGGCAGGCTGTGCCACTTGCCATGAGCGCCGAACCGATACAGGCCTACGGTGGATGCGGCAAAGAGAGGTATGTCGCAATGCGATGTTATGGTGTCTGCGTCTGCTTCGGCCACCACATTCCTTATTTGTCGCCAGTCGGCTCCCTCTGGCAGTCCTTCGTTGAAATCATCGAAGATAGAGCCTGTTGAATCTGTTATCCAAATACCGTTGTTGCCGTACAGCAATACGTGGTCTCTCACTTTGGTAGTGCCGCGTAGCAGTCCTCCATTCCAGTCCTTATACTCATAGCGTGAAGGCAAGCAAGCTCTGCTTATGTCAATGTCTCTTATGAGCGAGCGGTGGTTGAGCAGAATGCCTGACACGCAAAACATGAGCATGAAAAAGCATACAGCCAGTCCGAACCACTTATGATGTTTTCTCCAATTTTTTTTCTTCATATAATGAATGTCTTTATGATGATATTTTTGCAGGTGCAAAGGTACAGCATTTATTCATAAACTGCAATACTCAAAAATGAGGATTGGCATATATATAAGCTTTTATATAAATAGGTGTTCAAAATTATTTTATTATATCAAAGTAAGCCGCTCTCATATTTGTCGCACTCTCTCTTGGCCATCTTTTCCTTCTGTATATTAGTCACTATGCCCATTTAGTTCATTCAAAAAGAAGAAATGGATGGCTCAAGATATAGAGCGTCGAATAGATGAGTATCCATGAATGCATGCTTAGAAGTGTGGCCAATTATGAGCACCATCTTATAAAATAATCATGAATACCTGCTTAATCACAATTATATTGACTATCTTTGCATTAACTTTATACTAATTGACAACATATTAACATGGATACACATACTATTGACAAACTGCTGGCGTTTCTTGATGCCTCACCTGTGAACTTTCTTGCAGTCAGAAATTGTGCTGACATTCTCGACAAAGCAGGCTTCAGCCGCATAGACCCATGCATGCCTATTGGCAAAGTGAAGGCAGGCGACAAACTTTACGCCACAAAAAATGATTCGTCAATCTACGCTTTCCAGATAGGCAACAAACCAATGGACGAGACAGGCTTCCGCATGATTTGCGCTCATGCCGACTCTCCCACTTTCCGCATCAAGCCAAATGCAGAAATCAATTGCGAGGGAGGTCTGGTGAAACTCAACACAGAGGTCTATGGAGGACCTATCATGTCGACATGGTTTGACCGCCCGCTCACATTGGCTGGCAGAGTCGTGGTGAGAGGTGCTGACATCATGCATCCAGACACTCTTCTTCTCCATGTGAAGCGTCCGCTCATGCAAATAAGCAATCTGGCCATACATTTCAACCGTGAGGTGAACGATGGCGTGAAGCTGAGCAAACAGAAGGATATGCAGCCCATACTTGGCATCGTCAATGGAGTGTGCGAGAAAGGCAACATGCTCATCAATCTCATTTGTGACGAACTGCATGTGAAAGCAGACGATATACTTGATTTCGACATATATCTCGCAGATGCCGCACCTGCTTGTCTTTTCGGCATGCATAATGAGTTTGTGTCGTCAGGACGCCTTGATGACCTGTCAATGTGCTTTGCAGGTCTGGAGGCACTTGTATCTTCGCCTCAGACAGACACCACAAAAGTGCTTGCCATCTTCGATAATGAGGAAACTGGTTCGCAGACCAAGCAAGGTGCGGGCAGTCCGTTCCTCGCTTCCATGCTGCGAAGGCTGGTTATGGCTCAAGGTGGAAATGAGGAATCCTTCCTGCAGGCTGTTGAGCGCGCTTTCATGGTGTCGGCCGATAATGCCCATGCTTGGCACCCTAACTATAACGAGAAATATGACCCTACTAACCATCCTGTGCTTGGTGGCGGACCTGTCATCAAGTTTAATGCAGCGCAGAAGTATGCGAGCGATGCTGTGTCGGCCGCAGTCTTTGCGGATGTGTGCAAGGAGGCAGGGGTGCCATGCCAGCGCTTTGTCAACCACAGTGATGTGGCTGGCGGAAGCACATTGGGCAATATCCTCGCTTCATCGCTTCCTGTGAGAGGTGTGGATATGGGTAATGCCATACTTGCCATGCACAGTTGCCGTGAGACCGGAAGCGTGGCCGACCATGAGTATTGCGTGATGGCATTCACAAGGTTTTTCTGTTAAGCAGGTATTCATGATTATTTGAAAATAAGATAGCTTCACACCTTGGTTTTATAAAGTAATTTTGAATATCCACTTTCCTACGTAATGATATATATGCACGCATCAAGCAAAATGGCATTGTTCCTATGCTTATGTTTCTGTTGCCTCTGTTCCGTTGTGGCACAGACTCCTGACAGTCTCGGACGCATACGCTATAAGTACGACTTTATTGTGCCTGACAACGGCAACTTCGTGGCTGCCATCAAGGCTGCCAACAACCGCACAGACAAGAACAAGCGATTCCGCATCTTCATCAAGTCGAGCATGTACCGCATCAAGGGCGAGGGCAATCCCATCAAGATAACAGAGAATGGCAAAGAACTGATTATCCCAAGTCCGATGACTGTGCTCACAGCTCCCAACACGAGCATATGCGGCGAGGGCTTCAAGCATACCCAGATTGAGTCGATGCCCATGCACGAGGGCATCAGCTGCACATCGACGCTGTTTCTCAAAGGAGCCGACAGCACGTATATACAGGATATAGAATTATGGTCCAACTACCGCAACGACCTCAATGCTTTCGCCAACCGTGCCGTGGCTCTCAACGAGAAGAACTGCAAGGGAAACATCTTCAAAAATCTCTCGCTCATGAGCACGCAGGACACCTATTACACCAACGATGGAGGCACCACTTATCTGGAGGACTGCACTATCAAAGGCACTGTTGACTTCATCTGCGGTGGAGGTACGATATATTTCAACCGATGCAACATCGAACTGCGTTCTCGTGGCGATGCGGGTAAGCGTGATGTGATATGCGCTCCAGCCACAGAGGCATTCAGACAATATGGATATGTGTTCAACAGTTGCCGCATCTATGGCGATTCAGCACAGAATAACCGCTTCATGCTTGGCCGCCCATGGAAGAATGCTCCTCAGGCTGTGTTTCTTGGCACGGTGATGACGATGCGGCCCGACAGCACAGGGTGGACTGAGATGCATGGCACGCTGCCGCGTCTGTTCGCTGAATATGAGAGCATGGATGATGATTTTCAGATTCTGTCCACATCTGCCAGACGAAAGCAATACAGGGATAAGAACAACATAAGCACCATTGTTCGCTTCAATATGCTTCTATCTGATGATGAGGCTGATAAGTATGATATTGACAAGGTGTTTCCTGGATGGCATCCCGATGTGAGAGCCCAGCTCATAGATCCTCCAGTGGTGCAGATAAAAGGAAGAGGAACCATTTATTGGGACGATGTGCCTGATGCATGCCTCTATGCTGTGTGCAAGAATCGCGATGTGGTGGCTTTCACTACCGTACCTCACTATAATGTGCCACGTGGCACAGCAGAAGGGTCTTGCTACTCGATACGTTGCGCCAACTTCTATGGAGGACTGGGCGATAGCAGCAATGAGGTGGTTTATCCTAATAGATGACATTGTGTATTCATGTCATATATATAATATTTGAAGGCACAATGATATTCCAATAGGTTTGTACAGCCAAAACATAATAACTGAATTTTGTAGTCAAAGAAACAAATAATTATGAACACCTACTTATAAAATAATTTTGAACACATACTTATTATATTGTATTGCTGTCTGGTAAACTTTTTGAGCACAAAAGGTTTACCGGACAGCAATATTTTTTTTAACATTTATTAGATGTGAAGATTCGGGGTTTCTTGCGTTATACAAACAGAAACTCCAAACAACGGATATGATGGAAAAAAACGTAATGACAGAAATAGAGTTCAAGCTGATGGTTGAACGGATGCGCCCCCTGCTGATGAGGATGGGACGTGAGTTCTTCGGCTCCGACACCGAAGCAGAGGAAGTTGTGCAGGAGACATGGCTCAGGGCATGGAACGTGCGCGAGCGGGTGGTGCTCACTGATGCCTATGTAATGCGCATTGCCCGCAACTGCTGTGTCTCGATGTGGCGCAGACAGCGTGAGGAGGTGGAACTGGCCGACGGGTCAAGCGCCGCCATCACCAAAGTCACGCCAGAGGAAGAATTGGAAGAACAAGAAAACTCGGAGTGGCTCGCTTCTCGCCTCCAGCGTCTACCAAAGGCAGAGCGCGAGGTGTGGCAGCTCTTCTACGACAAGGGGCTGACGGTCGAGGAGATTGCCGAGGCACGCAGTATCTCCGTGGCTACCGTCCGTAATACCATCTCCTGCGTCCGCAACGCCCTGCGCATCGCCTTTCGCCATCGCTTCTTCACTCTGCGGCAGTTGATAGTCTTCGCTATTATTGCGTTGGCAACAGGAACTGTTGTGGCCGCTATCCTCATACCAAGTTTTCATTTCGTTAATGATAAAAAACAAAATGAAATAGAGCAATCTGGTGACACTACCATATATAATATGCAGAAAATTATGCCATCATATCCAGATGGCATAGATGCTTACCACGATTTCTTATCGCATAACATCCACTATCCAGAGGACGCTTTGACTGATAGTGTAGAGGGCAGAGTCTTTATTAGAGTAGTTGTGGAGAAGGATGGTCGTTTGACACATCCTGAAGTACTTAGTTCCCCCGATTCTCGATTGACGCAAGAAGCCTTGCGACTAATCAGTATCGCCCCAAAATGGGAGCCATCTCGAATTGACGCTAAGATTATACGCAGTAAGATTTGCTTGACTTTTAATTTCTCGTTAGAATTAAAGAACTTAGACTTCACAAAGAATTCAATGAGGGAAATAAAGCACGATTTTTATTATGAGTAATACCATATTATATAAATAATGCACAGACACATCACCACAATCATCCTTGCCCTCGTGGCATTGACGGCCAATGCGCAGAAGACCGTCATTGAGGGCATCGTGCTCGACACACAGGGCAAGGTCGTGGACGCTTACGTAACCGTGGGACTGAAGGGTATGGGCAATATTCTGGGCTTTGCCGACATCGATAATAAAGGACACTACAAGTTGGAATTTACCACACAGGCTGATTCCGTGACCGTCACGGCCTCGGGTCTTGCTATTGGCAACGAAGTGAAAGTGGTGAATAACAGTTCGCAGCGGGTAGATTTTCGTGTCAGCGAGAAGATCGTGCAGCTGAAGGAGGTCAGTGTCCGTTCGCAGAAGATTCGGCAGAACGGCGACACGCTGAACTACCTCGTTGGAGCTTATCAACAGCAGGGGGACCGTGTCATCGGCGATGTGCTGAAGCGTATGCCCGGCATAGAGGTGTCGCAGAGTGGCGGCATCAAGTTCAATGGCAAAAGCATCAGCAAATTCTATGTGGAGGACATGGACTTACTACAGGGTCGCTATGGACTCGCCACCCACAACATCAACGCCTCAGATGTGGCCACCGTTCAGGTGTTGGAGAACCACCAGCCCGTAAAAGCATTGCAAGGAAAGACGCTGACCGACAACGTGGCCATCAACCTAAAGCTGAAGGACTCCGCCAAGGGAACGGTGGCCATAAACACCATGCTCGGCGGCGGCGTTCAGCAGGCAGGCGGCTGGCATATAGGCAGTCCCACGCTCACCGATGGTCAGACCATCATAGGTCAGAATCCGCTTTGGACTGCTGAGGTCGTGGGAATGCACTTCGCTAAGCGCCACCAGAACATGACATTATATAAAGGTAACAACACAGGCGATGATGTGTCAGCGGAACTCACCCAGCACTATTCGGGCATCAATAGTGTCAACCTCTATCCATTCTGCCCCATTGGTGCCATCATGCCCAGCGGCTCCGGCCTGCCGCAGAAGTATACCTTCGACAACCATAGCAATATTCTGACCATAAACCACTTGGAAAAGGTGACCAAGGATTCTGAAATAGGAATCAATGTAGCCTACCACAACGACTGCATACGCCGTGAGGGCAACAGTGTGGGCGACCAGTTTGTCAGCGACGACTGCCGACTGCTGACCTCTGAGACCATGACCAGCGAGACGATGGTAAACAACCTGAACATTCAGGCACGTTACAACTGGAATGCATCTAACGGCTTTCTGGCCGACGTGCTGAAGTTTGACATCAACTGGAACAGCGACCGTGTGGACGGTCTGCTTTCCTCCGAGCTCACAGGAGCCGGTCCAATGAACTTCGGTAATGAGCGCGTCCGCCAGCACTTCAACCGCCAGCAACTCTCCGTTTCCAATACCTTCAACACCATCCGCAACCTCGGCAAGCATACGCTCGACCTCCATTTCTCAGCAGGCTACTCGCAGCGTCCCAACACCCTCACCGCCAGCATCGATTCGCTGCTTCAAGGCACATTCACCGCCTATCAGCAGGACGTGACCTCGCGCCACATCGTTGGCGACTTCCACACCAACTATGATTTCCGTTTCGGAGCGTTCACACTGAACTATGGCGTGGTGGCACATGCCAGTCTGCATGGCATAGAGACCTATCTTGACGGATTTGATATGGGTAAATATTCGGCACGTAATGACCTTTGGTACAACAGCTACGAACTCGTGCTCGGGCAACACTATAAGTATGAGCAAGGTCGCTGGCGATTGTCGTTGGGCTTTCCTCTGAATCTCTACACGCAGACGCTTGACGATCGTATCCGCGATGACTGCCACAGCTACGTTCATCTGCTTGTCACGCCCACGTTCTCTGCAAGCTACGAGTGGCGCGACTGGACTGCCAACGCCTATGCCAACTACTCCAAGACAGTGGGCGATCCGGGCGGCATATACAGTGGCTACATCATGAACAACTACCGCTCATTCCAACGCAGCTACGTTGAGCAACTGTCGGAGACCGATCGCATGGGAGCAAGTGCCAGCATCGGTTATCGCAGCGCACTCACTGCGACCTTCTTCTGCATTAACGGTAGCTACAGCCACAGCCACGACAACCAGATTTACAGTACCGTCTATCAAGGAGCAACGAGTGTAGTGCAAGCCGTTGACCAGCGCACTGAGGCCGACAGCTACAGCCTCAGTTTTGACAGCAGTAAGGGCTTCGATTTGCTCCAGTCCACGCTCCGCGCCTTCGGTGGTTACAGCTACTCCACAAACCAACGGCTTATTGGCGGCAAGGTCTATCCCTTCCATTTGCGCTCAATCAGCATCGGTGCAGGTGGCACCATCACCCCCTGGCCCTGGTTCAACTTTGTTATCAGTAGCGGCTACTCATGGAACATCAGCCAGACCAACGACACCAGCGACAAACTTGCCCAGACCGTGCGCTCTGCAACTCAGCGGCTGAAGGTGAACGTCTATGTGACCAAGCAACTTACCCTTGCTGCCACTGTGGAGGACAACTACACCAACCTGACTGCTGAGAACCGCCACGCCTGGTTCGGCAACGCCACCACCAAACTCAAGCTGAAGCACATCGACCTGGAGCTTCAACTTAACAACCTCTTCGACCAGCGCTGGTACACCCGTGTCAACTACAGCGGCCTCGACATCTATGCCCATACCTCGCAACTGCGTCCCCGCAATGTCGTGTTCAGCGTCAGATTCAAACTATTATAAACCAATATCAATATGTACAGAAGATTTTATGTCATCATACTCGCTATCGCTGCTGTCTGTGGCGGGGCATGGGCGCAGCCCAAAGTGAACGGGCGTGTGCCAACCCGCGAAAAGAGAGGCTATGACCAGCAGATTGTCATTGACACAGCAAACGTCCGTGTACTCTATGCCCTTAATGCCAAGGACATCAAGGATGAGAATACTTACATCGATCTTGGTAAACTGGAGGTGGGCAAGCGTGTCAAAAAGTATAGTAGCGAATTTATAGACCTGTCCGATGAGGAAGCTGTCAAGTGGAAGAAGAAAACAGGACACGCTGGCTATGTGCCAAAGAGCTTTTGGATTGGTGGAAGACCAGAACTACGTGAGAACTGGAGTGAGTTGGTTTTTTCTGATTACTTTATCCGGGGCAACGAACTAAAAGAGTACGCTTGTTTTCCTCTTTGGGCGGAGCGTGAGAACAGCAGCTACACAGAGCCGTGGCCGCTGATGCAATGGACGCTGACAAACGAGCATCAGACCATCCTCGGCCACCGCTGCCAGAAAGCTACGTGCCGTTTTCGTGGCCGCGACTTCGTGGCGTGGTTCGCAGTAGATGTTCCAATCAATGGCGGGCCGTGGAAGTTAGGCGGACTGCCCGGCTGCATCCTCAAAGTTTATGATACGAAGAAAATCTACGTTTGGGAGGCTGTGGCCATAGAGCGCGGCACTTACCAAATAATGCAGTACCCTGATAAACTATATCCTAAATCGACCCGCAAGAGCGTGTGGCAGCGGCAGATGAAATACTCCGAAGATTACTTGAATGCCATCGGCAGAACGAGTTGGGAAGACCATCACCGTCCAAAGGTGAATTTTGAGTCGATAGAGAAGGAATAAACAAGCATCATCATGAACAAGAGAATCATCACCACAATCCTTGCCGTAATAGCCATTTACGGAGGGGCAAATGCGCAACAGAAGCAGGGACATGTCATGAGACCCTCATCAAAAGGCATGGAACACCCTACCGAGATTGGAAGGGCGCAAGTAGAAGTCATGTATGCGTTTAATGCAGAGGACATCAGCGACGAGCATACATACATAGACCTGCACGTGCTACGTGCTGGAAAAGACATCAGCAAGCATTACAGCCGTTTTCTGGAGTTGAACGATTCGCTGGCTGACGATTTCAACAAGCGCAATCCGAATGCGAGTGGCCGCCCCAGAGTATTCTGTTCTGATGGACGTAACCATGACTATTGGAGCGAATACCAGTTCACCGACATCTACACGGAGAATGGCAAACGCACTTTCTACGCATGGATGCCACAATATATGGAACGATATAATGCTTACTACATAGAACCAGTACAATATCAGCAGTGGACATTGCATGATGAGCGCCAGACCATCCTCGGCCACGAGTGCCAAAAAGCAACATGCCATTGGCGTGGCCGCGACTTTGATGCGTGGTTCGCTGTTGACATCCCTGTGCGCCTCGGCCCATGGTCGTTTTGCGGTCTGCCTGGACTGATACTGAAGCTCAGTGACGCACGGCAGCTCTACACATGGGAGGCTGTCAGCCTGCGCTCTGGCACGTTCCCTATAACCAAACGTAAGTACGATGGCTTTAGCAAGGACAGCCGTGCCCACGTTCATCAGTTGCAAGTGGCCACCAACCGTGACTATCTGAAAACAAGTGGGGCACGTAATATGGAAACTGGGCGACTGAAGTCGGATCCGCATCCGTATGCCCCCTTAGAGTTAGAGTAAAACCCATACGTTGTTCCTATGATGTATCCTTCTCGCTCGCTTTTTCCTGACTTCGTCATTGCGTCACACCCATAATTATCTTCAAATAAACTTGCTATTTTCTGCAGCCTTGCCATCAGCATGGTTTTTGTATAAGCATCCTTGTTAAGAGTTCGTTTGATTTGTGTCGTTGTGATTATCCTTGCCAAAGCAAGCACCTCCTTTCCATCCCATGTGCGTATAATGACAAAGGTCATGGAAACAATTTTTTCGTCAAAAAAGGGTAAGGATACATGGCAAAGTATCCTAAGATACTTTTTCATGGGTGTTACATGCTGAAAAAAAACAAGTCAAGAATTCGTGACATTAACCCAAATCGCATTAGGATTTCTCTGTGTTGTACTGCAAAGAGAAATCCTAATGACGATTTGTGATAAATAGCTCCATAATCGAAAATATTCATCCCAAAGGAGTGACTTCTTCAGATTTTATTTGTATTTTTGCCCTGTCATTCAGATTTTCTATTTTTAATGCAATATTAAAATTAGTAAAATTTCTGACATGGCAAAATCCTGAACAACTATTGTTGCTCAGGTGCTTGTAACAAACATTAAATTATAATGTTGAGGAAATCGAATTTATTAACCAATAACAAAAAAATATGAAACATCTTCCAAATTTTAAGAGCACAACAATGTTTATGGTGTTGTTTTCCTTGCTCTTGACATTCGGTTCAGAATCGAATGCAAAAATCATCAAAGTTCCTAATGTGACGCAATTTGTCAAAATCACATCCGAGTCGGCTGTTCTCTACCGTCTGCCAAGCCTCAACAGCGGTAAACTCATGGAGTGGAGTTCTGATGGGGGGTCAATTGATACCTATTCCATGTTGATGTATGAGGATACAGAAAAAGACAAGTATCCTATAGGGGGACTTGCTGAAAGTTATGCCAATCCCTTCACTCCACAACGCAATGACATATTCCCTATCGTTGAGAAGAAGGAAGGTTGGTACTGTATAGAGGTTACAAATAGCGATGTCAGAAATTCGAAAAAGGCTTGGATTAAGAGCACCTATTGCCGCCTTACCAGTTTGAAGGAAACTGATGCAAGCACTATACAATTCCCTGCATATACCATTTACGATGAAAACACCGAAACCAACAAACCAGGAAAATTGATTAGTGCCGCTTCTGGAAAGAAAAGAGGCACAGGAAAATATGCCTCCATTATTTTCAATGTTACATACAGACCAGATGAAAGTAATTTTGTCATTAGCTTCATTTTACCTCTGGACAATAAAGTCTTAGTCGCAGAAACATACGCGGAATATAATAAATCTACAGCAGCAAAAGGGGTCTCCATGAAAAAAGAGAATGTTCAAAGCGACATGGATGATTACTCATACGACATTTTTAGATTTATGGTTCCTAAAGCAACCACCAATGTGACAGAGAAAATCAAGCAATACCTCTCAACTTGCCCAGACGTAACATTTGACATGTTGTTAAAAGATGCATTCGAAGGAGAAGACCAAAAAATGCTGTCTTTTTACTATCTATCACCAGCAGGCACAGTTCAGCAATATTACTTTGATCCTTCTAAAGAGACAGAACTACCTTGTACAAACATCAATATTCCACTATAGTAGCAACTCTTTAAAAATAAGATATGAAGAAATCCATCATATTTACTCTATTGTTCCTCTGTTGCGCATTCCATCTGAATGCGCAACAGAGGAACAATTCGCAAAAGAAACATGACATTCTAAATGTCGACTTAAATCTAGAGCGCGAAATTGGTGATGAAATCGTAAATGGAGACAGAGTGAGGTATTACAATTTCACAGCTAAGTTTACTACTAAGACAATAGATTATGCAAGACAAATTGACCAGAGTGGCAATACATACACCATTGTATGTGGAGTATGGAACGACAAAGAATGCACAAAGCCATTCATTGCCAAAGGCCAAGATACAACAACAGCCAAGCCATATTATATCTTTTTTGGAAAAAACGTCAAAAAGTTACTTAATATAGAATTTCAATATCGATTTCCGTTAGAGGATTTAATTAACAATCTGAGGAAAATGTATGGTGCAAATTACATTGGTGGAAAACCTCTGTATTACAAAGTTCAATTATTCAAAGGAAACATAGACATAGCAGATATAAAAAACACCATACCATACTTTCAATTTCGAGTTATGCCTATGGTTTACCAATATTTGTATATTCAGCCAAAGACGTTTGACACGGAAGGGTTCTCTGCAGGATATAACATTCCCGCATTAAACGATTATTATTTGGATAAAATTAACGGATATACAGCAAAAGTTTCTATTTGGCATGACATAGAAAGAAGAAATCCAGTCAATTTCTACCTTTCTACCAAAAGAAAGGATTCTGATGGAGAATATGTAGTTTATGCTAAGGTTGATGGCGTCCCTGATGATACTAGCATTATCGAGCGGAATTATACGACTCGACATTATAAAATGTGGGAAAATTCAATTTATGTAAATTTGACACATAACATGATTTATTCAGATATGCCATACCTCTACAAAGTATTCGGCAAACGAAATCCCTCTCCTATGAAAGACACAATTTATGCATTCGTGGATTTGTATGATGACAAAGGAAAATTGATAAATTTTAGCTACCCTTCATGTACAAAAATATTAACTAAAGTTTCCCACCCCTACAAAATAGGGCTTTTGCAGATATAAAACTCTGCTAAGCCCTATAAATAGGGA
>CAKQYA010000008.1 GCA_934293005.1 uncultured Bacteroidaceae bacterium
TGTATTTTTCAGCGTTGCCTAATTGTATTTTTCAGCGTTGCCTAATTGTATTTTTCAGCGTTGCCTAATTGTATTTTTCAGCGTTGCCTAATTGTATTTTCAGCGTCTCACAATTGTATTTTCAGCATTCTCAATTTCACATTCAGCGTTGCCATGAGCAATCTGCATTCATCAGGTGGCAGGAGTCATCTTTCGCCAGGTCCATACGATATGTGCCTGCTGCGGAAGGCCTCAGCCTTTCTCTCGCTTTCAGGCGAGAGCTTTCCGTTTATGTATTGCTCCATCATCAGAGCTCCTATTGGCACACCATACACAGCTCCGAAACCTCCGTTCTCCACATAAACGGCAATGGCTATCTTGGGTTTGTTCATTGGAGCGAAACCCATGAACACAGAGTGGTCGTGCCCGCGGTTTTGCGCTGTGCCAGTCTTGCCGCACACTTCATACTGCATGCTGTTGGCCGATCTGCATGTGCCACCAAGCACAGCCTGCCTCATGCCCTGCACCACAATGTCATAATATTTCCTGTCCACCTTGGTGTAGTGTTTCACTCTCATGCTGTCGGCCACGCTCTCATCTCCAATTTTTTTCACCACATGCGGCGTGATGTAATATCCTCTGTTGGCTATTGTGGCTCCGAGGTTGGCTATCTGCAGCGGAGTGAGCGTCACCTCGCCCTGGCCAATGGATATTGATATTACCGTCAGTCCCGACCACGACTTGCCCAGACGCTTGTCGTAATAATCGGCGTTAGGAATCATGCCCCTTGCCTCGCCGGGAAGATCCACGCCAAGCTTGTATCCAAAGCCCATGCTCACCATATAGTCTTTCCACGTTGTCATGGCTTGCTGGCTCGACTTGTAGCGCGTCCTGTTGCCTATCATGTGAAACAGGCCCCAACAGAAAAAGCTGTTGCACGAAGTGGCAATGGCTGGCACAAGCGGCAGCGGGGCACCATGCGAGTGGCATCCCACTTTCAAGCGTCCATAACGGAACCCGTGAGAGCACGGATAGAGGGTAGAGGTGGTTATTATTCCCTCTTGCAGGAAAGTGAGTCCTTGCGATGTCTTGAACGTGGATCCGGGAGGGTAGGTGCCCGAGATGGCTCTGTTGAGCATTGGCTTCATGGGGTCGCGCTGCATTTCCATCATCTGCTTGCCTCTTTGCTTGCCCTCCATGCGGTGAGGGTTGTAGCTTGGCGCGCTCACAAGGCTGAGGATCTCTCCTGTCGACGGCTCGATGGCCACTATCGCTCCCATCTTGCCTTCCATGAGATGCTCGCCCAGTTCTTGGAGCTTTGCGTCGATAGACAGCGTCAGGTCTTTTCCGGCCACAGGCATGCGGTCGAATGCTCCGTCTTTGTAATGGCCTTGTATTCTTCCTCTGGCGTCTCTGAGCAGCACTTCCACACCCTTCTCGCCCCGGAGCTCTTTTTCATAGCTGCGCTCTATACCTTGCTTGCCTATATAGTCGCCAGGCTCATAGTAGCTGTCGTTGTCGATGTCTCTCTGCGACACTTCAGCCACATCTCCAAGCACATGTGCGCAATAGTCTGTGGAATAGCGGCGTATGGTGCGCTGCCTCACATAGAAGCCTCTGTATCTGAACAGCTTTTCCTGAAACACGCTGAATTCCTCGGCTGGTATCTGCGAGAGGAACAATTGCTGCGTGTAGGTGGAATAGCCCGGATTCTTCTTTCTGTCTTGGATGTTTTCCATTCTGGCATTAAACTCGTCAACGCTCATGCCGAGGGTCTTGCAGAAGTCGAGCGTGTCGAGTCCCTGCATTTCTCTCATCACCACCATTATGTCGTATGCAGGCTGGTTGTAGACAAGCAAGGTTCCTTCACGGTCGTAAATGGAGCCTCGCGATGGGAAAACAATATTGTTGAGAAAGGCGTTGTTGTCAGCTTTGCTCTTGTATCCATCATCCGACAACTGAAGAAAGGCGAGTCTCGCTATGTAGCATAACACCACAATGAGCGCTATGCCTCCGATTATAAATTTGCGATACTCATATTTGAAATTCTTCATTGCTCTTCTCTATGATTAAATGCTGCATTTTTATTGCAGATGTTCTTATTCAGCCGTTCTTTTGAAGTTGCTCTTCATGATTATTTCTGCGGTGCGTCTCATCTGCTGCTGCGGTTTCCGTGCACAATAGAGTCGATAAACATTATGACCGCTGTCGACAGCACTACGCTTCCGCCTATGGAGCAAAGTGTGGTCTGCCAGTTGGAGAGTGTGAACATGCTCAGCATGATGTATGCGGCATTGATAATAAAAGTAAGCAGCAGCGTGTAGGTCATGTACGCAAAGAGGCCCAGGCTTCTGAATGAAGGCGTGAAATCGTTAGCCGCGTCTCTTGGCAGAAACATGCTGAGAATCTTAGGCTGTACCATTGCCGCCAATGTGCATGATGCTGCAGCAATGCCGGCTGTGTTGGCAAACATGTCGTGAATCAATCCTATGGCGAAGCCCCACAGCAGCAAAGCTGTGCGCGATGTGCTTTGGTTCATGCACACCAGCATATAGCTGATTATGATAGGAGAGACGCATCCGAAAAGATGGATGTTGTTGCAGATCATCACCTGAATGCACACTAAAGCGAAAAGTCTCAGCAAGCGTAAGAAAAAGTTTGATTCCATATATATGGTGTGTTCAGATTATTCGGCTGCAGCAGCATTAGCATCTGCAGGAGGATTGTTTGTTTCTTGTGTTGGCGGCTGAGACTCGGCTGCAGGTGACGCGCTTTCATTTGCCGACATATTTATCTCGATGCTCTCAGGTTTCTTCAGTTTCTGTTTTGTCTTGTCATCAGGATTGGAGGCCACATCCTCAAGATACCTTCTCTCCTTTGTGGTGAAGTTGGTTATCACGGCCACTTCGCGCAGAGTGGCAAACTGAGTGAACATCCTCACTCTCAGCATGTACGACATTCCGTCAGACGAATCGCCCAAGTCGCTCACCACACCCACAGGCAGCCCTGCAGGAAAGATGTCGGAATATCCGTTCGTCTCCACGATGTCGCCCTTTTTCACATGAGCGTGCCTTGGAATGTTTGTCAGATAGGATACGCTTGCATTGCCTTGTTTCCATATAAGAGAGCCAAAATATTCCGAATTGCGCAAACGACAGCTCACCTTGCTGTTCTCGTTGAGCAGGGGAGTGACAATGCTGTAGTGCGCGCTTGTCATGTAAACAATGCCCACGACGCCATCTGAGCACACCACGCCCATCTCTGGCCTTATGCCATCGGCCTTGCCCTTGTTGATGGTCATGAGGTTGTACGTCTTGTGCAGTGTGTTGTTGACCACTTGGGCGTGCACCAGGCTGTATTTTGGCGGGAGCGACTGCATGCGCCGCGCGGTGTCGCATTTTTCTTCAGCTGCCGCTTCCTTCATGCTGTGCAGCTGCTGGCGCAACCTTTGGTTGGCCACCTCGAGCCTGTGGTTTTCTTCTTGAAGGTCCAGGTATGATGTAATGCTGCTAATGACGTCGTAGAAAGAGCCTACAACGCCATTAGCAGTTGTGAACGCAACGCATCTTGGATATCCGTTGGTGCTGAAGAGCATGCCGAGGCTGATTATCTCGAGCAGCACAAACAGAAACAAGTGTTTGCTTTTTATGATTAAGTCTATAAGTGCACGCATCGCACATTTATCTCATGAGGAACTGATAATTGTTTACATTCTTCAGAGCGATGCCAGTGCCCTTGGCCACCGAACGCAATGGGTCGTCGTCAATGTGGAAAGGAATCTGAATCTTGTCCGAGAGACGCTTGTCGAGGCCTCTGAGCAGGGCACCTCCACCTGTGAGCCAGATGCCGTTCTTCACGATGTCGGCATAGAGTTCAGGCGGAGTGTTTTCCAATGCCTGTAGCACAGCTGTTTCGATTTTGGCTATTGTCTTGTCTATGCAGTGGGCTATTTCCTGGTAGCACACAGATATCTGCATAGGCAGAGCCGTGATGCGGTTCGGGCCATACACCACAAAGTCTTGCGGCGCGCTATCGCCCAGGTCTGTGAGAGCAGAGCCCACATTTATCTTGATGCGCTCAGCCATTCGCTCCGAGACCTTCACGTTGTGCTGCCGCGACATGTATTCCTGTATGTCGGCAGTGAGCTCATCGCCAGCCACGCGGATGGAGTTGTTGCTCACGATGCCACCAAGCGAGATGACAGCAATCTCTGTGGAGCCACCGCCTATGTCGACGATCATCTGTCCCTCAGGAGCCTCCACGTCGATGCCGCATCCTATGGCAGCGGCCATAGGCTCGAAGATGAGGTAGACATCTCGTCCGCCCGAATGCTCAGCGCTGTCGCGCACGGCGCGCAGTTCCACCTCGGTGGAGCCTGAAGGTACACCGATGACCATGCGCAGCGACGGTGTGAAGAGATGATGTCCTGTCTTCACCATCTTTATGAGGCCGCGCATCATCTGCTCGCATGCGTAAAAGTCGGCGATGACACCGTCACGTAGAGGTCGGCAGGTGCGGATGTTGTCGTGAGTCTTCTCATACATCATCTTCGCCTTTTCTCCCACGGCGATCATCTTGTTGTTTTTTTTATCAAGCGCAACCACAGACGGCTCGTCAACCACAATCTTCCCATTGCATGTGATGATTGTGTTGGCCGTGCCAAGGTCCATGGCAATATCTTGTGTCAAAGAAAAAAATCCCATACTGTGCGTTGAAATCTAAATGATGCAGATTATTTTGCGAAATAGTTGTGGATGGCAGTGTCGTAGTGGCTTGATGTGGCAAAAGCGCGCTCGGCAAACATCTTGCGCTGCGCCTTTGTTGTTTCAGCGCCCTGTGCCTTCACGATGTCAAGCAGAGGCTTATATTCTGCCTTGCTTGGCACTATGACCACATCGTTGAAGTTTTTGGCTGCTGCGCGAATGAGTGAAATGCCGCCTATGTCGATTTTCTCGATGATTGCAGGCTCGTCGTTAGTGTTGGCCACAGTCTCCTCGAATGGGTAGAGGTCGACAATGACGAGGTCTATTTCTGGGATCTCGTATTTTGCCATCTCCTTCTGGTCGCTTTCAAGTTCGCGGCGTCCAAGGATTCCGCCAAACACCTTAGGATGGAGTGTCTTAACGCGTCCGCCGAGGATGGAAGGGTATGTGGTGAGGTCTTCAACTTTCTGGCATGGGTAGCCGAGGCTTTCGATGAATGCCTGTGTGCCTCCTGTTGAAAGGAATTGAACACCGTTCTTGTTGAGTTCGGCGAGAAGTTCATCGAGTCCATCTTTGTGGAACACCGAAACGAGTGCAGTCTTGATTTTCTTTGTGTCAGCCATTTTGTCCTGAATTTTTATAGTTATAACCTAATGTTCTGTTTTGGATGAAAACAGGTGTGTGCGCACACATCAGCATGTTGCGCCACGCCTCATTTTATATTTTGAGCTACAAAGTTAGTCATTTCTGTTGACACATTTGCCATCGGAGGCGCTTTTTTTAATTGTTGCGCGGCATTTTCTTTATCATTCCGTCACTTTGTGCTTGTTTCGTCATGTAGAAATGCAAAAAGAAGAGCCGGTGGATTCGCATCCATCCGGCTCTTCACTCATCTTTATGATAACTTTATAATAAAGTCTTCTTTATGATAACTTTATAATAACGTATTCATGGCACCCTTATGGCAGGGCTGCCTATTCTTCCCGTCCGAACACGGCTCCGTTGCGCTTGGATGCCACGGCCTATTCTTCCCATCTGAACACGGCTCCGTTGCGCTTGGCAGGGTCAGCCCCTTTGTAGTCCATCGAATAAGGGCTTCCCGTAGTGGGGCTCTTGCCGATGTAAGTGTGCGTGCGTGTTGACATGAGCATGAACTCGTGGTTGAGGTAGTCTTGCCACATAAACTCCTCCGCCTTCTCCACGTCGGCTGTGAGGCGCACGTCGCCAGGCAGTCCGTAGCCCGACACAAACACATACCGTCCATCCTTGCATCGCAGCGCCACCTTGCCTCCTCCGCGGTCTACGAGGGTGAACAGCGTGAGGTCGCTCTTGTCTTGCGCAGCCGTGTCGTACATGAGTCCGTGAGGTGTTGCGTGCATGGGTCGTCCTGTGGCAAGGTTGATGATGCGGAAAGTCTTGCCGTAAGGTATGTTGCCGCTGCGGTCGGCTTTCGTCTCCTCGACGGTGAAATTGTCAAATTCGGCATATCCGCCATTTCTTCCGTTTTTGTTGAAAGCGAAGAGCGACATGCGCGAGCCCTGGAACGAGATGAGCTGGTATGAGAGTTTCATCGTACCGCCAGCTTGCTTGAAACTTTTGCCGTCGAACGAATATTCGTAATGTCCCTGGTCGTTGTCGAAGTCGCCGTCGAATCGCAGCCATATCTTGCCCTTGGGGAGCACCACGTTGCTGTCGACCGTGTCGTTCTTCAGTTGCTCGAAGCATCGCAGCTTGAGCGTTCTGCCTTCTTTCACGATGCCAATCCATGAGCAAGGCACATTGATGTTGCCCAAGCCGGCCACATCACCGTCTTGCATGTTCTTCACGTTCAGTTCCACCGTAGTGACGCTCGACGGTCCGATGACGCGCTGCGTGAGCGTGTTGCGCGCCCACATCAGCTGTTCGGCAGGCATGGTGTGTAACTGCAGTTTGCCGCCCTTGAGCTTCCACATCGTGTCGTCGGGATTGTGGTTCCATTGCCACACGCGGCCGAGCTGCTTGCCGTCGAAGTTTTCGTTTCGTTCGTATGGAGCGTGAGGCTTGATGTGTTCGGTGCCAGGTATGTTAGGCTTGGTCCATGTGCGCGGAGCGCGTCCGAGGTTGCCTTCGAGTCCGAGCATGGGCCATCCGTCTTTCCATGTGATGGGCGCGAGAGTGACCGTACGCCCGATGGAATGGAAGTCCATCATGAGCAGAGCGTACCATTCTCCCGTCTGCGTCTGCACGATGCCCCCCTGGTGGATGTTGGTGCACGCCGTGGCGTCCTTGTCGACAGGTCCGAGCTTGAAGTCGGTGCCGTCAGGCACGATGCGCCCCTTCACCTGTGTGAGCGAAGCCGCATGGTAGCCAAACGTCTCGTCGGCCGTGATGACGCATGTCTCGTAAGGTCCCCAGATGCTCTTCGAGCGCGAGCACAGAGTGCGTCCGTTAGGCTTGTAGTCGGTGGAGATAAGGTAATACATGCCGTTGATCTTGTACATGTGGTGTCCTTCGCCCACGCTGCTTCCTTCTGGTATGATGATGCGGTCGGTCTCTTCCATAGGTCCGCTCATGTCGGGCTTCAGTTGGGTACAGTGCACTTCGCCGTAGCCGTGTATGGCGTATATTTTGCCGTCGTCGTCAAAGAGCACGCTGAGGTCGTAGATGCGTCCCTTCATGTTGCTGTGCTTCCATGGGCCCTTTATGTCCTTGCTTGTGTAGCATTGCAGTCCCTTGCCGTTGACGTTGGAAAATATGTAGAATTGTCCGTTGGCGTATCTTATGGCAGGCGCCCAAATGCCTTGCCCGTATATCTCCTTGTGGTTTTTCAGAGAGAAAGCGTCGTCGTCGAAGTCGAAGCGGTCGAAGCAGTAAGACACATTCTCCCAGTTGACGAGGTCTTTGGAGTGGAGGATCACGAGACCAGGCACGGTGTGCATAGTGGTTCCAGCGAGGTAGTAGTCGTCGCCCACGCGCAAGATGTCGGGGTCTGAAAATTCATCGTAGAATAGAGGGTTGGTGTACGTGCCGTTGCCGTTGTCGGCAGTCCAGGATGTTGTCTGTCCCATAGCTGGCGTTGCTATGATGGCCGCCATGAAAGCCATAGAGATGATAGATTTTCTCATGTGTTGTTGGTTATAAATAGGATAATGATTTGTTAGATGTCTTATTTCACGCAAGGCAAGCATTTTCTTCAGGCGTTGGCTGTGTGCTTCAAGCCATTTCCACCATCGCTTTAGTGACGTGCTGCCCAATTTTCTTCAGGCGTTGGCTTTGTGCTTCGTGGAAAGGGTGGGGCTTGGCCTTGAGCAATTCCTCGATGCGCGGAGGGAGCAGGCGCCTCGTCACACTCTTCACACGTTGTCGACCTTGAACACTATTCTGAAGCTGCCGTCCTTGAAACTTGTGCTTGTGATGTGGAATCTGCCTATTTCCCTTGTCGACTTCACATGCCGCCCGATGCAGGGGCACACGTCGTAGTGGCCAATCCTCACAAGCCTCAGCGTCTCGCTTGCGTCCTCAGGCAGTTTGTCGAGCTTCACGCCTTGGGGAATCTCGTCTCGCGTGACGTATTCGTAGGTCACAGGCAGGTCTTCCTGTATGAGTTCGTTCATTCTGCGTTCTATCTCGTCCACCTGCTCTTGGGTGGGGCAGACGCTGAGCGTGAAGTTTATTTTGCTTTTCTTTCTCTCTATATGAGCGTTTTTCGACCTTTCGCATCCAAACATCCTTGCCATAGTCTGGTTCAGCAGATGCTCGGCCGTGTGCGCAGGCTCGTGCTCCTGCTTGTGGTGCTCGTTGAGTGTCACATTTTCGTCCATGATTTTCTTGTTGCCTGTTGTAGCCTGTTGTTGCCTGTTCTTTTGTTGCGGAGATGCGTGTGTGTTCGGGATGTGTTCGGGATGAGGGTGTGCCATTGCCTTGCTGTGCGTTTTCTGCCATGCACCTTGCCTCAAGGAACTTTTCCATTTGCTTGCAAAGTTACGAAAAAAATAATTGCTGAGCAAGTTTTTTTCAGCATTAAAATCGGACCTGGCGAAAGGAATGCAGTAGTGGCCATTGCGGTCATTAAGGCCATTTCTGTTCCGCTCTCCGTCAGCAGCGGTGATGGCCGAGGTGCGACCCGCGCATTCAAACGGTGATGCGGTCAATCCTGAGCCTTAAAATGCCAGCTGGCACACGAACCTCAACCGTCTCATTCGCCCTCTTGCCAAGAAGCGCGTCGGCTATAGGCGACTTTATGGATATCTTGCCCTCCTTCAGATTGGCCTCGTGCGGGTTCACTATAGTGTAGGCCATCTTCATGCCGTTGTCGACGTTGGTCATCTCCACCTTGCGAAACAGTCCTGCCGTGCCGCAGTCGAGGTGCGAAGTGTCGAGCACCCTCGCATTTTGAAGCACTCTTTGCTTGAAGCGAATCCTCCCCAGGAGTTTGCCATGAGAGCGCTTCGCTGCGTGGTATTCAAAATTCTCGCTCAAGTCGCCCTTTTCGCGAGCCTCCACGAGTTCGCCCTTCACTCTTGGCAACTCTACATTTATCAATTCATTCAATTCGGCCACGAGAGCATCGTAGCATTCCTGCGACAAATATTCCATGCGCTTATATTTTCATTTAAGATAACAATGTGCCATATTGCTTGGCTATTTGCCTGCAAAGTTACGGCATTTTGATGAAATATGAAAAGCACGGCCCACATTTATCCTACTAACAGGCAGAGTCTCGCATATTTTCATTAACTTTGCCATACATTGAAAAAAACGGATGCGGGGCAAGCGGCCAATGCGCACCAGAAGCCTTGCGACACATCCGGCCAAACCACACAATAATGTTTAAAGCAATGATAAAACCGGCAGACAGAAGCAAAACAGCCTTCTTCCAAGACAAAATAGACAATCTCAACAAGCCCAAAGGCTCGCTCGGCCGCCTTGAGAGCCTGGCGCTGCAGATGTGCCTCATACAAGACACCGACACGCCCTCGCTCCACCATCCATGCCACATCCTCTTCGGAGGCGACCATGGCATAGAGAGGGAAGGCGTGTCGTTCTCGCCACGCGAGGTGACGTGGCAGCAGATGATTAACTACACCCGCGGCGGAGGCGGCGTCAACATGTTCTGCCGTCAGCACGGCTTCGAGCTGAAGATTGTCGATGTGGGAGTGGACCACGATTTCGACCACACCGAATATCCGCAAATCATCGACCGCAAGATAGCTTATGGCACAAACGACTTTCTCCATGGGCCTGCCATGGACGAGGCAGAGTGGGAGAGAGCCTTGTCGGCAGGAGCCGAACAGGTCGACGCATGCTTCAGCGAAGGATGCAACATCGTGAGCTTCGGCGAGATGGGCATCGGCAACACTTCGCCGTCAAGCATACTCATGCACCTTCTCCTCAACATTCCGCTCGACCAATGCGTGGGAGCAGGCAGCGGGCTCGCGCCGGAAGGCATAAGGCACAAATATGAAGTGCTCAAAGCGTCGGTGGACAATTTCATGAACCGCATCCATGGATTGAATGAAGGCTGCAGCACGGAGGAAAGCGCATGCAAGGCGGACACGCCCAGCGCCACCAGCACAGACGGCCCTGCATACGCCGCCCTTGTCGCATCATATTTCTGCGGCTTCGAGATGGCCGCAGCCATAGGCGGAATGCTCCGCGCGGCCGAACACCGCATGGCGATACTTGTGGATGGCTTCATCATGACCTCGTGCATACTTGCCGCTTCGCGCATCGACGCCAATGTGGCCGACTACGCCATCTTCGGGCATTGTGGCGATGAGGGCGGACACAAGCTCATGCTCGACGCCATGGGAGCCTCGCCGCTCCTCCATCTCGGTCTTCGTCTCGGAGAAGGCACAGGAGCCATATGCGCATACCCGATAGTGCAGTCGGCTGTGAACATGATCAATGAAATGGACAATTTCTCACATGCGAACATTACAAAATATTTCTAAGCGCATATTGGCAGCATTGAGTTTCTTCACACGGCTGCCCTTCTGGCGCATATGCGACATTGAGGCCGACCACTACAAGCACGTGGTGCCCCTCTGGCCCCTGGCCGGCTGGCTCACAGGCGGAGCCATGACGCTCACGGTGCTTCTCACGTCGGCTGCCGGCCTGCCTGCCGGCATAAGCGTGGCACTGGCCCTTGCCAGCCGCGTGCTTCTCACGGGTGCGCTCCACGAAGACGGCTTTGCCGACTTCTGCGACGGATTCGGCGGAGGCACCAGCCGCGAGCGCGTGCTCGAGATAATGAAAGACTCGCACATCGGCACTTATGGCGTGCTCGGCCTTGTGGTGCACTATCTCCTGCAATGGAATGTGCTCACGGCTCTCATGCAAGCATTGCCAGGAGGAGCCATGCTGTTTGTCGTGGCAGACCCATTGTGCAAGATGGCCAGTTCGTCCATCGTCCACTTCCTGCCTTACGCCCGGAAGGCGTCGGAGGCAAAGATAAAGATGGTCTACACCCGCCCGTCGTGGCGGGAGAATGCGGCGTGCCTCGCGTTTGGCCTCCTGCCAGCGGCATCATTCTTCAGCATGAGCTACATCCTGCCGTTCGTGATGGCGTGCGTGGCCGCGCTCTGCCTCTTTGCCATCATGCGCCGCCGCATCCAGGGCTATACGGGCGACTGCTGCGGAGCTTCGTTCATAATAACAGAAACCGTGTTCTACCTCACATTATGCCTCTTGCAATATGCTTCATAGTTTTCTCATAGCAGCAGCCTCATCCAACAGCGGAAAGACCACTGTGGCCATCGGACTCCTGCGCGCCCTGCGCAACCGCTCGCTGCGTGTGCAGCCCTACAAATGCGGACCCGACTACATCGACACGATGCTGCACCGCATGGCTTCCGGGCGCGAATCGGTCAATCTCGACACATTCATGTCGTCGGGCGACCATGTGCGCAGCCTGCACCTCACGTATTCGGCCGATGCCGATGTGAGCGTGATAGAAGGCGTCATGGGCATGTACGACGGATACGACAAGTGGAAAGGCTCGAGCGCCGATGTGGCGCAGACCTTAGACGTACCTGTGGTCCTTGTGGTGAGCGCCAAATCTGTGGCCTACAGCGTTGCACCCGTCATCTACGGATTCAAGCGGTTCAATTCGGGCATCAGGATAGCCGGAGTGATATTCAACCAAGTGGCTTCTGACAGCCATTACCATTTCCTGCGCGAAGCATGCGAGGATGCCGGCGTGGAGTGTCTGGGCTATCTGCCGCGCAACGAGCGACTGGCCATCCCGAGCCGCCATCTGGGATTGACGATACAAGCGGAAGAGGATGTGGAGCTCCTGCTCCAGTTAGCCGCAGAAGAGGTGGAGAAGCATGTCGACATCGACCGCCTGCTGAGCCTGTGCTGCGAGAAGGGCAGGGATGGCGGCAAGAAAGCTGCTGCGCCTCGCCCTCTGTCGTCTCTGAAGATACTTGTCGCTAAGGACAACGCCTTCAACTTCACATACAAGGCTAATGTCGATGCCCTCTGCAGGCTTGGCATTGTGGAGAGTTTCTCGCCATTGCGCGACGCTGTCCTTCCGCCGTGCGACATCCTTTATCTGCCTGGCGGCTATCCCGAATTGTTTCTTGACCAACTTGTGTCGAATGCTTCGATGCGCGAGCAGATAAGGAACTATGCTGAAGGGGGTGGCCGCATATTTGCTGAATGCGGCGGCTTCATGTATCTCTGCAGCGACATAGACGGAAGGCCCATGTGCGGCGTGCTGCCCTTGCGGGCCACAATGGAAGGAGCGCGCCTGCATCTTGGCTACAGGCAGACGAGCTTGGCAGGCCTGACGGTGAAAGGGCATGAGTTTCATTATTCGAAGATAGCCGATGAAATCGAGGCTTACGGCGGTGTGGAAAAGGTGCGCATGCAGCTGTCGGCCAAGGGAAGCCCTGTCGACACGCCTGTGTATAAGTATAAGAATGTCACGGCTGGCTACACCCATTGGTATTGGGGCGACAAAACGCCTGAGGAATTATCCGTTTTGCTGGGATTGGTCGCTTTGTAGATTCTTTCGCGCTTCACCCCATTGGCCCGTGAGATTCATGAACGCAATGCTCTTCAAGGCCCATTGCCAGAAGGCCCATGGAAAGGCGTGATTCTTCATGCAGATCCGCAATAAGCGGCTATAATAATGCAAGGCACTTCAATTGATCATGAACAAAGATAACAAGATAAATAATAATAATGAGAAACGCCTGCGTCCTCTCATGCTCGTCGGCACAGGCAGCGATGTGGGCAAGAGCGTGCTGTGCACAGCTCTATGCCGCATATTCCTGCAAGATGGCTACCGCCCGGCCCCTTTCAAAGCGCAGAACATGGCCCTCAATTCGTACGCTACGCCCGATGGATTCGAGATAGGCCGGGCGCAGGCCGTGCAGGCAGAAGCGTGCGCCCTGCAGCCATGCACAGACATGAACCCTCTGCTGCTCAAGCCCAATTCGGAACACACCACGCAGGTTGTGCTCAATGGCAAGCCCATCGGCAACCGCTCAGCTTACGACTATTTCCGCAAGGAAGGACGCGAGCAACTGAGGCTGGCTGTGCATGCTGCCTACGACAGGCTTGCCTCGCAATACAATCCCATAGTGTTGGAAGGAGCGGGAAGTGTGTCGGAGATCAATCTGCGCGATTCGGACCTCGTCAACATGCCGATGGCGCGCTATGCTGATGCCGACGTCATACTTGTGGCCGACATCGATAGAGGGGGCGTCTTTGCCTCATGCTACGGAAGCGTGATGCTGCAGACGCCTGAAGACAGGGCGCGCATCAAGGGCATTGTCATCAACAAGTTCAGAGGCGACATCCGCCTCTTTGAATCGGGACGCAAGATGATGGAAGATATCTGCGGTGTGCCTGTGCTCGGTGTGGTGCCTGCTTTCAAAAACATAGCCATAGACGAGGAGGACAGTGTGGAACTGGAGCGCAAGGGCCGTGCCGCAGCCGATGACAAGGTGAATGTGGCTGTGGTGCTCCTGCGCCACATCAGCAATTTCACCGATTTTGCCGCTCTTGAGCGCGATGCGCGAGTAAATCTTTTCTACACGTCGAACGTGGAAGATGTGAAAAAAGCCGACATCATCATCCTGCCAGGCACAAAGGCAACGCTCGATGACCTATATGAACTTAGGCGCAACGGTGTGGCAAGCGCAATCATCGAGGCGCACCGCAACGGAAAGCAGATCGTGGGCATCTGCGGAGGCTACCAGATGCTCGGGCAAACTGTCAACGACCCGCTGGGGGTGGAGGGCTCCATCCCGATGCTGCCAGGACTGGGACTGCTCGACATTGACACGACGATGACGGCCGACAAGACCACGAGGCAGGTCTCGTTCATGTATGAGGGGCATGTGTGCCAGGGCTATGAAATACATCAGGGGGTGAGCAACACGGATGAGCAGATTGTGAGAAGGGGCAATTGCCTCGGCACATACATCCATGGCTTTCTCGACAATGCCGTCGTCATTGACAGCATGCTCGAGCCTTTCTGCGCTTCGATGCCGAAGGACAAGGCCAAAGTGGAGACAATGGCCGACTTCAAGAACCGGCAATACGACCTCCTTGCTCAGCATGTGCGCCAATATATTGACATTCAACAGATATACAGCATTCTGTCAAATTAGAACTTTAATTCAAAAACACATCACACACCATGCTTAACGGACACGGAGATGACCTTTACAAATACAATGACATTAAGATCAATTTCAGTTCGAACGTATACAGCCATTTCGACCAATCGGGCCTGTTTGCCCATCTTGCGGAATGCCTGCCTAAGGTGACCAACTATCCCGACCCGACCCCTGTGGCTTTGGAGGCGGCGCTTGCAGAACAATGGCGCATAAAGCCTTCGCAGGTCATGGTGACCAATGGGGCCACGGAGGCAATATATCTCATAGCGCAGGCGTTCAGAGGCTCAACCTCAGCAATCGCTGGGCCAACATTCTCAGAGTATGCCGATGCTTGCCGTCAGAATCAGCATCGCGTGCTCAACGACGAGTGCGGCACGGATGACGCAGAGGCCAGGCTCACTTGGATCTGCAATCCCAACAATCCCACAGGAAGCGTGCTCGCAAAGGGAGAACTGGAGCGCATGATAAGTCAGAAGGCTGAACGGCAGCAGTATGTGGTGATAGATGCGAGTTATGCTCCTTTCACATCAGAGAGTGTGCCGACTACAGCTGAGGGCGTGCGCTTCGGAAACACGCTCATGCTTCATTCCATGACGAAGGAATACGCCATTCCAGGGCTTCGCCTTGGCTGCGTCACAGGCGACGAGGTGCTGCTTGGCAAAGTGAAGCGCTGCCGCATGCCGTGGTCTGTCAACAGAGTGGCCCAAGACGCAGGCTTGTATCTTCTTCAGCACAAAGACGATTACACGTTAGATGTGATGGCTCTGATGGACGAACGCAGACGGGTGGCCAATGCGCTTGGGGCATTGCCTCGTATAGAAGTGTGCCCATCGGACACTCACATCCTTCTGTGCAAAATATCGGGCGGCTCGGCATCTCACTTGAAAGATTATCTTGCCTGCCGGCATGGAATGCTCATACGCGACGCATCCAATTTTGAAGGCCTCACCACAGGGCACTTCCGCATTGCCATACAGACACGAGAGGAAAACGATGCGCTCATAAAGGCCGTTGCTCAATATGAAAAAGAAACCTCTCAGCAAGCATGCGGAGAATAATGTGAATGCATGCTTTGCCAAACGAATCAACATAATGCTTGTTGGATTTATCTGCTTGATATTGCTGAAACAGACTTGGTATTCATAGAAGAATCAACAAAATAAGTACTGACAGCTCAATAAGGTATTTAATATAAATAGACTGGCATTTGCTGAAGAATCGGCTTAATATTCACTCAACAACTCGGCTTAATGTTTGCTCAACAACTCTACAAGAGATTTACTCGACAAAATATTTACCCAACAACTCAACTTGACATTTGCCCATGGAAACATCAATCACTCTCATATCTACCTATTCTGTGCTCATGATCCTTATCGTGGGCTGGACTCTTGACCTCATCTTTGGCGACCCTGCGCATTTGCCACATCCTGTGGTGTATATGGGCAAGTGGATCAGTTTTGGCGAACATCGCCTCAACAAAGGCAGATGTCGCAAGGCTAAAGGCGCCGCGTTCGCTCTCGCAAGCATCTTGGGCGTGTATTTCCTTGCATGTTTAATGTGGGACAAGGGAATGGACTTTCTCGAAAAAGCGACATCAGCAACGTCAATCTGCAGTGAAACCACATATTTTTGCTGTGCGCTTGCCATCGTATTGCTGTTTTCGTGCCTTGTGTTCTTCTGCTTGGCTGGCCATACGCTGCGCAAAGAAGTGCGCATGGTCTTTGAGGCTGTCGACAGGAGTCTGCCTGAAGGACGCAAGCAAGTGGCTCGCATCGTGGGCCGTGACACAAACCAACTTTCAGCACAGGAGGTCAGAACAGCCGCACTTGAGACATTGGCGGAGAATCTGTCGGATGGGGTGATTGCGCCCCTGTTCTGGTTCGCCATCCTTGGTCTGCCTGGCATGCTCGCATACAAGATGGTGAACACGCTCGATTCGATGATAGGTTATAAAACCTCCAGATACAAAGATTTTGGATGCTGGGCAGCGCGCCTCGACGATGTGGCCAACTACGTGCCTGCTCGCATCACGGCATTGCTCATCCTCATAGTCAACAGCATCAGGCATTTCAATATGCGCCGATTGTGGGCGCAAATGGCTTTCATGAAAAAATATGCCAGCAAGCACGCTTCGCCCAACAGTGGTTGGCCTGAAGCCGCGCTTGCCAGCATTCTCGATTGCCAGTTTGGTGGCACTCACAATTATTTCGGAACATCTTTCTACAAGCCGCATATAGGGTCAAATGCGCGTCTGCTGACCTCTGCCGACATGCGTCTCAGCCTGCGTCTGTGTTTCGCGGCTGAAGTGCTGGCAATGCATGTGCTTATGATAATGCTTATCAAAGCGTAACGCTTCTATTCATCTTGTCTGGCTCGTCACTAAGCTTTTGTTCGTCTCCCCATGAAGGCTTGCGCACTACTTGCAATCATAGCTCATTTGTTTCTATCCGGCCACTTTCTCGAATAAAAAAGCAGAGACACTGTCCTTGCTTTTTTGTTTCATCTGACAGCTTTCTTGCCTCCCGAGATGTATATGCCATGGGCAGCGGTATCGCTGTCAATAGCAATGCCGTTGAGATTGTAAACACGTTTGTCAGCCTTTGCTTTCGCGGCATGAGTGCCGATGACGCCTGTGGGCACATTGTCTATGCTGTCAACGAATCCGATGTAGCTGATGACAGACGTGCCTGTGGTGGATGTGAGGCCGAAGATGGTCTGGCCTGTAGACGCAAACCAAAAGTCGCCCTGGCAGTTGCTGTTGAGCCCCGACTTGGTGATGTCCCACGCCACAAGTGTCTCTTTTCCTACAGACACCACCTTGGTGGGAGCCACTTGCGAACCCTTGTTTTGCCCATTGAGCCACCACAAATAACTCTTGCCTGCGCCTTTGGCGAGGTTTGTGCCCCTCACCACAAGATATTTCTGGTCTTTTTTCACCTTATATTCGGTGTTGAGATAGTCGAGCATAAGGCACACGTTGTTGCTGCCTGTGCCAGCTTTCACGGTGATGGTGCCAACGGAGGCATCGTAGCTGATGTTGCTCTGCGCCACACGTCCAGCATCGCCAGTGAGCCATTCTGATGGCACAAACTGATAGGCTCCATTGTTGTATCCGCTAAGGAGACGCAGATAATAGAGCCCTGGAGCTAAAGTGGTGCTGTTGGCAGCAAGGCGGAATGTCAATTTTCTCTTTGCTGTGCCGTCGGGGTTGACAAGCATCTCGGCAGGAACTTCAAACTCAATGTTGTAAAAGCCGTTGTCGTCGGCAGTCTTGTAGGATGAAGGGATGGTGGTAGTGGCCAGCGGCTTGCCATCGATGCTCATGATGCCCATGCGGTCTTTGTCGGCAGTGGTGAAGCGGCACATTATCGACACGCCTTCCGTGATGCCTTCAGGATTGGCAAGCGTGTATTCCATGAATCCGCCTTGGCGCGCATCACGGAAGTATTCGCCTCTGAAGCTTCCTGTGGTCGAATTGCCAGAGTGGGCCACATCGTGCCCAGCCTCGCTCTGCTGCTCGCCAGGGGCCACAAAGTCGATGGTGCGAGCTGTGAGAGCCGCTTCAAGAGCGTCGGCGCGTCCCATTTCGCTTTCTCCATACTTGTCTGCTGTCTGCTGGTACCAATAGCAGCAATAGCGCGCATGATGGATGGTGTAGAAAGGCACAAGCTTCAATTCGCCCCATTTGCCTTTGCTCAGGGTGCTGTTGGCGTCGATGGTGAATTCGCATGGCTTGCCTTCATTGGGCGTGATGCGCTTCAGCACATCGCGTCTCTCGCCTATGAGAAGAGGAGAAGAGGATAGAGACAGACGCTTGGCCATAGAGCCAGGAGCATGATCCATGCGTCCCTCGCGTCCGTATTCATTTTGCAGCAATTCGCAGCTCAAGCCTGTCGCTTCGGCTTCGGCCTCATTGCGCGCTGTGGTCTGGGCAGCCAGGAGGATAGGGCCATACTTGAACGCCACATAGTCGCTGTAGTCGGGGCACTCCTCGCAGGTGAGCTGCATGGGCAAAGCCACTTCAACCACATCGCCAGCCTTCCATGAGCGGCTGATTGTCTCGTATCCTGATGTTCCTGATGCCACCGATGTCTCAACGGCCGACCCATTCACCGTTATGGCGTAGCCTTCTCCTGCCCAATGAGGATGGCGTATGGCAAGAGCATACGTGCCGCTTTTATTGATTGTGATCTTTGTGGCAGAACCATACGGGAAGTCTGTCTCCTGTGTCAGCGCGAAGGTGTTGTCTGCTAATTGCGATGCTGTGAAGAGGTTGACGTACAATGTCTTGTTGTCGGCAGAATGAGTGTAGATGAAGTGTCCATACTTGGAATGGTTCTCCATGCCTGTGCCCACACAGCACCACATGCCTTGGTTCACCTGAGAGTATATGCGGTAACCTTGAGGGCGCAACGTGGTGAAATACACATATCCGCCCGTTTCGGGATCTTGTGTGGAGAGAATATGGTTCCACATAGTCGATTCGTAAAAGTCGGCATACTTAGCCTCGTGCGTTTCATCAAAGAGGTTCTCCGACAGTTTCAGCATGTTGTTGGAGTTGCAGCTTTCAGGGCCGTCGAGGTTGCTGATATACTGTTCGGCCCTCGATGAAGGCAAGAAATGCTCGCTCACGCTGTTGCCGCCAATGCACACGGTGCGGTTTTGTGCCACATCGTCCCAGAAGTTGCGAGCGGCGTTGTTGTAAGCGGCTGTGGTGATTGTGCCTCCGCTGCGCTTCTCCTCCTGGTATATTCGTTCAAATCCGATGTATTTGGGAACTTGAGTGTTGGCGTGCTTGTTGTCGAGAAACGACTTGTTGAGTGTCTGCATCCCGTCAATCATGCTCTGATGACTGTATTTCTTTGCCGCCGCAAGATATTTCTTGTCACCAAAAATGCGGTATGCGTCAGCGAGGGTCTCGTTGACACCACCATGCTCCCACCCGAGGATGTCCTGCATCTCTGATGTGGATAGCTTCGACACCACATTGACGGTCCAGTCGCACATTTCCTTATACATGACCTTTGCCTCTTTGCTTCCAGCATAAAGCCATGCGTCGCGAAGGCCAGCCAGCACTTTGTGCTCGCAATAGAAGGGCACCCAGCCGCCAAAACGCTTAAACACGTCCAGCTGCCCTTTGTAGAGTCCGGTCCATATCTGATTGATAGGCTGTCCGCCAAGGAATCCCTTCATTCCATCGGTGTTGCTGTCGTATGCTTTCTGGCAGTCGCGCATCACTTCAAGCATGTAGTCGAGTTTGGCTTTCAAGGCCGATTTGGCTGCTGTGTCGTGCTCGGCAGCATAAGCCAATGCCAATGCGGAAAGATAATGACCGCCCACATGGCCTTCGAGCGACCAGCTCGACTGTCCCCAATTGGGGAATGTCGGATGCTTTGTGTCCCATTTGTAATATTTGGATGTCGTGATGCTGCTAAGACCCGATTGGCGCACAAATGGAGTGAGGAGTCGGTCAATGTCATATTGCAAAAGCAATTTGGTGTTCGTCTCCATGGCCGTCTTGAAAGGGCCATCAAGCAAAGTAACCTTTTCCAAATCAAAATGCTGCGGATAGATTTCCTCTTGCGCCTGAATGTCGGGAACTGCGAGGGTGCCTAAAAGCAAAATGGCCATCAGGCTTCTTTGTGATAAAATAGGATGTTTCATTTTTTTCAATTATAGTTTGTTCTTTTATGAAAATTCTATTTAGTGGCTGACAGCTTTCATTTGGTTAGTGGCTGACAGCTTTTAATTTGACAGGTATTTGATTAGATAAACACATAACAATTAGCTGATTACGTATAGCCTATCAATGAGATAGATTAGATTCACGAATACAATGAATGTGCATGAAATGCTCATGCCAATGTGCCATCTGAGCATCTGAATACGTAAATGAAACAGAGGACGCATTGGCAAGAGCAGCATGTGTGCAGGCTTAGTGATGAATGCTGTTTCAATCTTCCATCAGTTTCCTGTATCTGATGCGCTTGGGCTCTTCGAGTCCGAGACGCTTTGCTTTGTTAGCCTCATAGTCGGTGTACGAGCCCTCGAAGAAGAAGACCTCGCCATCGCCCTCAAATGCAAGAATGTGCGTGCAGATGCGGTCGAGGAACCAGCGGTCATGGCTGATGACCACGGCGCATCCAGCAAAAGCTTCAAGACCTTCCTCAAGAGCGCGGAGCGTGTTGACGTCGATGTCGTTCGTTGGCTCGTCGAGAAGCAGCACATTGCCCTCTTGCTTCAAGGCCATGGCCAGATGCAGACGGTTGCGCTCGCCTCCAGAGAGAACACCGCATTTCTTTTCCTGGTCAGCCCCGTTGAAATTGAATCGTGAAAGATAAGCGCGGACGTTGATGTCGTGGCCACCCATGCGTATGGCTTCATTCCCACCGCTCACCACCTGATACACAGATTTCTCAGGTTCAATGTCCTTGTGCTGCTGGTCCACATAGCTGAGCTTCACTGTTTCGCCAACGTCGAATGTGCCTGCGTCAGCTTGCTCAAGACCCATGATGAGTCGGAAAAGCGTTGTTTTGCCTGCGCCATTAGGACCGATCACTCCTACAATGCCATTGGGCGGCAAGTTGAAGTTGAGGTCTGTGAAGAGTGTTTTTTCTCCAAAAGACTTCTTCACATGCTGCGCTTCAATGACCTTGTTGCCGAGACGCGGACCGTTAGGTATGAATATCTCAAGCTTGTCCTCCTTCTGCTTCTGCTCCTCGTTGAGCATCTTGTCGTATGAATTGAGACGCGCCTTGCCCTTAGCCTGTCGCGCTTTCGGAGCCATGCGCACCCATTCAAGCTCTCTCTCCAAGGTCTTTCTGCGTTTAGAGGCAGTTTTCTCTTCTTGCTCCATTCGCTTGCTCTTCTGCTCGAGCCATGATGAATAGTTGCCTTTCCAAGGAATGCCCTCGCCACGGTCGAGTTCCAATATCCATTCCGACACGTCGTCGAGGAAATAGCGGTCGTGAGTCACAGCTATGACCGTGCCCTCATACTGCTGCAGATGCTGTTCGAGCCAGTCGATCGACTCGGCGTCAAGGTGGTTCGTAGGCTCATCGAGCAATAGCACGTCGGGCTTTTGCAGCAGGAGGCGGCAAAGAGCCACACGGCGGCGCTCGCCGCCCGACAGGTTCTGCACTTGCCAGTCGGCTGGAGGGCAGCGCAGGGCGTCCATGGCTCGTTCAAGCTTCGAGTCCATATTCCAGGCATCGGTCGAGTCGATGATGTCCTGCAGTTCGGCTTGCCTGCCCATCAGCTGCTCCATCTTGTCAGGGTCTTCATAGTATTCGGGCAATCCGAATTTCTCATTGATGGCGTCATACTCCGCCAATGCGTCATACACATGCTGGACGCCCTCCATCACATTTTCCTTCACCGTCTTTGCCTCATTGAGCGGAGGGTCCTGAGGAAGGTAGCCCACGCTGTATCCCGGACTCCAGACCACCTCGCCTTGATACTGGCTGTCAAGTCCTGCAATGATCTTCATCAAGGTGGATTTGCCGGCTCCGTTGAGGCCGATGATGCCAATCTTTGCCCCATAGAAGAAACTCAGATAGATGTTTTTGAGAATCTGCTTCTGGTTCTGCTGTATGGTCTTGCTGACGCCGACCATTGAAAAAATCACTTTTTTGTCGTCTGTTGTTGCCATTGTTAAAAAAATGTAGTTTCAAGTTGCTTAGTATAGATTTCTTAAGCAGGCGCCCATAAATGATTTTGAATGCCTGCTTGCCATGTTAAGCGGCTTGTTGTGACCAAGCGGCTCAAAAGTGTGTCGTCACAAGCAATGTCTGCTCATTTTGAGTATTCCTCGTTGATGATGCCCTCAAGGTCGCTGTAAGCGAGGCTTATGGACGATGGTCCGAACGCATATGGGGCGATGTCGTACTCATTATAATAAAAGACGATGCTGTCGGCTTCAAGCGCGAAGTTTTTGCTGACAAACATGTCCATCATCTCCAAATAGCCTTTTTTATTGAGTTCTTCCACTGTTGCCACATTGTTGTCAGCCATCAGCTTGTGGAGCAGAGCGTCACGGAGCTTGCGGTTGTTGGCAAGCGTGAAGACATTGTTGTAGTCTATGAGCTGGCCTGTTGTGGCGTTGAAGCAGAGTATGGTCGTCGTTGTTGACGGGTGAGCTCCTCCATTGAAAACCTCTTCGCTGAACCAATAGTTGATGACATTGTCCTTGCCGTATTCAGCATGCCCCTTCACATGGTTGGTGTAGATGGGAGAGTAGTCGTCGGAACGAAACTCCTTCTTTTCCTCTTCAATAAACCGCTCTATGGCCTTGCTGGTAGACAGGTGCGAAGGCTGTCCAAGCAAGTTCTCAATGATTTGCCCATTGATCAAACGGCATATACTGTCGTTGGTGGTGTTGCTCGATTTCACAAACGCCATGTCCACCGTCACATCCATCTCACGCATGTCGTCATCCTTCAGCTGGGCAAAATCGTCATCCACGCCCATGCTGTCCCGATCTGACGATTTCTCGCTCATGGCAGCTCTTTTTGCCACGCTGTAAAACTCCAGATTATTCCATTCTCTGCCAGAATCGCATGCGGCCAGCGACAATGCAAAAACAAATGCGGCCAATGTATTTTTGTAAAGCGTCATAACCCTTTTATCTTTTAAATATCTTTTTAAAGCACAAAGATAGTTATTTTCTTTTCAATGTAGCGCTTAATCCAAGAATATTATGTAATTTTGCGAGATAATAAGAACAAAACAAAATCATATGCAACATCGGAAACCATATTGCGACATGGGCCTTGTCATTGCTGCAGGCATATTCGTATGCGTCGTCATCAAGAGCCTTTTATTCGGATTCACATGGATCAATGGCCTGTGGCTGTTAATGGCCATTGGATATTTCTATCTGTCATGGAAGCTTGATTCGCATGATAAAAAGATGAAACATGCCACAACAGCTTTCATAACGCTCTCTCTCGTGGCCATGTTCGCTTCGGCTATGCTCGACCAGAACATACGCCCTGTGATGCATGCTTTCGAGGGCAGAGGCGACACCATTGCCGAATATGCTGTTCATGAGGAAGTGGTCGAACAAGTGCCTGCCGCAACAATCGACTCTGTCGAAACCGACTCTGTGTCTGCAGACACCCTCTCACCGGCAGAGCATGAAGAGACAATCGCTGATGGTGAAAAGCAAGCAGCGTCTGAAAACGATTCAACGTATTCAGCAGAGTGACAAAGCAAATAAGCAGGTGCTCATAACATGAGAGCGGCTTACTTTGATATAATATAATAATTTTGAATGCCTGCTTATGAGCATGGACAACAACAACAAAGGCAATCTCACAGCTATTGCCACAATAATCATAGTGTCATGCGCCATTGCCGCTCTGGCATCTGCTGCCGTATGGTTCCTTTTCTTCAAAACTGGCAGCAACAGTGACGAGCATCACTTGTATGACGACATCAAAAGATTCGAAGCCGAACACAACCTCGATTCTCTCAAAGAGTCAATAGGAAATTATCTTGACATGTACAATCCCGATGCCTTCCACTACTCTGAAGTAAAGAGCCTGCGCGACGACATCGTAACGGAAGAAACCGACTGGATGGATGCTGAATCATCTATGACGATCGACATGCTGAGAGGCTTTCTCAAGGCTCACCCCAATGGATTCTTCTATTCGAAAGCCAACAGCTGCATCGACTCTTTGCTTGCTGTCGAGGCGGCTCGCGCAGCCGACACTGCCGAGCATCATGTTGCCGACTCTGTGACAACCGACACGGTGTCTGAACCGGCCATCACGCACGAAACAGGGGAGGGTGATGCGGAATTGCACCACAATGACCACAAAGGCAACAATGGTGTTGAGCTCGATTCCATTTTCAACTGACGCTCGTTCTAAGACGGGCCAAGAGTGTGCGCGGCAAACATGAGAGCGGCTCACTTTAATATTATTAGATATTTTTGAACACCTGCTTGACGACATCCAAGAGCGCGCAAACAACAAAGAAAAAGTTTAATACTACATGAACGGCTGCCATAATATTAAACTTTTATATTGTTCATCCTGCATTTGGGGGATACATGATTCATCCTGCTTTTCGAGTGATGCGGCAAGCGTACTTTATACGTGTGGCCTCTACTTAAGTGTTTTCGTCTATGATGTTGCATATGATGTGCGATTGTCGGCATCCTTCCCTCTGATTTATCAGGTGGGCGGTCATTAAGGTCATTTTCGATTTGGAATCATATGGCTCGTTGGCAAATGTTGCTGTCAAGTGTTCCAATCCAGTCAAACGTTCGGTCCAATATCAAGTCGCATCCATTGAGAAGGGTGTTGCTGACGTTGGACACTTCTTCACGCTCACGGTAACACGCTTCACGTTCATCACCGAACAAATCGAGCTGAGGATGGCGACGTGAATTCTCTCTGTAAATCCATTTTTTCGCTTCATAGACAAGGTTTTCGCCATCTTCTTCATTATATGCAACACCAATCGTTGCAAGTTCCTTAATCTTGCCACCGATTTTCTCAATAACAATAATTCCGATATTGCAAGATGAAGATTTCTTCTTGCGGACAAACATAGTTAAAATATCTTTCGCTTCACCCATTATTAGGTAACACAAAGATATAAAATATTGTTTATCCACAAGTTATAAAATAAATATTTTTGAGTAACGAAGTCAGTAGGCCTTACTTTTGCAAGGCCTCATATATGTGTGTGGGGGGCTCACCTTTTTTAAAAAAAAGTGATGCAGAACCTGCATCACCTTTTTGCGTTATGTCATCATTGGTGTTGAATGACAGCGGACAATGTTGTTGTGTCATAATAAACCTGAATTGGTCATTAAGCCGAAAAGTATACACCTTGCCGACAGGCAAATAAGTGATTACATCATCTTTCCGTGGCAATTCTTGTATTTTTTGCCAGAACCGCATGGGCAGGGATCGTTTCTGTTGATTTTAGGCTCACTGTTGACAATTGGCGTCTGTGGCGTGTTGTCCCTGGTGTCAGTCTGTGCTGCAGCTGCTTGCTGGCGCTGAGTGTCTGAGAGTTCGTCAAGATTCTGATGAGTCTCTGTCATGTTCTGATATTGTGGCTCATCGACTTGCGACTGAGGCACTTGCTTCACGTCTTGCTCTTCTGCAATTGGGATGGAACAACGCATAAGCACAGATATTGTGCCGTTGTTGATGTCGTTCACCATAGAGTCGAAGAGATTGACAGACTCGAGTTTGAAGATGAGAAGCGGATCTTTCTGCTCGTAAGAAGCATTCTGCACAGAATGCTTGAGTTCGTCGAGCTCGCGCAGATTTTCTTTCCATGCATCGTCAATGGTGTGAAGGAGGATTGCCTTCTCAAAGGCAACAAGTATTGACTTGCCCTCTGTGTCGTATGCTTCTTTCAATGGAACCTTGATCTGATAGATGCGTCGTCCGTCTGTGATTGGGACAAGGATGTTTTCATACATTTGTCCGCGTGTCTCGTAGACGTCCTTAATGACAGGGTATGCTACTGATGCTAAACGCGAAGTGCGTTTTTTGAATGCATCAATAACAGTGTCGAACGCTTCATCCTCAAGTTTGTGGCGCGAATTGGCCTCAAAATATTCAGGAGTGAATGGTATTTCCATGGCGAAGATACGCAGGAAGTCATCTTTGCACGACTCATAGTCGGTGTTTGACAGAATGCTGACGACACGGTCCCATATGATGTTTGAGATGTCCATGCCAATACGCTCACCCATGAGAGCATGACGTCGGCGCTCGTAGATGACTTTACGCTGCTTGTTCATCACATCGTCATATTCGAGCAGACGCTTGCGGATACCGAAGTTGTTTTCTTCGACTTTCTTCTGAGCGCGTTCAATAGAGCTGTTTATCATTTTGTGCTCTATCATCTCTCCATCTTCGAAACCAAGACGGTCCATCACTTTTGATATGCGGTCGCTTGCAAAGAGTCGCATGAGCTTATCTTCAAGTGAGACATAGAACACAGACGAGCCTGGGTCTCCCTGACGTCCGGCACGTCCGCGCAACTGACGGTCTACTCGTCGGCTCTCATGACGTTCTGTGCCAATGATTGCAAGACCTCCGGCTGCTTTCACTTCATCGGTGAGCTTAATGTCGGTGCCTCGTCCAGCCATATTTGTTGCTATGGTCACAGCGCCTAGCATCACAGTCTTCTTATTGCCCTCAGCATCTGTGATTTCTGCAGCCGTGCTGCGTCCAGCCTGTGCTACAATGTCGGCTTCTTTCTGGTGAAGTTTGGCGTTAAGCACTTGATGTGGTATCTTGCGCATAGAAAGCATGCGCGAGAGAAGTTCGGAAATTTCCACAGATGTGGTGCCTACAAGCACAGGACGTCCCATGTTGCGCATCTTCACGATTTCTTCTATTACCGCATTGTATTTTTCACGGTTTGTCTTATAAACACGGTCATTAAGGTCAAGACGAGCAATAGGGCGGTTTGTCGGAATCTCCACGACATCGAGCTTGTATATGTCCCAGAATTCACCTGCTTCAGTAATGGCTGTGCCTGTCATGCCCGACAGCTTGTGGTACATGCGGAAATAGTTTTGCAATGTTATGGTAGCAAAGGTCTGTGTGGCAGCCTCAACACGCACACGCTCCTTAGCTTCCACAGCCTGATGGAGTCCGTCACTCCAACGGCGACCTTCCATGATGCGTCCTGTCTGCTCATCGACAATTTTCACTTCACCGTCCATGATGACATAATCATCATCTTTGACAAACATTGTGTATGCTTTAAGAAGCTGCTGTATGGTGTGCACCCGCTCTGCCTTGAGAGCATAGTCTTGCATGAGTTCATCTTTCTTTGCAAGTTTTTCTTCTTCTGAGTCAAAATGCTCATTCTCAAGTTCTGAAAGTTGGGTTGTGATGTCAGGAAGTACGAAGAATTTATCGTCTTTCACGATGTTGGCTATAAGTTGGTCGCCCTTATCCGTCAGCTCTACGGATTTTTGCTTTTCATCAACAACAAAATACAGCGGCTCGATTGCCTCAGGCATGCGTCGGTTGTTGTTTTCCATATAGATTTCCTCGGTCTGCAGCAATCCTGTCTTTATGCCAGGTTGTGAGAGGAATTTGATGAGTGCGCTATTCTTTGGCAAGCTCTTATATGCTCGATAAAGTGAGAGGAATCCGGCTGTCACTTCATTTTTGTCATCCGACTCAATCTTCTTCTTAGCCTCTGCGAGGTAGTTTTGAGTGAGACGGCGCTGTGCCTCTACAAGCTGCTCAACGATTGGGCAATATTCCTCAAACATCTGAACATCGCCTTTTGGTACTGGTCCTGATATGATAAGAGGTGTACGAGCATCATCTATAAGCACAGAGTCGACTTCGTCGACAATGGCATAGTTGTGTATGCGCTGCACTAAATCTTTTGGGGCCATGGCCATGTTGTCGCGCAAATAGTCGAAGCCGAACTCGTTGTTCGTACCAAATGTGATATCTGCTTGATATGCCTTGCGACGTGCTTCTGAATTTGGCTGGTGCTTGTCTATGCAGTCGACGCTGAGTCCGTGGAACATATAGAGTGGGCCCATCCATTCAGAGTCGCGCTTGGCGAGATAGTCGTTGACTGTGACAACATGAACGCCATTGCGCGACAGGGCATTGAGGAATACAGGAAGTGTGGCTACAAGTGTCTTGCCCTCACCAGTTGCCATTTCGGCAATTTTGCCTTGATGAAGCACTATGCCGCCAAAGAGCTGCACGTTGTAGTGGATCATGTTCCATGTCATCTCCGTGCCGCCAGCTACCCAATGGTTGTGCCATATGGCTTTGTCGCCTTCAATGTCAACAAAGTCGTGTGATATGGCCAATTCGCGGTCGAAATCAGTAGCGGTGACAATAATGTCGCCATTCTCTGCGTTTGTGAAACGGCGAGCTGTATCTTTCACAATGGCATAGACTGTTGGCAACACCTCGGTGAGCCCTTCTTCGAAAATGTCGAGCACTTCGGTCTCTTTCTTGTCGATGGCTTCAAAGATAGGTTGACGCTTGTCTATTTCTGTTTCTTGAATTTTCTCGCGCAGAGCAGATATCTCAGCTCTTTTGTCTTTCACCTTGTCTTGGAGATAGGCTTTAATCTCATCGACTTTAGCACGAAGCTCGTCAATGCTAAGTTTTTGAATGTCTGGTTCAACAGCCAATATCTGCTCCACAATAGGGCGGATCTCTTTGATGTCGCGTGCTGCCTTATTGCCAAAGAGGCTGCTGAGAAGGTTGTTTAATGAAAATCCCATATGTTATTGTTATTTTTCGTTTGTTATGAAAGGCATTTATGGTAATGAATTTTGCCGATACCTTTGTTGCTGTATATTATTAAAAAATTATCGGTTTCTCTTTGTTTGCAATTTACTATTGCCTATCCCGATAAATGATGTGGCTTGCTTGAAAATGAGGTGGCACATGAATGTTCATATTTTTGGCATTCATAGCACTTCATTTAAAAATCCGCATAGTGCTTATTAGAAAAGCGGAGGTGTTGAGCATGCGTTGGGCGCTCTGATTCTGATGTGGTGAGCGACTGTAGGCGCTATGCAATCAACAGTGAGCGGAGTGTCAACTTTTTCATGCTTGATGGTGTAGCCAAAGAAGATGAGCGGAAACTCGAAGAAGGAGTCTCTTTGTGCTTTTGATGTTCCTCGCCCCTCATCAACAAGATTCCATCCAGGGGACACTTGGATGAGTATGTCGCCAGAGCACTTAGGATTGAATCCGTTGCGTATGCTGCTAATGCCAGGTGTCCAAGCTCCTTGAGTGATGCGCTGGGCTGTGAAGACATCTCTCACACCACTGAATTGGAAGAGAAAATCTTCACAATGTTCAAGCACCTCTGCTAGTTTCAACTGTTTCTGTTCTAATACTTTGTGATTGATATAGAACTGGTTTCCGAAGTAGCTTTGCACATATTGTTCATTGCCGTACATGGCGCAGAGATACATGTTGAGAAGTGTGGCGCAGCGATTGATGTTGAAGTCGCCTGTGGGAATGTTATATTTCGCCATCTCTGTCACAGGTTCTGTCTCATCATAACCTGTTGAGGTGAGGTATATAAGCGTCTTGTCAAGGCCAACCGTTGTGTCGATTTTCTTCAGCAGTTTTTCTATCTCTGTATCAAGACGTTTATAAGTGTCTTGCAGTTCGATGGTAATTCCTCGGCCTGTTTCTGTCTGAAAATTTCCTGCATAGTAGCACACTGATATGAAATCAGTCACCTCATCCAGTCCTGCATTGCCATTTTCAAGACAGTGGCTAACGGCTTTGTTGACTTCCTCATTGACGAGAGCAGATGATTTGAAACGTTTGTATCGTCCGTTGCCAGAAAATTTGTGCGTGAATGGTTTCTGTGCTGCAGCATGATAATAATTGTATGAGCCTGAATATTCACTTTCAGGTTTCCACACCACAGACTGTATTCTTTCTGCTATGCTTCCCGACTCAAGGTATTTGATCCATGATGGCATAGCACTATAGTATGTAGTGCCGGCCCATCTGCCGCTTTCATTATCAATCCACATTGCCCAATCTGCTGCATGTCCTGCTGCAAGTATTGCGGCTTCACGATATGGAGCAACGCTGAAGACCTTTGCTTTTCCTTTAGTAGCGTATTTGAGTTCATCGCCAATGGTGCTCACAAGCAAGTGCTTGGGTGATGAACAGTCGTACGTGGACACTCCACGGTATTTGCTGTCGTCTACACAATAATTTGAATGCAGCTCGGACCGGCTCATCCATTCTTCTGCTATTATGCCATGGTTGTATGGGACTGTGCCTGTGACAACACTTGCTATTGCACTGGCGCGGTCTACTGGAGCGTGTTGGTATTGAACGTTTGAGCATATTTTGCCTTCATCAAGAAGGCGTTTGAATCCTCCTTCACCATAGAGAGGCATGAAGGCATTGAGATAATCGGATCTGAGCTGATCTACCATGATGCCAACAACAAGTCGTGGCGCAGCAGTGGTCTGCGCCATTGCACTTGCCCATGCTGCTGAAATTATGATTGTTGTCAGTATCTGTTTTTTCATCTCTTTGTGGTTTGTTGTATTATTTGTTTTGATGTTGTTTTAGTCTTTTTAATTTGTTGTTATTGAACGTTTACATTGTTTTTGCCGCCTTTAATAGGAGGCGCATGTGTGTCGCTGCTTTTTGGTGTTGTCTATTTCCCATTTTTTGAGGAAGCCCTGTGCTTGAACTGTGCATGGTACGTGAAGTATCCTTGAACGCATGCTCTGAGCATGAATGTGCCAACGATGAAATACATGGCCATTTGATACGATTGTTGACTAATGGCCATTATTATGAGAAAAGACACGACAACTATCATGTTGGCGACTCCTAAGACGTTCTTTTCCTTTTTTTTCTGGCAGCGAGCAATCCAGCAAGCATATACAATCCATAGTGGATTGAACATTACAACAAGCCAATTGCTATCTACACCTGGATGAGTGGAGAAGAAATACAGAAATGCGATCAACAAACCTGCAAGTCCTTGCAATGTGTGAAGCACCACATCGAGTCCCCAAAAGTATCTGGCATGAGCTATCTCAAATGACGACACAAAGATTATCATCACGAGGAATGCGAGGAAGATGGACGTTGGGTGCAGAAGCACGTTTGGAGTGCTTTCTTGATGCGTTTCATTATGAAGCAGTGTGCGTTGTTTCTTCACCATTTCATGTTTTTCGTTGCCACTCCTTATAGTAGCCTCAGCTATTTCTTCACTATAGAAGGCCGGAAGGAACATCTGCACCCGTTTGTCGGGTGCAGCGTCTATTTCTTGGCCTAAAATCATGTCGATGCCAAATGACACCCAAGGAGAGTCGGTTAGCACATCTCTGAGCATCTGACGAACTGTGCGTGGATCTGTTTTTCGATTATATATAACCTTTCCTTGCATTGCGTTCTCCACAATGTCGCGGGCGCGCTCTGTGCAATTGTCGTAAAGCCAAACATATCTGTATTCTTGATTGCATGGCTGTAAATTGTCCTTTAGAAGTTCTATTAGTCTGTTTTTTTCTGCTGTTGTAAGATTGAGCACTTGCTCTTTCACATCCTGCCCCGTGGATTCGTAACGACGGATGAAATTATCGTAATTCTCGCATTCAAGCAAATAGTCTGTCTGACCAAGCAGAAATTTTAAAACAAAATTGTCAGCATTGTAGTTGAAACAACCGTAATTGAAAACCACATCAACATATTGTCTTACCATCTTGACTCGCAAAGCGGTGTGCCCAAAGCGTGAATACAGTTCGGCACCAGGAGCGCATGTCAATATTGAAACGAGAACAGTGTCGTTGCAATCGTCATCGTCAGCAAGGTTGGAATTTTCGATATCGTTTGACACAATGTCACCATAGCTATTGCATACAGCTTTATTATCCGCAGCATTCTGTGCGGATAAAATTATGCTTGTCATGAATATAAGTAGTGTTGCTATGTATTTGACAAATGTAATCATTGGTTTGAGGTTTTATTTTGACAGTTGCGACTCATACGTTCTCAACATAAAACCTTGCAAAGATACAATTTTATTTTTAATTATAGCAGTTTTTTCAGCCTTATATCTCAAATTACAGTAAACTTTGTGTGTTTTAATGGTTGTTTCATTCTGTCATATGTAGCTTTTGTGCTAATGGCCTTGTGGCGAAAAACATAAACGATTCTTTTACGCAACTTAGCATGACACGCTCAGTCATCAATAGAAGATTCAGGCACTTCATCGATAGCGGATTCAGGCACATCGTCTACATAAGATACGAGATTGCGGTAGAATGGATGGTGCATCATAGTTGTTTTGCTGCCAAATATGAACAATTTCATACGTGCTCTTGTCATTGCCACATTCATTCTCCTGATGTCGGAAAGGAAGCCTATTTCGCCATTTTCATTGGAACGGACAAGGCTGATAAAGATGATGTCGCGCTCTTGTCCCTGAAAACCGTCGACAGTATTGACTGTTATTTGCATCAGGAACGGATGCAATGCTTCCATTTGTTTGATACGGCGGCGAAGATATTGGGTCTGCACTTTGTAGGGAGAGATTATGCCAATGTCAATTTTTTCATCAAGAAAACGTTTTTTGCCAATCTTATTTATATATTGCACAAGTGTTTCAAGCATCAGGTCAGCCTCTGCTTTGTTTATGCGCCCGTGGTGATCTCCGACATACTGTTCTCTGAAAATGTCTGCGTCTTGCGTTTCAACGCAGTCGCTGCCATCAATCCATTGAATAGGTGTGTCGAAGTCGAGCACAGAACGGTATTTCACGCTTGGGTCCGACTCTACTTGGCCCTGGTAAAACCAATTGGATGAGAAACGCATGATAGATTCATTCATTCGATATTGCACACGAAGCAGAGTGACAGCTTCGGGCAGGTTTTCGACTATGCGTTCCATTAGTGTTTTGCCAAGTCCTTCATGCATAGCTTGGAAACTCTTAATGGTTGGCGGCAGCTGTTGGTGGTCGCCTGCAAGTATAACACGTGAAGCTCGGCGTATTGCTATCCAGCATGCAGGTTCGAGTGCTTGTGCTGCTTCATCAATAAATAGAGTGGAGAACTTATGGCCGACCAATAATTTGTTTGATGCGCCCACAAGGGTGCATGCAATGACGCGCGCCTGATCAAACAATTGCGCATTTATAGCCATCTCAATTTCTGACGCACGATCACGCAAGCGTGAGATCTTTTGATGGATGTTGTCACCTGATTTTTTATTTCCCCTTATCTGGCGAATCGTTTTTCTGATATTCCACAGTTCAGGATACTGTGGATGATCCTCAAACATGCGCTCGTAAGTGAATGATAACATTCTGTCGTTTACTCGTGAAGGATTTCCTATCCGAAGCACGGGAATGCCTCTGTCGATTAATTTTTCACATATCCAATCAACGGCCATGTTGCTTTGCGCGCATACCATAATTGGGGTTTCTTTGCGAAGCGTTTCATTGATGGCTTCTACAAGAGTCGTTGTTTTGCCTGTGCCAGGAGGTCCATGAACCACTTCTACATCCTTGGCCCACAACACTTTGCAGACCGCTTCTTCTTGGGTAGCGTTTAGCCAAGGCATGCGTATGGGCGAGAAGGTCCTGTGCGATGGTCGTATTTGTCCTGCAAACATATCTCTCAGATATGACAAGCGGTTATTCTTGGCCGTCAACACTTCCTTGAGTGCATTAAACATCATCTTGAATGAAGTCTCATCAAAAGCCAACTGCACACCGATATTTTCACCTGATTGAAGTTCGAAAGCATTTTGGGATGAGGGCAGGACTATGGCCATCATGTTGTTGCGCACATAAGAAACTGTGGCCGTGAACGGCATGTAGCTGATTTCTCCAGACACTTCTCGAAAGAACTGCACAGGGCGTCCATATTCGAAGAGCGTATCAATGCCTTCTGCTTCTTCGTTGCGCGTGTTATGCAGTTCTATTACATACTGGTTGAGAGAATTAAAGCGGCCATTTCCAATTTCAATCGGGAACCAGCATATTCCTCGTCTAATCTTTCTCTGGATGCCCATTCTTTCAGACTGCATACGGTATTCTTCCTTCTGTTCCTTGTATTCAATCTGAAGAAGTTGTTGTAATTTCTGTATGTATAGCGTACTGTTGTGCATAATGCCATAGATTTGACCTTTATAACCAGCCCTTTTTATTACGTACAAAAACGAGTGTGGATTTTCTGTGGAAACATCCATCCAACTCATTTTCACTCATTCTTAACCCTGTTGATTATAGTTGAATTTGCAAACGCAAGGCGTCCACAAATAAAGTACATGTTTGCTGGTCGATGATTTTTTTTTCGACAAGTGCTTCAATGCAACCTTCAAGATAATCGATGCTTTTTGACGAAGCGCCATTAGAACATATTCTATATGCTTCTGGCAACATTTTTTTTGTTAAAAGGCATATTCCTTTGAGCATATCCGTTTGTTGCTGAATGTCGATTTGTTCCGACTGGATTTTCATCAATTCTGTATTAGCTTCGTCTATGCGGTTTGATACTATTAAAATATATGCCAACTTAAGTTTTACTGAAGGATCTTCTGTCAGATAATCAAGTTTGTGGAGCAAATGAATGGCCTCGTCATAACGTGACATGTTCAACAGGGCCTCAACCATGTTGTTCATGAATTTTGTGTTGTCGTTTTCGATTTCCATCAATTGCGCATAGCAATGAGAAGCCATTTCCCATTGTTGCAAGCTCATGTTGACGGAAGCTAAGTGTGTAAGTGTCCATTTTGAATTTGGCTTGATTTTGTTGGCAATAGAATATGCTTCGGCCGCTTTGCTCAGATTGCCTGACTTTTGGTGGCAGAAACCTATTTTCTGCCATTCGCCAGCAAGGTTATCGTCATATTTATTTGTTACAATGATGGGGTATATTTTCAAGGCTTCACCATAATATCCATTTCTCATAAGAAAATCGGAATACTTGCTCAAGCCATCTTTTTGTGATGAGAACAAACGCCATGTCCATTCGTGACTTAATGGGCTGAGAGGAGTGTCTTGCAATGACAGGAAAGGATTATAAAACTCTTTCTTATACGGATTGCACATGAAGAATCTGTATAAATCATGTATGCATGCCCTTCTAACGGCATTTTTAGAAGGTTCTTGCTTCTTTTCTTCTAACAAGTCATGAAGTTCATCCAACTGTATCTTCAAATCTGGAGAAATAGCATCGTTTATCATTCCTTCAAATGCCCTCATATTAGAGAATATATAGCACATTGAATATTTGTCACTGTCGCAGAATTGTTCTGTTGTAAGCAATGTTTTCAGAACGCCATCTGTGTTGGGACTTGTAAAGCATTTTTTGTCTATACGTGTGAGAGTTTCGAAAGAAAAGAGGTAAAACCAATGTGATATTCGATTAAAGAATGATTCATTCTTGTGATTTTTAAACTGTGAGAAATTTATGTCAACACCATCCTGGAACATGGTTGATATTTCTCCCATTGCCTTGCTGGCCTTATCATTAGTCCATTCCGGATTTTCTCCGTTTTTAATTAGTTGGGAAATATCTGCACCATTGCTTTTTATGTTATTATGTTGCTGCATGAGTATAGGCAAGATGCTGCTTGCAATCTTATTGTTGGCTGCATCTGTAGTTGCCGTCATTTGCAATTGCATCATAGTGGCACATAAATCATTGAGAAACTCTGTGTCGTCTTTATAGATGTCGAGCCGTTCGTTAAGCTCTTTCGTCTCATCATATAATGCATGGTGCTTGTTGTATCCTATGACAAATCCGATAAGAGCTCGCTGTGATAAGATGTTGTTGCCAATAATGTAACTATCAAGGAGCAAAAGCAGTTTTGATGCGTCGGGCACCTCCAAAAGGGACAAGGTGACAGAACTGATAAACACGCTTTTGTCGTTGGTCGTGAGTTTTTCTGACAGAAGAATCCGGTTGGCTTGCTCTATGTCAGCGTCACTCCATATAGTGCTTGTCCATACATAGTTGAACAGACGAAGCAATATTGAATCTTTGTCAGCATAAAGTTCGTCAAGTTTTGCCTCTTTATCATCGTTTGGAATAATAACATCAGAGCCTACTTCTTTTATTGCCACACATTTGGATTCAAGAGATGAGATGACATATTCAAACGACTGAACGCTTTTTATATGTTTGTATGAAATGGCATATAGACTTACAGGATTCTCTTTCACCCTCCTTACCTGTGCCAAGTTGTAAGTGATGTTAATCAATTTTTTACATATGTCATTCCTTATTTCCTCACATTTTGGATCATTATAACCTCGAATCATAAATATAAGCATCTGGCTATATGTGTTCCATAAAGTTTCCACTTCTTCGATAATGGGCCAATTACCCAAATCTTCCGCCTCACGTCTTATTTCAGGAAATGTGATAGTAAGATTTCGTGCATGTAAAGCTGTGATAATATTATCCCGTTCCATCGTCTTTGTTTGTTTTTAATAATCTCTAAATGAAAGAAGCATTTCTGGCTTGGCAGATGATGCCATGAAGATATAAATTCATTGTGATGTCATACTGAATGATACTTGTATGTCATGAAAATGTAAGGTGGAAATATTTTTCTAACGCACCTTGATCAAATTCCTTTCTTCCAACCATTTCTTAATTACTAATTTTAGCGAGTCATTGTGTGACGAACTCTTGTGCAGAGGTTCGTGTGAGAAAATAGAGTCGGGGATGTGCATGGTATATTTAGAAGGCAAGAAACTGCATAAATTTAGCAACGTGTCCGCATTGAGTTCTTCAACAGCCATATCATATGCCATTTTCAGTTTGCTTGTTTCATTGCCTTTGTGCTTATATAAGGAGTCTGATACGGCAACACATAGCATCCCTGACAAATGAATGTCATCTGATGATTTCAATCGCCTTGCGCCACGAGCGACGGCTTCACTTACATAAGGTTCAGGGAGCACGGAACCATCATATTGATTCTGGTCTGTCATCAATGTGCGCAGCCTAAGATTGTTTATTTGCGGCTTATTGAGATCCATGCTATTCAGTCCTACAGACTCGAGCACTTTGTCTGTAAAAAAATCGACGGCTGAATGACGTGTGATGCCTATTATTTTTTCCTTTAGACTTTCTGCTTTAAGTATTCTCGCATTTCTTGACGTTACAAGCCATAGATTAAGGTCGCCGCTCATTATGGTGTGTATAGAGTCTGTTTCTTCCCACAAGCATACTTTGACAAGGTCGCTTGCTATAGCGTCAATGTGTCCTTTGACAAATGAGGTGTCGGCATCAATTGCCGATTCAAACGTGATTAACTTCACATTTATGCCAAGAGAATCAAAAATGCCAGTGGAGTCTGCATAATAGAATGGCAGGCAATCTATTGTGGGCATTAAGCCGAGTCTTATTGCTGTGGAATCTGTGTCTGCATTCGTGTTGTTATTATTCTGACAGCAAGGGAAACAAAGAAATAGCAAACTGAGCAAGCATGTCGGTATGTATACGTTATTTTTCATCTTTAGTTTAAATGATGGATTCTTATTTTTAAGTTATTTGCAAAAGTCATCATTTTCCTTTATGAAGAAGCCGTTTTTAAACTATATATGTTGGCTTATAAAATATGTTTGTCGACTCAACCTATTTGTCATTAAAAGGGCAACTTGCTTAACGATAAAACAAGTTGCCCCATATCGAAAAAATGATTCTAATTATTCATAATCACTCACCGATGACTGCAGCAATGCCTGGAAGCACCTTGCCTTCAATAGCCTCAAGAAGGGCACCGCCACCTGTAGAGATATATGACACCTTGTCTGCAAGACCAAATTTGTTGACACATGCTACAGAGTCGCCACCTCCAATGAGAGAGAATGCTCCTTCTGCTGTAGCTTTAGCTACTGCTTCGCCAACGGCACGTGAACCTGCTGTAAAGTCTTCGCACTCAAAGCAACCTGCAGGACCGTTCCAAAGGATTGTTTTTGCACCTTCGATGGCTTCTGCGAACTTTGTGCGGCTTTCAGGACCTGCATCAAGTCCGTCCCATCCATTTTCGATGGCATTAGAAGGGAACACCTTAATTTGCGCACCTTCTTTTACAGAGAATGTCTTGAAGTCGTATCCTGTGCAGCAAACTGAGTCTGTGCCCAAAACAAGCTCAACACCGTTCTCCTTAGCCATTTTCTCTACGTTAAGAGCAACATCAAGCTTGTCGAGCTCTACGATAGAATCGCCAATTTCACCGCCATGTGCTTTTGCAAATGTATATGTCATACCTCCACAAAGGATCAGCTTGTCTACCTTGCCAAGAAGATTTTCTATAATGCCAATCTTTGACGACACTTTGGACCCCCCCATGATTGCAACGAATGGACGTTTGATGTTCTTGAGGACATTATCGACTGCTTGCACTTCTTTTTCCATAAGAAGACCGAGCATGACATCCTTCTTGTCAAAAAAATCTGCGATTACAGCAGTAGATGCGTGCTTGCGGTGAGCTGTTCCAAACGCATCCATCACCCAGCAATCAGCATACGATGCAAGTTTCTTGGCAAATTCCTTTTGGCTTGCTTTCATAGCCTTCTTTGCCTCTTCATATTCAGGAGTGCCTTTTTCCACGCCTACAGGCTTGCCTTCCTCTTCTGGATAGAAGCGGAGGTTTTCAAGAAGAAGAACTTCACCTGGCTTGAGTGCTGCTGCCTGTGCATCAGCTTTCTGGCAATCGTTAGCAAACTGTACAGGGACACCGAGAGCCTCGCTTACAGCAGGAACAATCTGCTTGAGAGAAAGTTCTGGCTTCACAGTGCCTTTTGGCTTGCCCATGTGAGACATGATGATAAGAGATCCACCTTTCTCAAGAATAAGTTTGAGGGTAGGGAGAGCGCCGTTGATACGAGTCATGTCTGTAATCTTACCTTCCTGGATTGGAACGTTGAAGTCTACACGCACGATAGCCTTTTTACCGGCGAAATTGTACTCATTGATAGTCATAATTGTGTGGTTTTTATTGTTAAACAAAAAAAATTCGATGATAAATAGTTTATGCCTTGATTCTAATATTGTTCATTCTCATTAGGAAACACTCCTTCTTTCACGTCTTCAACGTATCTGCCGATAGCATCTGTCATAATAGTGTTGAGATCTGCATATCGGCGAAGAAACTTAGGAGAGAATCCTCTTGTCATTCCAAGCATGTCTGCAATCACAAGCACCTGTCCGTCACAACCAGAGCCAGCGCCAATGCCAATTATTGGAATTGTGAGCTCACTTGCTACGCGTGCAGCTAACTTTGCAGGAATTTTTTCGAGAACAATTGCAAAACAGCCTGCTTCCTGGAGTGCATGGGCGTCACTTATGAGTTTTTGGGCTTCAGCCTCTTCTTTAGCGCGTACCGTGTAAGTGCCAAATTTATTTATGGCCTGAGGTGTGAGACCGAGGTGTCCGCAAATTGGTATGCCTGCGTCAAGTATTTTCTTTACTGCTGGAATAATTTCCACTCCGCCTTCGAGTTTAAGCGCATCGCAATGTGTTTCTTGCATGATGCGTATGGCATTGCTTACAGCTTCTGTTTCATTTACCTGATATGTGCCAAATGGCATGTCGCAGATGACAAGTGCTCGCTTTACGCCGCGCACGACACTTTTTGCATGATAAATCATCTGATCGAGTGTGATTGGAAGGGTAGTCCAATTGCCTGCCATGACATTACTTGCTGAGTCGCCGACAAGTATCACATCTATGCCTGCTCCGTCTGTAATTGTTGCTGTTGTGTAGTCGTATGATGTAAGCATGGCAATCTTCTTGCCTTCTGCCTTCATCTGGATAAGTCTGTGTGTTGTGACCTTTCTTTGGTCTTCTACTAAATATCCTGCCATTTTTATGTTTTGAATATATCTATATTACGACATTTGAATTTTATAAATCTGCTCTAACATGTCGCATTGTCATTGCTAACCTTTTGCTTCAAATAAGCATTCATGCCATTTCAAATAGTAGGGCATTGCTTTATTGGCGCTCGACAATACTTGATGCAAATTTACGAATTATTATCAGAACTCGAACAATAATCGGGCATTTATTTGTCTTCGTGTTAAATAATTCGGTACGGCGTATTGGTGATTTGCAATGTCAGTTACCCAATAATAGCTATTGACGTTTGCAATGTCAAGGATGTTGAACGCATCTATCCCAAGCCAGATGTTCTTAAAGTATCGCCCCATGCCACTGAAAACATGCTTGTCCTCATTGTTGAGAAGGCGATAGCTGATTCCTATGTCAACACGGCGGTAACTTGGCATGCGGAACACCTTTTTTTTTCTTCCTGAATGAGGCGGACCAAATGGAAGCCCTCCCGCATAGTGTCCCTGGAGCGTCATTTTCCATTTTTCCGTGTTTGGGAAATAGTCACTAAAGAAAAGGGAACAATTCAAGTTCTGGTCTGTTGGCCTAGGCACATAAGAACTGCCATTTATCTTTTCTTCTGTCCTCAATACACCAATGCTGAACCATGATGATGTGCCTGGCACAAACTCACCATATATCTTCATGTCCACTCCCATTGCGTATCCTTTAGAAATGTTGCCTCCATAATAAACCACTCTGACATTGTCCACGTTGTATGGAATGAGGTTGCTGAGGGCTTTGTAATAAGCTTCTGCCGTAAATTTAAAAGGACGCTTATATACCCAGAACTTATGTTCCATACCCAACACAAAATGGATGCTGCGCTGAGATTTTATGTCATGGTTAAGAAATGTTTTTGTGCTGCCGTCTACCGTAATGGTGTCTCGCATTTCTTTGTAGAATGGAGTTTGGTAGTATACGCCTGTTGAGAATCGGTAAACTGTGTTAGTATGTTTGGATGGGATAAAGGCCATTGTGAGCCTTGGAGAGAATAGCGTCTCTTTATTCCAGTTCCAATGCGTTATGCGAGCACCATAGTTAAGCACCAATTCACCTTCATCAAACATTTTTCGATATGTGTCCTGCAAATAGCCTTCATAATGTTTCGATTTCTCATTATTGTTAGAGATAACATTATATATAAGCTCAAGTCTGTTGTTGGAGTGGGGAAGTGAATAACCTGCTGAATCGCGCATTTCCCATTCACGCATGTTCTCTTCCACTTTTTCCATTTTTGCAAGAAGTCCATAACTTAAGCTATGATTGGCCAATCGGCTTTGACCAGACAGTCCGATGTTTACCATACTGGCATTAAGCCTGTTGCGAGCATGCTCATGGTATGTGCCAATGCCCAGACTTTCGGTTTCGCCATCATTGTTAAGCCAATACTCACCGTTGATGTCGTATGTTTCACGTTCTTTAGTCTTAAATCCCGACATGTTAAGAGTCAGAGAATTTGCTGTATTGAAATGATGCGTAAATGACAAAGCACCAAAATAAGTGTGAAACTTATCTTGTTCGCTTCCGTCAAAATACACCTTGAATTCCTTCACATCTTCTGCTGTGCCAAATTTGGTGCTTCTATCACTTGGAGTGAAATTATAATCGTCAGATGAAATGACGCCTATCGCATCGAGTGTCCATTTCTTGCATGGACTCCAGCTGATGTATGTTTGATAATCGAAATCTTTTGGCTCATATTCTCCTTTAGTGTCCATAGTGCCAAGGAGGTTCTTCATAGTCTTGTAACGTAGAGAATGAGTCATGGAGAATTTCTCAGTGCCTGTGCCGACATATGCGCTGGTTCCCATCAAGCTTGCGCTCAAGCTGCCCTCAACACCTTTTACCTTCTTATACTTTATGTCGAGCACACTTGACATTTTCTCTCCATATTTCGGTTCAAAGCCTCCTGCAGAAAATCTGACAGATTCGACCATGTCTGGATTTATTATGCTAAGACCTTCTTGTTGACCGCTGCGAATGAGCAATGGTCTGTATACTTCTATGCCGTTTATATAAACTGAATTCTCATCAAACGACCCGCCTCTTACATTATATTGGGAAGACAGCTCATTATGGCTTGAAACACCAGCCTGACTTTTGATCAATTGTTCCACGCCGCCTCCGCTTGCATTTCCCATATGCTTCAAGTCGTCCATGTTGACGTCAGTCATCGTGTTGGTCTGTCTGCGAATTTCTTTCACTTCAACATCTCCGAGCATAAATCCAAGAGAAGGAAGCATCACATTCAAAGTGACAGAATCCACCGGATTTATCAACAGTCGTTTGCGAGTCTCGTATCCAATCATTGAGTATACTACAACTATGGAATCGCTGCTTGGACATGTGACCCTGTATTCTCCTTTGAGATTGCACGTCGTGCCATTGCCGGTGTTTTCAACACGCACTTGAGCGAGTTCTATCGGCGATTTTTTATCGTCTATGACACGGCCTTTGATTACAACCGACTGTGCTGTCAGCATGCAAGAAGTTAACTGTATGAAAAATAGAGCAAGAGTTTTTCTTATCATTTTTATTAAACACTTTTCATTTAAAAAGTACAAGTCAGACTGGCTGAAATAGTGAAGAACATCATTTTAATCAAATATTTTAACAAGTCATTAGATTATCAGAAATTATTATTTAACATAACCGTTATAATCATTATGTCAAATGCGCACGAACTAATATCGTGATGTCTGCGCCATTAAATTAGATTAGAATTGCCTTAAGGCTTTATAGAGACGCTGTACAGGAAGTCCCATCACATTAAAATAAGAACCCTCAATCCTTGACACGCCAATAAATCCAATCCATTCTTGTATGCCATAAGCTCCAGCTTTGTCAAACGGTTTGTATGTATTGACGTAATAATTTATTTCTTCATCAGACAATTCATCAAAAAACACTTTTGACGTTGATGCAAACTGCACAGTCTTGTTTTTGGTGGCGATGCAAACACCAGTAATGACTTCGTGCGCATGTCCCGACAATTGCCTCAAGAAACTTTCAGCATCATGTTCATCCATTGGCTTGCCCAACACTTGTCCGTTGTCATAGACAATTGTGTCAGCTGTTATTATCATCTCGTCATCAGCCATGCTGGGTTTGTAAGCTTCAGACTTCTTTGAAGATATGTATACAGGAATGTCTTCGCCTTTAAGGTTTTGAGGCCAGCTCTCGTCAATATTTTTTAATGTTCTCACCTCAAAATCAATGCCAAGACCAGCAAGCAATTCTTTTCTTCGTGGAGAATTGCTTGCTAAAACCACTTTATAACCTTCTACCAGCCGAAGGCTGCGCTGTTGTTCATCCATAAATTCTGTGCTTTTAAAATTTGTTCTATGATATCACGTGCGCATCCCTTGCCGCCTTCTTTATGAGAGATGTATTTGCACACATTCTTAATTTCAGGCACGGCGTCAGCAGGACAGCATGGCAAACCGCACGCAGACAACACCTCATAGTCAGGTATATCGTCACCTACATAAGCTATTTGTTCATCTTTAAGCAAATATTTTTCTTTCAAGGCTTCATACAAAGAAATCTTTACGGCAACCCCAAGATGAACCTCCTTCAAGCCGAGTCCATTATATCTTATTCTTATAGAGTCAGTCTTCGCTCCTGAGATGATGGCGATGAGCAGTCCGCATTTCACCGCCAACTGCATGGCGTAGCCATCCTTGATGTTGACTGTGCGCATCGGTTCACCATTAGGATGCTGTGTTATGGTTTCACACGACAGAACGCCGTCTATATCAAAAAAGACAGCTTTGATTTTCGTTAAATCATAGTTTATCATTATGAATGCTAATGCTCATTATTTTATAAATTTCTTGTGTTGTCTTATGGTCAGACAATAGATCCAAGTGTTTTTCTATGACATTTGAATCCCATCTCACAGCAGGTCCTGTCTGAGCTTCATGCGGCGAGAGAACCTGGAGTTTATTTGCCGTTTCGTTGATTAAGGGCAACATGACCTCGAATGGAATATTGCAATGGTTTTTCAACAGCTCTGCTCCTATGCTGCAGCATCTGTTTGCAAAGTTGCAGCAGAACACAGCTGCAAGATGCAAATACATGCGGTCGCTGCTCGTCATTTCATACACTCTGTCCGACATGCTTTCAGCAAAATCTTTCAAGATGATCAAATCATCATTAGTTTCCGATTCAATAAAACAAGGAATTATCGTGAAATCCACTTCTTTCTGTTTCGAAAACGTTTGCATGGGGTATAATACTCCCCTGCGGTTTCCTGAAATAACATCAATCGGCATGCTTCCTGCTGTATGGATGATAAGTGTGTCCCCCACTCTTTCACGAAGTTTGTCAGACACATCTCTTAATGCATTGTCTTTTACGGCAACTATATAAATATCAGCATCGTCGCAGATATTTTCCAAATCGTTTGTATAAGCAGAACCTATTTTGTCTGCAAGAGATTTTGCCGACTCTATAGTTCTGCTATAGACCTGTGTTACATTATGCCCCGCACCAACTGCCGCTTTCGCTAAATTTGTTGCCAAATTGCCAGCGCCAACACATACAATCTTATATTCCATGACCCAACCTAATCATTTGTTCTTGTGACCAATCCTATTCTTATATGTCAGTTCTCTTCAACGAAGGGGCCTATATGAACATTTTCCCACTTCAGGTTGTTCTCGTCCTGAGGCTTGCGCTCTATGGCAGGATACCCAAAGCCTATGACACACTCAGCAGTAAGATTCTCAGGGTAACGAAGGAGGAAGCGAAGAACATTGTCAGATGGCTCTCCATTATCCATAAAACGGTTGCGTATTTGGCACCAGCACGAACCTAAACCCAAGTCTGCGGCCTGATATTGCATGCTTAAAGCCGCCAATGAAGCATCCTCGCACCACACATCAGATGCGTCACGGTCTCCGAGCACAACGATGGCAACAGCTGCCCCTGCCAAAAATTGGCTTCCCATTGATCTGCAAAGAGAAATCTTCTCAAGCAAATCTTTATCATCAACTACCACAAAGTGCCACCCTCTCACGCTTTTGCCAGTAGGCGACATCAAAGCGGCCCTCAGGATGGTCTGCAAATCATCGGCCTTGATGCTTTGTTCTGTGAACTTGCGCACACTACGCCTTCTCTGTACTAAATCCTTGAAATTATCCATAGTCTTATGTGTTTATATGCCTATTGTCTTTTTAAATCTGTCATTAATTCAAACGACACGAGAACAAATTTAGTGTAAAGATATAAAACTTTTTCCTTTCATCAACCATAATTCCCATATTATTCTTATCTTTGCAATGATAAATAATACAAAACAACCATTTTAAGTGCATGCTGACAGAGCACGACACCATCAAAAAGCAAACCATGAAAAGAAATTCCAAGAAAATACAATGCGGCATTATTGCTGCAATCATCGCAGTAGCTCTGGCCATCGTCGGACTGATTGTCTGTTTCAGCGGATTTGGCAATGAAAGACAAGTGCACCTTTATGTAGACCAGGATGACGATGCCGATTCCATCCTGCAAAAGTTGCAGGCCCAATGCAGTCCCAACCTCCTTGCATTCCGCGTCAATGCTGCTGTGTTTGGGATAGACAAAAAGGCACGGACGGGACATTACATCATTTCAGACAATCTTTCCGTCATGAAACTTCTTCACCGCATACGCAATCATAATGAAGATCCCGTGCCGCTCATCGTGCCAAGCGTCAGAACAATAGACGAAATGGTGCACAGGCTATCGCAGCAAATCATGTCGGATTCTGCCGACATTCGATCTGCGCTGTCCAACAGCAGCACTATCAGAAGCCTGGGATACACCAGCGAGACCATGCCATGCTTGTTCATACCTAATACATATGAAATATATTGGGACATCACTCCCGACGCTCTTGTGGAGCGCCTTGTCAAAGAGAATGATCTTTTCTGGAACGAACAGCGCACATCAAAGCTTTCCTGCGTATCCCAATATGCAGGTGAAGAAATGACAAAAGAAAAGGTCATCACGCTTGCGTCAATCATAGACAGCGAAACGGCAAACAATGCTGAAAAGCCCATCATCGCATCTCTTTACATGAACCGCATGCGCATCGGAATGCCTCTGCAAAGCGATCCGACCGTCAAATTTGCGCTTGGCGATTTTTCTATGCGTCGCATCATGCATAAGCATCTCAACGTTCAATCGCCATACAACACTTACCGCAACAAGGGCCTGCCACCAGGACCAATATGCATCCCGAGCATAGCTGGCATTGATGCGGTACTTAATCATGCCACCAACGACTATATATACATGTGCGCTAAAGAAGACTTTTCAGGCACGCACAATTACGCTGTGTCATATGCTGAACATCAGCGCAATGCCGCACGTTATGCCAAAGCATTAAATCAACGCAACATACATTGAATAAAAAGCTGTCACAAACTGCAACACACTCAACATTCAGAACAAATCAAAACAACAACTAACATAAAACCATAAGATTAGCTTAATTATGAAAACTAACACACGAATTCTTTTACCCCTTTTGCTGTTGTGCGCATCAAACGCTAACGCACAGAAGCAGAGAGAGTACACGCCTTCACCAGTAAAGGGGCCTGCATGGAATGCGCCATCCAACATGAATCCATTCATTCCTGGCTATTTTGCAGACCCTACCATCAGGCAGTTTGGTGACACTTATTATCTGTATGCCACAACAGATGGCACAGGAAATGGATACGGCCCTGCACAGGTGTGGGCCAGCAAGGATTTTGTCAACTGGACAAACTACGTGATGAACTGGCCTACTACCGAAGTGGTATGGGCTCCAGACGTGGTGCAGCAGCCCAATGGAAAATACCGATATTTCTATTGCGAGCCTTGCAACATAAACATAGGCGAGAGCGACACTCCTGCAGGCCCATGGACAAACATTCTTGGCCAGGAAGATGCTGTGATGGTGCCAGACCGCTACATACACAATGTCATTTCGCTCGACCCCATGCTTTTTGAAGATGAAGACAAGAGCCAATATCTATATTTCACCACATGGGGCATTTACAACGGATTCGGTTGCGGTGTGGCAAAACTCAAAGATGGCGACTTCTCGCTAAGCGACCTTTCTTCCGAAGTGAAACGAGACGCGCGCCGATGGAATGAGAACTCGCCCTTCCCTATAGCGGCAGATTCTTTCTTCTCGGAGAAACGTCTTATACCTAATACTGAATTGAAGGATATATTTGAAGCGCCTTTCATTTTCAAGCACAATGGCGTTTATTATTTCACCTACTCTTCCGGAAGCTGCCACACCGACACTTACAGGGTGCAGTATGCTACTTCTACCGTGGGGCCTATGGGGCCATTTGAATATAAAGGCGAAATCCTCACGACCAATGCAGATGAAACCGTGCACGGACCAGGGCACCATTCTGTCATAGAAAAGGGCGGCAAATATTACATAGTGTACCATCGCCACAACAATCCAAAATCAATACACGGGTTCAACCGTCAAGTGTGCATTGACCAGCTCAACTTTGATGCTAATGGCAACATCCTGCCTGTCACACCCACTCACAACGCCATGGGAGTTGACATCTTCCGCCAGCCATCTCGCAACACCAACCTTGCTTTCGGAGCGAAAGTGACGGCTTCGTCTTACTATGACGACTGGTTTAAGCCTGAATATGCAGTTGATGACAACAATGCAACTCTTTGGAAGGCGCGCCACACCAACTGGGACAATCATTCATTGAAGAAACACGAAGAATGGATTGAATTAGACCTTGGCAAAGAAAAGAAGTTCAACGAGATATGGACACAATTTGAGTATGCCACTTTCTTCTATCAATATAAGATTGAAACATCATCAGACCATAACACATGGACACTCTATGCAGACCGCACAGACAACACCATGCAAGGCTCACCGATGATTGACAGAAAAAGCACAAAAGCTCGTTATGTGCGTCTCACCATTACCGACACACAGAAAAACGGACACATGCCAGCCGTATGGAACATTAAAGTGTGGGCTAAAGCACCACAGCTTCCATCAATGCCTGCAGCCAGCAACGATGCTTATCCAGGAATGCACAAAAAAGATGTTGACCCTATTGTCCGTCAAGAATCTTCTGTATTCATCAACATGAACATGATGGCCCGCAATGCCAATGCTCCATTTGACGTCACAGAAATGAAGTCCTCATTTGGACGCATGAAGAGCGGCAACGATGCCTCAAAAGACATCAAAGGCATTGTCTTCCATGCCAACAAACCCATACGCGCCCGTGTCAAGGATGGAAAATGGGCAATGTTCTTCAATGGCACGCAGTATCTTGAGAGCAACGTTTCTCTTCCTGAGACTTTCCGCTACAATTCTCCATACACAATATCCGCATGGGTTCTCAGCACCAAGGTTGGGCCGGTGTCCACAGTAGCTTCCCTATCCTCTTCGCGAGCTGACCTTGCCACCACACAGTTCCGCCTCGGCACAGATCCTGCTACTGGCCTTGTCAACCATAATGGCTCGTTTGAAAGCAGCGGCGCTCCTGCTGTGATAGCTGAGGGAAAGGGCAAATGGCAGTTTTGGGTTGTGACATATGATGGCTGGATGGAACGCGCCTACTGCAACGGCCAGCTCGTCAAGGAGAAAAACAATTTCCTCATGATTCGTCCACAAGGCAAAATCATCATAGGAGCCGACGGCGACAAAACGAACAATTTTGTGGGTTATATACATTCATTGTCAATATCGCCAGCTTCCATGGACAGCGAGGAAATTAAGCGCATTTACGACCTTACCAACAAAGCCGACAAGCAATCGTTGGGCGATGACGATTTTGAAGAAATAGACCCCGACAGCAAGTTCGTTCTTCCTTCTTCGATGATTCCTGTCCTCGAGAAGAAAGAGCCTTTCCGCCTTTCGGCATCTGCTGCTGCTTTCAATGACGCTCCATTTGACAACGGCGCATTTGTGTACAAAGAGCTGTCGTCAGATTTTGTTGTCATGGCCCGCTTGGACGACATGGAAGGCCTGCGCCAGCACAACATCTCAGGGTTCAACGAAGGTGGAATAATCATTGAAGACAACGGCACGTTCTATCAACTTGGAGCGTTCCCATTATACAACTGCGGCAACATGCTCACAGTGCTCAGCGGAAGAGGACGCCCTCAATACCCCAACTACAAGGGCTATGACTTCGACAGAACAATGCAGTTTGAACGTCGGGGCAACCAACTCTATGCGCGCACAAGCAACGATGGAGGCAAGACATGGAACAACATGCCAGGCTCACCTCTCACCATAAAGGGCAAAACGCTCAAGATTGGAGCTTACCAAACCACTTATTCAGAGAAATCTTCATGGGCCCAAATGAGCGGCTACGTCATTTATGCTCCAAAGACCAAATAAGTGATTAACCTGATGCTTTCGCAAGTGTATGTTAATGTTCAGACGATGTCGATAGCGGTCAACCATTTGTGGCGTTTGCCGCTTGTCAATCCGAGACATTCACAACGCACTTGCGAATTCATTCACCAACATCATCATAACTAACTATTAACTTTAATCTTTTTTATGTCCACCAACAACAAACACGTCTTAAGCGGCCTCGTCTTGTTAGTGTCAACTATGCTCTCGTCGCCTTGCGAAGCGCAACGCACAGAGACAATCTTGCGAGATGGATGGCGATTTTCTCGTGGCGAGCATCTCGACACTATCGCTCCTTCCATGCCCAATTACGACGACAAGAAGTGGCAAACAGTCCAAGTGCCGCACGATTGGGCCATTTATGGTCCATTTGACAAGGAAATAGACAAGCAAGTTGTGGCAATCGAACAGAATGGCGAAAAAGAAGCCACAGAGAAAACAGGAAGAAGCGGCTCCCTCCCATGGATAGGAAAAGGCTGGTACCGCACCAGCTTCATCGTTGCCAAGGAATGCCAGAGAGCAATCCTCAATTTCGATGCGGCGATGGCAGAGCCTGTGGTGTATGTCAACGGGGAAAAAGCCGGAGAATGGAAGTATGGCTACACGTCATTCAATGTAGACGTGACCGATTTTGTCCATAAAGACGGCTCGCCCAACACGCTTGCTGTATCGCTTGCCAATGTTGAAGAAAGCAGCCGCTGGTATCCTGGCGCAGGATTGATACGTCCTGTCACGCTCATCCAAACATGCTCAACAGCCATCGAGCAATGGAGCCTTGTGGCAAACACTCTTGACATTGGCGACAATTGGGCCAGCGCCGAGTTTAAGGCTGAAGCTGTTGGCATGAAGCCTGGCAAAAAGTATCTCATGGCTTTTGAGATCAAAACAGACAACAGCATCATTGCCAAGCATATAGAACCTGTGAAAGAAAATGGCTTGGCCGAGACAGCATGCAAGATACAGGGCGTCAAGCATTGGACACCGGAGACCCCCTGCCTGTACGATCTCACGGTTTCGCTTTTCGAAGACAATAATGGCTCGCTCGGCAAACAGATAGACAGCCAAACGAAGAAAATTGGTTTCCGCACCATTAGCTACACATCTCAAAACGGTTTCCAGCTCAATGGAGTGACACGCAAATTTAAGGGCGTGTGCCTGCATCATGACCTTGGCATGATAGGAGCAGCTTCAAACAAGTCTGCCTTGATACGACAAGTGCACCTCCTTAAGCAAATGGGATGTGATGCTATACGTACAGCACACAACTCTCCAAGCCAGATGCAGATGGAAGTGTACGACTCTCTCGGAATGATGGTCATGGCTGAAAGTTTTGACATGTGGGAATATCCTAAATGCAAAAACGGCTACGCTCGCTTTTTCCGCAGCTGGGCCGACCGCGACATACGCAATCTTGTATGCTCCAGCCGTCTCCATCCAAGCCTTGTGATGTGGAGCGTTGGCAATGAGATACCAGAACAATCATCTGCAGAGGGAACAAAAATCCTTCGCCACCTGCAAGACCTTGTGCGCTTTTATGACCCGACACGTCCTGTCACAACGGGCATGGACCGTGGAGAGGCTGCATTGAAATCAGGCTTCGCCCATGTTGTTGATGTGCCAGGCATGAACTACCGCACTCAGCTCTATAGCAAGATGAACGATCAGCTTGGACATGGATTCATCCTTGGCAGTGAGACTGCATCCACAGTATCCTCCAGAGGCGTATACAAGTTTCCCGTAGTCCGCGTTGATGGCAAGGCTTATGATGACGGACAATGCTCAAGTTATGACATGGAAGCATGCTGGTGGTCAAACATACCAGAAGACGACTGGCTGCTGCAAGATGACAAGCCATGGGTCATCGGCGAATTTGTGTGGACCGGATTCGACTACCTGGGCGAGCCGACGCCATACGATGAGTATTGGCCGAGCCGTTCTTCATATTTCGGAATTTTCGACCTTGCCGGACTTCCCAAAGACCGTTATTTCTTGTACCGTTCACATTGGAACAAGCAAGAAAACACAATACACCTTTTGCCACATTGGACCTTCCCCGGACGCGAAGGAGAAACCACTCCTGTGTATTGCTACACCAATCATCCCACAGCCGAGCTGTTCGTGAATGGCGTTTCCCAAGGACGCATCACAAAACGGCACAATCAGGCCGCCACATACGACAAGGGCGGGCGTATCACAGACATCAGCAATCCGTGCATAGACCGTTATCGCCTTCGCTGGAACAATGTCGCATATCAGCCTGGAGAACTCAAAGTGGTAGTGTACGATTCTGAAGGCAACAAGGTGGGAGAAGAAACAGTCCATACTGCAGGCTCAGCTCATTCCATACATCTTGCAGGCGATCTTGGAGCATCTGTCAAACCGCTCAAGGCGGATGGTGAGGACCTGACATTCATAACTGTCAGCATCCTCGACGAAGAAGGAAATCTTGTTTCCGACGCAGACAATCAGATAAAGGTCTCTGTCGCAGGTTCTGCTGCATTCCGAGGCATTTGCAACGGAGATGCCACAAGTCTCGAGCCATTCACCAGTCCGGCGATGAAGGCATTTCACGGACAACTTGCATTCTGCATACAAAACAATGGCAAAACAGGTCCTGCCACAGTAAAAGTGACGAGCAAGGGCTTGAAAACTGCTTCATTAACAATCACCTCAGAATGATATTGACAAAGGAATTGCTTGACCACTACTACAATGACGTCTTCGATTTCGGCAAGTTCGCTGCCAACGATCCTTGCGGCATTGTATATCAGCTCATGTCGCACACCAACAGTCAGCTTGACGTGGAAATCGGTGCGCTTTTCGTGGCCATGATATCATGGGGCAACCGCAAGGCCATTCGCCCTGCGGCCCTTCACATGCTCAGGGATGAAATGCATTGGTCGCCTGCCCGCTTCATCATCAACGAAGAATACGAGCAGGCCTATGCTGACGCAAAAAATAGATGTGTCTATCGCACGCTCAATGTCGACACATTCCGTGCTGTCTGCCGCAACCTCCACGCGGCCATCTCCGGGCACGACACAATGGAGGAAATGTTTGAAGGCCTTGCCACCAAGCGTGTCATAGGCACAATCTGCCAATGGCTCTCGCCTGCCAAGATAGGCACCATCGACAAAAGCGCCTGCAAACGAGTCTGCATGTATGTGCGATGGATGACGCGCACCAAATCGCCCGACATGGGCATTTGGCGCAAACGCTCTCAGGCCGACCTCTATGCAGTAATGGACACCCATGTGGTCCAACTCACATCATCGCTTCTCAAAGGCAAACGCCCCACATGGCGCACATGCGAAGAGCTCACCAGCATTTTCAAATCCTGGGATGCAGAGGACCCGCTTAAATATGATGTTGCCCTTATGACAATGGCCGATAATGGTTGAGCGCAAACAGAGAAACAGGAAAAGGGATGAATTGATATTTTATGAATCATCCCTTTTCCTGTATTATTTTTGCTGCTGTCTGCCCCACACTCGCATATAAAAACCAGGGCTTGATTCCGCTCGCATGGAATCAAGCCCCTTTTTCTCACGCATCATCATTCATTCTTTTGCTGAGCTATGCCAAAGGCAATATTCATCAAGCAAATCATTTTTCTGCGTAACGACCGATTTGGGTTTATAGTATGTCTTCATTTTCTGATTTTTATTTGTACCTTTGCACTTCCCAATAAGCGCATACGAATGCTGTATTTCAACATAAAATCATAAAAAATGAATATCAAGACAATCGGCAACAAAATCAAAGGCAATCCCTGGATGGTAGAGGGCACAGTATACTCGATGCTCATCGTCTGCGGCATTTCCCATTTTCTGAACGACATGATTCAGTCGATCATCCCTTCCATCTATCCGATAGTGAAGGACAAGTTCAATTTCTCGTTTGCCCAGATAGGCATCATAACGTTAGTGTTCCAGTTGACATCTTCCATTCTACAGCCTTTCACCGGACTTTATGTCGATAAGCATCCCCGTCCCTACGCTCTCTCCATCGGCATGTGCTTCACGTTGGTGGGTCTGCTGATGCTGGCTTTGGCAAAGAATTATTTCCTTATACTCCTGGCGGTGAGCATAGTCGGTTTGGGCTCATCTGTGTTTCATCCCACAGCTTCGAGAGTGGCACAAATGGCTTCGGGAGGCAAGAAGAGTCTGGCACAATCCATCTTCCAGGTGGGTGGCAATGGTGGTTCTGCCGTAGGACCGCTATTAGCAGCCATCATTATCCTGCCTTTTGGCCAGTACGCCATCTCATGGTTTGCACTTGCAGCCATGCTCGCCGCCGTCATCATGATAAGATTGGGAGTATGGTACAAGGCACGGCTGGCTTATGTGGCTAACCATCCTCAGCAACAACCGCTTCTCAACACCAATATATCTAAGAGAATGAAGTATTGGGCTCTTTTCATCCTCGTCATGCTCGTATTCTCCAAGTACTTCTATACGGCTTGCGTCACGAGCTACTTCACCTTCTTTCTGATAGACAAGTTTGGCGTTTCGGTACAAACCTCACAGCTGTGTCTCTTCGTGTTCCTTGCCGCCTTTGCCATAGGAACTGTGGCTGGAGGAATGCTGGGCGACAAGTTTGGCAGAAAGTATGTCATCTGGTTCTCCATCCTTGGAGCGGCGCCATTCGCCATCGCCATGCCATTTGTCAACTTCACATGGACTATCATCTGCACATTCCTCTCGAGTTTGATCATCGCCTCAGCATTCTCCTCCATCGTGGTCTATGCCACCGATTTGATGCCCGACAAGGTGGGACTGATAGCAGGCATTTTCTTCGGACTGATGTTTGGATTGGGCGGTCTGGGCTCAGCCTTCTTCGGGTGGTTGGCCGACAAGACGAGCATCGAGTTCATCTTCCAGGTGAGTGCCTTCCTGCCCTTGCTCGGCATCATTGCCGGGTTCTTGCCAAATACTCAGAAGAGAAACGAAGAACATAAATAATAATCCCAACTATATTGCCTCATCTCCTCTCGACTCGAGCTTCGCCATCGGAGTGATGGCGGATATACTGAAGGCATTTGAGGGCCTCGGAGAGGAAGCGGCTGGATTTCCTGAACGTGTGGATTAAATCAACAACCACTACGCAAGCGTTCCAGTTGTTCCAAATACACTTTCAACATGCGACACCCCTCTTTATATACTATATAATCAATTATTAAATAGTTATATATAAGCAAAGAAGAAAACGCATGCTCCAAAAATTAATTGGAACAACTGGAACGGGAACACACTCACTTCCATCTAAAAGGCTAATAACCAACAATTTTAAGCTTTTGCGAAAACAAGAAAATGAAGTGCGACATCAGCAAAAACACCGCTCCAACGATGCCAAATCTCGGTCGCGGACACGAAAGCGTGGCACTTTTGCTCTCGCAACCGTCAAAAGACATGCACCAGCCCATCGTTCCAATGCTTTTCCCTGTCCTTGGCAAACACGCAAGTGGAGCCTAAATCATGTATCCAGGCCTTACTTGGAAGGAAATTAGCGGTTTGACTACCCTCATGCGCATGCGAGGCGGAAGGGGCTTTCATCCCGAACGAATCCCGAAGACAAGGCGCACGGAGACCATCGGAATCTTTGAGCGTAAGCACTAAATTATGGGATTTTTTGTGCCGCACTCATAAAAAATCACGCATTTTTCAAGAAAATGGCATCAGAACGCACGCAAAGCATCAAAACGCATAATTGGCTGCAAGCGGATGTCGTATCTTTGCTGTACGAACGGAAAAGACCGGGCAAGCGAGCAGCCTGGGCCTAACCGTGAGGGCCGAATCTGATGGCGCCCGGGCACGGCGGCGGATGAGGCTGAGAGAGAAGTCGCTCAATATCCCAATATGAATCATGTTGGCCCTGCAAACCTGCAACATTCATGAAGACTAAACCCATTGTAATAACGCAATGTCAATGAATCGCCACGCGCAAACCTGCAACATTCATGAAGAATAAATATGCATGCTAAAATTTAATAAAAGAAAAAGAAAGCTGCATCAAGTTGATGCAGCTTTCTTTGCATGTGAAATGTCAAAAATGACGAATGTTATCTTACAGGGGAGATTATGAAAGTGTAAGCATAATCTTTGTATGGCATCTGATATTCAGAACGAGGCCATGCGCCCCAAGAGTTCACGCATCCTATGCCCATTGAGCGAGAAGCAATGTGAAGGTCTGTGAATGGACGCTCCACAAGGTCGCCGCTGTGGTATTGGGCCTTTTCTCTTGAAGGCTGAAGATCATCCTCTGTGTAATTGAGAGCCTGGCACTCAAGTGGCTCTGTGCCTTCAAACTTCAGGCCTTTGCCCTCAGCATCTGTGACAGTCCAATAACGAACGCCAGTCTTTGTGCCTGTCTCCTGCGGACGGACATAGCCCCAGAACTGCTCTTCTACTGTCTGATTCCAAACGCCAAGGTTTTGGCTGTAGGCGCGGTCGATATAGTTCTCGTGAGGGCCTTTGCCATAATACTCAATGTTGGAGAATTGTTTTGGCATCTGCATTTGCATACCGTATCTCATCAGCTGAGGCTTGTTCTTTGCGTCAGGATTCACGGTCATTGCCTGTGTCACGATAAGCTTGCCTGCTGGAGTCATGGTGTAGGTGAGTTTGAGGTTAGCATCAAGTCCTTTTATCTCATACTCTGAAGTCACCACATAATTGACTCCGTCTTTCTTGATGTCGAAGCTTTTCTTCTCAATGTGCGGATGCTGCCAAGCAGCAAAGCGGTTCTGGAAGCCTGCGCCAAAATCGTTGTCTGTAGCTGCGCGCCAGAAGTCGGGCGTCAGTTCAGACTCGTCTGTAATCATTGGCTTGCCATCCACATCGATGAATGCCACATATCCAGTATGCTTGCTGAATGTCACATCCACTCCGTTGGCCGAGAGAACGGCGTAGACAGCACGGTCGTCAAGAGACACAGGCTGAACGCCCTTGGCATTCGCAGGCTGCGCTGCAAGTGCTTCGGCAGTAGGGAACTTATATGAAGACAACGCGAACTGCTCGTGAGCTACTTTCTCGCCAGCATTGAGCAAGCCTTGATTCTCCGAAAGGCAAAAATCAATATTGACGAGCACTTCCTTGTCTTTGCATGCCTCGTCGGCAGCTGCCTTTGCTATTGCGTCTACAACCACAACGGCTTTGGCTTGTGGGGCGATGTCAAGCTTGCTTATGTCAACAGAGCCCTTGTCTGCCACTTTGCCATCCACAAGGACCTCATAGTTCATAATCACATAATTGAGAGGCTGGAAGAAGTTTTCGTTGTATATCTCCACTTTTCCCGACTTGGCGTCGGCAAGTGTGGCCCATATGTTCTGGTAGTAATACTGAATTTCGTAAGCATGAGGATTTGGCTCGCGGTCTGGGTTTATGATGCCATTGCAGTTGAAGTTGTTGTCGGATGCGGGGAAACGGCCGAAATCGCCGCCATAAGCCCATATCTGCTTGCCTGTCACCTTGCTCACGCTGCGAAGGCCTTGGTCAACGAAATCCCATATGTAGCCGCCCTGGTAATTCGGATATTTGCGCACAAGGTCCCAATATTCCTTGAAGCCGCCGCCAGAGTTGCCCATTGTGTGGGCATACTCACACTGGATGAGAGGCCTTGGGTTGTTCTCCTTTGCATAGCGTTCGCAATGTCCGTAGTCGGCATACATAGGGCAATAAATGTCTGTCTTGCCATTCTTGCCTGCCTGCTCATACTGGCAAGGACGCGAAGGGTCGTAGGCCTTGACGAAATCGTATGCGTCCTCGAAGTTCTTGCCATAGCCCGACTCGTTGCCAAGCGACCACACGATGATGGAAGGGTGATTCTTCAGCACATAGATGTTGTGGCGCTGGCGCTCGATGTGCATGTCATGGAAACGCGGATCTTTGCCAAGCGACTTCTCGTCATATCCCATTCCGTGGCTTTCGATGTTTGCTTCAGCTGTGACATAGATGCCATAGATGTCGCAAAGCTCGTACCAGCGTGGATCGTCAGGATAATGGCAAGTGCGAGCAGCGTTCATGTTGAGCTGCTTCATCACCTTGATGTCCTGTATCATGCGCTCCACAGAAACGACGTATCCATTGTCGGGATCGAGCTCGTGACGGTCTGCTCCCTTTATGAGGACAGGCTGGCCGTTGACAAGCATTTGCTGGTTCTTCACTTCCACCTTGCGGAAACCAACTCGCTGCGGTATGCACTCTATGAGTTTGCTGCCATCGTAAAGAGACACATAGAGGTTGTAAAGGTTTGGAGTCTCTGCAGACCACTTGGCAACATTGGCCAACTTGTCGTATTCGAACGACACATGTCCGTCGGCACCCACATTAAGGTCTTCATCAAGGGCAGTCTTGCCGTCTGGGCCGACCAGTCGCAGATTAAGTTTCTTGCCTTTGCCCGACACAACATCTATCTTGCACGAGAGCACTCCATCCTTATAATTGTTCTTCAAGTCGGGAGTGATGAAGAGATCTTCGATATGGCTCTGAGGACGAGCATATAGATACACTTCTCTTGCGATGCCCGAGAGACGCCAGAAATCCTGGTCTTCATTCCAGCTGCCATCGCACCATCGCATCACCTGCATGGCTATCAAGTTTTTCTGGCCTGGAACGATGTATTTGGTCACGTCAAATTCGGCGGCCACCTTGCTGTCTTCGCTGTAGCCCACATATTTTCCATTCACATAAAGCGACACGTTTGAGGTGGCTGAGCCAATGTGCATGAAAATCTTATCGCCCTTCCAATCTGAAGGCACAGCAAACGTCTGGCGGTATGAACCCACATGGTTGCCTTTGTCCTGCACAGCAGGCGGCTCACCAGTCCAGTCTGAACGCCATGCATAACAGTTGTTCACATACGTAGCATTGCCATAGCCATTCAGCTCCCAATTGCCAGGCACAGGCATTGTGTCCCATTTCGAGTCGTCGTAGTTGGTGGCAAAGAAATTGGCAGGGCGCTCATTCGCATTGGCCACCCAATTAAACTTCCATTTGCCTTCAAGCGACAAATATCGCGATGAGTTCGACTTTGGGTTATACAGTGGCATCTGCGATTTCTCAGCGAGAGCCTGGCTCTCGTAAGCGAAATAATTTGCCACGTCAGTCTTTCGGTTAATCTCATTCACGCCAGGGTCGCACCAGGCAGGGGTCTTCTGTGCCCATGTCGAAAGCGAGCTTAAAGCCATGACGGAAAATAAACATAGTTTAAAATTCATAGTTAATAATAGTTTAAATAAATGTGGTTTGAAATCTTTAATTCATAGGAATGAATAATGATTGAATTTGCAATATAATACGGCAAAGATACAAACTTTTTTTTATTTCCACAAAAGGCAATGCTGATTATTAGTTTTTTCCCCGATTTTATTTTGCCCATACAAAGAAAAACCGTACCTTTGTATGCTTGACAAACTGAAAGGCGGCATAAAAGAAGTGTCTTTTTATGCGCAGAGTCAGCATCAGGACGCATTGCCGAATCAGACAAGCTGACAGATACCGGCAAGCAACTCATTTTATTATATGATATAGAATCTTTTATACATAAACATCAATTTTTAAAAATATATTTTATGGCTAACATGAACGAAAAACTCTTTTCTGAGTTCAAAGCGCCTACCACGCAAGAGTGGCTGGATAAGATTCAGGTAGACCTGAAAGGCGCAGATTTCCAGAAGAGATTGGTTTGGAGAACTAACGAAGGCTTCAATGTGCAGCCTTTCTATCGTCGTGAGGACCTCGCCGACCTCAAGGCAGTAAACTCTCTTCCTGGCGAGTTTCCATTTGTGAGGGGCAACAAGAAGGATAACAACATCTGGTATGTGCGACAGAACATCAACGTGGAATGCCCTAAAGAAGCTAACGAGAAGGCTCTCGACATCCTTAACAAAGGTGTCGACTCCATTGGATTCCACATCCCAGGCAAGAACATCAACAAGCAATTCATCGCTGAGCTCCTTGAGGGAATACTTCCAAAATATGTTGAGCTCAATTTTGACACATGCCAACGCCACTGCGCAGAGCTCGCAGCTATTCTCGTGGAATATTTCAAAGAGAAGAACTATCCCCTCTCAGAGCTGAAAGGCTCAATCAACTTCGACCCTATAGCCAAGACACTCTGCAAAGGAGCTGACCGTTCGGCTCTCATTGTAGATGAAGGTAAGAAGATCATTGAGGCGCTCGCTACCCTTCCTGGATACAAATGCATCAACGTCAATTCTGTCGACCTGAACAACGCTGGAGCATACATCTACCAAGAACTTGGCTACGCTCTTGCTTGGGGAGCTGAATATCTCAATGCCCTCACCGATGCGGGTGTGGACGCCACAGAAGTGGCAAGCCGCATCAAGTTCAACATGGGCGTTTCGGAAAACTATTTCATGGAAATAGCTAAATTCCGCGCGGCACGCATGCTTTGGGCGCAGATAGTGAAGCAATATGAGCCTAAATGCGACTGCGCTTGCCAGATGCATGTGTGCGCCATCACATCAGAATACAACCAAACGCTGTTCGACTCATACGTGAACCTCTTGCGCTCACAGACAGAAACGATGTCGGCCGCGCTCGCAAACGTCGACTCCATCGTGGTGACTCCTTTCGACAAGCCATACGAAGTACCTACCGACTTCGCAGAGCGCATAGCACGCAACCAGCAGCTTCTCCTCAAGGAAGAGGCACACTTCGACAAGCTTGTTGACGTGGCAGGCGGATCATACACCATAGAGCACCTCACAGACGCTATCGCTCATGAGGGATGGAAGCTCTTCCTTGCAACAGAAAACGCAGGCGGATTCCTCGCCGAGGTGCTTGCAGGCAACATCCAGAATGCCATCAACGCCTCTAACGACAAACGTCATGCCGATGCTGCAAAGCGCAAGGAATTCATTCTCGGCACAAACCAGTTCCCTAACTTCACAGAGAAATCTGAAGGCAAGGAACCTCTTGCTCACGTTTGCTCATGCGGCGAGAAAGCAACAATGCCTTCACTCAACAAGGAGCGTCTCGCTTCCGAATTTGAATCGCTCCGCCTCGCCACAGAGAACGCATCTAAGCAGCCTGTAGCTTTCATGCTCACCATAGGCAACCTCGCTATGCGTCAGGCGCGCGCGCAGTTCTCAAGCAACTTCCTTGCAGCTGCTGGATACAAGGTGATGGACAACCTCGGATTCAAAACTGTAGAAGAAGGCGTAGATGCCGCTCTGAAAGCTGATGCCGACATCATCGTGATCTGCTCTTCTGACGATGAATATGCAGAATACGCAATCCCTGCATACAAGTATCTCAACGGACGCGCCATGTTTGTGGTAGCTGGAGCACCAGCTTGCTCCGACGACCTCAAGGCTGCTGGAATCGAGAACTTTATCAACGTTAAGTCTAATCAGCTCGGCACTCTGAAGGAGTACAATGCTAAACTCGGAATCTAAACACTATGGCTCGTAAAAATTTTAATGATATAGATATCTACGCTGGCATTCAAGAGAAGAATGGACAGCAGTGGCAGAAAGAGAATGGCATCACAGCCAGCTGGAGAACTCCAGAGCAGATTGACATTCAGCCTGTATACACTAAAGAAGACCTTGAAGGCATGGAACACCTCGACTTCACAGCCGGCATTCCTCCTTACCTCCGCGGCCCTTATTCGATGATGTACCCTTTCCGTCCTTGGACAATCCGCCAGTATGCCGGATTCTCCACAGCGGAAGAATCAAACGCATTCTACAGACGCAACCTCGCATCCGGACAGAAAGGACTGTCGGTCGCATTCGACCTTCCCACTCACCGTGGCTACGACCCGGACAACGAGCGCGTTGTGGGCGATGTCGGCAAAGCGGGCGTTTCCATCTGCTCTCTTGAGAACATGAAGACTCTCTTCGCGGGCATTCCTCTCAACAAGATGTCGGTTTCCATGACAATGAACGGCGCTGTGCTCCCTATCCTCGCATTCTATATCAACGCAGGCCTGGAGCAAGGAGCCAAACTTGAAGAAATGGCTGGCACTATCCAAAATGACATTCTGAAAGAATTCATGGTGCGCAACACATATATCTACCCACCAGCATTCTCGATGAAAATCATCGCGGACATCTTCGAATACACTTCGCAGAAAATGCCTAAGTTCAACTCTATCTCCATCTCTGGCTACCACATGCAGGAAGCTGGTGCCACGGCCGACATTGAGCTGGCATACACTCTTGCCGACGGACTCGATTATCTGCGCACCGGCATTAACGCTGGCATTGATGTCGACGCATTCGCACCACGCTTGTCGTTCTTCTGGGCCATCGGCATGAACCACTTCATGGAGATTGCGAAAATGCGTGCCGGACGTCTGCTCTGGGCAAAGATCGTGAAGAGCTTCGGAGCTAAGAACCCCAAGTCGCTTGCGCTCCGCACACACTCTCAGACATCAGGATGGTCGCTCACAGAGCAAGACCCATTCAACAATGTTGGCCGCACATGCATCGAGGCTATGGCTGCCGTGCTCGGACACACACAGTCGCTCCACACAAACGCTCTTGACGAGGCTATCGCGCTTCCGACCGACTTCTCAGCTCGTATTGCCCGCAACACTCAGATTTACATCCAGAACGAGACAAAGGTGTGCAAGCAGATCGACCCTTGGGCTGGCTCATTCTATGTGGAGACACTTACCAACGAACTCGTGCACAAGGCTTGGGAGCACATTCAGGAAATAGAAAAGCTCGGTGGCATGGCCAAAGCCATTGAAACAGGACTTCCAAAGATGCGTATCGAGGAGGCTGCAGCACGCACACAGGCACGTATCGACTCAGGCGCGCAGACTATCGTCGGCACCAACAAATACCGTCTCGACCACGAAGATCCGCTCGACATCCTTGAGGTGGACAACACAGCCGTTCGTCTGCAGCAAGAAGAGGGACTGAAAGAGCTCCGCGCAAACCGCGACGAGGAAGCATGCAAGGCCGCTCTCGCAGAGATCACAGCATGCGTACAGGATTTCAAGGATGGCAAGAAGAGCGAAAACAACCTTCTCGACTTGGCTGTCAAGGCTGCAGGCTTGCGTTGCACCCTTGGCGAAATATCAGATGCCTGCGAAGCTGTCGTGGGACGTTATAAAGCAATCATCAGAACAATAAGCAACGTGTACTCAGCAGAATCAAAAGGCGACAAGGACTTCCAGGATGCCTGCGCCGCAACAGAGAAATTTGCGCAAAAGAACGGACGTCGCCCTCGTATCATGATAGCCAAGATGGGACAGGACGGCCACGACCGCGGAGCAAAGGTTTGCGCTACAGGTTATGCCGACTGTGGCTTCGACGTGGATATGGGTCCTCTCTTCCAGACACCTGCGGAGGCCGCACGCCAGGCTGTGGAGAACGATGTTGACGTGCTTGGTGCAAGCTCGCTCGCAGCAGGCCACAAGACTCTCATTCCACAAGTCATAGAAGAGCTTAAGAAACTGGGCCGCGAGGATATCCTCGTCATTGGCGGCGGTGTGATCCCAGCACAGGACTACGACTTCCTTTACAAGGCTGGCGTTGCCGCAGTCTTCGGCCCAGGCACATCTGTAGCCAAGGCTGCTGTGGAAATAATGAAGATACTCAACGAAGAATAATCGCTATGCGCCATCATTCGGGCATTTGGCCGAAATGGGCATGAGAAAGAAAGGTGAGGGAATCAATAAAGCTGATTCCCTCACCTTTTTCATTGTGCACAAGCAGACTATAAGGTTTCCGACCAAGGGCAAGGCAACACCCATGAAAAAGTATCACGTGATACTTGGGCAAGTATCATATAATACTTTGCAAAGTATCACGTAATACTTGGGCAAGTATCACGTAATACTTCGCCAAGTATCCTTACCCTCTTTTTTTTTGACTAATGATTTATTATTTCCATGACCTCTTTCATCACACTAACATGGCAAGGAATTCATCCTCGTTGACGAGCGGGATGCCTAAGGCTGCGGCTTTTTCCATTTTGGATGGCCCCATGTTGTCACCTGCAAGAATGAAGGATGTTTTCTTTGAGATACTCCCTGCATTTTTCCCGCCGTTGTGTTCTATCATGGCTTTGTATTCATCGCGCGAATGTTTAGCAAACACACCTGATATCACAATGCTCTTGCCTGCAAGCACATCTGTGTGTCCTGCAAGCTGTTCTGTCGACAGTTGCATTTGCACGCCATGGGATGCAAGTCGTTGCAATATGGCAATATTCGTGGGATTTGCGAAATATCTGATTATGGATTCTGCTATTGCTTGCCCTACCCCGCTTACTTCAAGAAGTTGGTCAAGTGTGGCGCTGCGCAAAGCATCCATCGACTTGAAGTGGCGGGCAAGGAGCTTTGCAGTGGCTTCCCCGACAAAACGTATGCCAATAGCAAACACCACACGTTCGAATGGAACTTTAACTGTCGCCTTTACACCATCAATAATTTTCTGGGCCGACTTGACTCGATTTGTGTTGTTGCCGCATATGTCTTTAACAGTCAACTCGTACAAATCAGAGAAATCATGAAGCAAGCCTCGTTTGAAGAAGTCGTCCACAGTTTCCGGACCAAGGCTGTCGATGTTCATGGCCTTGCGTGATATGAAATGTTCGATTCGGCCTTTTATCTGCGGGGCGCAAGCTGTGTCGTTTGGGCAATAATGGGCTGCTTCGCCCTCATATCTTACAAGGGGCGCACCGCATTCGGGGCAGTTGGTTATAAACTGCACGCGTTTCATTCCAGGAGCACGTTGCGATTTGTCCACTCCGACTACTTTGGGAATTATCTCACCTCCTTTCTCCACATAAACCATATCGCCTATATGCAGGTCGAGTTCGTTCATCACATCTGCATTATGCAGCGAAGCGCGCTTAACAACTGTGCCAGCCAAATGAACAGGCTCCATGTTGGCAACAGGGGTGATAGCACCTGTGCGTCCCACTTGGTATGTCACCGCATTGAGTCGTGTGCACACTCTTTCTGCCTTGAATTTGTATGCTATGGCCCATCTTGGACTTTTTACTGTGAATCCAAGTTGTCTCTGCTGGCGCAAGGAGTTGACTTTAAGAACGATGCCATCTGTAGCCACTGGAAGATTCTTCCTTTCTTTATCCCAATAGTCAATAAAGTGAAGCACATCATCTACCGACTTGCATTTCTTCATGCCTTGTGAAATCTTGAATCCCCATGAGGATGCCATCTGCAGCAATTCATAATGGCTGGCATCATCAGGAGCATCGTCGAGCAGCAAATAATACAAGTAAGCATCCAGACCACGCTGAGCCACGACCTTTGAATTTTGCGACTTGAGTGTGCCGCTTGCCGCGTTGCGCGGATTTGCAAATAGAGGTTCCTCACGAGCTGCGCGTTCTGCGTTAAGACGGTCAAAAGAGGCCCATGGCATAAGTATTTCACCCCGAATCTCAAACTCATGAGGATAGCCGCATCCTTCTTGCAGAGTTAATGGTATAGACTTGATTGTGCGCACATTTGCTGTGACATCATCTCCTTGCTCTCCGTCTCCACGGGTGACGGCACGAACGAGTTGCCCGTCCACATAAGTGAGCGAGATGCTTAGCCCGTCATATTTCATTTCTGCACAGATGTCGAAAGGCTCTCCGCCGAGCCCTTCTTTCACACGATTATAAAATTCGCGCACGTCTTGTTCGCTATAAGTGTTGGAAAGAGACAGCATAGGACGTTTGTGCTTTACAGTCTTGAATGTCTGTGTCAAATCGCTGCCCACACGCATCGAAGGAGAATTGAGGTCTGCATATTGTGGATAGAACAATTCAAGATCTTGAAGACGATACATGAGTTGGTCGTAATCATAATCTGAAATTGTTGGTTGATTGAGCACGTAATAATTATAGTTGTGCTGATTAAGCTCTTTACGTAGTTGCAGTATTTCTTGTTGCGGATCCATAATCTAAAATTGTTTTATATGCAAAAATACTACAAAATTTACATCTGCACAAACAATGAGGATGTTTTGTATGTTTAAGGATTTGGAAAACATCAAGCTTGTTGGTGTATTGTCAACAGAGAGGCTGCGCAAGAAGATGCTTGGTCATTCTGCATTCTCGTCCATGATGATACTTGCTAATTGAGAGAAGTCGTCAATAATATAGTCTGCATTCGCGAGCTTCTCGAGAGTTCCATTTCCATATGTCACCGCACACGCTCTTACACCTGCTGCATGTGCCATGTCTATATCAAAATTCATGTCACCCACCACGAGCGACTGGCTTGCCAGGTCTTCAATACTAATATTGTTTCCGTTCATTTCTCTTAGGGCTTTGAAAACCATGTCTGGCGCAGGCTTCACATTTTTCACATCATCGCCAGCCACTATTGAAGATATGCATGCGCCTATGTTCATTTGTGCTACATAATCGAGTAGCGAAAACCTGTAACGGCTACTTGCAATGGCAAGTTGGATGCCGTATTCATGAAGCGTTCGGATTGTTTCAATCACATGCGGAAAAGCTTTAATCACGTCTTTATGCTTGTTTTCGGCAAAGATTGCCCTGTATGTGTCAGCACATAATGCGCATTCCTGTTCGCTTAGATTGAACAGCAAGCCGAAAGCTTCATCAAGACGCAGCCCGATTGTGCTTGCACACTCTCCATATGATTTCACTTCAAGCCGAAGTATTCTCATCGTTTGTTGCAGAGTGTTTACTATAAGCGATTGCGAGTCACCAATGGTTCCATCAAAATCCATTATAACATTATTAATCATAATTCAAAAAGTTCGATGTTTTGCTTTAATATAAACAGATGGCGCGAATAGTGTTATTAGATTATGAAAGTTATTGAGTGCGTTGATGAATGGCATCATGCCAGATTGCATTCAAGTTTTAGTCTATTCGCAATATGCACACCGTTGTATGCGCAAAGATACATTATTTTTTGCAAGGTCGCAATATTTCGCAAGCTTATTTCATCTGCTATTTAACGTATGCATCTTATTATGCAAAGATGCCATTTCCCTATCTCATACATCAAATGAAGACGCAAGAATAGCAATATTCATTTATAATTTTGTATCTTTGAACCATGTTAAAGCGCATATGTTAATGAATCTCGCATTCAATGGCCTTGTTATTGGCAACACATGATAAATGCAGTAATGATCAGATAATAATAATAACAAATATACTATGGCACAAATCATCGATATTGGTGATGACATCACAATCAATGAAGCTCAAAGAATGGTGGACATCTGGATACACACCTATGGAGTGAGGTATTTCAATGAGCTCACCAATATGGCTGTGCTCACAGAAGAGGTGGGCGAACTTGCCAGGGTAATGTCGAGAAAATATGGAGAACAATCGTTTAAAGAAGGCGAAAATCAGAATCCAGCAGATGAAATGGCAGACGTGCTTTGGGTTCTGCTTTGCCTTGCAAACCAAACAGGAGTGAACTTAACCGAGGCTTTGAAACATAATGTGGAAAAGAAAACCTTAAGGGATAAAGACAGGCATTTGAAGAATGAGAAACTCAAGTGATTATTGACTTTCGCCATTCGTTTACTTCTACATAATTGTCACTAAAAGTAACGTAAACGAAAAAAAACCATGTGTGAAATGACAACGTATCAATATTATCCTTACTTTTGCCAACAGATAATAGATAAAAAGAAACGAGGACGTCATTTTTATGGAAACATCACACAGCAACAAAGTGGAGCTGCGCAATCTTCAGATGGAGGATTACGACCAGCTTGCAGGTTCGTTTAAACGCATCTATGCCGATGCAGACGTGTTTTGGACACACGCTCAGATAAAGAAACTCTTGACTATATTCCCCGAAGGACAGGTAGTCATCATCATGGACGACAGGATTGTGGGTTGTGCCCTTTCAATTATCGTTGACTACGAAATGGTGAAAGGAGACCACACTTATGCCAAGGTCACAGGCAACGAGACTTTCAACACTCACACGCCAAATGGTAATATCCTTTACGGTATAGAGGTTTTTATTCATCCCGACTATAGAGGCATGCGTTTGGCCAGACGCATGTATGAGTACCGCAAAGAGCTCTGTGAAAAACTCAATCTGAAAGCAATAATGTTTGGAGGACGCATACCTAACTACCATAAGTATGCAGACTCAATGCGCCCTAAAGAATACATTGAGAAAGTGCGTTCGAGAGAAATTTATGATCCGGTGCTCACATTCCAGCTTTCAAATGATTTTCATGTACGCCGTGTGATACGCAACTATTTGCCGAATGATGAAGAATCGAAACATTGCGCTACCCTGCTGCAATGGGACAACATATATTACCAGCCACCAACACAGTCATACGTAGAAAAAGGTCCGAAGGTCCGCATTGGTATGGTGCAATGGCAAATGCGACCATATCATTCTATTGATGATTTGTTTGAGCAGGTGGAATTCTTCGTCGATTCTGTATCTGACTACAAAAGTGATTTCATCCTTTTCCCAGAATATTTCAACGCGCCGCTCATGGCAAAGTTCAATGACATGGGAGAGGCTCAGTCTATCAGGGCGATGGCTCAATATACAGAAAAAATACGTGATAGATTTGTAGAACTTGCTATTAGTTATAATATCAACATCATTACAGGCAGCATGCCATATGTGAAAGAGGATGGCGCATTATACAATGTGGGGTTCTTATGCCGGCGTGATGGTTCCTATGAAATGTATGAAAAGATACACGTCACACCCGATGAACAGAAATGCTGGGGATTGACAGGTGGAAATAGAGTGCAGACATTTGACACAGACTGCGGAAAAATTGGCATATTGATCTGTTATGACGTGGAGTTTCCTGAACTTTCTCGCATCATGGCTGGTGATGGCATGCAGATTCTGTTTGTGCCATTCATGACAGACACGCAAAATGCTTATTCGCGTGTTAGAGTGTGTGCACAAGCCAGAGCGATAGAAAATGAATGTTTTGTGGCCATTGCTGGCAGCGTTGGCAACCTGCCGCGAGTGCACAACATGGACATACAGTATGCTCAGTCGGCTGTTTTCACACCATGCGATTTCGCTTTTCCTAATGATGGAAAGCGTGCAGAGGCAACTCCTAACACAGAGATGATTTTAGTGTCGGACGTTGACCTCAATCTTCTTAACGAGCTTCACACCTACGGAAGCGTTCGCAATATGCTTGATCGCCGCAACGACTTGTATGAACTCAGACTAAAGCCTGCGGCAAGACAATAAAACAGCATGAAATAAAAGGGCGGCCAAATATTTCTGGCCGCCTTTTTATTTAAGGATATTTTTTCTATGTTGTTGAAAAGCTGATGTTGAGCAACCATGACTTAGTAAATCTCAGCCTTAAGGGCTTTGATGTCATCATTGTATATATATTCATCATACTGCATCAGCTTGTCAATATGTCCCTTTGGACCCAGCTCTATTATTCGATTGGCAATGGTCTGAATGAACTCATGGTCGTGTGACGCAAAAAGCACATTACCCTTAAAGAGCTTCAAGTTGTTGTTGAATGCTTGGATTGACTCCAGGTCAAGGTGGTTGGTTGGTGTGTCGAGAATGAGGCAATTAGCATTTTTCAGCTGCATACGAGCTATCATGCAACGCATCTTTTCACCTCCAGAAAGAACATTGACCTTTTTCATGATTTCTTCACCGCTGAAGAGCATGCGGCCAAGATAGCCTTTGAAGAACACATCATTGCCCTCTCCAAATTGACTTAGCCATTCAAGGAGATTCTTGTCGCTTTGGAAGAATGCAGTATTGTCGACAGGCAGGTATGCTGTTGTGATTGTCACACCCCATTTGTATGTACCTGCTTGTGGCTTGCGGTTGCCATTTATTATCTCAAATAAAGCTGTCATGGCGCGAGGGTTGTGTGAGAGGAATACGACTTTCTGCCCCTTTTCAATAGTGAATGTGAGGTCTTTGAAAAGCACCGTTCCATCATCTTCAATGGCTGTCAACCCTTCTACTTCAAGAATCTGATTGCCTGCCTCACGATCCATCTGGAATATGATGCCAGGATATTTTCGTGTTGAAGGCTGAATCTCGTCCACGTTAAGTTTTTCAAGCATCTTTTTGCGTGATGTGGTCTGCTTGCTCTTTGCTGCATTAGCAGAGAAACGACGAATGAACTCCTCAAGTTCTTTTCGCTTTTCATCGGCTTTTGCCTTCTGGTTTTGTGCTTGACGAAGTGCAAGTTGTGACGACTCATACCAGAAAGAGTAGTTTCCTGCAAATAGACTCACTTTATTATAGTCTATGTCGACAGTGTGTGTGCTCACAGCATCCAAAAAGTGACGGTCGTGGCTCACTACAAGAACTGTGTGCTCGAAGTTGGAAAGGAAGTCCTCAAGCCATTCTACAGTATCGAGGTCAAGGTCATTTGTAGGCTCATCGAGCAAGAGGTTATCTGGATTTCCATACAGAGCCTGAGCCAGCATGACACGTACTTTTTCTTTTCCTGTCAATTCTGACATCATTTTGTAATGAAGATCTTCCTTGATTCCCAGGCCTGACAATAGCTGGGCGGCATCGCTTTCTGCGTTCCATCCATCGAGTTCTGCAAACCTTTCCTCCAGCTCGGCAGCTCTGATGCCATCCTCGTCTGAAAAATCCGACTTTGCATACAAGGCGTCTTTCTCTTGCATGATTTCCCAAAGTATGCTGTGTCCCATCAACACAGTGTTGAGCACCGTGCAATTATCAAATCTGTAATGGTCTTGCGAGAGCACAGATAATCTTTCGCCTGGACCAAGTGAGATTGTGCCCTTGGTCGGCTCAAGTTCACCGCTGATTGCTTTGAGCAGAGTTGACTTTCCCGCTCCGTTTGCGCCAATGACACCATATATGTTGCCGTTGGTAAACTTCATGTTGACGTCCTTGTAAAGGACTCGCTTGCCAAATTGAATGGCCAAGTCTGATACTGTAATCATTTTATCTTTTTAGTAATGTACTTTTCTGTGATATAATCCCAATGATATGCTAATTATCGAATAAATAACACAATATGTTCTGCTGATTGTCAATTATGGTAAGGATGGCAATGCAACTTCTAATGTTGTAGAAACTTACATGGCCAAGCATCGGTGTATGACACGTTTGTCTACCATGTTTAATTTGCATGATTTTCTTTATAGATATAAGGTGTTTGGGGATAATCGGATGCAAAGGTACAAAAAAAAAGGCACTCTCGAAAGAGAATGCCTTGAAAGTTACTATATCTTTATAAAAGATTAGCCGTTAACCTGCTTCATGTGTGCGATGAGCTCGAGAACCTTGTTTGAGTAACCGATCTCATTGTCGTACCAGCTAACAACCTTAACGAATGTAGGAGTAAGAGCGATACCAGCCTTAGCGTCGTAGATAGAAGTGAGTGTGCATCCGAGGAAGTCAGATGAAACTACAGCGTCCTCTGTGTAACCGAGTACACCCTTAAGACCGCCTTCTGCGATTGGAGTCTCAGAAGCCTTCTTCATTGCTGCGTTAATCTCATCGTAAGAAGCTGGCTTAGCGAGGTTAACTGTAAGGTCTACTACAGAAACGTCAAGAGTAGGAACACGCATAGACATACCTGTGAGCTTGCCGTTGAGCTCTGGGATAACTTTGCCTACAGCCTTAGCTGCACCTGTTGAAGATGGAATGATGTTGCCTGCTGCTGCACGGCCACCACGCCAGTCCTTCATAGATGGACCGTCAACAGTCTTCTGTGTAGCTGTTGTAGAGTGAACTGTTGTCATGAGACCTTCAGTGATGCCGAAGTTATCGTTAAGAACCTTAGCGATTGGTGCAAGACAGTTAGTTGTGCATGATGCGTTAGAAACGAACTGAGTTCCCTTCTCATACTTGTCGAAGTTAACACCACAAACGAACATAGGAGTAGCATCCTTTGATGGAGCTGACATAACAACATACTTAGCACCAGCCTGAATGTGAGCCTGAGCCTTCTCCTGTGTGAGGAAGAGACCTGTAGACTCAACAACGTACTCAGCCTCGATCTCGTTCCACTTGAGGTCTGCAGGATTGCGCTCTGCTGTTACGCGAATCTTCTTGCCGTTAACGATGAGCTGTGAGTTTTCAACATCAGCCTCGATAGTGCCATCGAACTTGCCGTGCATAGTGTCATACTTGAGCATGTATGCGAGGTAATCTACTGGACAGAGGTCATTGATACCTACAATCTCGATGTCATTGCGAGTCTGAGCTGCGCGGAAAACGAAACGGCCGATACGACCGAAACCGTTAATACCAACTTTTGTTGCCATTCTTTTTCTTTTAAAATTAAAGGTTGAAAAATATGTTTGTATTAAACTCTATTATCATTTATGACGCAAGACTTCATAGCACGTGTGCATTTCATGTGCTTTTTCTGAATTAAGCTAATATCACTGATACGTATAAACACAACAATCAGACCAATCCGCTCTTGTCAAGCAAACCGTCTGACACGCATGGGTGTGTCACCCACAGTTGCAACGCTCAGCTGTTGAACACGCTGCTGTTAAAATCAGCGCTCCAAGCATTATTAGATATGTTATCAAGCGTCTATTCATGTATTTTTTCTTTTTCAGGTACAAAGTTACGAATAATATTTATAACTTTGCAATGTTTTGGGTAGATTTTTAAATCTGCAATATATTTTTTACATATCTAACAACAATTTCTATGGCAAAATTCATTGAAGAATTCAAATCCTTTGCACTTAAAGGCAACGTGGTCGACATGGCTGTAGGTGTCATCATTGGCGGAGCTTTCGGCAAGATTGTCTCATCTGTCGTAGGGGATCTTATAATGCCCCTCATCGCTGCCATTGGCGGAGTTAACACGAGTGATCTGAAGTTGGAACTCAAGCAGGGGCACGATGCTGTGCTCGACGCTAATGGAAACATTATAGAAGAAGCAGTTGAGGCTGTCACATGGAACTATGGCGCATTCATTCAGAATGTGACCGACTTCCTTATCATCGCAATTTGCCTTTTCTTCCTTGTGAAGCTCATTGCAAAACTGTCATCTCTTCGCAAGAAGAAAGAAGAAGATGCTGCTGTAGCAGCACCCCCACAGCCAACTAAAGAAGAACTTCTCCTCACAGAGATTCGCGACCTTCTTAAAGAGAAAAAGCAATAAAGAGTCTTTCGTTATTGCCTCTTAAGTAGGTGCTCATAATTATTTTTATATTTGATGCACTCTATCTTGAGGTACATTTTTCTTTTGATTGATGGAGTTATGCGGGCATAGTGACTGATAAACAGAAGGAAAAGATGACCGAGAGAGTGTGTGACAAATATGAGAGCGACCCACTTTGATGTTATAAAATAATTTTGAGTACCTACTTAAGATATTAAGGGGACTTGAAGACACGAGTAAAGCCAAATGTCAACTCGACATTATAGTCAATTTGACATTTGGCTTTATTATATTATTTCGCCTCTTGTTTATAACGATTCGCACATGTAGACCAACTATTATCAACAAGGTTTGTCGAACCCTACATGTTGGAACGGCAGATGGAGCCTTGCTCGGTTAGCATTTTTATGGGACGCCGATGTCAGTTTATCTCTCCGCTGCCATAGCACAGATGGTGTGATTCATCGTATACAACACAAAACTGTCCTGGTGCCACTCCATGGATTTTTCTGTCCGCTTCAAGACGCCATCGCCCTTCTGCGTCTTTCATAAGTGTGCCGCCAAGACACTCGGGTGTATGGCGTATTTTGAATGTCACCCTCATCTGCTCAACGCCGTCAACAATGTTGATTGACTTTGCAAACATGTCGTCTTCAAACGGATTGGCAGTAATGAAATGAAAATCATTCATTGTGAGATGGCTTTTGTACACCTTGTCGGGATCATATCCGTGAGACACAAACAATATATTTCGTTTGAGATTCTTCTTCACAACAAACCATGGACCTCCTCCGAAACCAAGTCCTTTGCGCTGTCCGATAGTGTAAAACCAAAGTCCCTTGTGCTCGCCTATCTTCTTTCCTGTTTCTATCTCACGGACATCGCCTGGATTTTCTCCAAGATGCGCCTTTATGTAATCACGGAAGTCAATGTTGCCGAGAAAGCAAATGCCCTGACTGTCTCGACGTTCTGCATTCAACAGATGTGCTTGCTCTGCAATGTCTCTCACTTCATGTTTCATCATGTGCCCTATTGGAAACATGAGTTTCTGCACTTGGAGAGCATTAATCTGGCATAGAAAGTCGGTTTGGTCCTTAACTGGGTCGGGAGAAGTGGCAAGCCACGTCCTACCCTTCTCGTCACGATGCGTTGTAGCGTAATGCCCTGTGGCCGTGTAATCAAAATTTTTGCCCACCACGTCCTCGAAGCATCCAAACTTGATGAGTTTGTTGCACATCACATCAGGATTGGGCGTGAGACCCTGCCTGGCTTTGTCCATTGTGTAGCCCACAACTTTTTCCCAATAGTCTTTATGCAGATCTATCACATCAAGTTCGAGTCCGTATCTTCTTGCAAGCCATTGGCATATCTCAACGTCCTCTTCGGACGTGCAGTTCCATTCCGTGTCTTTGTCAGGGCCGATTTTGATGTAAAACAAATGAGGGTCGATTCCTTGTTCTTTAAGCATGTGAACCGACACGGCTGAATCTACGCCGCCTGATACGAGGGCCGCAACAGTCTTAGAGTTTTTCATCATTTGCTGGCCATGGCTGATTTTAAGTTCTTGGAAATGTCGAGCATCTTGTTGATTGGCTTGATGGCTTTTTCAGCCACGTTGTGTGGCACAATAATTTCAGGCCATTCATATTTCAATGTGTTGTAGAGTTTTGCCAGGGTGTTCAATTTCATATATGAGCACTCGTTGCATGAACAGCCCATCGTTTCGCTCACTTCAGGTGGAGCTGGAATGAACGTCTTATTTGGACACGCTTTGGTCATCTCATGCAATATTCCGCTTTCTGTTGCCACTATGAACTCAGTTGCGTCATCTTTTATGGCATAATTGAGAAGACCTGCAGTGGAGCCAATGACATCTGCCAACTTCTGTATTGGGGCTGGGCATTCAGGATGTACAAGTATTTTGGCTTCTGGATGCTCTGCTTTGATAGCGAGTATTTTCTCCAATGAGAACTGCCCATGCACATGGCACCCCCCATTCCATAAGAGCATGTTCCTTCCAGTTACGGAATTTATGTAGCCTCCAAGGTTTTTGTCTGGTCCGAAAATCAGCTTCTCATCTTTAGGAAATGAGTCGATGATGAGTTTTGCATTGCTTGATGTGACAACAACGTCGGTAAGTGCCTTGACGTCAGCTGTGGTGTTTACATAGCTGACTACTTTATAGCCAGGGTGTTCATTCATGAATGCTTTCAAATCATCTGCTTTGCAGCTGTCGGCCAATGAGCATCCTGCATTCAGGTCAAGCACCAGCACCTTCTTTCCAGGGCAAAGTATCTTGTTGGTCTCGCCCATAAAGTGGACGCCGCACATCACAATGATGTCCGCATCTGTTTTTGCAGACCACTGGGCAAGAGCCAAAGAGTCGCCAACGAAATCTGCAATATCTTGCACTTCTCCATCAGTATAATAATGTGCCAGAATAACAGCGTTTTTCTCTTTGCACATCTTGCGTATTTCTTTTTTAAGGTCAATGCTGTCGGGTACTATTTCGTCAACATAGCCCTTGTCTATCCACGACTGTTTTATTTCCATGATAATATTGATTTTACTATAGTTTTAATGTGGCATGCATACTGCCTGAAAAGACGGAGATGCCATTCCTGTGCAAAATTAGCAAAAAGGCCAAACACCTTCAAATTTTCAGACATAAAAATAGTGCCACATCTTTCTTTTCATTAGATTTGGCAATTTGCACGACGCTGTTGATGCTGATATTTACTTGTTGCAATGCTTGCATTTTCAGTTCCAACAAAAAGGTGCGCCGAATGCATGTGTCTGCATTGGCGCACTTATTTGTGTTTTTTCCGCATGGCTCTTTTCGTTGCATGCCCATTAAGGCTTGGCCTTATGTGAGCATTACAAACAGAATTGACTGGATTTATTGCATGATATAAGAAATATGCCGATTTGCCGTTTTATATGAGCGGCATGCCAGCTTCCTCACATTCTTTACGCATTTCTTCTGGCCAAATGGATGCTTGTATTTCTCCTACGTGAGCTTTGTGTAGAAGCACCATACAAAGTCTGCTTTGCCCGATGCCACCTCCAATGGAAAGCGGCAATTCGCCGTTTATAAGTTTTTGGTGGAAATACAAGTTTACTCTATCCATCTTATTTTCAAGTTCAAGCTGATGAAGAAGCGCTTTTTTGTCCACGCGAATACCCATCGAGCTAAGTTCGATGCTGCGGTTCAGCACGGGATACCATATCATGATGTCGCCGTTAAGACCTACGTATCCATCTTCGTTTGGCGTGCTCCAGTCGTCATAGTCAGGAGCTCGGCCATCGTGTTTTTCTCCATTAGAAAGCACAGCTCCTATGCCCATGATGAACACGGCTCCATATTTTTTGCATATGGCATCTTCGCGCTCTTTCGGTGTCAAGTCTGGGTACATCTGAAGCAATTCCTCTGAATGTATGAAATGGATGTTTTCAGGCAGGAATGGCTTTATTTGCGGATATGTTTCATAAACAAGGTATTCCGTACGAAGTATGGCTGCATAAATATCCTTGACAATTTTCTTTAGGAAAGCGACATTACGGTCTTTGTCGGTTATTGTGCGGCACCAATCCCATTGATCCACATATAATGAATGCGTATTGTCAAGCTCTTCATCTCCGCGGATGGCATTCATGTCGGTATAGAGTCCGTATCCAGGTTGAATCTTATACTCGCCCAGCATGATGCGCTTCCATTTGGCAAGCGAATGTACTACTTCTGCTACCTGCTCTCCCATGTCTTTTATCGGGAAAGACACAGGTCGCTCAACTCCATTTAAATCGTCGTTGATGCCTAGGCCGCGTAGCACAAACAGAGGTGCGGTCACTCGGCGGAGTCTGAGAGCGGTCGACAGATTGGCCTGGAAGAAATCCTTGATCTGCTTGATGGCCAGCTCAGTCTGTATGGGTCCAAGGATCTGGGAATATCCTTCGACTTTTATTATTTTGCTCATAGTGATGATCTTTTTAATAAACTAATGAATTTTTTTGTCGTTGTTTGTGTTTGTGATAGTGGCTATTATGTCTCTTCGATCTTGGCACGGCATCGTGGGAAGAGGTGTGGAGTCATGTGCTTTATCTGAAAAACATTTGCAAAGATAGTACTTATTTTTAACATGCAAGTGTTTTCAAGTTTTTTTTGCAAAGTGTAAGAGAAAATTATCCGACTTCTTACATAAATAGCGTGTTTTGGGTATTTTAGATTACAATAAATTAAAAAGAAGGCTGCATGACCATTTAATTGTCAATCGACAAGAATGCAATTCTGTTGTCAGTCCTTGCCACTTTTGAATCCGCACGTGTCAATATTTCGATGCTTACAACCACTTTTTATAATGTTTCACAATATATATAGTTAAAACGTGGATAATTTTTTGTAACTTTGCATCCGTTTACACATAAAATAGCATAGAACAAGCAACACGTAGATGAAAAAGATTGATATCAACGATTTTCTCGAAGAAAGCCGAAGCGCATCCAACAGCATTAGCTTTGTGTCAAAGATCATAACAGAAGGTTCAAAGAAACTAACTGATAAAGATATACCACTCGACAAACGCATGCCAGTATTACCAATACGTGGCATGATGATATTTCCTAATGTTCTTTCTGCGGTCAGCATTGGCAGGGAAAGCTCTTTGAAGCTAGTCAAAGAGTCGGAAAGAAAAGGAATGATATTCTGCGCATGTTCACAGAAAGATTCATATTGTGATGAACCCGAATATAGCGACATGTACGAGATTGGCGTGTTAGCTCGTGTAGTCAAACTGATTTCATTTCCTGGAAGCAACACGAAAACTGCGCTGATAGAAGGATTGGCCCGTGTGAAACTAAACAGCTTTGAGTTTGCTGACAACTATTACATGGGCGAAATCGAAATGCATCCTGAAGTAAACGACACGGATTCAAAAACCGAGCTGCATCTGGCTGCTCAAGCTTGTAGAGAAGCAGCAGGGTCGCTATACCGAATGGATGAAAACAGGGTTCAAATGTCTTTCACGCTCGACAACCTCACAGAAGACAATCAAATTGTCAACTTCGTTTGTGCCAATGCAAGTGTGAAGGTTCGCGAACTTTTTTCTCTTCTTGAAATGAACTCTCTATTGCAACGCGCCATGAGAATGCTGAAGATACTGCATCAAGAGAAACAAATTGAGCAATTAAAGGAAAAAATTCAGGAGCGCACAAGAGTGGAACTCGACAAACAGCAGAGAGATTACTACCTTCGCCAAGAGATGGAACACATCAAAGCCGAGCTGGGAGAAAAGAGTGATAATAACGCCCAAAGCGATTGGCTAAAATTTAAAGAACTTGGAACAAAGAAGAAATGGAATGAAAGGACAGCTGCTGTTTTCAATGATGAGCTTGAAAAGATGCAGCGTCTTGCATATGGCTCACCAGATTATCAAGTGCAGTATGCGTACTTGAAGACATTCACAGATCTGCCATGGGATGTGTGTTCCAAGGATAATATGAACTTGAAGAGTGCCAAAAGGGTTCTTGACAAAGATCATTACGGCTTGGAGAAAGTGAAAGAACGCATTATCGAGCAGTTGGCTGTGCTTAAGATGAGAGGCGACTTTAAGAGTCCAATCATATGTTTGTACGGACCTCCTGGAGTCGGCAAAACCTCGCTTGGCAAAAGCATTGCAAAAGCTATGAAGCGCAAATATGTGAGGATGTCTCTCGGTGGCCTGCATGATGAGGCGGAGATACGAGGGCACAGAAAGACTTACATTGGCGCCATGCCTGGACAGATAATTAAAAACATCATGAAGGCGGGCACAAGCAATCCTGTGTTCATTCTTGATGAAATAGACAAGGTGACACAAGATGTTCAGCACGGAGATCCTTCATCAGCGTTGCTTGAAGTGCTTGACCCTGAACAAAACAGTGCGTTTCACGATAATTACCTTGAAGCAGATTACGACTTGTCGAAGGTGATGTTCATAGCAACCGCAAACAATATAGGAAGCATTCCCGCTCCCCTGCTCGACCGCATGGAACTGATTGAAGTGAGCGGTTATACTACAGAGGAGAAGGTCGAAATAGCAAAACGCCACCTTGTGCCTAAGGAGCTTGATAACTTAGGCATGAAGGACAGCGGTGTGAAAATTTCTAAGTCTGCCTTGGAAAAAATAGTGGAAAACTACACAAGGGAGTCTGGCGTGCGTGACCTTGACAAAAAAATCACGCAAGTGCTGCGCAAAGTCACTCTCAAATATGCAGAAGACGGAACACTTCCTGAAGGCGAACTTAAACCGGCAGATGTGACAGGCCTGCTTGGTACGGAGCCATTCACACGCGACATCTACCAGACTAACGACTACTATGGTGTAGTGACAGGATTGGCATGGACAAGCGTGGGCGGTGAGATTCTATTCATAGAGACGTCCATTGACAATGGCAAAGGAGGCCGGCTTGGGCTAACAGGCAATCTCGGTGATGTGATGAAAGAGTCAGCAACAATAGCTTTGCAGTTTCTGAAGGAACATTGCGACATGCTTGGAGTGACATCAAACTACTTTGACAACCACAACATTCACATCCACGTGCCAGAAGGCGCTACGCCTAAAGATGGTCCATCGGCTGGAATCACGATCGCCACATCGCTCGCAAGCGCCATAACAAAGCGGAAGGTGCGAAAAGGACTTGCCATGACAGGAGAAATAACTCTTCGCGGCAAAGTGCTTCCTGTTGGGGGTATTAAGGAAAAAATACTTGCAGCCAAGCGTGCAGGCATCACAGACATCATCATTTGCAATGACAACAAGAAAAATATTGAAGACATTCCCTCAAAATATATCACTGGAGTGAAGTTTCATTATGTCAATGATGTCAAGGAGGTGCTCGACTATGCATTGCTAAACAATTAACATTAACAGTATTAAAAGACATGACATTCCAGTTACAACATACAGACCCAAAGACAGGTGCTCGCGCCGGAGTGCTTCATACCGACCATGGCGACATATTGACTCCGATATTCATGCCTGTAGGCACGCAAGCCACTGTAAAAGGCGTTCATCTTCATGAACTCAAAGATGATGTGAAAGCACAAATAATATTAGGCAACACTTATCATCTTTATTTGCGGCCAGGACTCGAAGTCATCGAAGCTGCTGGCGGACTTCACAAGTTCAACGGATTCGACCGTCCAATGCTGACAGACAGTGGAGGCTTTCAAGTATTCTCTCTTGCTGGAATTCGCAAAATCAAGGAAGAAGGCGTTGAATTCAGGAGCCATATAGATGGCAGCAAGCATTTCTTCACCCCTGAAAAGGTTATGGACATTGAGCGCACTATTGGAGCCGACATAATGATGGCTTTCGATGAATGTCCTCCAGGCACAAGCGACTATGCCTATGCAAAAAAATCGCTCGCCCTGACAGAGCGATGGCTTGACCGGTGCATAATGCGCTTCAAGGAAACAGAAGATAAGTATGGCTACAAACAGAGTCTTTTCCCTATCGTGCAAGGGTGCACATTCAAAGATTTGCGTGTTCATGCCGCAGAAAACGTGGCAGAGAAAGGAGCAGATGGCAATGCCATAGGTGGATTGGCTGTCGGCGAGCCTACTGATGTCATGTATGAAATGGTTGAGATTGTCAATTCGATATTGCCCAAAGACAAACCAAGATACCTCATGGGAGTGGGAACGCCAATCAATCTGTTGGAAAACATTGAGAGAGGCGTGGATATGTTTGATTGCGTGATGCCTACACGCAACGGACGTAATGCGCAGATATTCACAAAACATGGCACCATCAATTTGAGGAACAAGAAATGGGAGATGGACTTTAGCCCACTTGACCCAGAGGGCACATCATATGTGGACAGCACTTACACCAAGGCTTATGTGCACCACATCTTTAAGGCACAGGAACTTTTAGCGTTACAGATTGCATCCATCCACAATTTGGCTTTTTACCTTTGGCTTGTGGGCGAAGCTCGCCAGCATATCATAGCTGGCGATTTCAGCATATGGAAAGCAAAGATGGTGGCCGAATTGTGGCGTCGCCTATGACATAGGCCAGCAATACATTATCATCCTCAAAAGACACTAAAGATAATTACACGCCACACACATATATCATATATATAATATATGGGATTATTTCATGCATGCTCACGCATTGCACTTATTCACCCACTGGCATTAGTCTACAACAGAAGACATGAATAATGAGAAACCCAACATAGACGAGACTCAGCCTGCAACGATTCACGATGAAGCATCTTCAAAACACGAAGTTTTGAAGAGGAACACAAATGATAATGAGCAGTTGGCAGAACATGCGCATATAGATGAGGCAATCGCAAAGGCACAAATCGTCAACATGGAGAAAGACGCCATAACCGAAGACATTCTTGACAAGGAAGAAACACCAAAGGCCGACCAAAGGATGAAACGAGGCTTTGCGTTCAAAAAATGGATGCAGGAGCACTCTCCTGTGTCGCGTCTTGACAGATACATCATTGGCAAGTTTCTTGGAACATATTTCTTTTCCATCATTCTCATTATCAGCATTGCTGTGGTTTTCGACTTTAATGAGAACATCGATAAGTTTTTGCGCTACGACGCTCCAATGAATGAGATTCTTTATGACTATTACCTCAACTTCATTCCTTACTATTCAAATCTTTTCAGTCAGTTGTTTGTGTTTATCTCTGTGATATTCTTCACAACCAAACTTGCAGACAATTCTGAAATCATAGCAATGCTTTCAACAGGCACAAGCTTCAAGAGATTAGTGAGGCCATATATGATAGCTGCTGCTATCATCGCAGTAATCAACTATGGACTTGGAGCTTACGTCATACCTATAGGCAATGTCAAACGAGTGAAATTCGAGAACAGATACAAAAATAGAGGACGGCAAGATTTTAGTTCGAATGTTCAGCTTGAGGTTGACTCTGGTGTCATTGCGTATATTGGACGCTACGAAGAGAATGCAAAGATGGGATATGAGTTCACGCTCGACAAGTTTGAGAATAAGAAACTGGTGAAGCACCTTCAGGCCATGACTATACAGTATGACACACTCTCATACGAACCATATCATTGGATCATCACAGCCTATCAGACACGTGACCTGCAAGGACGAAGAGAAGTCATCAAGAGTGGAGGAAAACTTGACACCATAATAAAGATAATCCCTCAAGACCTCATAGCATCGCGCGATATGGAGATGACATTTACAACTCCACAGCTTCGCACTTATATCGACAGGCAGAAAGCACGAGGATTCGCCAATATTCAAAAGTTTGAGGTTGAGTATTGGAAACGAGGCGCAACATCATTTGCAACATTCATTTTGACCATTATTGGCGTGTCAATATCAGCAAGGAAACGTAAAAACGGCATGGGCATTGCTCTTGGCATAGGATTAGCTCTCATCCTGACCTACATCATGTTCCAAACAGTGGCGTCAAGCATGGCTGTCAATGCCAATTTCCCAGCTCTAATAGCTGTATGGATTCCTAATATTGTTTTTGCATTCATAGCTTACTATTATTACAGGAAAGCGCCAAGGTGAATATGCATTGCATTCTGTGATGAGGCATGTGTAGACAAAACAAGATCAAATCTTTGAATAATAAACATAAAAGTAACAATATAAATAATAATTAACGTGTATTTTGACGAACTTGACATATCAGACGAACTTCTCGACGCTCTTGACGCAATGAATTTTGAGAAGTGCAGCCCAATACAAGAACAGGCCATTCCCAAAATCCTTGAAGGTCACGATTTGATGGGCATAGCTCAAACAGGCACAGGCAAGACAGCCGCGTACTTATTGCCTGTACTCGACGAATTGAGCCAAGGAAACTATCCAAAGGATTCCGTAAACTGCATAATCATGTCACCTACAAGGGAATTGGCACAACAGATAGACCAGCAGGTTCAAGGCTTTGCCTATTATCTTGATGGTGTGTCATCTGTAGCAGTATATGGAGGAAATGATGGCGCACGCTTTGAACAAGAACGTAAAGGCTTGGAATTAGGTGCCGACATCATTATAGCCACCCCAGGACGCCTCATAAGCCATCTCAACGGCGGCCACATAGACTTAAAAAAGACATCATTCTTCATCCTTGACGAAGCGGACCGCATGCTCGACATGGGGTTCTATGACGACATTATGAAGATTGCCTCATACCTCTCAGATGACAGGCAGACAATAATGTTCTCAGCGACTATGCCAACAAACATCCTTAAGCTCGCAAATAATATCCTCCACAATCCAGTTGAGGTGAAGATTGCCGTGTCTAAACCTGCTGAGAAAATCATTCAGAAAGCTTTCGTTTGCCATGATGGGATGAAAGATCGCATAGTGGAAAAAGTGCTTTCTGACGAATCGCTCGACAGAGTGATACTATTCGCCTCGTCAAAGATGAAGGTGAAAGAACTAAGCCTCGTCCTGAAACGAAAAGGCTTTAACGTGGCAGCTATGCACAGCGACCTTGAACAGAAAGAACGAGAAGATGTGATGCTTCAGTTCAAAAACAGAAAAGTCGGCATCCTTATAGCCACAGACATCGTCAGCCGAGGCATCGACATCGATGACATACAGATGGTTATTAATTATGATGTGCCGCATGACCCCGAAGACTATGTGCATCGTATCGGACGAACAGCAAGAGCAAACAGAGAGGGTGAAGCCATAACTCTGGTTACGCCACGTGACAGCATGTATCTGAAGCGCATTGAAGAACTGATTGAAAAAGAGATTGAGAAACCAGAGCTTCCGCAAGGCTGTGGAGAGAAGCCAGACATCAGCGCTGCAAGCAGCCGCAAGAAATCTGATGGATCTACCAAAAACTCAAAAAACAAACATGGCAATTCACGCAAATCCAGCAACAGAGGCCATGTCAAAAAAACAAACGACAATAAATCAACGAATGAAGGCAATGTTGAGCATAAGGGTGATAAACACAACTCAAATAAACGCTCCGCACGTCATCGCCATGCTTCCAAGGGTAATGTGAATGCAGATGGCAATACTGCCGTTGAGGCTTAAAAATTAAAAAATCTGTCATTTTGAATGCCTTTCATTTTTTTTAACTTGCAGATTACTGGTTATTTTTTGAATAATCAATAAAAAGGGGTAATTTTGCAAACAAAAATAAGCGACATAAAGTAAATAATGAAAAGAAAAATATTTGTAGTAGCAACAGCTGTTGCAGCTTTGTCAACACAGGCACAAAACGGAATAAACAGCCCATACTCAAGATACGGACTCGGCATACAGTCTGAACGAGCCATGGGATTCAACAAAGGCATGGGCGGCGTGGCACAAGGCTTTCGCAATGGCAAACAGATCAATCCTGCCAACCCAGCATCCTATTCAGCGGTAGATTCCCTGTCGGCCATCTTTGACTTGGGCCTCTCGTTGCAAAATGGCAACTACAAGATGGACGATTTGCAAAAGAATGTCCGCAATACCAGTTTCGACTATGTAGCCTTTCAATTTAAAGCTGCGAAAAATTGCGGAGTGACTCTCGGCCTGTTGCCGCTCACAAATATCAAATATAGTTTTGCTTCAACAAGCGAAACATTGTCGGGCACGGAAAACATCACCTCATCTTACAGTTTCAGCGGAGACGGCGGAACAAGAGAAGTCTTTCTTGGCATAGGATGGCAACCTGTGAAAAACCTTTCAATAGGTTTCAACGCCGGATACGTATGGGGCGATTACAATCATAACATGACCATGTCGTTCAGCGAATCGTCTGTGTTCAGCATGGCACGAATCTATTCTGCAGAGATACGCACATACGACCTTCAGGCCGGATTCCAGTTTAATAAGGCTATAGGCAAAGACGACAAGATTGTGCTTGGAGCTACATACACATTAGGGCACAACGTTGACAACAGAGCATACCGCACCACTGAGACCATCAACAGCACATCTATAGAGACACAGCATACAGACACCATACACAATGCTTTCCAACTGCCTCATTCCATAGCTGCCGGCCTGACATACTATCACAAAAACAAATGGCGTCTGGGAGCAGATTTTGAACTCCAAAAATGGTCCGACTGCCGATTTCCGAACCAACAGACATCCTTAAACAACAATGGGGAAACAATAGAGGCTTACACATCTTCAAAAGGACAGCTTAACGACCGCATGAAGTTTAGCGTCGGTTTTGATTGGACACCAGCAGCTGACAACGCAAGCCACTATTTCAGCCGATGCACATATAAAGCAGGCGCATACTATTCGCAGTCGTACGCAAAAGCAGATGCCAGCGGCAAAATATCTGACAAACCACACGAATTCGGAGTTTCAGCAGGAATCACCCTTCCTGTAGCCAACAAACACATATGGTATAATGCTCCGCTTATCAACCTGTCCGTGCAATGGGTCCAGACCAACATCCCGTACCTTAACAACAATACACTTAAACAATGCGCATTGAAAGAAAACTACCTGCGGTTCTGCATCGGACTCACTTTCAACGAACGCTGGTTCTATAAGTCGAAACTTCAATAACGAACCTTCTTGCCACAGGCTAAATAGAATGATTCTCAGAGCAACAAGGACGAAATGCAACAAACAAAGGTTGTTCACAACAAAGAGCCACATTTTGACACTTGCACCGCAAAACATGCTCTGCCGTATTTTATAAGCAATTTTAATAATCACAATAATAATAGAATGACATCATGAAAAAGCTAATTGCAGCATTGACAATTGCCATGACTGGCATGGGGGCATCAGCCCAAGACCTCTCAGGCACATCTATTTACGACCGCATCGGCCATGGAGAAGACTCCATTTCTGTATTGGGCAGCTTGAGCCTTTATCAAGAGGCCTTCAAAGAACAAAATTGGGCAGAAGCTGTCGAACCATGGGAATTCGTCTTCAATAAGGCTCCACTCGCAATGGTTAGAGTGTACACCGACGGCGCATGGATGTTCGAGCAGCTCGTGAAAAACGAAACTGACGCAGAGAAGAAGAAACAGTATTTTGAGAAACTTATGGCCATCTACGACAAGCGACTTGCTAACCTTGACGCTCTCAACTCATTCGCCACGCCAAAGACGACGTCAACAAAAGGCAATATCGTCTGCCGCAAAGCATACGATTATTACAACTTCAGCCCTGCCATGCGAGTTGACACTGCATATAATATGTTCAAGGAAGGCATTCAGGACATGGGTCCAAATACCGAAGGTTTTGTGCTCTTCTCTTTCATCGCATGTTCATATCAGCGATTCATGGCTCATAAGGATGATGTCAACATCCGCCAAGAGTTCATAGAGGATTACATGTTGACAAACGACATCTGCGACCGTCTTCTTGATCAAGCTAAGGAATATCCTTCAACAGTAGTTCCTGCCGACACCACATCTGAAGATTCTACAAAGTGGGTTGAGCAAGTTGTGTTAGCACCTGAAGCTCAGCAAATCGTCAATAATTATCAACCTGTGCAGGTAAGCGCAAACGACCTTTTTGTGAAGTCGGGAGCTGCCGACTGCGATGCGCTTGAAAAAATATATGGAGCACAAGTTGAGGCAAACAAAACTAATCTGCAATATCTTAATGCTGTGCTTGCCATCCTCAACAACTTTGAATGCGACAAGTCAAACATCTACTATGTAGCAGCCGACTATGCCTACCAGCTCAACAAGACCCCTCAGGCCGCAATCGGTAAGGCATCAAAGCTTCTTAAAGAGAATAATGTGAATGGAGCCATCAAATATTTTGATGAAGCCATATCCCTTGAATCAGACAACGCGAAGAAGGCAAAATATTCCTATATAATTGCTGCGCTCATGTTTAAGAAAGGCAACATCGGACAGTGCCGCGCATACTGCCGCAAGTCGCTCCAATACAATCCTTCCAATGGAGGCGCATACCTTCTGCAAGCAAGCTGCATTGCACGTTCTGCATCAGGCGACCACCTCACAAAGAGCTATTATTACTGCCTTGCTACAGACTACTGCAACCGCGCAAAAGCTGTAGACCCAGCATCTGCCGCTAAGGCCAACCGTCAGGCAGCAGGCTATGCAGCCCACTACTATCCAAAGAGCGAGGCATTCTTTGCAGGCATCAAGGCCGGCCAGAGAGTGAGTGTTGCAGGTGAAAGCACAATTCTTCGTCTCCGCTAATACATAAATATGTATACATGAATAAGAAGACATCAAAAATATTAAGCGTTGCAGCAGTCGTCATGGCTGCTGCAACTTTATCGTTACAGTCGTGCGGAGACAGCAATGAGAAACACGGACCAGACATCGGCGTTCGAGATTCTTTGCCAGTCCTGAAGTCAATAGGCGTGAGCACCCTCATCAGCGACTCAGGGGTGATACGTTACAAAATGATTACAGAAGACTGGTTCATTTATGATAAAAAAGACCCTCAGTACTGGTCGTTTGAGAAGGGGCTGTTCATCGAGCGATTTAATGAGTCATACCAGGTTGATGCCTTCATTTCTTGCGATACAGCCTATTTCTTCAACCAGAAGAATTTATGGGAGCTGAGAGGACGTGTGCTCGTGAAAAACCTTAAAGGCGAGACATTCAAGACATCCCTGCTCTATTGGGATCAAGCTGCACACCGCATATATTCCGACAGATACATGGAAATAGATGGAGAGACGCGCAAACTCTCCGGCTACAATTTCAGCAGCAACGAACAGATGACAGATTATATCATTCACTCATCTAAAGGACAATTCCCTCTCAAAGATGACAACGAGACACCTGTACCAAATCCAGAACTCATAGTTCCCGTCGACAGCATGAAGACACAGTAATCAACCTTGCAGAGACATTTGAAATAATTCATCAAAAATCCTGTGACATGAATAAAAGAACCTTAACGATTCCTTTCATTATCAAAACCGATGATGAATTGTCGGAGGCAGAACGCATGCTTTGCGCCAAAGCAAAGGAAGCAACCCTCCGCAGCTATTCGCCATATTCGCATTTTTCTGTAGGAGCGGCATTAGAACTGTCTGACGGCACAATAGTTTCTGGCTCAAACCAAGAAAATGCAGCATACCCATCAGGCCTTTGTGCAGAGCGCGTCGCCATGTTCTATGCCAATTCTTCATATCCAGACCTTGCCATCAAGCGAATGTGCATAACAGCACGGGGTGTCAACGGCACGTTTGTCACAACACCTATCTCTCCATGCGGTGCATGCCGCCAGTCACTCCTTGAGGCAGAGCTCCGTCATGCAACCGACATTGAAGTGCTGCTTTACGGTACTGCGCACACTATAATCTTACAAAGCATCAAAAGCCTTTTGCCATTAGCATTCTGCCAAACAGACTTACAATCCTCTGAATAAATCCAAGCAAATGAAAATTCACGGCGCGCGGATTTCAGCATGGACATGTTGAGCGGGCCAAAGATAAGTAGGAGCGACCTGCATTGATGTTATAAAACAATGATAAACACCAATATAGGCCAATAGATATATAATAAACAAAGCTCATCAGAATTTCTGATGAGCTTTAATTATTCTAGAGCCTCTTGTCGGATTCGAACCAACGACCCCGAGATTACAAATCACGTGCTCTGGCCAACTGAGCTAAAGAGGCGGGTGGGTAAGCTGACTACATCGCACCGCTACAACCAAGTACCCTTGCTGCGGTCAAGCCCTGGGGGATTCCGAGGGAGCTGGTCGTATAGGACTTACCCATTTTTTCAGAACAAGAAATTGAATTGCAAAATCCGTCCCGTTTGCCAACAGAAACAATCTTGTTTCGTTTTGCGAGTGCAAAGGTAGACGTTTTTAATGAGATGACAAAACATTTTTCAAAAAAAAAGCATCCAACCTTGAATTTCTTTAATATTTAGACATTATCCTCACTAAAAATGCGTATCTTTGCAATCATTATGGAAGAATTTATACTAAACATCACTAACGGAGCACTCGACAACCTCAACTATGGCTGGATAATATTGTTCATGGCCATCGAAAGCTCATTCATACCCTTTCCTTCAGAAGTGGTAATGATACCTGCAGCATACATGGCGGCAGAAACGGGGGATATGTCAATTCCCATGATAATTCTTTGCGGCACAATAGGAGCACTTTTAGGCGCATTGGTCAATTATGCGCTTGCCTATTACCTTGGACGTCCCATTGTGTATGCGTTCGCCAATAGCCGATTCGGCCACATGTGCCTCATCGATGCTGAGAAGGTTCAAAAAGCGGAAAACTATTTTGACAGGCGCGGCGCATTGTCTACACTTATCGGACGTATGATACCTGCCATCAGGCAGCTCATCAGCATACCTGCAGGACTTGCAAAGATGCACCTTGTCCCATTCATTATCTACACATGCCTTGGAGCAGGCTTGTGGAATTCCATCCTCGTTACCATTGGCTACGCATTCCACAGCACTGTGCCCAAGCAAGTCCTTATAGACAACATAGCCCACTATTCACACATTATCGGTTATGCCGCCATCATCATCGTGGCATTAGGCATTTCGTATCTCATCTATAAGGGCTTGAAAAAATGACATCAGCATTTACAATCGATTCGGCATGAATATGTCTCGATGTAAAACCCAACAATTAAATCGCACAAATTGAATATACAGATATATGTTTGAAAACTTAAGCGAAAGACTGGAAAAGTCTTTCAAGATACTCAAAGGTGAAGGCAAGATCACCGAAATCAACGTAGCTGAGACACTCAAAGATGTACGCCGAGCATTGCTCGAAGCCGATGTCAATTACAAAGTGGCAAAGAGCTTCACAGACACCGTAAAGCAGAAAGCGCTTGGACAGGATGTGCTCACATCGGTGAAGCCAGGCCAGCTCATGGTAAAAATTGTCCATGACGAACTTGCGCATCTCATGGGCGGACAGGCCACAGAACTCAATCTCACAGGCCATCCAGCCGTTATTCTCATGGCGGGCCTCAATGGAGCAGGAAAGACAACCATGTCGGGCAAGCTTGCCCTTCGTCTGAAAAACTCAAACAAGAAGCCTCTCCTGGCTGCTTGCGACACATTCCGCCCTGCGGCGATGGAACAGCTGAAAGTGCTGGCAGACCAAGTTGGCGTGCCATGCTACATCGAACAAGGAGCCAAGGACCCAATCACAGTTGCAAAGAATGCAATTCAGGAAGCAAAGGCAAAGGGATATGATGTCGTCATCGTCGACACAGCAGGACGCCAGTCTATCGACGAGGAACTCATGCAGCAGATCGAACGAGTCAAGAGTGCAGTAACGCCTTCAGAGACGCTCCTTGTCGTCGACGCAATGACAGGCCAGGACGCAGTCAACACAGCCAAGATATTCAACGAGAGGCTTGAAATAGATGGCGTCATACTGACCAAGCTCGATGGCGACACACGAGGCGGCGCGGCCCTCTCCATACGCACCGTTGTCACAAAGCCTATAAAGTTTGTCGGCACAGGCGAGAAAATGGAAGCTCTTGACGTGTTTCATCCTGAGCGCATGGCAGACCGCATATTGGGCATGGGCGACATCGTGTCATTCGTTGAGCGCGCCCAGCAGCAATTTGACGAGAAAGAAGCGCGCAAACTTCAGTCGAAGATAGCCAAGAACAAGTTCGACTACAATGATTTCCTTGGCCAGATCCAGCAGATCAAGAAGATGGGCAACATCAAGGAACTTGCATCCATGATTCCAGGCGTGGGGAAACAAATCAAAGACCTCGATATCGACGACAACGCTTTCAAGTCGGTAGAAGCCATGATAGGCTCGATGACACCATACGAGCGAGAGCATCCCGAATGCATGACAATGTCACGCAAGCAACGCATCGCAAAAGGCTCTGGCAACAGCATTGACGAGGTGAACCGCATCACTAAGCAGTTTGAGCAGATGCGCAAAATGATGCGCCAGATGACAAGCCCCAAGATGGCCAAGGCCATGGCCCAAATGCAGAGAATGAAAGGCATGCCAGGAATGCCACGCATGTGATGCGCCAGCAACAAGATATAAAACAAACCGGAAAGGATGCGACAATTGCGCATATTTCCACATAACTAAAGAACAACAGACACCATGCAACTAATCGACGGAAAGGCAACAGCCGCGGCAATCAAGAAAGAGATTGCGTCAGAAGTAGAAGATATCGTCAGCAAAGGAGGCAAGCGTCCTCATCTGGCAGCAATCCTTGTTGGACACGACGGCGGCAGCGAGACGTATGTGAAAAATAAAGTGCTCGCATGTGAGGCATGCGGTTTCAAATCAACACTCCTGCGCTTTGAAGATGACATCACAGAAGACTTTCTTCTCAGCCAAGTAGAGAAACTCAATAATGACAACGACGTCGACGGATTCATCGTTCAGCTACCTCTGCCCAAGCACATCTCAGAACAGAAAGTGATAGAAGCCATCGATTACCGCAAGGACGTGGACGGATTCCATCCCATCAACGTGGGCAGGATGTCTATTGGCCTTCCATGCTATGTGTCGGCCACACCGCTTGGCATTGTGACTCTGCTGAAACGTTACGGCATTGAGACAAGCGGCAAAAAATGCGTAGTGCTGGGACGTTCAAATATCGTTGGAAAACCTATGGCGCAGCTCATGATGCAGAAGCAATACGGCGACAGCACCGTCACCGTGTGCCATAGCCATTCGGCAACCTTGAAAGAAGAATGTCGTCAAGCCGACATCATCATAGCTGCAATAGGAAGGCCCAACTTTGTCACAGCCGACATGGTGAAACCCGGAGCGGTCATCATAGATGTTGGCACCACACGCGTGCCAGACGCCACACGCAAGTCGGGATTCAGTCTCAACGGCGATGTCGACTTCGACAATGTAGCACCTCTTTGCTCATGCATCACTCCTGTCCCTGGCGGTGTGGGTCCTATGACAATATGTTCGCTTATGAAGAACACATTGAGCGCAGGCAAGAAAGAGTTCTATAAATGATGCGCAGCAAACTTGCTCGCGAATGCATTCAGCATTCATATATATATATTAAGTGGTGAGGCTTAGTGCTTCACCACTTATTTTTGGGGCAGATATCTAATAAAATCACAATTTTCCACAACTTTTCCATCGATTCGTTTGGTCAATTCGAGAAAAGTGCGTACCTTTGCACTCGCAAAAGAGAGATTGCTTCTACATGGTGGATGTAGTTCAGTTGGTTAGAGCGTCAGATTGTGGTTCTGAATGTCGTGGGTTCGAGTCCCACCCTCCACCCCAACAGAAAGAAGTTATTTATATTTTGCAAAAGACTCAGGCTTTAAATAGCCTACATGGTGGATGTAGTTCAGTTGGTTAGAGCGTCAGATTGTGGTTCTGAATGTCGTGGGTTCGAGCCCCACCCTCCACCCATAATAAGAGGCCTTGCAAAATGCAAGGCCTCTTATGTTGTTTATGCATGCTGCACGGCATATTGTGTGCAGCGGATTTTGTGTGCAGCGGATTCCCTCGTTTTGCAACAAGTGGCACTCGGCGGCTTTCTCGTTTGGCAACAAGGACACTCGGCAAAACAGAGGAAGACACTGTGTGCAGCACCTATAAAAAAGTATCCTAAGATACTTTGCCAAGTATCCTTACCCTCTTTTTTATGTCGAATATAAACCTTGATTCCATGACATCTATTATATACGCGCGAAATGGATGGAAAAGACATCGGCAAAAAAGCTGACAAGAGTAGCAAACAATAAAAGATGCACAAATCTTTCGGCTTAATGACCAATTCAGGTTTATTATGACACAACAACATGGTCCAGCTATCATTCGACATCAATAATGATATTACACAAAAAGGTGATACAGATTCTGCATCACCTTTTTATATTTGCACTTATTGCTGTCCGGTAAAACTTTTTCAAATAAAATAAATTAGGGCTGACACTTCTCACGATGTATCAGCCCTTTTGGTTATCTTTGTTTTTGCTAAATAAAAATATAACCATGAGCAAAGATAGTCATTTTACCGGACAGCCGGTCTATAGCCAAGTATTAAAGTTACTCAACAAAGAGAAGATTCTTCAAATAAGCCGCGAAACGAAAGGAAGTGAGGCTTATGTGAAGCGTTTTGACGGCTACCAACATCTTGTGGTAATGCTGTTCGGCATACTCAAACACTTTGATTCTCTGCGCGAACTTGAAATAGGCATGAAGGCAGAAGCTCACAAGCTCGGACACCTCGGAATGAACTATCTGGTTCGTCGCAGCACGCTTGCAGAAGCCAACATACGCCGTCC
>CAKQYA010000009.1 GCA_934293005.1 uncultured Bacteroidaceae bacterium
ATTTTTTCTTTTTGTTCTCCAAAGCCTTTTTCTGTTCACTTGCCAATCTGCGTTCAACCTTCTTTACATCTTCTGCCGCAGGAAGGTTCTCTGGAACTATACCACGCTGCACAAGCATATCTCGAACAGCTGCATTGTTGGCAATATGCTCTTGGCTTATACGACTTTCTCCTTGAAGATCTTTTGTCTGCACATTCACACTCGTCATTTCTGCCGCAAAATCTTTTGCTTTGATACTGATAGTGGGTAGGAAATCTGCTAACGGCCGTTTCTCTGGGATTCCCATTCGTAGTTTCAGCGTTGCAGTATTCATACGAAATAATGCTTGGTCTCCTTTGGAACGTATCACAGCAAAACTCTTGTCATTCACACCTCGTTCATAAAGTACACCAGAAAGTTTGCGCTCTGTTTCCTGTAGTTTAGCACGAGCCTTGACTCTTTCTACTTCTATAAGTCGTTGCTCAATAAGTTCTGCACGACGAGTTTGCACAGCAAAGTAAGTTTGTGCAAATGCGATTTGGGGTTTACGAGGGTCGCCATTTTGAGCAACAAGGTAGCAAGCATAGCGCGTTAACATAATGTCATCTATCTGGCGTTCAGCACCAGAGCCTAATACAACCATTTTGTTGACGTCAACAAAATGGTCTGTTATAATATGTCCGACATTAGAACAAGCATTTTTAGCTTTCTCTATTGCTTTTGTGAAATTACGCCATTCTTTGTATCCCAACAAAGAACACAAATCTCTTGCGCTCCAACATTCCACGTCGTTAAGAATGCACGAAACTTGCTCAAACTGCGAGAACAATGCCTGTATTTCTTCTTTTTTCATAAGATTTCTTTTTATTCTTCAAACAAATCCTTAATGGCAATATTTTTCTATTGGCCAAAACAAATCCTGTATCTCAACATTCAGACATTTGGCGATCTCCACCAATGTCTCGACATTCGGCTGTATGGTGTTGGTACACCACTTTGAGACGGTTGCAGGATCTTTACCCAATTGTTCAGCGAGCCATTTGTTGGTTCGTTTCTTTTCTGCCAGAACTACCTTTAGTCTGTTTATATCTTTACTCATATCTGTGTATAATTGTTTGGTTATGCAAAAGTAGTGATTTCCAGTTAGGATAACGAATAAAGGTGTTGAATTTTATGTCAGATAGTGATTTTTGTATTCAATAGATGATGTATACATCAATTAATAGAATATGTGAGCTAATTTATCTGACTATAGGATTTCATTTGACGACTCATAAAATGGGCGATGTCAAGTGAAATGCAATTATAAGAAATACGGATGAAAACAACATAAACCTTGCCAACTACAACAAATTAGCAGAGAATTATTTTGGCAATTTTTAAAACTAAAAAATCCCAACTGCTTTTGTCAAACAGTTAGGATTTTCCTGTGTGCGCCTGACAGGACTCGAACCTGCACGCCGCAAGACATTAGATCCTAAGTCTAACGCGTCTACCAATTCCGCCACAGGCGCTTAGCGAGTGCAAAATTAGGGTTTTATTTTGAATTGAGCAAATATTCTCGAGCTTTTTCTATATAGGTATCCTTATTTTGGGCTATATCCTTGCCCGACATCGCCACATAAATATCAGGAGCAATGCCAAATTCGGTATGTTGCATGTCTTTGTCGTAATAGACAACGGCGCTGTATCGCACGCTCCATCCGTTAGGCAGATCACTGTTGTAAGGCATGCCAGAGCCTCCGCCTGTACGGTCGCCCATGATTGTCACATTTGGACATTGGCGCATGCTCTTGACAAAATCGTTGGCCGCAGAATAAACAGCCCTGTTAGTAAGGACAACCACTGGTTTCTGCCATCGTATGCCATCGGAGGCTGGATTGAGATGCATGGCTTTGGGAGCCGAGAAATCATCATGCGCCTTGCCTGTCTTGTGCGACACATAGCCTGTAAGGATTGAATTGTTGGTGAAGTGGGAGGCAAACGTGTCGGCCTTTGTCATTTTGCCACCTCCATTGTCACGGACATCAATGATAAGAGCAGTGCATGAGGCAAGGTTGCTGAGCATATAACTGATGTTGCCGTCAGACACGCCTGTGCTGAATGTCTCGCAACGCACATATCCTATATTATCATCAAAGATGACGTATTTGAGTCCTGAAGCAATCTGATAGTTGTGTCCAAGATAAAGTTTGGCTATGCTGTCGTTGTAGTTGGCTGGATAATCTTCATAAAAGCTCCAATTGCGTCCCACATCGAATCCTGAACTCAGATTGACATGTCCGTCCTTTAACTCTGCGAGCATATTGCACATGACCTCAAAAAGTTGGGCTGATGTCATCTTCTCATTGACTTGCGAGGCATAACGCGCATGCACTTCGTCCCAGTCAACGCCTATGGCCTCTTTCTTATATGAGAAGAAACAATAATGCTCATCCATAAGTTTCCAAAGCGCCTCAAAATTGCCACGGTTGCTATTGTCATATTCATCTTCCTTGACGCATGAAGCGAGAAGCGATGGCACAAGGAGCAACAGAACAAAAACAAGCGCAGATAGATTCTCAAGCGTGCGAATAGATGAAGGGATGCCCGACAATATGCAGGATAATGGATTACGTGTTGGTGCGCTATGTGATTTATGACGTTTCATCGGCTGTAGAAGTATTTGTTGAATCCTATCATGAAGTTGTGCGAATAGCTATGATACTTCAATGAGTGGAATGTTGATTGGTTGAACTGTGCCACATATCCTATGCGGAGGCAGGCGCGCCGAAACGGCACATCCAAAGTAAGGCGGTGTCGCATGGATGGCATGTTGAATGGATGAGCTAACACCACATTGCTGTCGTAATGTCCAAGCGCGAAGGCCTCGTAATAGCTTTGGCCATAATGTGGAGAGAAGGCTGCCCCCAGCATTGGCACTGCCGCTTGGTAACGCCACAGCCATGTGCGATGGAACATTTGCATGGCATATGTAGCCATCAGGCCTGCATTCACCATAAGGTCAGCTTTGGCCTGTGCGGGATTGTTGCCGCCACGGTCAATATACACGCAGCCCAGATAGGCTGAGGCTGACAGACCTACAGCAACATTCCACACTGACGATGAACGCTGGATGGGATTGACTATATTATTGCCATGCACATGATAGTACCAACCTTGGGTATAGCGTATGCCTCCTGCATATTCATCAATATTGCCAACTCGGTTATTGTTGATTGCAGCATTGATGTCGATGAGCGACTGGTTTGCCACACGGCTGCCACACAAGCCTGTCATCCGCATGGTCTCACGTTGAAGGCGCATATCGGTGCCTGTGTAGTTGTAGGGCGAGAGGTATGTATCGAGCACATTCGACGTTCCCACACCTATCATTGTGGAATGCAAATGCTCACGTGGCAACGCAGAAAGGACATCCGTCTGCTGCGCAGACAACACAACTGCTGAATCGAGTTCTTGCTGCAGCGTCTGCGTTTGCGACAAAGCACTAAGGCTTGGCAACAGCATCAGACATGCCATTGCCAAGCCTTTATATATATATGTGTATGTATTCTTCATGCACTATTCAGAGAAAGATTTTTGCCGTAATTATAAGCCCCAATCGGTCATTAGACCGAAACAGAAAGATTATTCGGTCATTAGAATTGGGATAAAAGGCGTCTCCACGCTTGGCTGAATAATGTCCAGCCGAAGACATTCGACTGAAACAAATGGCCAAGGACATCAAACTGACAGCATGCCTTAGGGGAAGCCATGAAACGACACGTCATCGAGAGAATGCCTGTCAGAAGAGTTTAAGCTGTCCATTTATCTCATCACGGATGTCGTTGTCGCTCTTGCCCTCGTCAGGATCTTCCACTACGGGAAATGCCTCTATGCCTCCATCATCATCGTCATCATCATCGTTCTCATCAGGGAAGCGTGTAGGCTCAAGTTCATTTACCTGCTCAAGGTTGTATGTGGTGAGGCGCTTGCCCTTTGCCTTGAAGCCCTTCACGCCTATATATTCCTCCGCATCAACAATCAATGGTCCGCGGAATGTGTCAGGTTCCCCGAATGTGAGTTCGAGGCGTGGATAAGGCGTGTCGGTGAGCAATATGAGTTGGCTTTCTGCATTGTCGCCAAGGAAACTCTGTTTCTTTTTGCTGTCTTCAAACAGGAATCGCTTGATGTATGGCTGGTTCTGGTTGTCAGCATCCCACAGCACAGCAGTCCACACTTTCTTAGTTTTGAACTTCTCTATGCGCAGGATGTTCTGCTCATAGTGGTTGTTTGCATCAAAATTGGTGAAATAATATTCTCCTGTATCAAGCACCACAAGAATCTGGTCATTGTTGTGGAACTCGCCAAGATATTCTCCATGCTCATCATAATTGATGCGCTGCACGTCAGGATCCCACCATACCTTGAGACCTCCAAGGGTGCTGCCTCCGTAAGCCTTGAGCTGTATGCGGAATATCTCATGCTTGGTCAACTGGTTGCCTCGTGCCGCACGACCCTTGATGTCTATGTCGCTGAAGTCTTTCTCAAATACAAGTTTCTTGAGTTTTTCCATAGGCTTGAGCGTAACCTTTATAATCTCGGCCTCTCCGTTGCTATTGGCAGAGAACCAGGTGACTTTCGACTTAGGCGTGCCCATAGTGAGGTCGTACTCGCGGTCGCGTGTGACACTTGGCACATTAAATCTCTTTATATAGGTGATGCCTGTGGCTCCATCCTTGTATGTGGCGTTGTATATGGTTCGCGTGTCGTTCTTCTTGAACACTGCCACATGGATTATTTCCACCTTTCGCTTCTCGGCCTTGCTGCGCTCTGTCTCTCCTACAAACACTTTGTCGGCCACCTTGATTACCTTATATGTGCCATCTTTGTAGAAGATGATTATGTCATCAATATCGGAACAGTTGCACACAAACTCGTCTTTCTTGAGAGAGGTGCCAATGAAGCCTTCTGCACGATTGATGTAGAGTTTCTGATTGGCCTCGGCCACAGTAGCCGCTTGGATGGTGTCGAAGTTGCGTATCTCTGTGAGACGCGGATGCTCTGCTCCATATTTCTTCTTTAAGAAGCCAAACCACTCGGCAGTCACTTCCACAAGATTGGCCAGGTCGCGCTTAATCTGCTCAAGCTCGGCCTTGAGACGCGCAATGAGTTCATCGGCCTTGTCTTTGTTGAACTTGAGGATGCGGGCCATCTTGATGTCCATGAGACGCAGAATGTCGTCTTTAGTGACCTCACGCACCAACTGAGGATAGAACGGAGTGAGGCGATGATCTATATACTCGCATGCGGCATCCATCGACTTGGCATTTTCAAATTCCTTGGCTTTATATATCCTCTCCTCAATGAAGATCTTTTCAAGAGACGAGAAATGGAGCTGTTCGAGAAGTTCGTCACGACGTATCTCCAGTTCGCGCTTGATGAGATACTTAGTGAAATCCACACTCTTGCGAAGCACATCACTGACAGTGAGGAACTTTGGCATGCGGTCATCAATGACGCAGCAGTTGGGCGATATGCTTATCTCACAATCAGTGAAAGCATAGAGCGCATCGATAGTCTTGTCACTTGACGCTCCAGGCATGAGATGGATGATTATCTCCACACCAGCCGCAGTGAGGTCTTCCACCTTGCGAGCCTTGATCTTGCCTTTTTCTATGGCCTTGAGGATGGAATCTATAAACTGGCTTGGCTTTGATGGCGACCCTGTGGTCTTGCCATAAGGTATTTCTGTGATGGCAAGTGTCTTGTTGTCCCTTTTCTCTATCTTGGCTCTCACCCGCACAGAGCCTCCACGCTGTCCATCATTGTATTTGGACACATCGATGGAACCGCCTGTGGGAAAGTCGGGGTAGAGCTGGAATGGCTCATTATGGAGGTAATGGATGGAAGCGTCACAGATCTCATTGAAATTGTGTGGAAGGATTTTCGAACTCAAGCCCACAGCTATGCCTTCCACTCCCTGAGCGAGGAGGAGCGGAAATTTGACAGGCAGAGATATAGGCTCTTTGTTGCGTCCGTCATATGAGAGTTTCCATTCTGTGGTCTTTGCGTTGAAGAGCACATCGAGCGCAAACTTTGACAGTCGAGCTTCAATATAACGTGCGGCAGCGGCATCGTCGCCAGTGAGGATATTGCCCCAGTTGCCTTGGCAGTCAATGAGCAGGTTTTTCTGGCCCATCTGCACCAAGGCATCTTTGATAGACGCATCTCCATGAGGATGAAACTGCATGGTGTGTCCAACAATGTTTGCCACCTTGTTGAAGCGTCCGTCATCCATGCGTTTCATTGAGTGCAATATACGTCGCTGCACAGGCTTGAGTCCGTCCATGATGTATGGCACCGCACGTTCAAGAATGACGTACGATGCATAATCGAGAAACCATTGCTGATACATGCCACTCAGATGGTGAGTGATGTTATCCTTCATGGTTTCGGGATTGTAGTCGCTCTTGGGCGGCAAACCGGAGGAGGCCGCCTTCGTAGTCAAGGCCTCTTCGTTTTCCCCATTCTCAATTATGATGCCGTTGTTGTCGTTATAGTCTTCGCTCATTTGTTTCCTTTCTTCTTCCTTTGGTTTTTAGGCAATTATTTGTTTTGGGTTTATTACGATTGTCACTTACATTAACTCCCAATCTATTATCTGGCCGAGACAGGATGTGCAGCTGCGCTTTGCTTTCTTTCTCTCGTATGATTGGGGACACATATTTGCTATAAAGAAAAACAAGTTCTAACATGCAGAAGACAAGTCGATAGATTATCCTCTGCACATCAGAACTTGTTCTATCCGTTTATGATTATTTTGTCAGTTCGAGTGTGTCGAGAGCAATCATAAGCTCCTCGTCTGTTGGGATGCAGCATACTGTCACTTTGCTGTCATCGGCAGAAAGGATGGCCTCTGTAGCTCGGCACGACTTATTCTTGGCATCATCAAGTTTGATGCCCATGAACTCCAGTCCCTTTGTGGCACCTTCACGCACTTCCCACTGGTTCTCGCCAGCTCCGCCTGTAAAGAGGATGATGTCAACACCGCCCATAGCTGCAGCATACTCACCTATATACTTCTTGATGCGGTAGCAATACATCTCTTTAGCCAGACGAGCGCGGTCGTTGCCAGCAGCTATGCCTGCAAGGATGTCACGGAAGTCTGAAGAGCCGCCACTGATGCCAGCAAGGCCCGACTTCTTGTTGAGGAGATTGCTTATGCCATGAGTGTCGAGTCCTTCCTTGTCCATGATGAATGTGACTGCGCCAGCATCGATGTCGCCAGAACGTGTGCCCATGATGAGACCCTCAAGCGGAGTGAGTCCCATAGATGTGTCAACACACTTGCCATCCTTCACTGCTGCTATTGAAGCACCGTTGCCTATATGGCATGTGATTATCTTCTTGCCCTCTGGATTCACGCCAAGGAACTCGCACACGCGCTGAGACACGTAACGGTGGCTTGTGCCGTGGAAGCCATAACGACGCACGCCATACTTCTCATACATCTCGTATGGAAGAGCATACATGTAAGCGTAGTCGGGCATTGTCTGATGGAAGGCTGTGTCGAACACACCTACCTGTGGTATGTTTGGAAGGAGCGAGCTTACTGCATTCACACCTTTAATGTTGGCCGGATTGTGAAGCGGAGCAAGATCGTTGCATGCTGCAAACTCTTTCATGACTTCAGGAGTGAGCACAACAGACTTGTTGAACTTCTCTCCGCCATGCACCATGCGATGTCCGACAGCCTCAAGCTCATCAAGGCTGTTGAGCACAGCATACTGACCCTGTGTGAGCACTTCGAAGATGAATTGCACACCTTCTGTGTGTTCTTTGATAGGTCGGTCTATCTGCACCTTCTCTCCATTGTACTTCAGTTTGAGAAATGAGTCCGGAAGGCCTATCTTCTCTATGCCTCCGCTTGTGAGCACGCTCCGATTTTCCATGTTATAGAGCGCATACTTGATGGAACTGCTTCCGCAGTTGAGAACGAGAATCTTCTTCATCGTCAGTTTTTCTTCAATTATATCTTTATACGTCTTTGTTAAATATCATCATGTCTCCGTCTGAGACTCAGCACTGCACACATATGAGCCACACTGGAAGCCGCATCGTTGCGAAGCCTCCATTGGCAACTCATCATGCATGAGCTATCTTAGGGGATTGCTTATGCAAACATATCACTTCGAGTCGATGGCCTGACAAGCGGTGATAGCCACCATCTTGTAGATGTCGTCGACAGAACAACCGCGACTGAGGTCATTGACAGGGCACGCTATACCCTGAAGGATTGGGCCAATGGCTTCGGCACCGCCAAGACGCTGCACGAGCTTATAACTGATGTTGCCAACCTCAAGACATGGAACGACAAGCACGTTGGCCTTGCCTGCGATGTCGCTTCCTGGAGCTTTCTTTTCTCCCACCGATGGAACGAGAGCAGCATCAGCTTGAAGTTCGCCGTCGATATGCAGGTCTGGAGCAAGTTCCTTTGCCAAGCGAGTGGCCTCAACAACTTTGTCCACTACCTCGTGCTTTGCGCTTCCCTTGGTTGAGAAAGAAAGCATGGCCACACGTGGGTCGGCAAAGCCTGCCACGCTCTTGGCTGTCTGAGCTGTGCACACAGCTATCTGTGCCAGCTGTGAGGCGTCGGGCATTGGAGTGACGGCCACGTCACCAATGACAAGCACGCCTTCTTCTCCATACTGAGGAGCCTGTGTGATGAGAAGCATAGCACCGCTAACGCATGATATGCCTGGAGCGCACTTGATTATTTGTAGAGCAGGACGAAGCGTGTCGCCTGTTGTGGAGAGAGCACCTGAAATCTGTCCGTCAGCATCACCGCTCTTGATGATGAGACAGCCGAAATAGAGAGGGTCAAGCACCTGCTGGCGTGCTTTCTCTATAGTCATGCCTTTCTTCTGACGAAGCTGGAAGAGCAACTGCGCATATTCTTCTGTCTTCTCAGATGTGGCAGGGTCAATGATTGTGGCCTTGTTGATGTGCTTGAGGCCAAGCTTGTCTGCTAAAGCATAAATTTCATCTTGGTTGCCGATAAGGATTATGTCGGCGATGTCGTCAGCAAGTGATTTGTCGGCGGCAGTAAGTGTGCGCTCTTCCAAAGACTCTGGAAGAACAATGCGCTGCTTATTTGACTTTGCACGCGCAATAATACTTTCTATTAAAGCCATTTCTATATATTTTAATTTATCTCGTCGTGATCATTCATGAAGACTTGTTGCAAAGTTAGCGTTTTTTAATGAGTCGGCAAAAACGACAGGGAGAAATCGTTGCAAATTGACACCACAAAAATCAAATCTCAAGGTTTTGTTACAAAACAGCAAATAATTGTAACAGATGCACATGCACGGATAACTTATAAAAGCGTATCTTTGCAACACATTACAAACCTTAAGCAATTATCAACCTAACAAAAAGAATAAAAGCATCATGAGAAAATTATCACATCTCTTCTTTATGGCATTGATGGCCTTAACGGCTCTATCAATCGCAGCGCCTCTTTCTGCACAAGAACGCAGGCCGATAGACTCAAAGCATCCTATCTGGCTTGTGCATGTGGATGTCTGGAACAAGGCTGACCCTCAGAAAATAATCAATCTCATCCCTGAAGACATCAGACCATGGGTGTGCATGAACCTTTCACTCTCTTGCCAGTATGACACTGAAAAGAACGTGTACAAGATGCCGCAGAACGCAGTGAAGACTTACAAATCGTGGGCCTCGGTGTGCCAAGCCAACGGCATGTGGTTCATGTGCCAGCCTGCCAGCGGCGGCCACACGCACATCCAGGACGACGACCTTGAGACTTTTGAGTATTTCTTCAAGCAATATCCCAACTTTCTCGGATGGAACTACGCAGAGCAGTTCTGGGGATTTGACGAGGCTAACGACAAGAGTTCAAGCACCCAGACGTCACGTCTGGCATTGTTTGCGAAACTGGTGCCTATGTCTCACAAGTATGGAGGCTTGCTCACCGTCAGTTTCTGTGGCAACATATGGTCGCACCCACTCAATCCGGTGGGCATGATGAAGCGCAACAAAGATCTTTTCAACGCATGCAAGGAATATCCAGAGGCCATACTGTGGCTATACAAGTATACCACTTCTTCTTGCTTCTACAACAACGAGAGCGTCACTTTCTCTCCATTCGTTGCAGGATTGGCAAAGAACTACGGCATACGCTATGACAACTGCGGATGGAACGGAGCACTTGATGCCATCTTGGGAAAGACCCATGGGAAGAAATACCCTATAGCAGCAGGCATAGGCACTGCCATGGAACAAACATGCATGAATGGAGGTGCTGTATGGGACGGTCCCGAACTTATCTGGACGGAAGACTTCAAGAATCTCAACAACTCGACCGTGAACGGATACACAAGACGCAACTGGGGCAGGTTCCCAAGCTTCGACAACGCATGGATTGACATGTTCCGGAAAATAATCGACGGCACCATGTACATCCCTTCAAGAGAAGAAGTGGTAGGCAAGACAAAAATTGTTGTCGTCAACAATGTGACATCAGGCAACGATGAGGACAAGTATGCCGCATGGGGAGACCTATACGATGGCCTATATAAGCAGACAGACCCTTTCAACAAAGGCAACGGACAATGGATGGACAACTACTGCTATTTCAAGAAGACGGGACGATATGGAACCATACCAGTGGCAAATGGCCTTTATGATGAAATAGCCCAATCCATCCCTGTGAAGGTTTACAAGGCTTCACGCAACACGAAATGGAGTTCAATCTCTGCCAAGGTTGCTGAATTCAACAAGTATTATCCAGAGGTGAGCAAAGGCGACCTGTTTGTGGAACGCTTCAAGAACCAATTGGTCACTTACACCCCATACACATACATGAACAAGAAGACAACAGCAACGGCCAACATACCTCTCCTGTACAACACATGCGAAAGCATGACGCTCACCTATGGAAAACTAAGCAGCGGCATCGTAAAGGAATATACTGATCACATAGATTTCTATCTCAACAACTACCGCACAGACACTACCACCGTGAAGGTTGACAAGATAACCATCAACGGAGCCACTTCGAAACCTACATACACAATGACAAAGCGAGCTGCTGCCAAGGCCACTGCTTCCGAGGAATGGAACGACGAGGACGGATCGTACACTCTCAGCATATCGCACATGGGACCTGTGGACATCACACTTAATTGCGCAGGAGCTGCCACAAACCGAAGCACAGACTTTGTCGACTCTACACCTCTCACTGCTGACATGCCTAAACAGCCTGAGCCATACTATGGACCTGTCACCATCGAGGCTGAAGACATGGACTTCAAGAGCATCAAGAGCTGCGTGACAGACCCTTATGGCTGGTATCCTAACGTGCGTGGACATGCAGGCAACGGGTTCATGGACATGGGCTCTAACACTGCAGGCTCCCTGCGACACGAGATGAACATCAAGAAAGCTGGTGAATACAACGTGAACATCCGTTACACGTCACCCAAGGCTGGCTATCTGAGATTATCCCTCAATGGCATCAAGAACGTGAAATGCGAGAAGACTGCCACCAACGAATGGAAGGTGGCCACCTGCGCCATGACGATGAAAGAAGGCAAGAACACTCTCACCATAACGAACACAAGCGGAGTGGCCATGTATATCGACAATGTGACATACAGCCATGTTGAAGAAAAGGCTCCGCAATATGAAGTGACGATACGCCAGATTGAACATGGCACAGTCATCGCAGACAAAGAGATGGCGGCAGAAGGCGAGGAAGTGACACTCACCATCATTCCCGAGCAAGGATATGCCCTCACATCCATTCAGTTGACCAACTCTGTGTTCTTCACGCAGAGCACTTTCCTTGACGTAGAAAAAGGCGCCACATCTGTGACCTTCACCATGCCTGACGAGAATGTGACCTTGCTGCCTGCTTTCACTGACCAGACTCTCGTATACAGCATGGACATGAGCGATGTGTTAGGTGGCACCATACCTCAAGGATGGAAAGTGACACAGGAGAACGGCGATGTGCATGAATATCCCAACTCATACAGTTCGGGATCACGCACAATGTCAGGATTCAACGGATATCAAGGAAAAGCTCTCTATTGGAGAAACGGCAAGGCTGAATATGGCATGCAGTCGGCTTATCCTCTCATGCTGTCAGAAGGCAAGTACACACTCTCTTTTGCAGGAGCGGCATGGAAGGGCACTCCTAAATATGCAGTCAGCCTTCTCGACGCTGACGGCAACAGCATTGCAACGACAGATGTGATGTATGCGACACCTAATGCTAATGGCAACAACGGCGCAAACGTGAAATCGGCAAAGCTATATGAGATGCCATTCACCATAAACAAGGAAGGCAAATACATCATCCGATTCACAGACCAGACTACAGATGGTGGATTCCATGAGTTCCTTCTTTTGGAATGCCGCATCAACACTGTCATGGAACCTGATGGCATCGATGGCCTTTCTCCATCTTCACCTTCATCGTCAGACTGCAGCATCTACAACGCTGCTGGCATAAAGACACAGTCGCTCACTCCTGGCATCAACATCATCACCATGCCTGACGGACAGAAGCGAAAGGTCATAATAAACAAATAAACCCAAATCGGTCATTAGACCTATTTGGGATAAACGAAAGCAGGTGCTGATGATTATCATGCAAATATGCATGACCAACTGAAAAAGTTTCATAGAGTGCTGTGTGAAGCGCTCTATGAAACTTTTTCAGTTGAAATCTTCTATATGGTTCAGCACCTTTGCCACGCCATCGTCATCAACACTGTCGGTGACGAATCTCGCACATGCCTTAACCTCGTCGGAGGCATTGCCCATAGCTATGCCCCACCCTGCATGCGAAAGCATTTGCATGTCATTGCCTCCATCGCCAAAAGCCATAGTCTCGCTTATGTCGTAGCCATAATAACGGCACACATCATCTATGCCTGTGGCTTTGCTTGTGCCTTTGGCTATGCAGTCGGCAAAGAGAGGATGCCAACGTTGGGCTGCGCATTCTTTCAACACATTACTCATTATGTAATCTTCTTTCTCTTTGGGAAAGAATGCTATTATCTGGAGCACATCAAGGTCAAGAGCCTCATATGGTGGCAATTGCTCAGGTATGCCAAGGTCGAGAAGTTCGAATACAGTTCGGAAATCCTCATTATAATGTGTGACGAAAGCACTGTTGTCTGTTGCATAGACAACTGCTATTGGATTCTTGTCTTGATACTCCACCATGCGCCTCACATCATCTGCAGGCACAGGGCGATGCGTCAGGCATGTGCCATCGTCCAATACAATGCTTGCGCCATTGACCGACATGATGCCATCATATTCCAGTCCGGCAATATTGTTGATGAAAGGACGAGGACGCCCTGTGGCTATAAACACCTTTATGCCTTTTTGACGCACTGCATGCACGGCATCAATAGCCGACTGCGGCACTTTGTGTGTATTGAAAGACACGAGAGTGCCATCTATATCAAAAAAAACTGCTTTTATCATAATAAATAAGAAGTGGAATCACTATAAATAAGAAGTGGAATCACTTCAAAAAATTAAAAATTCCAAGCTGGTCAAGGAATATCACTCCTATAGCTGCCGGAGCCACATATCTAAGGCAGAAACGGAGCAGACGGAAATAACGGGCTTTCAAATCACCTCCATTGGTCAGCTCATCACGATACAGCTGCTTGTCAATAACCCAACCTGCAAAAATGCTGATGAGCAAGCCACTGACTGGAAGCAATATCATGCCAGACAGATTGTCAAACACCTCAAAGATGTTGTATCCCAAAATGCGCACACCATCCAAAGGACCAAACGAGAGAGAGCACAGCATGCCAAGAACTAAGATGGAAGACGTCACTATTGTGGCTGCTTTCTTTCGTGGACAGTGGAACTCTTCTGAAACATACGCTGTGGCCACCTCATGCAAGGATATGGCACTGGTGAGAGCTGCCACAAAAAGAAGCAGATAAAACATGGTGGACACTGCCACTGCAAGCAAACTGCCATTGCCAAATGCCTGCTGGAACACATTAGGCAAAGAAATGAATGTCAGACTGGCTCCCACACCAACATCCTCAGGACTCATGCCAATGTTGAAGACTGAGGGGAAAATGATGAATCCTGCCATTACAGCTATGACGGTGTCTATTATCGACACGTTAACTGCCGACTTTGCCAATGGCGTGCTCTTGTCGAAATAGCTTGCGTATGTGCACAAACAGCCCATGCCCAGACTGAGGGAATAGAAAGCTTGGCCCATGGCCTGAAGGATAACGTGACTGTCGACCTTGCTCCAGTCGGGTTTCAGAAGAAACTCCACACCTTTGGATGCTCCAGGCAAAGAAACGGAACACACTGCAAGTATGACTGTGATGATGAACAGGGCCGGCATAAGCATCTTGGCCGATTTCTCTATGCCAGACTGCACACCTCTGACCACCACGACATGCACGCATGCCACAAAGCACAAAAGTGCGATGGATGGCGTCAAAGGATCATGGACAAAGGTGTCGAACACATCGACATAACCTTTGCCTTCAATGCCAGCAAAAGAGTTGGTGACAGCCAAGAATGCATAATACAGAGTCCATGCACCCACTACTATATAGTAACACATGATGAACCATCCACAGAACACCCCCAATCGGCCCACCCATTTCCATGGTGAGCCATTCGACATGATGCGATAAGCTCCTGCTGTATTAGAATGCGTATATCTACCAATAAGAAACTCACTTATCATGATAGGCAGGCCAAGCACCATGATGCTTATGATGTACACAACAATGAATGCAGCGCCGCCATTTTCTCCTGTCTCTATCGGAAAACGCCATATATTGCCAAGTCCGACGGCTGAGCCTGCAGCAGCAAGCACGGCTCCTAATTTCGAGCCAAAGTTTTCTCTGTCCATATTCTTTCTTAAGTAGGTGTTCAATTATTATTATAAAAAGCAATCACAGACGCCTGCACAGAGGTTTGTGTATCAGCAAGCACAACAACAATCCAATCAGCGCGCCAAACGCATCAGCATAAAAGTCGAGCCAATCTCCTGAGCGGCACGTGGTGAGATAAGCTTGCACAAGCTCCATCAATCCACCAAGAACCATGGGATAGACAAACAAAAAGGTCCATATCGAATGGTTCATGCGACGCTTGCAGATGACTGTCCGGTCAAACCACACAGCCATGGCCAAACCTCCATACATGACAAAATGCACCCACTTGTCGAAGAAAGGCATATTATCCAATTCAGGCACATCAGGCACAGGTATCGTACTCAATATGATGATGACAACCGACACCACCACCGTGCATATCCATCTCATTATTTTCATCCTTGCCAATATTTCGTTTACACTTTTTCAAAGCACACCACCTATTGCTCATCCTTCCATTCCTTGTAAGGATGCTTCAGCATGTGCTTGTTGTAATACCGTTTGTCGCCTGTGACCTCCTTGCCAAGGAAGTCGGGCCTGTCAAAAGCCTCATCCTCAGAACTGAGTTCAATCTCTGCCAGCACCAGTCCTTCGTTATCGCCAAAAAACTCGTCAACCTCCACTACATGCTTCCCCGACTTGACCAGATACCTGTTTTTCACCACCTTGCCAGGCCTGCAAAGTTTGAGCATCTCACAGGCATCTTCCACAGATATCTCCGTCTCAAACTCATAGCGGCTGATGCCGCCCTCGCTTGATGGACCCTTTATTGTCAAGTATCCCTTGTCATCTCTGATGCGTATGCGGACTGTCTTTCCTGGGTCTGTGGCGAAATAGCCTTGCTCTATATGTGTGACATTGTATGCTTGCGACTTAAAGTCGCCAACAACCAAAAACTTGCGTTCTATCTCTAAATGTGCCATGAAACAACTATGCCATGAAAATCATTATGGGGTGGCATAACACGTCATCGCGATATACCATCCCATTACGTTGTGACAATTAAAAACATTTCTATTCAGTCTCAGAGAATTCCATCAGGTACGCCTTGATGAAATCATCCAATTTGCCATCCATCACACCACCAACATCGCTGGTCTGATAGTTTGTGCGGTGGTCTTTCACACGGCGGTCGTCAAACACGTATGAACGTATCTGGCTACCCCACTCTATCTTCTTCTTGCCAGCCTCAATCTTCTGCTGCTCTGCCATTTTCTTCTTCAATGCTCTGTCGTAGAGCTGTGAACGCAACAAGCGCATGGCATTCTCGCGGTTTTCCTGCTGCTTGCGAGTCTCTGTATTCTCAATGAGGATTTCTTCTTCCTCACCTGTGTCGGGATCAACATACTGGTAACGCAAGCGCACACCTGTCTCCACCTTATTGACATTCTGTCCACCAGCACCCGAACTACGGAACGTGTCCCAGCTGATTTTGCTTTTGTCAATGACGACCTCTATGGAATCGTCTACCAGAGGAGTGACGAACACTGAGGCAAACGATGTCATGCGCTTGCCTTGGGCATTGTATGGACTCACACGCACCAAACGATGCACGCCGCTTTCCCCTTTCAGGAATCCATATGCTTGGTCGCCTGTGATCTCCATGGTCACAGTTTTGATGCCAGCCTCATCACCATCAATGAAGTTGCTTATATTCACCTTGTACTTATGCGCCTCGGCCCATCGCTGGTACATGCGCATGAGCATGGATGCCCAGTCTTGTGCTTCAGTGCCGCCTGCGCCTGAGTTTATCTTAAGCACAGCATCCATGCCATCGGCCTCTCCACGAAGCATATTCTTGAGTTCCAGGTCTTCAATGAGCTTTAAAGCCGTAGCATAATATTCGTCCACCTCTTCCTCAGTCGACATCTCTTCCTTATAGAAGTCGTATGCCACTTCCGTGTCGTCAGTGGCAGCCTTGACCTCCTTGTATCCATCTATCCATTTCTGAAGGTCCTTCACCTTCTTCATCTGCGCCTCTGCCGCTTTCTGGTCGTCCCAGAAACCTGGGGCCTGAGTGCGCAACTCCTCTTCCTGCACCTCAATGAGTTTGTTCTCTATCTGCAGATAGCGGTGAAGCGCTTCTGTACGATCTTTAATGTCTTTCAGTTGATCAGCTGTAATCATAAATCTTTCTTTAATTCTTTTCGAATGCAAAGTTACAAAAAAAATTAAAGATGTACATGCCTGCAAGTTCTAATTTGTGCCTAATATGCTGCATAAAGAGTCTGCAATAGTTTTTTTTTCAAGTAATCAACCATAATGTTTTAACCATTCGACTTAAATTCGTAACTTTGCATCCTGAAAAATAGAAAGTGAGCATTGCGGCATTTCACATACACTCGCATGAGGCCGCTGAAGTAACACACACGCAAGCTAAGAAGGATGAGACTTTTCAAACGACTCGACTTATTCATACTCAAAAACTACCTCACGCTGTTTGCAGGCACCTTCTGCATCAGCCTCTTTGTCGTCATGATGCAGTTTCTATGGAAATACATGGACGATCTCATCGGCAAAGGGCTCACCTTCGACGTATACTTGAAATTTTTCTTTTATGCGGCTGAGACACTCGTGCCATTAGCTTTGCCATTGGCCATATTGCTCGCATCCCTCATATCTTTCGGCAACATAGGCGAACGCCTCGAACTGCTCGCCATCAAAGCTGCCGGCATATCCCTTCTGCGCACACTGCGCCCACTCATCATCTTGAACACCCTATTTGCTTTCGGATCGTTTTATTTTCAAAATAAAATTGTGCCAGATGCGCAGCAAAACCTGAAGCAGATGCTCTTCTCCATGAAGACAAAATCGCCAGAGCTGGACATTCCTGAAGGTGTATTTTATGATGGAATAGAAAACATAAACATCTATGTCAAGAAGAAAAACAAGGACACAGGCATGCTCTATGATGCCATCATCTACAACATGCAAGAAGGTGTAAACAAGGCGCATATCTTCCTTGCCGACTCAGCCAAGCTCGAGACATCTTCAGACAAGATGCATCTCTTGCTCCACCTCTATGAAGGCGAACAGTTTGAGAACCTGCAAGACGGAGCCTTGCAAGCCAACAACGTGCCCTACCGCCGCGAAACATTTGTGGAGAAACATTTCATCATCGATTTCGACACCAACTTCAACATGGTGGACCAAGAAAGCGTCGGAGGATCGGCAATGATGAAAGACATGAAACAGCTTGTGCACGACATTGACTCTCTTAATGCATACTACGACAGTCTGAGTCTCAACAGGGCTCAGTATATGGAACGCAACTATCTCAGCATACCGCACGAGGCACGTCTGTCCGACTACGACTCCATCACCATCAGCACGATGGAAGACAGCACAAGGGCGCGACTTGAGAAGCAAGATGAAATTTACCAGAAAGAAATGGCAAAGCACGCTGGAAGCGTGCCCACATCATCTGTCATCGCCGACTCAGTCTTTGCCTCACTGACAAACCAGCAGAAGCAGAGCGCAGTCATATCTGCGCTGCAAAAAGCCAGCGCACAGGAATTTGAGACCAGTGACACTTACATAGAACAGGGCAACAAGGACATACGACGCCATCAGAAAGAGTTCTGGCAGAAGATAACCATGTCTCTCGCCTGCTTGTTGTTCTTCTTCATAGGCGCTCCGCTCGGTGCCATCATACGCAAGGGCGGACTGGGATTCCCTGTCGTCATTGCAGTGATAATATTCATCTTCTATTACATCATCAACACCTTTGGCGACAAGGTGGGACGCGAAGGAGCCATACCTGTGTGGCTTGGCATGTGGCTGAGCACCTTGGTCCTTGCGCCACTGGGAATGTTCTTCACAATAAAATCCAACAACGACTCAGCTGTCTTCAACATGGACGCATATGTCAATCTGTGGCGAAAACTGCTTGGCATACGCACCAAACGGCATATCACAAAGAAGGAAGTGATAATAGAAGACCCCGACTATGCGGCAGTAGCTCATCATCTCGAAGCCATAACCAAGGCAGCGCATGACTACTATGCCTCATTGCCACGCTCTAATGTTTTTGGATACGTCCGGTACATTGCATGGTTCTATATCTCACGACATGAGGACAAAGAGGCCAACGACCTCAACGAAAAACTTGAGGCTATCATCGAGGTGCTGTCCAACAGCAAGGACCGACACATCCTCAACGCTCTCAACGCATATCCTGTCATGGACACCCATTCCTTCCGATTCTACCGCAGACGAAGGAAAGACCTCCGTGCCATCATAAAAAATTCAGACAAACTAAAAGATTACATATATGGAAACATCGTTTCAGTTCAGTAAAATAGAGGATGCTATTGAAGACTTCCGCCAAGGCAAGTTCGTCATCGTGGTAGATGACGAAGACAGGGAAAACGAAGGTGACTTCATCACACCTGCTGAGATGATCACGCCTGACAAGGTCAATTTCATGCTGCGCGAAGGACGTGGTGTGCTATGCGCACCTATCACCATCTCACGCGCAAAGGAACTTGAGCTGCCACACCAAGTGGAGGACAACACATCTATGCTTGGCACCCCATTCACAGTCACAGTAGACAAACTCGACGGATGCACCACTGGAGTAAGCGCACATGACCGCGCAGCCACCATACAATGGCTTGCCAACAGCGAGGCCAAGCCTGCCGACTTCGGCCGTCCTGGACATATAAACCCTCTCTATGCTCAAGACAATGGCGTGCTGCGCCGTGCCGGACACACAGAGGCCGCTATCGACCTGGCTCGTCTGGCAGGCCTTAAGCCTGCCGCTGCGCTCATAGAGATACTAAACCCCGACGGCACCATGGCACGCATGCCTGAACTCATAGCCAAAGCCAAGGAACATGGCATGAGACTCATACAGATAAAAGACCTTATTGCATACCGCCTCCATCAGGAGAGCCTTGTCGAGAAAGGAGTGGAAGCTGACATGCCCACAGCCTACGGACATTTCCGCATCATCCCATTCCGCCAGAAGAGCAACGGCCTTGAGCATGTGGCCCTCATCAAGGGCACATGGGAAAAAGACGAGCCTGTGCTCGTGCGCATGCACTCAAGCTGTGCCACAGGCGACATCTTCGCCAGCCAGAGATGCGACTGCGGTGAACAGCTCCACAAGTCAATGCAACTCATTGAGAAGGAGGGCAAAGGTGCCATAGTGTATCTCATACAGGAAGGACGAGGCATCGGACTGATGAACAAAATAGCAGCCTACAAACTTCAGGAAGAAGGCCTCGACACCGTTGACGCAAACATACATCTCGGCTTCGACCCCGACTTGCGCGACTATGGAGTAGGAGCGCAAATACTACGCGAGATAGGAGTGAGCAAGATTAGGCTCCTCACCAACAACCCTGTGAAGCGTGTGGGCCTCGAAGGCTACGGCCTCGAGATTGTGGACAATGTGCCTATCGAAATCACCCCTAATCCATACAACGAACGCTATCTACACACAAAGAAAGAGCGTATGGGGCATACCCTTCACTTCAACAAATAACCATTGGTGACATTACAGAGCTTCAAGCCAGCATGGGCCTGCTGAAACAAAACAAGCCTGCATGTTTTGAAGGCGGAAGCACCTGATCACCCAAACAAGAATATTCATAAATTAAACACAGTTATAATTATGGAAACTCTCTCTGATAGACTCAACCGTTTATCTCCTTCTGCCACTCTTGCTATGAGCCAGAAGAGTTCTGAGCTAAAAGCTCAAGGTATCGACATCATCAACCTCAGCGTTGGCGAGCCTGATTTCAACACTCCAGACCATATCAAACTCGCAGCCATCAAGGCTGTGGAGGACAACTGGAGCCGTTACAGTCCTGTGCCAGGTTACCCAGAACTGAAGAAGGCCATCGTCAATAAACTCAAGAACGAGAACGGCCTCGATTACCAGCCATCACAGATTCTCTGTTCCAACGGCGCAAAGCAGTCTGTCTGCAATACCATTATGGCTCTTGTCAACGCAGGCGACGAAGTAATCATCCCTGCTCCATACTGGGTATCATATCCACAGATGGTACTTCTTGCCGAGGGTACCCCAATCTTTGTAGAGGCTCCTATAGAGCAGGACTTCAAAATCACACCAGAACAACTCGAAGCTGCCATCACTCCTAAAACTCGAGCTCTCATACTCTGCTCTCCAAGCAACCCAACAGGTTCTGTGTACAGCAAAGCAGAACTTGAGGCTCTGAAAAACGTGCTTCTCAAGCATGAGCGTGTAATCGTCATCGCTGACGAGATATACGAGCACATCAACTACGTGGGCAAGCATGCTTCCATGGCAGAATTTGATGACATCAAAGACCGCGTGGTCATCATCAACGGTGTGTCTAAAGCTTATGCCATGACAGGCTGGCGCATTGGCTTCATTGCCGCTGCTGAATGGATTGTCAAGGGCTGCAACAAGCTGCAGGGACAATACACATCAGGCCCATGCTCTGTGTCACAGAAGGCTGCAGAAGCAGCATTTGCTGGCGACCAGCAATGCGTGGAGGACATGCGTCAAGCTTTTGAACGCCGCCGCAACCTCATCGTCAAGCTTGCTAAGGAAATTCCAGGACTTGAAGTTAATGAGCCACAGGGAGCATTCTACCTCTTCCCTAAGTGCTCAAGCTATTTCGGCAAGAAGGATGGTGACCGCATCATCAACAACTCGAACGATTTAGCCATGTATCTTCTCGAAGTAGGCCATGTGGCTACTGTAGGCGGTGACGCTTTCGGTTCTCCAGAGTGCTTCCGCATGAGCTACGCCACATCCGACGAGAACATCATCGAGTCGATGAAGCGAATCAAGGACACTCTCGCACGTCTTAAATAATAAGATACGCTCATAAAAGTCCAGCCATACCATTTTTTTGCTAACACAAAGGAATGGTGGCTGGACTTTCATGTTAATTAAGCCCAACAGGCCTGCTTATTGGAACATTTGACTAATTACTGCAACTTACTATTATAAACCTACACAGCGCGACTAATGAAGAAACATATTGTACTGCCGCTATGCCTCATCTTAGCCACAACGGCCAAGGCGCAGACAGACATTACAGCACAGCACCTCAACAATCCATCCTTTGAACAGGATGACATCAACAATTTGCCTCATGACAACACGCGTGGAGCATATACTGCCGCTGCCATCTCAGGATGGAGCCTTTCTGGCAAATATGGCGTGAGCGACATCATGACTGCCAGTGCCAAAGCCACCGACAACAACTTCGGCGCACCTGGCCTGCCTTCTGAAGGCAAACAGATGTATTATATCCGCAACGCATGGGATGCTTCAACAGCCTCTCTCCTGCAAGATGTGAATCTGCCTGCCGGCACTTACAAACTCACCGTTGACAATAAATGCGTGACACAGTCGACACACTCTGCGTCACTCATTGCTGGTAATGAATCGCAACTTCTCAACTTTCAGTCGTCACTGCCATCTAAATGGGCAACCAGCGAACTCATTTTCACAACTAAGGAAGAAAGCAAGGTGACAATAGGACTGACAGTCAACTTCAGCAACAGTTCAGGAGCATCCATACTTGTGGACAATTTCCGCCTCTACAAGATGCCTGACAACTATACAGAAGCTGAAGACCCCACAGAGATTGAGGTCCCATCATTCACAGAAGGTGTCATCAACGCTGACTTCATCGGTGAAGCCGACATGAAAGCTGATCTCATGCAGATGTTGGCAGATTTCTCACGTTACATGGTCAACGATTTTCAAGAATGCGCAAGCCCGAACTCAATCAAAGAAGCATGCGGATGCTTTAGAGGCGAAAACACCATGGCCAATGATGAGCGTGGCGTGCGTCCTAATGCTGACCTCTCTATGATATGCGCATTCCTTGTTAAATACGGCAAACCCGCTGGGATAAGCTTGCCAGCAGGCGTCACATGGGAAAAGATTGAGGACATGGCCATGAAGTCGCTTATCTTTGCCTACTCTACACATAAGGCCAACAAACTCAAGGTGTGCATAGGCAACAACTACTGGGGTTCGACATCAACTTCCGACGCTGTATGGGAATCGTCTCTCTGGGCCATGTCTGTAGCTTATTCGGCCTACTTCCAATGGGACAAACTCTCAGAAAAGCAACGAGAGTACATATATTCAATGCTCAAGGCTGAATGCAATTACGAACTCTATCGCAATATTCCCACAGGATATATAGGCGACACCAAAGCTGAGGAAAACGGATGGGAAGCAAATGTGCTCGCTGCCACTCTCGGACTCTTCCCCAACGATGCTCTTGCCCCAAAGTGGTTCGAACGTCTGCGAGAATTTGCCATCAACAGCTATTCTCATCCTTCCGACATCAGCAACACTACTGTCATCGACCCATGGTACGACAATAAAACCGTGGCCGACCTTTACAAAGGACAAAACCTTTATGATGACTATTCTCTGCAAAACCACAATCTCTTCCACACTTCATACCAAAATGTGGTGATGCAGGAACTTGGAGAGGCTGCACTCGCCCTTAAGATGTTCCAACTCGGACTGCACGGTGAAGAAAAATGGAAAACCGACGCCCTCATGCATAACAACCAAGAGGTGCAAGACAGCATACTCAACTGGCTCGCTCTCGCTGATGGCGAACTGGCCATGCCTAATGGCAACGACTGGAGCCTGTTCCTCTATGACCAGATAACAAGTTACACCACACAGGCTTGTTTCCAGAAAGACCCCAATGCGCTTATGCTTGAAAACATGGCATACAAATATATCAAAGCACGGCAGAAGACTACTGACGACGGCTCATGGCTGCTTCGTGCCGATGTGGGCGCACGACGCATGGGAGTGGAAGGGCACCGTGTCATGATGACATATCTCATGCACGACATGCTATCCACAGCAGACCTCACTCCTACTACATGGGGCGACTTCAACAAGACATACAGCGCAGCAAAGATGCTGCCATGCCAAAATATAGTGAGAGCAGCTTCCAACGATCGCTTCACATGCTTCTCCTGGAGCAATGGGCTTAAATCATACACAGGATATTTTGCGGCCAACAGTCCTGACAAGAACAAGATTGTCGTGCCTTACCGCGCAAACAACACTGGCAATATCACAGGATGGTATGAGGTGCAAGGCAAAGGCACCAACGCATCTCCTGTCGTGGCTGGCATCTACCAACTCAAGGACAACGGATATGTGATGAACGGCGAACTGAACACCAACGACAACACGCTCAACAACCGCTTCGCCATTTATTCCACTCCAGGCAATGCCATCATATATCTCGACCATGTGACAGCCAATGCACAAGCAACCATCACAGCAGAAAAAGGCGGACTCCTTGCCATATCTACCGATGAACTGATGAAGCTCACGCGTACATTATATTATGATAAAGACAAAAGCATCGCACACAAGCAACTTGACGGAACAACCTTCCGCACCTTCAACAGCGACTGGACCAACATAGACAATGCTATTGGCATCATATCTGCAGGCAACAACAAAAAGATTGCTTTTGGCGACAGAGGAGCTAACAACTCCATATACACCTCTAAGCTATACCCTATGTACAGCAACACGGCACGTTCCGTAAAATCAGGCGAAACAGTAGACTGCCGCAACCTCATCTACTATAGCAATATAACAGCACAGGAAACACAACAGATGGCCGATGGGCTGATCGCACTCAAGGACAAGATGCCAGAAGGATGGAATGCTGTCATCTGCCCTGACCGCTACTGCCATTATTTCCTTGCATCCAACTTCAGAGGCGAGGCAAAGGCCACAATCAAGGACATCTGTTGCAGCAATTGGGCACCAGTGTTTTATCAGCCCACAACAATCGCAGACAACAAAGCCACCGTCACACTCTCTGCACAGGAGAACAACTCTGTGGCCCATCCTCTTGCTATAATGATTCAAGGAAATGATATCATCGCACAACTTGAAGACGAGACTTCGGCATACATAACCGCACTGTCTAAGACAAAAATCAACGTGAGCATATCTCATGGGAGGCTTGACACTCCTGCAGCACGAGAGAACATCACACTGAAGAAAGACGAAACCATCAGAATATATCTGAATAACGATAGCGAGGTATGCGTTGAGAACGCGTCCTTTCCCTTCGTCGAACAAAAAGACTATACAAACCGTATTGTCAACCCATCGTTTGAAGGCAACGCAAAAAAAGGCTGGGAAGGATCACCAACGGTAGACTACAACTGCGCTGAGAAATACAACACCAACTTCAATGTCTGCCAAACTATCCATGGACTGCCTGAAGGCAACTACCTGCTGACATGCCAGGGCTTTTACCGTGCCGGCACAACCGACTATGCTGCCACCACACATGCAGCAGGCACAGAACGCCTCACAGCCACACTCTATGCCAACGATGCCTCACAGCCTCTCATGTCAATCATGGAGGGAGCTGGCAAGAAAGGCGCCATAGGTGTTGTGGCAAAGGGATATGGGCATGTCCCAAACACCATGGAGCAGACCAGCGCCTATTTTCGTTCAAAGCTCTACACTAATGCGCTTCCATGCAGAGTGGACTCTGACGGCACACTGACAATTGGCATCAAAAAGACGGCAACCATTGATAAAGACTGGTGCATCTTTGACGACTTCACTCTCACCTATCTTGGCAAGGATGAAACACCAGACGGCATCGATGCACTGAAACACACAGAAACAGCCTCTGGCATCTTTGACCTTAACGGACAACGCATACAACCTTCCTGCATGATGCCACATGGCATTTATATCGTGAACGGTCACAAGATGAAACGCTGACAAGAGTTGAAAAGAAGCAATAATGTCCGAAGAATCTTTCTGTTTCGGTCTAATGACAGATTTGGGTTTTACCCAAATCCAATGACCCATTTGGGATAAATAGAGTCAGCTGAATGGTTATCCAATCATGAAAATCCCCCGAAAGCATTCTGACTTTCGGGGGCTTTTCATTTGCCAACGTTTTAGCGGCTATTCGATAATTCGCACATGACTCTTCTACTTAAGTTGGTGCACAAAATTATTTTACAATATCAAAGTAATCCGCTCACATATTTATGAGCACCTACTTATCGCCAACAAGAATCTTTCCATCATCACTCATGCCTTCGGCGCTGACGTACATCTCACGACATGTCGAATTGTTGAAAAATTCCACAGTGGCATTGCCTTTAGCATCCACACGCACATTAGGCTCCCAATATATCGTCCTACGGTAATCGGCCATTGGCGGCACGATGCTGTAGTCTTCCATCTGGAATGTTGAAGGTTTGTTGAAACCCTGGAAATAGGTGCGGCGCAGACCTTTCTTGCTTTCTGCGCTGAACTTCTTATGAGTGTATATATATATTCTCACGGCATTGTTCACCTCCTTCTCACTTGAAGGCACTATATAGAGGCTCTTGATATCCTCCATCCATATCGGGAAGAATGTATCAAACATGCACCCATTCTTGCTTGAATAGCCCGCTGGCAGTTCGTCTGATGCCAATGATGCCGTGTCAACAGGAGAATTGAGAATGGTTTTCACCTCTGAAAGCGACGAGCCGTTCAAGTTTAGCACACACTGCGTCTCGCCATTATCCACAATCCATTTAATAGCCCTGCCACCATACGACATGCCTCTGGTGTAGTCCACTTCCACAGTGTCCATAGCCACTTCTGGCAGGTTCTCACACTCAGGATTTTCAAACATGGCGTTCCTTCTGCACAAGAATGTGAAAATCGTTGGCACTTCCTGTCCTTTATCAAGGATGTCTTCACGCTCTTTGTCTATATCATAATACAAGGTGGCATTATCCCTGCCATAGTTCTCATTCTTATATTTCCAGTCGTCATTGGTGAAATACCTGCGTTTGGCCTTCACTGTCACATTCTGCAGGAGATGGTTCTTCTTTGTTATTGGCACAAACTCTTCTTTATCATCCGTGCCATCTTGAGAAGAAGCCTGCACAGCAAAAAGGTTTGGCTTCATCGGATTCAGCAACTGCATGGCTGCATGGCTCACGTAAAGAGGCTTGGGAGAGAACTGTCTGTCTATGCCGACATAATATGTCTTGCGCTTATCATTGAGACGAGTGTATATCTGCATGACCCATTCCCCGTCAAGAAACGGCATCTCAAAGGCATAGTTGCCAAGCGAGTCGGTCACAGTTGTTCCCTTGAGGCTTTGTCCTGACCTATTATAAAGGAACGTCTCCATAGCCACATTCACAACAGGATTTCTCTTGCGATACTCTTTCAACTGGCCAAACACATAAAACTTATCCTCAATAGGCTGAGTCTTGTCAAACGTCTTCAAGCCTTCCATCAGTTCCCAATCATAACGCCTCCAGCCCTGTGTGAGCATAAGCATGTCGGCCGCCTTGCGATGTTCCTCATCATCAGCCTCAAAATAATAATCCACATTATTTATATATCCTCGCACATCAGACGAAAGCAACATCCATGTTCTCATATTGCCCTGCTTGCCATTGGTCATGGTTTCTGCATCAACAGCTGAAAATGAGAATGTGGAATTGGGCACACTTTTCACGTCAAGAGTAATCTTGCCACATGGTTTGACGCTATTTGTCCTTGGGGTGAGAGCAATAGTTGCACTATCATCCTTTGGAGGGCAAATGAAATACATGCGCTCAGCCAAGATGCGTCCGCTTCCATCAAACACAGTAAACTGATTCACACCAGCCTGCTGATTAGAACGGTCAAGTTCAATCTCTATCAATGGCTCAGCCGACATCGTGTCACAATAGACAATATTTCCATTATTCATGAGCACACAGCCCAGCATGCGTCCTCTCAAGCTCTCGCTGCACTGAAGCGTAGCAAGCATGTCATCACTCACCACATCAAGAGTAAGCACGCATCCATCAGTTTCTGCTTCAGGCAAGTCAAACTTCTGCACAGCTTTGCCATCGCCACTTTTCTTGTTATGCATCTGCATGGTGAGTCGGCTTCCATCAGGCTTGACGTCAAAGACAGCACGGCCAAGTGTGTCGGTAGTGATGTGAACCAACACATCACCAGCCTCATTCTCCACAAAACCATCCGACTGGTATGGGTTGCCGTTGTCATCAACCACCATCACTGCCACACGGCTCTTCTTGCCAACAATCATCTTTCCGCTCTCAGGATAGAACCTGGCGCTGATGGTCTTCAAGAGACTATCAGTGTACACTCCTTCATCCATGGCCTTGGCGTACAGAGAATCGCTTCGGTCGCGGTTGTTAGGATCACGGTGTCTGTATAGTCGGGTCTTGAGAGTCAGGTCACTATAATCTCCTTCTGTCTTAGGCTTCTTGAACACAGGGACAACTCGGGAGAAACAAGCATTGGCCCCCCAGTTGGTGGCATATCTTGTGTATGCCCTCAACTCATAGAAACCAGAACCAAGCAATGAATCGAGAGGCATATCTCCATTGGCCTGTCCCAAAGAGTCGATAGGCCATTTGGTGGTTTTTATCACATCACCACTCATATTCAGCAGTTCCACATAAAGCACTTTGCTCAGATTGCTCGGCTTGCTCACATCGGTGCGCATGACATAAGCCTTAAACCACACTTTATCGTTTTCAAAGTAACCTGTATTGTCAAGATGCAGATAAACCTTTTCTTGAGGTATCACACGGTTAAAGTTCATGGACTTACGAATGAATGTCATGATAGAGTCCGCTCCTGTTCCACCATGCTGCTGGGCATGAGTGTCGGGAACGAAAAGAAACATTTGCAATAAGAGTAAAAGATAGAGTTTCTTCATAGTCGTGAATATATTAGTATGTTTGTTTTAGCGCACTCGGCACAAAGTTACGAAAAACGATTGACACACATGCACATTTCCGCATTCAATAATCATTGCACACGCTATAATAGTCTGGGAAGTGTGTCGTAGTTGCAAAAAAGAGAGCAGCGGCACGCACTGATGCCGGAAGTGAAAAATCAGTGTGGCCGCTGCATATCATGTCTGCTGAAACAGACTTAAAAACAAAACGATTTCATCTGCACGGAGAACCATGCCCCATGCCTGTGAAAGATGACAATCGTTAGATAGGCTCCAAAATTATTTTATAATATAAAAATAATGATTAGCACTTATCCGTAGATAATCTTGCCAGTCTCCTTATCTGTATTCTCATCAACGAACGATTTGTTGTACTGAGTCATGCCACGGAGAGACATACCCATGTTTGAGAATCCACCATCATGGAAGAGTGTCTGCATAGTCACCTTCTTTGTAAGGTCTGAGAACATCACCACGCAGTAGTCTGCGCACTCGTCAGCGCTGGCGTTGCCAAGTGGAGACATGCGGTCTGAGAAGTCATAAAGGCCATCGAAGCCCTTGATGCCAGAACCAGCTGTTGTGAATGTTGGCGACTGGCTGATAGTATTCACGCGCACACCTTTCTCGCGTCCATAGATATAGCCAAAAGAACGCGCAATTGACTCAAGAAGAGACTTTGCGTCAGCCATATCGTTATATCCAAAGAATGTGCGGTGACTTGCCACATAAGTGAGAGCGAGCACACTTGCACAATCGTTAAGGGCATCAAGCTTCTTTGCCACCTGAAGCATTTTGTGGAAAGAGATAGCAGAGATGTCGAGAGTCTTGTCCAAGAGGCTATAGTCAAGATCATCATATGTGCGTTTCTTTCTCATGTTGGCGCTCATGGCACATGAGTGAAGAACGAAGTCAATCTTGCCGCCAAGGGCTTTCTGCGCCTCAGTGAAGAGCATCTCAAGATCCTCGACACTTGTTGCGTCAGCTGCAATGACAGTAGCTCCAGTCTTCTCTGCGAGCTGAGCGATTGTGCCCATGCGGCATGCCACAGCGGTATTTGTGAGCACAATTTCTGCTCCTTCTTCCACTACGCGCTCTGCCACTTTCCAAGCGATAGACTGGTCATTGAGTGCACCAAAGATGATTCCTTTCTTTCCTTTAAGCAAGTTGTAAGCCATAAATAATTCCGTCTTTTTTTTAATTATATTTGCTGTTTTACCTTAAATCGGGTGCAAAGTTACGAAAAATATATTGAATATCTTGCTTTTTTCATCATTCTTGTAAAAAAACATATGATTCTTTTGGCCAGTTTGGATAAATGTCGTAACTTTGCACTCGCTAAAGGGAAAACAAAACACCTTAAGTGATGGCGAGGTAGCTCAGCCGGTTAGAGCGTCGGATTCATAATCCGGAGGTCGAGGGTTCGAGCCCCTCCCTCGCTACCAAGAGCAGTTGCAAGTTTTTGCAGCTGCTCTTTTTATATTACCAGAATATCCACCTATAGCGCTAAAGGCTATAAAAGCAACATTATTTTACTAAAACTCTGCCTTATGGAAAATCTCATAGACATCATCATTTGCCTCACGGCTGCAATGCTGCTTGGCGGCATCATAGGCATAGAGCGTGAATACCGCAGCAAAGAAGCAGGATTCAGGACACATTTTCTTGTATCATTAGGAAGTGCGCTCTTCTGCATAGTATCGCAATACGGCTTTAACGACGGCCAGCACGACTATTCACGTGTAGCTGCCCAGGTGGTATCTGGCATCGGTTTCATTGGCGCAGGCACCATCATATTCCAGAAGAACATGATCAAGGGCCTCACCACAGCCGCCGGACTATGGGTCACTGCTGCTATCGGCCTGGCATGCGGCACAGGCATGTATCTTGCAGCCACATCTGCCACCGTTCTCGTGCTGCTTGGACTGGAGGTCATCAATTCCTTTCTGCCTCATCTCGGTTCCACAAGAGTGCAGGTTTCATTCTCTGCAACCTCAAAAGAAAGTGTGAAGAACGCTGTGAAGAAAATAAAGAACCACAACATAGAGATACACAGTTACGAACTTAAGGAAAGGCGCACTTCCAACGGAGAGATATACGAAGCCAACATTGAATTGAAGATACGCCACGGGCACAAATATGAGGATGTGATAAAGTTTATAGAAGATTTTGACGACGTGACCATATCTGCCATCGAATAGAGATGGAACATGAGCCGCACACATGTTCAACCCAAATAAGTCATTAGATTGGGGTTAAACATGTGTGAGAAACACGACCATCAGTGCCTGCTCCGTACCACACAAGTGGTACTGCAGTATCAGTTAAGTGACACTGCAGTACCACCTAAGATAAACTCCAGTACCAGTTGGGTAGTACTGAAAGCGGTACTGAGAATGGGTTTGGCATAACATCTGGATACATATTCACATCAAAGAACATGATTGAAAATTGGTCAATAAAACCACGCATTTGCAGGATGAACCTTATAATATATATATAATATGTACGCATGTCATGTGCAAGCATCAGGATATAAGGATAATTTGTACAAAACAGATCAGGATAAAGTATTTCACATAAACATCCCTGCATTGACATTGGACGAAGCCAAGAAGAGGATATGCCAGCCACGACTGACATACCCTCTTCTTTTATCCCAAATCGGTCATTAGACTTGGGTTTATATTTCGACATGCTTTTCGCCTTATTCAAGGCTTGCTGCATATCTATCATTCATTCACATTCTCCTCATCAAGAGAATAGAACGAACTGCCATCAAAGCAATGTGTGCACACATCGCACTTATCCAATCCTATAGCCTTCACGATTGTCTCAAGCTTTGAGAACTGCAAGCTGTCAAGATTCAGTCGTCGGGCAATCTCATCCACCATAGCCTTGTATTCAGGCGAATCAGTGGTGGCATAAGCCTTGATGCGCTCCGGAGACACCCTTACTTCCTTGCCTGCGAAAGAATCTGTGAGCATCGTTGCCGTATTCGAATGTGTCTCCAAGTCGCGTATGACACGCCTGGTGATAAGTTCCAGTTCCGACTTGCTTGCTGAGAAATTGACAAATGGGCAAGCATAGATAAGCGGTGGACACGCTATGCGCATGTGCACTTCCTTCGCGCCAAGTTCCTTGAGCACTTGCGTGTTCTCCCTCAACTGCGTGCCTCGCACAATAGAATCGTCACAGAAAAGGCAACGCTTGCCACGCAGCATATCCTTATTTGGAATGAGCTTCATCTTTGCCACAAGATTGCGGATATCTTGATTGGCTGGCATAAACGAGCGCGGCCAAGTAGGAGTATACTTGCTTATGCCACGCTGATATGGCGTGTTATGCCCGGCACTGTATCCCACAGCCATGCCGACACCCGAATCAGGAATGCCGCCCACAGAGTCAACCTCTGTTTTATCCTCTTCACCCATCACGCGGCCTGTTTCATATCGCACATCCTCCACATTCTTTCCCTCATAAGAGGATGTGGGGAATCCATAATATATCCAAAGGAAAGAGCACACCTGCATCCTTTTGTTAGGTTTGCGAAGCTGCCTCATCTCCTTTGCTGTCAGACGCACTATCTCGCCAGGACCCAAAAAATAAGAAGTCTCATAACCAAGATTTGGGAATGCAGTGTTCTCGCTTGTGGCAGCCATGGCACCGTCTTTCTTGCCAATGACAATAGGAGTGCGCCCCCATGCGTCACGCGCAGCAATGATGCCATCCTCCGTAAGGAGCAACATGGAGCATGAACCTTTCACCGTGCGGAACACATTCTCTATGCCGTCAACAAAATCCTTGCCTTTCACAATCAGGAGGCCGATAAGTTCTGTAGGATTTATGTTGCCCGAAGAGAACTCAGACAGGTGCATGTTCTCCTGCAGCAGATGCTCTGCTATCTCATCGATATTATTGACCTTGGCTACAGTGACGATGGCAAACCGTCCCAAGTGGCTGTTGAAGAGCATTGGCTGCGCATCTGTGTCGCTGATGATGCCAATGCCGGCGTTGCCTTCAAACTTTGGCAACTCTGATTCAAAACGAGTACGGAAATATGTGTTCTCCAAATTGTGGATAGAACGATAGAAACCCTTTTCCTGGCTATAAGTGGCCATGCCGCCACGGCGTGTGCCGAGATGCGATTGGTAGTCTGTGCCATAGAAAAGTTCAGCCGCACACTTCTCTGTTGATACGGTCCCGAAAAAACCTCCCATAAATGTTTGTTATGTGTAGTTATAAATTACAGATGCAAAGTTATAACATTTTGATGATGTAAAAACACAAAAAAAGAATAAAATCTTAAATGTTTCAAAAAAAACAGCTTCTGAAAGGACATATTATTCTCAGATTGACTAAATTTGTATATCTTTACAACACTAACAACTGCAACACTAAATCATTTAACACTATGGGAAAGAGAGCAGACTACATACAGAGCATCGAGATAGAAGCTCTGTGGAAAGGCGGGAAACACATAGTATGGACACTGAAGCCCGATGTCAACATTCTCAGCGGCATCAACGGAGTGGGCAAAAGCACCATTATCAACCATTCAGCCATCATGCTCGCAGCTATCGACAAAGGCGAGATAGTGCCAAATGACGCTCCGCATGGAGTGAGGATTAAACTCATGCCAGAGGATGCCACATACGTCAAGTTTGACATCATACGTTCCTTTGACCGTCCTCTCCTTCACAGCGACCTCTTGGAAAAACTGTCCGACTCTCGCGTGAAGACAGAGCTCGACTGGCAGATATACCGGTTGCAAAAAAGATACCTCGACTATCAAGTGAACATAGGCAACCGCATCATCGAGCTGCTTACAAGCGGCGACCCTGACGACCAGACGAAGGCCGCAGAGGTGAGCGGTCCAAAGACAATGTTTCAGAACATGATAGACAAACTATTTGCTGAGACCAGCAAGAAGATTGACCGAAAGAGCAACGAGATACAGTTCATACAACACATGGGAGGCATCACCGAAACCATCACGCCATACCAACTGTCGAGCGGAGAAAAGCAGATGCTCGCCATATTGATGACAGTGCTTGTGGAAAACCGCGAGAAATATGTCCTTCTCATGGATGAACCAGAGATATCCCTGCACATAGATTGGCAACAGCAGCTCATAGACCTCATACGCCAGCTCAACCCCAACGTGCAGATCATTTTGTCAACACATTCCCCTGCCCTCATCATGGACGGATGGATGAGCAACGTGACAGAAGTCAATGAGATTGCCGAATAAGGCCATACGCCACAAGACACACACCTATTCAACAAAAAACAGAAGAAAAGATGGCACGCAACCTATTGTCAAATATCAACTCAGCTTATATTCAGGCAGCCAACCATCTAAGGCCACATACCCGCAAGAAGAAAATTGTAGCATACGTGGAATCGTATGATGACATATTCTTCTGGCGAAGCGTGCTGAGTGACTTCGAAGATGACCATACCGAATTCGAGGTGATGCTTCCAAGCAAGAGCAACCTCAACCGCGGCAAGAAGACAGCCATGATGAACAAGCTTGGCGAATCATTGGGCGAATTCATGATAGCCTGCGTAGATGCTGACCTCGACTACCTTCTTCAAGCTCACACCCCCAGTTCGGCAAAGATGCTCAGCAACCCTTATGTGGTGCACACCTATGTCTATGCCATAGAAAACTATCTGTGCTACTCCAAGAGCCTGCACAACATATGTGTGATGGCCACACTTAATGATCGACGTCTCTTCGACTTCGAGAGTTACCTGCGCGAGTATTCCGAAATAATATACGAACTGTTCGTGTGGCTCATCTGGCTGCATCGCCAAGGAAGATTCAACGACATGCCGCTCAACACTTTCAACAACATAACATCAGTCGACCAACTTAACATATACAAGCCCGACTATGCTCTGGAGCGTCTGCGCCGCAGCGTCAACCGCAAACTGGCATGGCTTCAGCAACATGTGAAAGAGGCAAAAGGCAAGCTGGGCACGCTCAAGGAAGAACTTGCCCAGCTTGGTGTGAACAATGATAATACATATCTATTTATACAAGGCCACCATCTGATGGAAAATGTCGTAGATGCTGCCATGACACCGGTTTGCACTATCCTGCGTCGTGAGCGCGAGAAAGAAATCAAGCGTCTGGCAGCAGGCAACAACCAGCAGATGGACAACGAACTGTCATGCTATTCACACAGCCAGTTCACGCCGGCTCAGATGATACGCCGCAACACGCTATACAAAGACTGCGAGATGTACGTCCACCTGAAAAAGCATCTGGAACAGGTGCTCAAAGGCAGCAAAACAGATGAAACATCAAGGTTCTATGATCCTGTATTTGCCGCTCAGGTGCATGAAAGCGAATAGGCGAAGCAGCCCATCATAGTAAGCATCGAAATAACCGTCCTCAAACGGCACATGCTTAGCATTCCAAAGAGCATCGACAAATTCCTTGCTTTTGGCATGGCTGCACATCATCGATGCCGCAGCAGTAGTGGCTACAAGACCTATGGAATGGCGCAGTTTCTTGAAGCCGCCTGCTTGAAGTATCTCTCCTTCGTCGGGCAACGTTCCGTCAACTCTATACTGGTCCTTAAAACTGTCCACTCCCTGCGAATAAAAGAAATTCTGTATCTTCTCTCCATAACTGCGCTGCCATTCTCCGTCAGCGCAACTCCACTCATAATCGAGAGCTATATTCATAGGCACGCGCCAAGAGTCGTAGCGGAAGTTGTTTGAGCCATTGCGGCGGCCCATGAACGATCCCATCTCACCGCCATCATATTGGCACATGTCAGCGTTTAGCCCTGTCTTCTCGTTGATTGCTTTATGAAGAAAAGCCCTCGATGCCTCCGCACACTCCTTCCAATACTCGCTTTGTCCATCATCTGCCCACTTGCTCCAAACCTCATAAAAGGCCGGTATGTGATATGAAGGGTCTGTGTAAGTAGCTCCAAATCCATCAGGCGTGAACGTGATGAGCTTGGTGTCAGGATCTATAAGACATGCCTTCTTATTTTCTTTCTTCTGCATTGGCATGTCAGCGCTATCGTCTTTGGCCGAAACATCCCAATACATTCCCATGCAGGCATTAAGTATGTGCTGCGCTTCTGCCTTGTAGTTTATGCCTGTGTCGTTTCCCCAGCGGTTGGAGGCAAAGATTAGCGCAGTGATAAAATACAGTTCGCCATCCGATGCGGAGCCATGCGAATTTTTAGTGCCGTCGGTCTTGCAGCTCCATGCAAAGTATCCATTGCGCTGTCCGCCTTGATGCTGCATATATTTCTTGCTCCAGCGCCACAAGCGGTCAAATATGTCTTTCTTGTCAAACTGCACTGCTATCATCATGCCATACGACATTCCCTCAGTGCGGACATCATGATTCTTTATGTCCGACACATAGCCTAAAGAATCGCCAACCTCGAAATAGACTTTGTTTGGACCATAGAACACATCATTGAAGACTTCATACACTTTTGCATCAACATCTTTTTTGCCATAGCCCATCTCCACAAATAAATTACGGTACTTTCCTGTTTCGAATGCTCCCTTAGTCCATGGAGCATACGACTGCGCCTTGATGCCAACTGCCGTCAGCACCAGCACACACAATAATATCAACGTTCGTTTCATAATAATAAAATGATTAGGTAAGTAGGTGTTCAAAATATTTTATAATATCTAACAATAATTCGTTAAAAAACATACGAATGAATATCCTTCGTAGCTTGATGTAATAAGCAGATAAAAATAATTAGAATCACCATTCACACAACATTTATAATAATCGTCATTCGGAATGGTTAATAGTTTGACAATAGCTTCCAGATGCAACAGCACTACAAATGCATGCATCTGGAAGCTATTGATATTAGATAACACTTTTCACAAGCAGACATCCTGACATATTATCCAACAACTCTTTTGTGTCGTCTTCAAAAAACATCAAGCATGTCTCATATTATGCAGACAATTACAATTTGACTCTGATGACAGAGCATGAATATGGCTCCACAGAAAGAGTCATCTTCTTGCTCATCTTGATGTCCTTAGTCACAGGAGCCACAGGCTGAGCGTCGAAATAATTCTGCTGCTCAGGCTGACCGCTCATAGTGGTTATTGTAGCTTTTGACTTAATCTTAAAGCGGCTCAAGTCTATGCTGGCATCCTTTGCCTCGCCCGCTGCATTGACAAGCTTGATGTAAAGTTCACGCTTTTCGGTGTTGAGCACACATGAAGTGCCCTGGTATTTGTCACCACCCTTGATTGTGGCCACATCACCATAATAATAGTTGCCTGCTGTAGTGCCGAACATCTGCTGCACATAGTAGCTGCAAGTGAGAATCACATTGCTATTGTCAAAATAGATGAGGTCTGGATTCCAGCTCTCGTGATGTTTCTTTGCGAAGAGCGGAGCATAACTTGTCATAGCCACAACATCTCCGTTGCGCTCAACGCCAAGGAGATAAAGAGCCTCAGCCAAAGCATCCTGCAACTTACGGTCTTTTGCCGCATATTCGCCGAGATAAACCTTTGTCTTGCGGTCACGTGGGTAGTTGTCGTAATTAGCCTGGTTGTTGATGAAATATTCCTTTGGCTCATAGTAATGCTCATCAAGGATAGCAAGGTCGGTCTCCTCTGCTATTCTCCATCCATTGTCAAAGTCGGGGTTGCCCTTGTGCGAACCAGGTCCGGCAGTTCCCACGATGATAATCTCCGGGTGCTTCTTGCGAACAATATTATATATATACTTGAATCGTTCCTCAAATTCAGGAGTAATCTTCTCCTCATTGCCTATGCCGAGATACTTAAGTCCGAAAGGTTTCGGATGGCCAGCCTCCGCACGCTTCTTGCCCCATGTGGTATTGACATCGCCATTAGCCCACTCGATAAGGTCGAGAGCGTCCTGAACCCACTCATCCATCTCACTCATTGGCACAGCGTCCTGAGCCTGTGTTCTCATGCCCCAGCCGCCATTTGTGCCCTGGCAGCTCACGCCGCAAGGCAAGATAGGCAGAGCATCCATGCCAAGATCCTCACAAAGCTGGAAATACTCATAATAGCCCAATCCCATAGACTGGTGATAGCCCCACGTGTTTTTCAACCCACGACGCTGTTCCTTCGGACCAATAGTGGTTTTCCAACGATAAGTGTCCCAGAAGCCATCGCCGCCTCCATGGATGACACATCCTCCGGGGAAGCGCATGAACTTAGGTTCGAGTCCCTTCAGAGCCTCAACCATGTCTTTGCGCAGACCATGCCCATTGTACGTGTCCTGTGGCATGAGCGACACCATGTCCACGTCCACATCTCCTGTAGTGAGACAGAGCACCTGCAGGTTTGCATGCTCACAGTCAGCATTTGATGTTATTTCTGCCGTATATTTCTTCCAGTCCTTGCTGTCGGCTGTAATAGTGGCCTCACCAAGCACAGCATCCTTCTCTCCCACAAGCACAATGCGCATGTCCTTGTTCTTGGCATCCACATTGCGAAGGAACACCGAGAAGTCATACTTAGCTCCTGCCTTGACAGCTATGCCGTCGAAGCCATCATTGCGCATGCCCACACCGGTCCATCCGTTGAAGTCGTAGTAGTGTCCCACTCGCTCTATATGCAGGCGCATATATGTAGGGTTGTTCTCATGTATTGGATTTGCCATCATCGGAGTGATGTATCCAAGAGAATGGCCTGGGCGCATGAAACGCCATGCGGTGCCAGCACCCCATCCGTCACGCTCTGTAGGGTTATACTCAAACGAGCCATTCTGAACGAGCTCTGCATAGAGTCCGCCATCGGCCGAATAACTGATATCCTCAAAGAAGATACCAATCAAATCCTTACTGATTTCCTTACCTCCAATAGGTGCTTTCATCTTTTGGGCCGACATGTTGAGCGGTGAGCCCAAAGTGGCCGCAAGCGCAACGGCCTGCAATGTGTTGATTAGTTTCATGTAGTTTTAGGTATATTTGTGAAAATAAAATGTTGCAAAGATAGAAGTTTTTTCGTCATTCCAACTATCTTTGCAACAAAAACACATCATTTGGCGACTGAGCCTGTGTTATATTCAATTATTATGTCGACTTTTGCATTACCACCTTTACATTGCCTGCCAGCTTCACGTCCGGCTTTTCTTTAGCCTTTTTAACGCATGGCACCTTAATATCAACCATGCCATTGCGCCACACAGTGAGATATTCACCATCAAGACTCATGGATAGTCTGAAAGCAGGAAGCTTAGTCTTGCTGTACCACCTGCCATCTGTAGTTGCATTGTTCTCCGTAGCCCAACTGTCGGCCGTGCCCAGCACATTCTGCCCCTTGAATGTCACTCCGTCTATTTTCACATAAGGATACTGATCTGCATCCACTCCATAGACAATGCCATTGCTCAGGCGCACGAGTTCACCCTCATAACTGTCCTTGTCGACAAGCACATTCATGTCCATCACCACATTCTTCCTATTCCAATCCATCTTAGGCAGACGACTGTCAATCATGATGGTTGTAGGGTAAGCATTCTTATACCTTGTGTTGACTATCCAATAATAATATTTGCCATTCATCCAAGCCAAACGATACTTTCCCTTGCGGGTGCCTTCTATGACGAACGGACGGGAATTGTTTTCCTTCGAATTGCGAGTGACCTGCTCTGAGGCAACCACCTTTGAGCCGTCATCGCTCATGGTATATTTCACTATCTCATACACACCGTCCACAGGCACCGAGCAATACACATCATTCACATTGTCACGGTCGATGGCCATGCCGCCAGAATAGCATCTTTCCGTAGTTGGGGTCTGATGGAAATGCCCTCCTCCGTTGGCTATGAATGCGGCATGCCATCCCTTGCCATCCCATGTGGCATAATAATAATCGTGTGAATCCTTCTCCTTGTTTATCTTCGTCAAGCTTATTATAGGGAATGCAGACTTCTTGTCTATAGCAATATTCCAAAGCCAGTCGCGGCGGTCGTCCGTCCTGTCCACCACTGTGGCTGGATAAGCCTTCGCATATTCATCGTTGCGCCTCACCTTGAAAGGTCCATCCTTCACATTGCTCAACTTATTGCCATTGATGTCGTACAGGCATCTGTCGTTGATGTCAAAAATGTTATAATACAACCAATTGGGGTATTCATTGTCAGGATGTCCTGTGGTGTATGCAAGTCCAATCTTGTCCTTGCCATTGCTCACATACTTTGCGTATGGGCGAGCTCCAGACGACTGCACCATCTGGTAAGGGCCCCAAGTGAACTTGATATTGTCGTCATTGTCGGGCATACTCATCTGAGCCACCGTAGGATGCCAGCCAATGCCTCGCCAGCACATATATATATGATTGGGATCATCACTAAGGATAAATGGATTTGGATAAGTGGTGTTGTTTGCTGTGGCCAGCCGTTTCTCTTCGCCAAGACATGTGATGTCTCCTGGTCTGCGGCTGATGCGGTAATAGAAACAAGGCTCATCCGTGTGGCGAGAATAGATAATCATCACACGCCCGTCAGGCAATACGAGAAACGAAGGATTGTCATGATCGTCTGGCTGAAACCACGAGCGCACCAGCACCTCAGCCCGCTTATTCCTCTTATGGTCTATCTGCATGGCCTTAATGCTGCCATGATAGTCAATATAGCCAATATAAGTGGCGTCGATCTTTCCATCCTTGCTCTCATAGTGAAGAGCACGAGGATCGGCAAACCAGCACCAAGCACCTTCTGCAAGTTGGCCATCTGTGCCAACACTGTAGCCAGAGAAAGCTTTCTTCCCTTGCGCAAAGGCAAGTCCGGCCATCGCCATGGCCATGATGGCGACAAGTAACAGTTTCTTTGTCATAGATAAGTTGTTATAAGTTAGTTATGTTTGTTTATAATAGAACAATGTCAATGCAAAGATATGAAAAAAAAGAAAAAGAGCATCTAACAAAGCCTGCAAATGGCAGAAAATGCCTAACTTTGTAGTTGAAATAAACACAACGGCACAATGACACTACTTGAAAGACTTAATAATGGCGACCGCTTTGCCTCAAGCATCGGAGCACATCTGACAGAGGTGAAGGAAGGAAGCGCCAAGGCCAAACTCACAGTGGAAGAGCGGCACCTTAATGGTGGCGGCGTATGCCAAGGCGGTGCGATATACACCCTTGCCGACCTTGCCTTCGCCGCCGTGACCAACAGCCATGGCATCCTGTCTCTTGGCATCTCAAACACCATCACCTTTCTCAAAGCAGCACAATTAGGCGACACCATCACAGCCGAATGCACCGAACTGCTCAACCACCACAAACTGCCCTACTGCGACATAAAAATAACAAACCAGCACGGTGAACTCCTTGCAGTGATGACAGGACTTGCCTACCGCATGAAAAAGGATTTTCCTTTCGATTCACTGATGTGACACCTTAATTGTATTATACACAGACTGCATGATATGCAATCCGACAAAAGCACATGCTTATAAACGGCATATCATCATACATACAACACATCTAATATGATTGACATAAAACTTGACGTGCACACCCACACCCTTGTGTCGGGACACGCCTTCTGCACACTCAAGGAAATGGTTGACGAAGCCTGCCGCCACAACCTCACACTCTTCGGAGTGACAGAACATGGCCCTGCTATACCAGGCACATGCTCCCCCATATATTTCCGCAACCAATACGTGGTGCCGCGGCAATATGGCAACACAACGTTGCTCATGGGAGCCGAATTGAACATCATCGACTATGAAGGCAACCTTGACATAACCGATGAAGCGACACTGCGATGCATGGATCACGTAATAGCCGGCCTCCACCTTCTTTGCTACGCCGATGGCACCAAACAGCAAAACACCTCCGCCATCATTGGAGCCATAGAGAACCCAAGGGTAAACATCATCTCCCATCCATGCGACGGGACAGCTTCACACCTTGACCTTGAAGCCATAGTGCTTGCAGCTAAACAGCACAACACTTTGCTTGAGTTAAACAGCAGTTCACTAAACCCATCACGAGGCAAACACCTTGCGCATCCTATGTTTGTTGAAATGCTACAGCTATGCAAGAAGCATAGCGTGAATATCATCCTCGGAAGCGATGCACACCATTCTGCCGCTATATGCGACTACCATCATGCCCTTCCGCTGCTTAAGGAAACCGACTTTCCCGATTCACTTATCATCAATGACAAGCCGGCGGAATTTCTCCAAATGATAGGCAAAAGATGAACAAAATGCACATAAGCAGAATTTTTTGCCACTTCGTGCTAAAAAAAGGCACCAATTATTTTGCCATTTGAAAAAAAGTGTCTACCTTTGCACTCGCAAAACGAAATCAGAGACGGTGCCATAGCTCAGTTGGTAGAGCATCGGACTGAAAATCCGTGTGTCCCCGGTTCGAATCCTGGTGGTACCACTCTCACGATTCCGTCATAAACAGGCAACGGGCAACAGTTGCCAAACAATGGTGCCATAGCTCAGTTGGTAGAGCATCGGACTGAAAATCCGTGTGTCCCCGGTTCGAATCCTGGTGGTACCACAAAAAGAGGAAGTGATGTGATCACTTCCTCTTTTTTAGTTTCATGTTCCCTCATAAAAGGTCTGCCAATTTTGGGTTACTGTCACACTTCATCTCACAATGAAGAAAAAAAGCAGATTATCATGCCATTATTGACAAGATAACCTGCTGATAACTTAACAATTTGCAGAAAGCATGCCCTTCCGCTCACGGTTATAGAAGATGCCGAAAACTACACTCCTGAGAACGAACTGAAACCGCCATCCACAGGAATGATGGTTCCTGTAACGAAACTTGCCTCGTCAGAAGCTAGGAAACGCACTATGCCGTTCAACTCTGATATGTCGCCAAAGCGTCCCATAGGAGTTTTGTTGAGCACCTTGTGGCTGCGCTCCGTGAGAGAGCCGTCGTCATTGAGCAAGGCTTTGCGGTTTTGCTCGCCAATGAAGAAACCTGGAGCTATGGCGTTAACACGAATCTTCTCACCATATTTGCGGGCAAAATCCTGAGCGAGCCACTTTGTCAAGGCATTGACGCCTTCCTTGGCAATAGAATAGCCCATCACACGCGAGAGAGCATCATATGCAGCCATCGAACTCACATTGATGATGCTGCCGCTCTTCTGCTCTGCCATAATCTTGCCAAAGGTGAGGCATGGATATATAGTGCCCCAAAGATTAAGGTCGATGACCTTATGCAAAGCCTCAATATCACACTCATACACATTCATGTCATCCATGATATTGGCTCCGCCCACATTGCCTCCAGCAGCATTGACGAGAACATCCACACGACCGAAATCAGCCTTGATTTGCTCTGTAAGAGCCACTATCCCCTCATGCTTGAGCACATTGCACACGTAACCCGTAACAGAGGTTCCATTAGCTTCGGCCACAGGAGCGAGCTTGGCAAGAGCCTTGTCCACTGTCTCTTGACGAGAACCCACAACCACCACTGTGGCACTTGCCTGCAGCAGGCCTTCACTTACATTGCTGCCGAGCACGCCTGTGCCACCTGTCACCACAGCAATCTTTCCTTTTAATGATGTCATATCGTATTGTTATTTGTTTTTCTTAAATTATAGGGTATGTTAATGTATAAAAGGCCAAACAGACATTAAGTAGGTGTTCAAAATTATTTTACAACAGCCCACTTAAAGCTATTTCTTCAACATATATTTCACAGCAGCCATCACGCCATCCATTTGGGCAAGTCCCATCATGCGGCCATGAAATGAATAGCCAGCGTTGTAGCCCTTGTCCTCATCACCAAGCATGGTGCGGCCATGATCCACACGCATAGGCAGACCTGGGTTCTGCTCTTCAAAAATCTTAACCACCTCAATGAGATTGGCTCTACCTCCAAGATGATCAGCCTCTATGAAGTCGCCATTCTCAAAAACATTAGTGGAACGCAGATGCACAAAGTGGGTACGTTTAGCATATTTGCGCGCCAAAGCTGGGACATCATTCTGAGCGCCAGCCGACAGGCTGCCACAACAGAAGGTGAGACCATTATGCGGATTGTCCACTGCATTGAGGAACCATTCGATGTCGGCATCACATGTGACCACACGCGGCAGACCCAGCAACTGCATTGGAGGATCGTCAGGATGCACGCACATGTTCATGTCATACTCATCACATGTCGGCATTATCTGCTCAAGAAAATACTTCCAGTTTGCTCTGAGCCCGTCGGGCGTGATGCCATCATAAAGAGCCAGCAGTTTGCGGAATAGAGCCACAGGCTGCTTGTCCTCCTCTGTGATGTTGCCATTGACAAAACCCTGGGTCTTCACAATGATGGTGTCGACCAATGCGGCATCAGCCTCTGGAGTCATGGTCTTAGCCATTTCGTCAGCCTTGGCATTCTCTTCTTCTGTATAGTCTTTCTCTGCGCCATCGCGCTTAAGGATGTAACGGTCAAAGTAGACAAACTTAACCTTATTGAAATAAAGGCTTGTGCTGCCATCAGCCCAAGGATGGTCAAGCTCAGTGCGGGCCCAGTCGAGCACAGGCATGAAATTGTAGCAGATGCAGTGTATGCCGCACTTGCCGAGATTGGCAAGGCTCACCTTGTAGTTCTCAATCAACTGGTCGCGCTCAGGCCCGCCATATTTGATGGCCTCGCATACAGGCAGACTCTCCACCACCGACCATTTCAAGCCAGCAGCTTCTATATAGTTTTTCATATCCATGATGGCATCAACGGTCCAGATGTCACCGTTTTTCACATCATGCAAGGCTGTGACAATGCCTTCCACTCCAATCTGTCTCAGCATCTGAAGGGTTATCTTATCCTTCTTGCCAAACCATCTCCAAGTTTTTTCCATATAAGTATATAAATATTAGTTCTAATTGTCAAATGCGCGACATGGCCAATGACGGTGAAAATATTACCATTGAGCCATTTTCACATACAAAGTAAGACTATATTCACGACATACACAAGTTTTTTTGTTCCATTTTATACATTATACGTTACCATCCTCTGATTTTCTTTACTTTATCCTTTCTTTTAAAAAAATTATTTCATATCTTTGCATTTAATTTAGAAAAAACACACATTTTATTGTTTAATCACAAAGAATACTAATACATACTTTTACAGCATAATGGAAAAACTCATCATCAATTCTTATGAAGAGTTCGCCTCACACCTTGGCGAACAAATCGGCACAAGCGAATGGCTTGAAGTGTCACAAGAGCGCATCAACCTCTTTGCCGACGCCACCCTCGACCACCAGTGGATTCACGTGGACACTGATCGCGCCAAGGTGGAAAGCCCATACAAGTCGACCATTGCTCATGGCTATCTCACCCTTTCCCTTCTTCCACACCTTTGGCAGGAAATCATCCAGGTGAACAACGTCAAGATGCTTGTCAACTATGGCATGGACCAGATGAGATTTGGCCAGCCTGTGCTCTCCGGACAACGTGTGCGCCTGTCTGCAAGCCTTCACGACATATCCAACATACGCGGCATATGCAAGGCGCAGATAAAGTTCAAGCTGGAGATAGAAGGACAGAAGAAACAGGCTCTCGAAGGCTTGGCCACATTCCTCTATTACTTCAAATAATGAAGAGAGAAGGCAAGCGTAGGTCCAAAACCATCTCATAAACTCCAAGCCACATCGAGCACTCACCCAACAGTCAAGACAATCAATCGGACCATTCAGAATATTTTCCGACACTAACACATAAAGCAGCGACAGCCATGGCAACATCCGTTGCCATGGCTGTCGTTTTATGTTCACGCACTATATGTCCCCAACCTCCACAAAGCCGTTCATCACAGCATATATGATGACATCGGCCAAAGAACGAGCATGCAGTTTCTCCATTATGTTGCGGCGATGCGTGATAACCGTAGTGACGCTAATGTTGAGTCTGTCTGCTATTTCTTTATTTATGAATCCTTTGGCAAGGAGCACCACCACCTCCGCCTCACGAGGCGAGAGCTGTGCGTCATGTCTGCCGCCATCCATGCCATGCACCACACCTGCGCGCTCATTCACATGATGGCATGCACAGACGCCACCACGCTCATTTCCCTGCCGACCTTCAAGCCGCTCGCCATGTCCCATTCTGTGAGTGGCAAGAATCGACTTCACCAGACTCCTTTCTGGCTGACACACATTGAGTGTTGGCACACCCGCCACCTGCATGTCGCCATTGACAAGCACAATGGGCCTCTTTCCATTCTCCTTGAAAAACGAGGCATACTCGAAATAGATGCGCGATGACACAAAATAATGCACAAAATCATCTGTGGCAGATTGCCTCAGTGCATCGAACGAGATGAACACCTGCACATCTGCCACCGGAATGATATCGGTCAGAATGCGCTGCAGTCCCATGGCTGCAAGCACGTTATGGTCTATAACAGCTATCTTTATTTCACGCATACGCTTATTTGATTGTGTCGCAAGTGAGCGTCATGTGCATCAGGCGACAGCCCCACTGTCTCATTGCAGCAGTTTATCCAGCAAGTCGTCATCAGCAGTCTCCTTGTAGTATGCCATAAACTCTCTCGGCGACATGTTGAAGTATTCACGGAACGAAGCAGCGAAGTAACTTGGGCTGCTGAAGCCAACACTATACATCACCTCACTGATGTTGCTGTTGTTGTGCGCCAGCATGTATGCCGCGCATTTAAGCCTGTACGATTTGATGAAAGCATTTGGCGTGATGCCGCATTCATCTTTCATCTTCCTGCTCAGCTGACTCTTGGACATGCCTACATCATCGGCCAGCCTTATCACAGAATATTCGCTATCACCAAGATGCTTCTTCACACAAGCGTTGACGCGTTCCATAAAGTTGACAGTCTGCGTCCCATTGGACACGCCCTCCACTGCTGCTCCTATATCCATCCTGCGCATCCGCTTGCGCGCTTCCTCTCGTGCCTTAAGCACATGAGCTATGGCTGAACGAAGGATGCGTATGCCCACAGGTTTCTCTAAATAATAATCCACTTGTATATTAAGGCTGTGCAACTGCAACGACTCACTGCCCTCACCCGTGAGCATGATGACAGGAATGTCGTCGCACTGCGGGTTTGACTTGATGCGTTGGCACAGTTCGATGCCATTGCCATCTGCCATCTTATAGTCGGTCACCACCACATCAGGTTTCTTCTCCACTAATTGCGACCATGCCTGGTTGCCAGAGAATGCCACAAGCACATTGCAGTCGCTTTCAAGTTGCGATTTGACATATTCAACCACATCCTTGTCATCATCCACAACGAGCACCGTAGTTTTGCCGTCCGCACTGTCAAGTTCGACATTGCAGAATGGGAACGTGAGACGAAACTCCACGCCATCTGGCTCGATGTTGCTGACCTCTATCTTGCCATGATGCAACTTGACCAACTCATAAGCAAGATTGAGTCCGATGCCCGAGCCAGAGGCATTGTTACCAGCAGAGCCACGGTAGAAACGTTCGTACAAGTGCTTCATGTCTTCTTCATCAAAACGAGAGCCTGAGTTGTAGAATGAGAGCATCACATTGCCTCCCACAACAGCACTGCGCGCAATGACCTTTCCTCCATCAGGAGTGAACTTGAACGCATTGGACAAGATATTGTTGATGATTTTGTCAAAATGCCTGTCATCGAAAAACATGTGAAGCTCTGGCTCCTGGTGCTCCACAACAAATGAGATGTTTTTCACGGCAGCCACTCCTTTAAAGCGTTCAAACACACGATCAGCATATTCAACATAGTCGTGTTCTTCCAGCTTAAGGCTGAACTGTCCCGAATCGATGTTCTGTATGTCTGTGATTTGCTTCACTATGTCAAGAAGTTTCTGACAGTTTCTCTGCATGATAGCATACAGTTCGAGCTTCTTCTCTTCCTTCTCCTCTTCTGCCAGCCCCTTCAGCGGCGCCTGTATCATCATCAGAGGCGACTTCAGTTCATGAGAGAAGCTGGTGAACATCCTCAGTTTGGCATCTCTCATGTCCTTGGCTTTCTTAGCTTCTTCTATCTCACGCTTCTGCGCCCTGCGCTCTTTGACCATGCGGTAAAATGCAATGGCCACAAGAACCACAACAAGGAGATACGCCATCACTGCCCACACACTGGCATACCACGGAGCATCCACTATGACCTTCATGGTTTTCACAATAGCCTTGTCGGGATAATCTTCATAATAAGCCCTCACCTTAAGCGTGTATTCTCCCGAATGGAGCGAGGCATACGATGCCTGTGCCATCTTCACGTCTGAATGCCAGTGGCTGTCATATCCCTCAAGCATATAGTCATAATGTATGCGGTCTGGATCAGACACATCGGGCGAGCAGAACGAGATGCTGAACGAATTGCTGGAAGCATCGAGGTGTATCCTTGTGGCATACATCACCGCCGCATCAAGCACATCGCTTTCTGGCGAGAAGTCAACATCATCAGCACCTATCTGAAGGCGGGTGAAGAACAACTGCCCTATGTCCGACTTGCGCTGCTGTATATCTGCAGGCTCAAAACAGAGTATGCCATTATCACCGCCAAACATCACCTTGCCATCTGGCGACAGCACAGAAGCCGAACGATGGAACTCCCCCATGAAATATCCTGAGAACGATTCATAGTTTCTCACCTCATACGTTGTGGCATCAATGCTGGCCACACCCCTCATCGTTGCCACCCACACATGGTTGCCAGCCACCACAAGACTTCTCACATCATTGCTGCGCAATCCATTGCTGGCGTCCACAACAGTGGTCTCGCCTGTCTTCATGTCATAGAAGAACACGCCTTCGCTTCCAGCCAGCACTATCATGTCGCCCATCTGCTTCACATCAACCATCTCGAAGAATTCCTGGCCTTTATATTTGAATGCACCCTCACGCCGTGCTGCAGCATTGTGATAAGTCACTCTGTTGCATCCGCAGGTCCACAGCGTCCCATCCGAAGCCATGAAACTCTTCACAAGCCAGTGATTGACGAGTGTCTTGTAGTGGTAGGCCGTGACAGTTCTTGATGACGCATCAATCTTGAATATGCCCTTGCCATTGGTAGATGCATATATGACATCGTGAACATCATCGTAACAAAGATGCATCACCATCTCGTTGGCAAGCGGTGCCAGCCACGCTCCATCGCCCAATGTCCAGACTCCGTTGGAAAACATCTGCACACCGCCGCCATAAGTGCCGCACCACACGGTGCCATGCTTATCTACAAGCACAGACTGCACAAGACTGGAGCGCAGGCCATCATTATATCTGATGGAGCCTTCGTTAGACACTCGAAACATACCACCGCCATCAGTGCCTGTCCAACAAGAGCCATCTGCGGCAAAAGACATGGATGTGACACACGACACATTAGACGCGTCGTCTGAAGGCGTCACTGTCAGATGCTTGAACATGCCATTGCGCATAGGCACGACAAGCACACCTTTCTGCATGATTTCCACTATGAGATTGCCGTCAGCATCTTCCACGAGGTCTGCAACCTTGGCATATGCCATATTGACGGGTGAAGCCGCATTCTGATATAGGTGCATGGTGTCATCCTTGGGATTGAGCACCCATATGCCATAACTGTCGGTGCCAACATACAATCTGCCGCCACGCTTCTTGGCAAGTGTCTTCACCGAACAATGCAAGCCCTTGACCACATAAACCCTGTTGCTTTTCCTGTCGTAAGCCAACAGGCCCTTAGACAAGGCGAAGTACATTTTGCCGCCGCATTCCTGCATGTCATGCACCGTAGCTGTGGCAAGCATTGCAGCTGCCTCATCCGACACTTCAAGACTCACATGCCGCATCTTAACAAGGTCGGCACAAGCCAGTTTCTTGTCTATGGTGCTTGCCCACAGCATCTTATGGCTGTCAATGGCGGAACACAGAATGAACGATGAGCCAACAGCCTTAATGATAGCCTGCGAGGCCACATTGTCGACAGCACGCTTCTCCACATCATAGACATAACTGCTGAAGCCATCTGTGGTCACCAAGACCTGCCCCTGCTTGATATAATCGCAAACATTGTTGACGGAGTAGCCATGAGACAGGTTCTCATCATTGTTGAGCACCACACGCTCAAACTTATTGTAACGGGCGTCGAGCATGAACAATCCATCGTTTGTATACACAAGATACTTCTCATCGCTACATTCCTTCATGCCATTGCAGATGCTGAACAATGGCTTGCCTGTGGCTTTATCCACATTGGGCAGGTCGTGAAAGCTTGCTCCGTCAAAGCGCGTCAGCATCCTTGTTCCTGTCATCCACACAATGCCTTTAGAATCTATGTAGATACTCTTGAAATTGGATGTGGTCAGTCCGTGCTGCACTGTGAAAAGACGTGGGTTTTGAGCGAACCCCACGGCAAATGCGCACACACATACCATCAAAACTGCTGCCAATCGGTGCAGTGCAGCACACATATTTATATATGATTCTTTCATATAGTTCACGCTTAAATACCTCTCGGAATAGAGTTGATTAGATGTCATTATATATTTCAAGGCACAAAGTTAATGAAAAAAACACGAACTGGGAAAAGAAATGCGAGGAAAATCCAGCAAAAACAAAAGGTGCAGAACCCCTGCGAGTTCTGCACCTTCATATTATTTTGTCAGTATGCCAAGCTATCACTTGATGCTGAAACCAGCAACAGAAATCTTCTTGCCATCCTTAACGATATAAACCTTACCGTTCTCAACATACTTGCCATTAGCAGCCTTGGCAGCGCCAACAGCGTCGATGCCTGTAGTCACCTCAGGAGCCTCTATGCCCTTGATTGTGCAGAATGTCCAGTAAGCTGGCTCCTCATACTTTGCAGAACTTGCATCGTTGAGGTAAAGACCTGTGCCGACGTTCTTAAGAGTGAAGCCCTTGCCGTCAACATACTCAATCTCCCATACTGCGCCATTCTCAATGTCCTGGCCGTTCTGATTATTCAGACCAAGGATGAACGAGCACCAGCCATCAGCTGGCTGCGAGTTCAGGTAACCTTGGTTACCCCAGATAGTGTACTCAACACCAGCAGGAGTCATGAGGCGGAGCAAGTTGCCCTCAACGCCTGCGGCCTTGTCTATCTTGAAGTAGTAGCCTGAGTTGGTCTCAACAAACGCATTGGCAGGAACATCATAAGCGAGGTTCTGATCCTTAGAGCCATAGAGCACCTTGCCTGTCTCCTTGTTGACAAGGGCGAATGCCTTGTTGTAGAGCGACTCAACGCTTGTGAACTCCTCTGCGATGAAGTCTTCCTGTTCCTTGACGAATGTAGCGATTACTGTGACAGGAGCAGCAGGCATAGTGAACTTATAGCCGTCGATATCGACAACCTCAACTTCTTCTTCACCATTCATCACCACGATGCTTTCAAGCTTGCAGCCTTCAGCAGGAGCGACTGTGATAGATACCAATGCGCCTTCAGCAGCCTCTGCAACATCTGTAGCTACTGTGCCGTTCTCTGTTTCTGCAATTTTGATGGCATAAGTCTCAGCAGGTGCAGCCTCTGCAGTGGTGAACTCAACATCAAACTTGCTTTCGCCTTCATACTTCTTCTCAGCAGCTGTAACGAAGTCGTCAAGCTTTGTGTCAAAATAAGAAACGATGATAGACTTGACTGTGAGCACATACTTCTTGCCAGCCTCTGCTGGGATGTAGAATTCCTGCGACTCAACATTGCTCTTGAGATCCACAAACTCATATTCAGATGGATCAGGCTCAATGCCACGAGCCTCTCCAGACTCTTCACCGCCTGGCACCTCAGCCCCGTCAGCCTCAGCAATAGAATAGAAGAGCTGAACCTGCGCATCGGAAGCGATAGACTCGTCAACCTTGATCATGCCATTGAGTGTAGCAGTGATGAAGTCATCCTCAACCTCGGCATTCTCAGGAATGATGATTTTGATGTCATCAGCGATAGAAGCAAGTTCTGGAGCCTTGAGAGCGAATGTTGCGCTTACCACAACGTTAGCAGCAGGCATGATGAATGTGTTCTCAGCAGAAACTTCCACGTCTGCCTCGCCATTCTTCACAGAGATAGCCTCAAGTTCATATCCTTCAGCTGGAGTGGCTGTGATTGTCACTGTGGCGCCTTCCTCTGCCTCTGCAGCATCAACAGCCACTGTGCCGTTCTCGATGCCCTCTGCAACAGACACATTGTACTTGGCTATATATTCAGCGATAGACCATACTACATTGCCGTCATCTGATTTCTTGTTGCCGTAGCATGTTGTTCCGGCTGCCACATCATCCTTATTTGTGCCAAGCAAGCCATTCTTGCCTTGGATGGTATAGCCACCTTCCACAGGCGCGATAGTCCATGCATAAGCATCAGCAGCAGCCTTGAGAGTCCATGTGTTGCTACCATCATACACTACATACTCTGTGCCATTAGAAAGAGCATAGCCACCATTACCCTGAGCAGCGAATGTGACAGGTGTGCCAGTGCTTTCCACAGAAATCTTGTCGGAAGTGATGCTCATAACGACAGGAGCATTGCCTTCCGGCACATTGAGAGAAAGAATATACTGCTTGCCTGCTGCAGGAGCAATGACAGGAGTAGCCTGATATGCTGCTACAGCGTCAGCAAGTGCCTGTCGTGCAGCCACGAGTGTCTCTGCAGTGGCCTCTGCGTTGTCATTAGCAGCCTGCGCAGCATCTACAGCTTCAGCGAATGTGTTGTAAGCTGTCTCAGGAATGAAGAAGAGCGCATTGCCTACGTTTGCCTTTGCATCGACGATAGCCTTAGCTGCCTCTATCTCCTTTGTTAACGCATTCTTTAAGCAGGCTACATTGTCAGCTGTAGTGAGGAGCGTTGGGACACAGATGCTCATCCACTGATGTTGTGAAGTAGCCTCGCCTCCTACAGCGAGAGTGATTTCTTCGCCTTCCTCGGCTGTAATCTCAAATGCTATATAACGATATTCAAAGCCACGGCCTTTGTTGCCGTTTGCGAATGTGTCATTTGAGTCGAAAGAAGCGGCACCTGATGTGTTGATGCCAAGACCGACATCACCATTGGATGGGAATTTGACAGTTGTCTCATTCATCTTGATGTATGATGAGCATGCGTCTCCAGCAGATGCGCGGCCTGCTGCATAGAGAACATACTTGCCCTTAGGGAGGGTGACCTTGGTCGTCTTGCTGTTCGTCCAGCTATTCTGTCCCCACTGGTCGCTTGCCTGCTCATAATATGTAGATGTTGCTGTGCCATCCCAATGCTGGCCCTTGTTTGGTGCCATGCCGCCTTCCCATGCTGCGAAGTCAGGGATGAGCGAAGCTGCATTTGTTGGGTAGTTGCCCACAACATGATTGTACTCAGCCACCTTCACCTCATTCACTGCATTGGCAACCTCTGACAGGAGATATGTCTTGCCTTCCCATGCTGAAACGTCAACGCCAAGTGCCTTGGCTGTAGCAATCTCATTTGTCAGAGGAAGAAGATCTTCTTCATCTGCAGCAGGGTCTGTTTTCTTGAGAGTGCAGAATGTCCAGTAAACTGGCTCATCATACTTAGCAGGAGCATTGTCATTCAAATACTTGCCTGTACCCTTGTTGAGAAGAGTGAAGCCCTTACCATCCACATACTGAATGTCAAACACTGCTCCATTCTTAATGTCCTGGCCGTTCTTATCTGAAAGACCAAGGATGAACGAGCACGAACCTGTAGCTGTCTGAGAATTCAAGCAGCATCCTTGGTTACCCCAAAGATTGTAGTCTTCACCCGCAGGAGTAACGAGACGGAGCAGATAGCAAGATGCTATGCTCTCGTCAGATGCATCTTCAGAAGGAGCTGCCAACTTGAAATAATAACCCGAGTTGGTCTCAACAAAGGCTTTGGACAGCACGTCATAAGCTAAATTCTGAGCATTGGAGCCAAAGAGAGCCTTGCCCGTTTCTTTGTTGACAATGGCGAAAGCCTTGCCATCCAGAGACGCAAGATCTGTGAATTCTTGATCAATGGACACTTCCGGTTCAACAGCAGCCTGCAAAGGCATAGCTAAAACCGCTAAGAGCATCGACAAGAAAAAAGAAGTAATTTTTCTCATAGATTGAAGATTTTAAATTAATAAATAATTGTTTATGAACTAATAGTCTTATTTTTTATAATAAGCGTCTTTCATTCTTTAGTTAGTGTATCGTCAGGGCAAAGCATTAAGGAAATGCCGTGAACAAAACGATCACAATCACCGCATGGGAGACATAATCAGATAGAAACAATTTGAGTTAGTAACTTTTCGATTTGCAAATAAACAAAAAAATTCTCAAACGAACAGCATCTTATATAAAAATATTTCAAAAACAACGCAAAAGGCACCTTTAATAACGTTAAATTTATCTTTCATACTAAAAATTCAACACAAAAAGGATTCACAAGGACATGGCTAAATTCTGCTGCGAACTTATACTGCAGAGTTGGGGTTTGGCTATTGGCATGATGACCGACACAAGCATATATGTATAGATACATATGAGATGGGCACATGACCATCAAGTCATGGTGCCCTTGATTTAGTTTTTCAAGCATGCAACACCCTTGAAAAAGTATCTTAGGATACTTGGGCAAGTATCCTAAGATACTTTGCCAAGTATCCTTACCCTCTTTTTTGGGGGGCAAGGAAACATGTCGTTTCGGTCGGATGTTAAGTAGGTGTTCAAAATTATTTTATTATATCAAAGTAAGCCACTCTCACATTTGTCACACTCTCTCTTGGCCATCTTTTCCTTCTGTTTATCAGTCACTATGCCCGCATAGCTCCATCAAACAGAAGAAAAATCTGCCTCAAGATAGGGTGCGTCAAATATAAAAATAATTATGAACACCTACTTAATGTAGAGGATTAACAACACTGAAGGCCCAAGTGCGCAATGCCATGTGCAGACACTTGGACCTTCAGCATGTAGCGTGAGGATAGAACATCAAATGCAGTTAATCATACTATATACATATATGAACAACATGAATGATTGCAGATTATTTAGCGATGACCTTGCGGGCTGTCTTGCCTTGCTGCTTGACGATGCGCACATTCTTGCTGGTGACATCCGTCGCAGGCACGCCGCCAAGTGTATAAGAAATCGGCTCAGCGCATGAAGAAGCTACACCTTCAATAGAATCGGGAGCATCAGGCACTTCGGGCTGTTTCTGCGACGGCTTGCATGTCAGAGTGAAACTGTCGGCACTCCACCAAGCGGTGGATGCTGCACTCACTGACAGGCCGATGGTAAGCGTGTCGCCACGCTTGATTTTGATAGAGCCTATGCTCACCGTCTGCCATCCATTCTCGTATTCGCTTCCATCTGGCGAGACGTTGCCTGTGCCAGCCACAGACTCTGTGCAGGTCTGCGGCTCATCGCCCTGGACTGCAGCTGACAGCGTGACTGGCAGATTGGCTGTAGACCTAACAATGGCTGTGAGCGTGTATTCACCTTCAGGCATCACGCCAAGCTGCTGTGTCATTGTGGATGTGTAAGCTGTGTTTTTCCAGAAGTCGAAATACATATTGGATTTGTTTCCATCATACGCCTCACCACTTTTCACTTCCACATTCTCAGCAGCCCACATGTCCTTAGTGCCTCGGCTGCAGCTTGCATTGGCTATCATGCCTGAGGCGTCGCGCATGCCCGAAGCCTCATCATCGACATCAAAGCGTGAGAGAAGAGCATCATCGGCTGCATGAAGGATGGCAGCACGCTGCGCGTCAGACAATTCTTCCTCTGAACATATATATTCTAATCGGAAATCGTCCGCTCCTGCCCATCGGCCGCCCATCCTGCCAATGTTGCGTATGCCGATGCGAATGGTGCCGCCACTCACAATGATGGAATCGACCACAGTGCGACGGCCGTAGTCCATCTCGCCATCTTTTGTGACAGGAGAGAAGAAGAGCGTGCCGCTGGCCACAGCATATAAGCCCATATTGCCATTTATCTTAGCTCCAGGCTCATTATTGGTGGAGTTGAAACATGCTGCAGACAGGCGGTAGACGCCATCAGGAAGGTCATTGATGTCTTGATGATAGTCGAAGTCGATGTCGGAGGCTGTTTGGTTCCACACCTCAAGATAGGTGTCGCCCGACTCAGCCTTAGTGAAACCATTGCCAGCGTTGCGCACGCATGTCCATCCATCGACGGACGACTTGCTGTTGGCATAGATGCTTGGATTGGCTATATAGCCTATTGTCTTCACTTCGCTTGCAGCCTCACCGCCATAGAGGTTGGTGGTGACCACACGGAACATGTCATTGTCACGGTCTATGTCATCAAGGGATATGGTGACGTCTATGGCATTCTTCTCAAAGTCGGGTCTGTGCTCCACGGCGTAAACGTCGGCCCATCCGTCTGCAGTCTTGCGCTGGAGAACAAGTGTCTCTGCTGCGTCGCCATTAGTGTTGCCCATGGTGAATGAGATGGTGCGAGCTGCATTGTTCACCTTGTAATCGAGCGTAGGTTTCTTCATGCCTGGAGCCCACCACACAGGTTCTTTGGTTGCAGAACCGTGATAGGCGAATGTGGAACGGTGGTCGCGATACACCTGGCCAGCAGGCGTGATGCCTCCATCGTCATAAAACATCTTTGACCAATAGTTGTCGTATGTGTATATGGCATACCGTTCCACATAGTCGCATTCTTCAAGTTTCTGCAGGAGCACCTGAAGGTATTTGCGGTATGTGCCGTATTTGTCGCTGTACTTGTCCCATTTCTCGCCCCACGAAGAGCCTATCTCCATCTCCGTGATCCAAAGAGGGCGGCCTGTGCTGCTGTATATGCTCTTGCATTGCGAGGCGAACCAATTGGCATAATCGGCCTCACTTCGTCCACTTATGTCCCAATAGGCATGGGTCACGGCGAAGTCGCAACGGTATGCCATGTCATCAACATGCTTGAAATAGTTGGTCAGATAACTGAAGTCGGTTGGCTGGGGCGAACCAATGCGTCCGCCTCCAGCAAAGAAGTCGGGTGTGATGGTGCACGCCGTCCACTCATTGATGGTGCCTCCGCAGCTGCAAGCCGAACTGGTATGCTGCTCTGGGTGCTCAGGCTCATTGAGAGAGAAAGCAGCTGTAGATGTCTTGCTGTTGACATCATTCGCGCTTGGCCAATAGCGATGCTGGCGGCATGGCACATATTCCATGCCAGACGTAGAACTGTAGCCTGCGCTCCACGACCAAAACCAAGAGGCTTTTAGCGTGCCGCCCTTGCTTGATCCTGCGGTGTCGGCCCATCCTTTCTTAGACAAATACTGCCATCGCTTGACATTGACCGAAGACACACGCTTGACAAGCGCCTTTGGAAGGTTGACATGCAAGTCGGAATGGTCGGCCACATACACGCGGCTGTAGCCTGTGCCATTGGTGCCTGTGGCGAGTGTGGCCATGTGTCCGCGCTTTAATGTGAACGAAGTCATGGTGTTGCTTTGTGATGTGAGGTCTGGATAGTTTTTCACATCGAGGGTGAAATCGCCTTCTGTGCCTGAGCACGACATCACAGTGGCAGGCTTGGGCATCACCACTGTTCCATTAAGATAGATTGCCAGACGGCAGTTTTTGTCTTTCACGGCCTTCTCGCCTTTGATGGTGATGTGTTTCATGTAGAACGACACGACCTGCGTGGAGGTCATGTTGTCGAAGATGAGCCAAGTGTCCTCACTGCCGAGGTTGACAGATGTGCTGCCTTGGATGGCATTGTCGTTGCACGTGATATGTATGTCGACAGCATCCGAGCGGTCAATGGTCTGGCCGTTGAGCTGGCAGTAGTCTATTTCTCTGACGCCCTGCGCATTGGTGTATTCAGCAGAGGCATAAGCCCAGCGTGATGAGTTCCAGCTGTCGCCAGACACTGGTATGGCCGACATCTGAGAGTGGCTGCCTTTGGGTTTGTCGCAATAGATGGACACGTAGTCTTTGCTTTTGTTTGCACCGTCAACGCCGACATACTTTCCTGTTTTCTTGTTGATGAGGTACACATACGCGCCTTCATCGGCCTTCCAGCAGTAGCGGTCGTCGGTGCTCTTGGTGTTTTCAAAGACAATGCTGTAGCTGTTTTTCGTGCTGGCTGCAAGATAGCGGTTTGTGCTTTTCTGGCGAAGAAGGACATAACCGCTCTTGCCTGATGGCTCTGCCACAAAGATGTAGCTGCCGGCATCTGCTGATGTGCCGTAGGCGGATATAGCAGGGTCTGCACCGTCGGCAGAACTGCCAAGAAGCTTCTCATAGATGTTGAGCCAGATGTAATACTCTGTGTTGTCTTTCAATGTTGCTGAAGCTGCGAGAGACATCAGCAGCACAAATGCCATGGCAAAGGAGCGATGAAAGAGATTGTGTGGTAGTTTAGCAAGCATAGTTTGTATTGGGGTTGGTTTATGATAACAAGTTGGTTAATGATCGCAAGTAGGTTAATGACAACAAAAGCTGTTTTTTGATCTATAGAGGATCCACGTCATAGTAGATGTGGAGGTTGCGGGCTGCTGGGGTGGCGAGCATCTGCTGCTGCACAGCGACAAGAGCCTCGCGCACCTGCACGACAGATGCCTCCAGTTCTATCTTTATCATCATCTTGCGGATATAAAGCGATTGTATGCGGGCAACTGGCGGTCGGTCGGGGCCAAGCACTCTCTCGCCAAACACGGCACGGAGACGGTGGCTCATGTCTTCAGCCAGATGATCCAGCAGTTTGTCGTCGCGATGCTTCATGTACACATATATCAGACGATAGAAGGGGGGATAATGAAAGAGCTGGCGTTCTTGCATCTGTTCGTAGAACATGTGCCAGTAGTCGTTGCCGGTGATGTGGGCTATGACAGGATTGTCTGCAGAACGCGTCTGGAGTATGACCAAGCCCTGCCCCTTGCTGCGCCCGGCTCGTCCAGCCACTTGGCTGAGTGTCTGAAAAGCATGCTCATAACTGCGGAAGTCGGGGATATTCAGCATTGTGTCGGCATTGAGGATGCCCACCACCGACACATTATCGAAGTCGAGGCCTTTTGTGACCATTTGCGTGCCAATGAGAATGTCGGCCTCATGATGCGCAAACGCATTGATTATCTCTTCATAACGCTTGCGTGTGGTGGCTGTGTCGAGGTCCATCCGCAATGTCTTGGCGCCTTCGAACAATTGAGATATATTCTCTTCGACCTTTTCTGTCCCGATGCCAACATCCATGAAATGGTTCTCTTCACACGCAGGGCATTTGTCTGGGATGTGAACTGTATGGCCACAATAATGGCACACGAGTGTGCCTTGCTTCTTATGGAGTGTGAGCGTCACATCGCAATGAGGGCATCGTGGCACCCATCCGCATGTCTTGCACTCGATGAAGCTTGAGAAGCCTCTGCGGTTTTGGAAAAGAATGACCTGCTCATGACGGGATAGCGCACCTGCGATGGCTTCCATGAGACGTGGCGAAAAGGGGCCTTTCATCAGTTTCTTGCGCTTTGCCTCTTTTATGTCCACGACCTCGATGGTTGGAAGCTGCATATCGCGATGGCGCTGGGTGAGCTTGACATACCCATATCGTCCTTTGCGGGCAAGATGGTACACCTCAAAACTTGGCGTGGCTGTGCCAAGGAGCGTCTTGGCACCTGACATGTGGGCAAGCATGATGGCTGCATTGCGAGCATTGTAGCGCGGAGCCGGCTCTTGCTGCTTATAACTCTGTTCGTGTTCCTCATCAACAATGACAAGTCCAAGGTTGTTGAAAGGAAGGAAAAGGCCAGAGCGCGCACTGAGAATCAGTTGATATGGATTGGATGACACCTGACGCTTGTACACATCAAGACGCTGAACGTCGGAAAACTTTGAATGATATACGCCCATAGCATCACCAAAAAAACGATGGAGACGGTCCATTATCTGCGTCGTGAGCGCTATTTCAGGGAGAAGATAGAGCACTTGCTTGCCCATCTTGATGTATTTATCTATCAGATGGATGTATATTTCCGTTTTGCCAGATGAGGTCACTCCATGCAGGAGGGTGATGTCTTTGTCGACAAACGACTGCTCTATATCCTCCATGGCTTTCGCCTGATAGGGATTGAGAATGTTTATCTGCGCCAACTGACTCGCTGGAGCAAGAACTGCCGAGCCACGCCTTTTTCTCGTCTTTTCCTTCAACGCCTCATCATCTTGCGGCTTCATGGCTGCTGGCAAGGCGCATTTCATCACATCGCCAAGGGGACAGATGTAATATTGCGCCACCCATTGCCAGAATTGCAACTGGATTTCGGTCACCACAGGAGTCTCGTCGAGCACATCAATGATTGACTTGACTTCCACTCCCTGCGGACAAGCATGATGAACGCTGTGCACTACGCCGGTGTATATCTTGTTTTTGCCAAGAGGCACAACGACACGACAGCCTCGCATAACTTGAGGCGCCATATCATCAGGCACAAGGTATGTGAAGCTGTCGAATGCTATTGGAAGGATTATATCTGCGTATGTCAAGTGTATCTATTTTTTAGAACAGGTATGTCAAGGAAATCTGATGAGTGTTGTTCTTGAGTTTGTTCTTGTAAGCCTTGCCTGCGGCATCCCACACATCTATCTCAGCTGTATTGCCAAGGCCAATGTTGTAGTTGTAGCCGAGACGAACGTGCTTTAGCACTGTGGCTCCTGCACCAACATTCCATGAGAACTCAGACTTTTTCAGTTCCCATCCTTCAGTCAACGCATCAGTTTTCCAACTTCTGTCACCTACATTCCAAGAAAACTGAGGTCCTGTGGCAACGTAGACACTTGCAAGACTGCTGAAACCGAGGGTGTATTTCATATTAACAGGAAGGGTCACATAATGGAGGGTCTTGTTCGATTCAAAAACACTGCCATCTGTCGCTGCGTCTGACACACCTACAACCTTGTTGTCGTAGAGCAAGGAGATGTCGGCACCAAGGCCTGCAAGCGGAATGGTGACGTCAGCTGTGACACCAGCAAAGAAACCATTGCGGTTGTCTGCGGAAAGATTATCCTTGAGGTTGCCCTTCAGACTCACCGAGTTGACATTGAGACCAGCCTTCACACCAAAACTCACCTGAGCCTGTGATGGAAGAGCTACAATAAAGGCAGCCACAAGGACAGCCAAGGAGATAATGTTCTTTTTCATGTTTTTTTGTTTTGTTATGTTTTAGTTTGAACTTCGCATCAAAGTCTTGTTTCTTTCTATCGTTTCATTTTCTATGTTGTGGCAAAGTAAGTGATTTTTTTCCACACAGAGAAACATTCATAGAAAAAATGCAGGTGTTCATGCCCAAAACAGAATGTTAACAGTCGTTTTCTCACAGGTTTGCCCTCCTTGCATTCTTTTGACAATGCCGCTTTCAAGCATCATGCATGGCTGCATGATGAGCATCGGATGAGAAGGCAACGCATAGCTATACACTAAACATACAAAAAGCACATAGGCACATATCATTGTACGCATGTCGTGAGACAATTGTAATTTCGGGGTTAGCAACAGGTATTCCCCCACCTGCATCTCACAACTTCAAAATGCGGCATTTCAGCATATTACACCAGTACAAACAAGACTGTTGATAACTTTTTTGAAAATAAATTGAATAAAAGTGGGGGATTGTGGGGAAAATGTGTATATTTGCACAAATTTTATAAGCAACTGTACAGACATCCACAATCAAACACAAAGAAACTTAGACCTGTCAATAAGTATGCGATTCATAGGTGATTACACAGCAAAGACGGATGCCAAGGGAAGAGTGTTTCTCCCAGCGGCATTCAGACGAGCTCTCATAGCTGAGGGCGAGCAGATGCTTGTGTTGCGCTGCGATGTGTTTCAGAAATGCTTAGTGCTATACCCCATTAAAGTGTGGGACAAGCAACTCGAGGAGCTCCAGAACAAGCTGAACCCATGGAACAGCAAAGACCAGATGATGCTACGGCAGTTTGTGGCTGATGCCGAACAAATAGAATTGGACAGCCAAGGAAGACTGCTGATGTCGAAGGGCAAGCTGCAATATGCTGAGATAACGACAGACGTGCGATTCCTCGCCTTAGTGGACCGGATTGAGATATGGAGCAAGCACAGTTTTGAAGAGATGCTGGCTCAAGGCTCATCTTTAGGCGCAGACATAGAGATGCGTTTCGGACAGGACAACATGCTGGGACCAGGAGAAGACAAGGCACAATGACAAGGCGGCCACAAACAAGATGCCCTTTGACACTAACATGCTGACATGATATTGATATCTGGAAAACTAAAATAAACTCACACACAACAATGGCGGAAGAGACTGTTTACCATGTGCCAGTGCTCCTGAAAGAGAGCGTGGACGGACTCAACATAACCGAAGGCGGCAACTTTGTCGATGTGACCTTCGGCGGCGGCGGACACAGCAAAGAGATATACTCTCGTATGGACAAGAACGGCCACTTGTACAGCTTCGACCAAGATGCTGACGCAGAAAAGAACGCTGATGGATTCGACACAAAGCGATTCACTTTCGTGAGAAGCAACTTCCGCTTCCTCAAAAACTTCATGCGATACTATGGCGTGGAGCATATCGACGGACTTCTTGCAGACCTCGGAGTGAGCTCACACCATTTTGACGACTCGGCCCGTGGCTTCTCTTTCCGTTTCGAAGGCAAGCTCGACATGAGAATGAACCAACGCGCAAGCATGACAGCAGCAGATGTGGTCAACACCTATGAAGAGGAACGACTGGCAGACGTGCTTTATCTCTACGGCGAACTCAAACAAAGCCGCAAGATAGCTGCTGCCTTGGTGAAAGCACGCCAGGAAAAACCAATAGAGACAATAGGCGACCTCATGGAGGTGTCGAAGACTTTCTTCCGCAACGAACGTGAGAAAAAAGACATGGCCAAACTCTTCCAAGCTCTCAGGATAGAGGTCAACCATGAAATGGACGCCTTGAAGGAAATGCTAAAAAGCGCCACAGAAATGCTCAAGCCAGGCGGCAGACTTGTAATCATAACATACCACTCGCTCGAAGACCGCATCGTGAAGAACCTTATGAAGACGGGAAATGTGGAAGGCAAGGAAGACAAGGATTTTTTCGGCAAGGTCAACACACCTTACAGACTGGTGAACAGGCAGGTCATAGTACCTACTGATGAAGAGATGACTCGCAACCCGAGAAGCCGCAGCGCAAAGTTGAGAATAGCTGAGAAACTTTGACTGCAAGAACATTAAACTTCCAACATTTACACATTATATATATACAGACATTCACAACTATTGAATCGGGACCAAGAGCAAGCAGATGGCCCACCACAGCAATATGACCAAATACAATGACGATCCAGACAAGCAGCAGATGCCAACGGAACAGGCGCAAAGAGAAGACGAGGTGAAAGCCAACGCTTCCAAACTCAGTGAAGAAGAGAAAGACGCGCGCCAGGCCATAGAGGCTATGCGCAAGTTTGCCAACGAGAATGAGGACGACGCAGGCGAACTGTCGTTCAGCTCTATCATCGGTGGCGACTTTCTGATGAGCAAATTCGTCAGAAAGCAGGTGGCATTCGTCATGTTCTGCGTTATACTGATGATTATATACACTGGCAACCGATACGACAGCCAAAAAGACACAATAGTCATAGACAGCCTGCGCTCCGAACTTCAAAATGTCAAATACAATGTGCTCACACAATCGAGCGAACTGATGAACCTCATAAGACAGTCGAACGTGGAACAACGCCTGAAGCAGACAAGCGACAGTCTGCTGCACAACTCAACCACCCCACCATTCCTCATCAAAATGCACGAAGGAAGCAAGGAAACAATGCAGGCTGAAACGAGAGAGGTGGTCATTGGCGAAGCTCCTGAGCCTATCAGCAATGAGGACACAGAAGGAAACAAAAATGAAATTAAGGATAACAAGACGACAGAAGAAGCTGGCAAACAGGAAAAATCTGATGCCACTGAGGGTAACGGAGAATAAACAACGAGACAACAAGCAATGAAATTCGACAAGAAATACATAAAGCTAAGCGTCATCATAATAGTGTTGGGTGCAGCTACCATAATGGTTGCCATCATGGGCATGGCTGTATATACCGCCACTGTCGACAGCGAGGAATGGAAGGAGATTGGCAACGTGAGCGTTGGCGACACCGTGCCTCTGCCACCAACACGTGGAAACATCCTGAGCGCCGACGGACAGCTTATGGCAAGCAGCCTGCCTGACTATAAAATATACATTGACTTCCTGTCAGGCGTTGACCGTCTTGCCGACTCTATCGGTGCCAACGGCAAACCTATCAAGGTGTATGACCCAAAGCAGCTGCACGACAAGGACTCGATGTGGACGACGAATATCGACACTATATGCGCTGGACTGGCTGACATATGCCCAAGATACACGCAGCAGGAATATAAGACGCGACTGCTCACAGGACTGAACGAGCGCAAGAGATACTGGGACCTGACACCACGTGTGGTGCTCAACTACATACAGTATAACCAACTGATGAAACTGCCGGTGTTCAATAGCAAGAGCCGCTACACGAGCGGACTGAACATAGTGCCGCGCAACAACCGAAACAAGCCCTTCGGCTCTTTGGCCAAACGAACTCTCGGTGAGATGTTTGGAGCCTTGGACTCGGCTAAGTCGGGACTTGAACTTGCATACGACAAAGAACTGAAAGGCATTCCTGGACGCCAGCACAATAAACGTGTGCTGTCGAAATTCCTCTCCATCGTAGATATGGAGCCTGTGGACGGATATGACCTTGTGAGCACAATAGATGTGGGCATGCAGGACATTTGCGAGAGTGCGCTGCGAGAGAAACTCTATGAGCTTGATGCTGAAATGGGTGTGGTGGTGCTCATGGAGGTGAAGACTGGCGACGTGAAAGCCATAGTGAACCTTGTGCGCTACGATGACGGCAACTACTACGAGGCGCGCAACTATGCTCTGGCAGCCTTGATGGAACCAGGCTCAACATTCAAGACCGCCTCATTCATGGTGGCCATGGACGACGGATACATCACACCTAAGACGTATGTGGACACAGGAGGTGGCATATACAACATGCATGGGGCATACATGAAAGACCACAACTGGGCACGAGGCGGCTACGGCACATTGAGCGTGCCAGAAGTGCTGATGGTATCAAGCAACATCGGTGTGAGCCGACTCATTGACGAGCACTATCACAACCAGCCTGGCAAGTTTGTAGAAGGGCTGAAACGTGTGGGCATAGGAGCACCTCTCGGCATTCCTTTCAAAGGTGCAGCAGACCCTGTCATACGCACTCCAAACAAAGCAAACTGGTCAAAGACAGCATTGGCATGGATGTCGATAGGATACGAAACACAGATTCCTCCTATCAGCACATGCGCTTTTTACAACGCCATAGCTAATGGTGGCAAGATGGTGCGGCCACGCTTCGCAAGGGGGCTGTCGAGACATGGAGAGATGGTTGAGGAATTTCCTGTGGAGGTAATCAAACCGCAGATATGCAAGAAGCAGACGCTTGAAAATATCCAAAACATTCTTTACCGAGTGGTCAATGACAAAGGCGGACTGGGTAAAAGAGCTGGCAACCCATATTTCCATGTGAGCGGAAAGACAGGCACAGCACAGGTTGCCTCTGCAGGCGGATACCGCGGAGGAAAGAGGGAGCACCTCGTAAGCTTCTGTGGGTATTATCCTTCAGAAGACCCTAAATACACATGCATAGTGGCCATACGGCACGGATACTACGTGGCCAGCGGTGGCGGCCAGGCTGGTGTTGTTTTCTCAAAGATAGCACAAAGGATTTACTCGAAGAATGTGACAACGAACCTTAACCTTGCCAAAGACTCCACGGCTGTGTATGTGCCGGATGTGAAAAATGGTGATGTGCTTGCCGCACAGAATGTGCTCAAATATCTGGGAGTGCAATCGGCAGGAGGACAGGGCTATGAATGGGGCAAGGCTTTTGACGAAGAAAACAGAGTGAGATTTAAGTCGGTTGATGACGAACAATTCAAAGTTCCCGACTTGAGCGGCATGGGAGCAAGAGACGCTGTGTATGCCCTCACATCCAAAGGAATGAAGGTGAGGATACGCGGCAGAGGACGTGTGACAAGCCAAAGCGCAAAGGCTGGAAGCCATGTGGTGAAAGGACAGGTGGTGACGCTTGAACTGAAATAAATGTAAACAACCCAAAAGATACGACCCGTATGAAACTTAAAGAGCTTGTAAGCGGTCTTGACACTATTGAAGTCAAGGGCAATATGGAATGTGACATCTGCGGTGTGCAGATTGACTCACGCCGAGTGGACAATGGATGCCTTTTCATAGCTGTGAGAGGAACGGCTGCCGACGGCCACAACTACATCGGAAAAGCTATTGAGAAAGGCGCTGTGGCTGTGCTGTGCGAGGATATGCCTGAAAGCATGGATGAGAGAGTGGCATATGTGAAGGTAAGCAATACAGAGCAGGTGACTGGCAAAGTTGCCACAACATTCTATGGGAACCCGACAAGCAAGATGAAACTGGTGGGCGTGACAGGCACTAATGGCAAGACAACCATAGCCACCGTTCTCTATGAACTGTTCCGTCACTTGGGACATAAAGTGGGATTGCTCTCTACTGTGGCAAACTACATCAATGACGAGATGATTCCGACGGACCATACCACTCCTGACCCGATAACACTCAATGCCTTGCTGGCTGAGATGGCAGAGAAGGGATGCGAGTATGCTTTCATGGAGGTGAGCAGTCACAGCATTGTGCAGAACCGCATTGGAGGACTTAACTTCACTGGCGGCATATTCACAAACATCACACGTGACCACCTTGACTATCACAAGACTTTCGAAAACTACATAAAGGCTAAGAAGCAATTCTTCGACAACCTTCCATCTTCAGCTTTTGCCATCACTAACGCTGACGACAAAAATGGCATGGTGATGGTGCAGAACACCAAGGCAGAAGTGAAGACTTACTCTGTGCAGAGTCCAGCCGACTTCAAGGCAAAAATCATCGAGTGCCACTTCGAGGGGATGTATCTGGACATTAACGGCAAGGAGGTCGGAGTGCAATTCATAGGCAAATTCAACGTGAGCAACCTGCTTGCTGTGTATGGCGCAGCTGTGATGCTTGGCGTGGATGAGCATGAGGCTCTGATTTCACTCAGCGCAATGAAACCTGTAAACGGACGATTTGAGGCCTTGCGCTCCCCTTCTGGCTACACAGCCATTGTTGACTATGCCCACACTCCAGATGCGCTGGAGAATGTGCTAAAAGCCATACACGCTGTGCTTGAGGGCAAGGGCGAAGTAATCACAGTATGCGGAGCAGGAGGCAACCGCGACAAGGGCAAGCGCCCGCTCATGGCAAAAGAGGCTGCCAAGCAAAGCGACAAAGTGATTATCACAAGTGACAACCCCCGCTTTGAGGAACCGCAGGACATCATCAACGACATGCTGGCTGGACTCAGCGATGATGACATGAAGAAGGTCATCAGCATTGCAGACCGCCGACAAGCCATAAAGACTGCTTGCATGATGGCTAAGCCTGGAGATGTGATCCTCATAGCCGGCAAGGGACATGAGGACTATCAGGAAGTGAAGGGCGTGAAGCATCACTTCGACGACAAGGAAGAGGTCAGGGCATGCTTCAATGGCTGATGAAGCTGGCTCCATAACAACACTAAAAAAACGATTACACATTTTCTAATAATATAATAATACAGTGTTATACCATTTTTTCAAATACTTAGACGGACTTGACATTCCTGGAGCAGGCATGTTCAGTTATGTGTCGTTCCGCTCATTGACCGCATTGATTCTTTCACTTGTGATATCAATGGTGGCAGGCGAGTATTTCATCAAGTATATGCGCAAGCGCAATCATATTGAAGCAGCACGAGACGCATCCATCGATCCTTATGGCGTGATGAAGAAGGGAGTGCCCTCAATGGGCGGAGTGGTCATCGTCGGAGCGGTTCTTGTGCCAGCCCTGTTGCTGGGCCGGCTCGACAACGTGTATATGCTCCTGCTGATAGCCACCATCGCATTCTTCGGGCTCATCGGATTCATTGATGACAAGATCAAGCTCAGCGGCAACAAGGATGGCATGTCGCCACGATGGAAGATGGCATCGCAACTGGCTTTCGGCGTATGCGTCGGACTGACGCTGTGGCTCAGTCCTGATGCCGTGGTAAGGGAAAACGTGGAGAGAGAAATAAGCAACAAGGTGGAGGTGTATCACAAGAGCGAAGCAAGGAAGAGCACTGTGACCACGCTTCCTTTCGTGAAGAGCAACAACATCGACTACTATGAAATTGCTGGCCTTTTCCTAAGCGGCAAAGCTAAAAGAGCTGGCGGATGGATTCTGTTTGTGCTTGTCACCACTTTTGTCATAGCTGCTGTGAGCAACGGTGCCAACCTGAACGATGGAATGGATGGCATGTGTGCCGGCAACTCGGCTATCATAGGGGTGACGTTGGGAATACTGGCATATGTAAGCGGCCACATCCAATTTGCCAGTTATCTGAATGTGATGTACATACCAGGGTCGGAAGAGACTGTAGTGTTTCTCTGCGCCTTTGTGGGCGCATTAGTAGGATTCCTTTGGTACAACGCTTATCCGGCCAAGGTTTTCATGGGAGATACAGGCAGTCTGGCCATCGGAGGCGTTATTGCTGTGACAGCTGTCATCATACACAAGGAACTGCTTTTGCCTATCCTTTGCGGCATCTTCTTGATGGAGAGTCTCTCGGTGATTCTTCAGGTAGCATACGCAAAGAAGGGTAATGCCAAAGGCGAGAAATGGAGAGTGTTCAAACGCGCGCCATTCCACGATCACTATCGCCACAAAATGGAGGATGGAGTGAAGTATCTCATCAAACGCCCTAACGGACTGCTTTTTGAGTCAATGATCACGACAAGATTCTGGATTGTCACTATCTTGCTCGCAGCAATAACCATAATAACATTAAAGATAAGATAACTAAATGCAGAAGATAAGATGAAAAGGATTGTAGTACTCGGAGCTGGAGAAAGCGGTGCTGGAGCAGCTGTCTTAGCTAAGGCTAAGGGATATGATGTATTTGTCAGTGACATGTCGAAAATAAAAGACAAATACAAGGATCAACTCAATCAACATGAGATAGTGTGGGAAGAGGAACGCCATACTGAAGAACTAATCCTCAATGCAGATGAGGTCATCAAGAGTCCTGGCATCCCAGAGAACGCTCCAATGATTGTGAAACTCAAAGAGAAAGGCACGCCTGTCATTTCTGAGATTGAGTTTGCAGGACGCTACACTGATGCCAAGATGATTTGCATCACCGGCAGCAACGGCAAGACCACCACCACTTCTCTTATCTACCACATTCTGAAGAATGCTGGATACAACGTCGGATTAGCTGGCAACATAGGCAGAAGTCTGGCTCTGCAGGTGGCAGAGGAGCATTTCGACTATTATGTCATCGAACTGAGCAGTTTCCAACTTGACAACATGTATGATTTCAAAGCTGACATAGCAGTGCTGATGAACATCACTCCTGACCATCTTGACCGTTACGACTTCAAGATGCAGAACTATGTGGACTCTAAGATGCGAATAATACAGAACCAGACAGAACAGGATGCCTTTGTGTTCTGGAACGACGATCCTATCGTGAAGAAGGAACTGGAAAAATATCATATCAAAGCTAAGATGTGTCCTTTCAGCGAATTCAAGGAGAATGCATGCATAGGCTATGTTGAGGACAATGAATATATCATCGAGGGACCAACCCCATTCAACATGGAACAGGAGGAATTGGCTCTGAGAGGCAAGCACAACCTGTATAATTCGCTGGCAGCAGGCATCACAGCCGACTTGGCAGGCGTGAGCAATGAAAAGATACGCGAGGGACTGAAATCTTTTGAAGGCGTGGAGCACAGGCTTGAAAAGGCCGGAAGAGTGAGAGGCGTGGAGTTTATCAACGACTCGAAGGCCACTAATGTGAATGCGTGCTGGTATGCGCTTGACAGCATGCGGACACCTACAGTGCTTATACTTGGCGGCAAAGACAAGGGCAACGACTATTCTGAGATATTCGAACTGGTGAAGGAAAAATGCATCGGACTGGTATTTCTCGGCGTGGACAACAGCAAACTGCATGATGCCTTTGACGGCTTTGGCATCCCCATAGCAGACGTTAAGAACATGAAAGACTGCGTGGATGAATGTGTGAAAATGGCTAAGCCAGGCAGCACAGTGCTGCTAAGCCCATGCTGCGCAAGTTTCGACCTTTTCAAAAATATGGAAGATAGAGGAGAACAATTTAAGGAATGTGTGAAAAACCTGTGATGCAACATGAGCACTTTATGGAAAATAACAAGTAAGATTCTCGGCGGAAGCCTCTTCAAGGGAGACATGGGAGTATGGATGGTGTATTTCTTCCTGTGCATGATTTCTCTTGTGGAAGTGTATAGCGCATCAAGCCGATTGACCTTCTCTGGTGGCGCCCACTGGGGACCTATGGTCAGTCAGGCTGGATTTCTGCTGTTTGGACTGCTGATTATCATCATAGTGCTACGCATGGGATGCAGGTGGTTCATGCTGTTCCCATTTTTAATGCTTCCTTTGTCCATCGTCCTGCTTTTCATCACATCCGTTTTAGGATTCGGCAGCGAACTTAACGGCACACACCGATGGATCCATCTGGGGCCAATCAGCTTTCAGCCATCAGAGATTGCCAAAGTGTCACTCATCATGTACACTGCGATGATTCTGGCCAAGACTCAGGCTGAAAAAGTCGTGATAGTCAAGGGCATGAAATGCAAGAAGGTTGGCGCATTCAAGGGTAAGGAGTCAATGCCATTTTGGCTTATCATCATCCCAACCTTCGTGATATGCGGACTCATCTTCATGGACAACGTGTCAACAAGCCTAATGCTCGGATTGGTGATTTTCATCATGATGTGCATAGGACACATACCCAAAGGCTATTTGCTCAAGACAGTCGGACTTCTCATCGCCCTTGGCGGACTGATGACGTCCTTGGCTTTGGTGATGCCTGACGAAGCTCTCAACTCCAACTCGATGACAAAGCGTCTCACCACAGTAAAACACCGTGCTTACCGTATGGCTGGCAAAGAGACTGAAGAGGCTTCCAAACGTGTCATGAAAACAGAAAAGCAGAAAAAGCTGGACGACAAGAACTCGCAGAAGACGTATGCTTTCATAGCCATAGCCAACTCTAACGTAATAGGAAGAGGACCAGGCAACTCCATTCAGCGCGACTTTCTGCAGCACGCAGAGTCGGACTTCATCTATGCGATAATCATCGAAGAACTTGGTTTGTTCGGAATATTCTTCGTTCCGTTCCTCTATTTCGTGTTACTCATACGGTGTGTGCGCATAGCGCAACGATGCACTTCATTCTTCCCCGCCTTCCTGGTGTTGGGAGCTTGCATAATGATTGTGCTGCAAGCGTTTGTCAATATGAGCGTGGCGGTATTCCCGGGTTTGGTGACAGGACAGCCTCTGCCATTGATAAGCAAAGGCGGCTCATCGATAATAGTGACCAGCTTCTACTTCGGAATGATTCTCAGTGTGAGCCGTTATGCGCAAAAGAAAGAACAGAATGCCCAGATGGTGGAAGCTGTGCCCGATGGCGAGACAAGTGAATATTACAACGACAAAGGACTGTCATGATTGCAAACGACACGTTTTGAGAATGTTTTGTATAGGCAAAATTTATATTTACAACTATACATGATGGAAAATTCGTTGTTTTTTTGTATTTTTGCCAAATTAAGAGTTAATATAGATTATCCACAATAATGAAAATGGAAGATAACAAGCCTTTGAGAGTGATTGTGAGCGGCGGCGGCACTGGTGGACACATCTTTCCTGCTGTGTCTATTGCCAACGCAATAAAGAAACAGCATCCTGAAGCTGAGATACTGTTTGTGGGAGCGGATGGCCGCATGGAAATGCAAAGAGTGCCTGCCTCAGGATACAAAATTGTAGGTCTTCCCGTAAGGGGACTCATTAGACCACTATGGAGCCTGCGCAACATAGGCGTGATGATAGATTTCATGAAGAGCAAGAAAATGGTGAAGGATGTGATACGCAAATTCAAGCCTCAAGTGGCTGTGGGTGTGGGCGGTTACGCATCGGCGCCTACTCTTAATGCAGCTTACTCCATGGGCATCCCATGTCTTATTCAAGAACAGAATTCTTATGCAGGCGTGACAAACAAGTCGCTGGCCAAGAAGGCACGCAAGGTGTGCGTGGCATACAGCGGCATGGAACGTTTCTTTCCTGCTGACAAAATAATCATGACGGGCAATCCTGTGAGACAGAATCTGCTCGACAACGACACAACGCCAGAACAGGCCAAGAAGAGCTTCGGACTCGACCCTGACAAGAAGACAGTGCTCATCATCGGAGGCAGCCTCGGCGCAAGGACGGTGAATGAGAGTGTGCTCGACCATCTGGAGGACATACGCAACAGCGACGTGCAGTTTATATGGCAGACAGGCAAATACTACAGCACAAGCATAAGCGAAGAACTGAAAAAGGTGAAGGCTGTGCCAAACCTTAAGGTGATGGACTTCATCAGCAGCATGGACAACGCATATGCTGCAGCTGACCTCGTGGTGAGCCGCGCAGGAGCAAGTTCCATATCTGAGCTTTGCTTATTGGGCAAACCTTGCGTGTTGGTGCCATCGCCAAATGTGGCAGAAGACCATCAGACAAAGAACGCTATGGCTTTGTCAACAAAAGATGCAGCTGTCTTCATTGCAGACAAAGATGCCAGAAAGATGCTGGTGGAGACTGCGCTGAAGGTTGTGGCAGACGAGAAGAAACTGGCCTCGCTGAGCGACAATGTGAAGAAACTGGCATTTAAGGATTCGGCAGATGTGATTGCCGATGAGGTATACAAATTGGCTGTTGAATATAGAAACAAGAATTAACTGAGATGGAATATAAAGATATAAAGTCGGTCTATTTCGTAGGTGCAGGCGGCATTGGCATGAGCGCTCTTGTGAGATTCTTTCTTGGCAAGGGCTGCAATGTGGGAGGATACGACAAGACACCAAGTGAATTGACAGAGAAATTGATTGAAGAGGGCGCAAAGATTCACTACGCTGAAAACGTGGATGCCATTGACGAATGCTTCAAGCAGAAGGACAGCACACTGGTAGTGTATACGCCAGCCATACCTGCCGACCACAAGGAGCTTGTTTACTTTCAGACAGAAGGATTCGCTGTGCAGAAAAGAGCGCAAGTGCTTGGCACATTGACCATGTCGCACAAAGGCTTGTGTGTGGCTGGCACTCATGGCAAGACCACCACATCGACAATGGCAGCCCATCTGCTGCATGAGAGCCACGTTGACTGCAATGCTTTCCTCGGAGGCATATCAAAGAATTATGGCACAAACTACATACTGTCAGACAGCGAGTATGTGGTTATTGAAGCAGATGAGTTTGACCGCTCTTTCCATTGGCTAAGGCCATACATGACTGTCATCACAGCCACAGACCCAGACCACCTCGACATATACGGCACAAAAGAAGCATACCTCGAGAGTTTCAGGAAATACACCACGCTGATCAAACCAGGCGGTGCCCTGATAATCCACAAAGGACTTGAGATGAAAGCTGACGTGCAGGATGGAGTGAAGGTCTATGAATATTCACGGAACGAAGGCGACTTTCACGCTGAGAACATCAAGATTGGCAACGGAGAAATAATATTCGACTTTGTACACCCCGAAGGCGTGGTGAAGGACATACAGCTTGGAGTGCCTGTGAGCATCAACATTGAGAATGGCATAGCGGCTATGGCCCTTGCAATACTCAACGGAGTCACAGAGGAGGAACTGCGCAGCGGCATGAAGAGTTTCAGCGGTGTGGACCGCCGGTTTGACTTCAAGGTGAAGTCTGACAAGATGGTTTTCCTCAGTGACTATGCCCACCACCCTAACGAGATTGACGCATGCGTGAAGTCTATCCGAGAACTGTATGCTGGCAAGAAGATCGCCGCAGTGTTCCAGCCGCACCTCTACACCCGCACACGCGACTTCTACAAAGAATTTGCAGCTGCTCTGTCGGGACTCGACGCTGTATATCTCTGCGACATCTATCCAGCACGTGAATTGCCCATCGAAGGGGTGACAAGCAAACTCATCTACGACAATCTGCGACCTGGCATAGAAAAGCATCTGATAAGCAAAGACGACATTCTTGAAGTGGCAAAAAAAGCAGACTTTGACGTGCTTGTGTCACTCGGAGCTGGCGACATAGAGAACTATGTGCCTCAGATTACTGAAATACTGAAGGGCAAGGCTTGACACTCAGCATCCAATCAGCATGTCAACACATCGGGATGCGCAATCCATGGGAGTGTTTAATACTTATTAAACCATTATAGTTATAAATGATAAAGGTTGGAAAGATTATAAAAATCACACTTGTATCGCTGCTGACAGCAATGTTGGCAGCATACATCGTATACAGCATATTCTTCCTCTCCGCTCCCGACGACAGCGAGACATGCAGCTCTGTAGACCTCATCGTCGAATCGTCCGACTCTCCTTCATCCTTTGCTGACAAGACAGAACTGGAAAACATTCTGAAAGATGCGCACCTCTATCCTAAAGGCATGCTGATGAAGAATGTGAGCACAAAGAAAATTGAAGATGCAATCAAGGAAAAAGAGTTTATCTCTAAAGCTGAATGCTACAAAGCGGCAAAAGGCAAAGTGTGCATAAAGGTTGAGCAAAGAATGCCTATCATCTATGTGTTGCCTGACGGAAGAGACGGATTCTTCGTCGACGCAAAAGGACATGTGATACACAACAGAGGATATGTGTCAAACCTCGTGGTGGCATCTGGAGACGTGGATGAGAAATATGCGAGCAAAGAACTTGTGGAGATGGCACGCTTCCTGCAGACAGATGAGTTCTGGAATAACCAGATAGAACAAATCTATGTGTCAAGAGGGAAAAAGAATGAAAGGGTCATAGAAATCGTTCCAAGGGTAGGAGACCACATTGTCTATCTCGGCACAATTAACAATTTCGAGAAGAAGCTAAATAACCTCAAGATTTTCTACGACAAAGCCATAAAAACAGTGGGATGGAACAAATATGCCAAAGTAAACTTGGAATACGAGAACCAAATCATCTGCACAAAGAGATAACGTGACAACATGGCTCAATCAGATGTCATTTCAAACTTGAATTTATTATTAAGAATCAAACAACATTACATATATGACTACTTCCGACAAAGATTTTATTGTTGCGATAGAACTTGCTTCGTCTAAGATTAAAGGAGTGGCAGGACAAAAGAAGGATGGCACTATGCAGATTCTCGCTTATGCCGAGGACGACACGACTGGCTGCATCAAGCGAGGAGCTGTGTACAACATAGAGAAGACGTATCAGAGCGTCAACAACATCATCCACAAACTCGAGTCGGTGCTCAACACTAAAATATCACGCGCATACGTGGGCATAGGCGGCCAGTCTATGCGCTCATACAAGAGCATCATCAAGCGCGATCTGTTAACTCAGAGCTTCATCAGCAACGAACTGATTGACGCAATAAGCCAGGAGAGCCAAGAGATTCCATACAGCGATTACGAGGTAATGGACAATTACCCACAAGAATTCATCATCGACTCTAACTCCATATCAGACACACCTGTGGGCGTGATGGGAACAAACGTGGAGGGAGAGTTTCTGAACATCATAGCAAAGACAAAACTGAGAATCAACGTGGAAACAGTATTTGCCAACGCTAACATGGAAATTGCCGAACAGCTCATTTCACCGCTGCAATTGGCCAACAACGTGCTTACCGACGCTGAGAAACGTTCGGGATGCGCTCTCGTGGATCTCGGAGCTGACACAACCACCCTTGTGGTATACAAGAACAACATCGTCAGATACCTCGTCACTATACCATTAGGCAGCAACAACATAAACAAGGACTTGGCCACACTGCCTATCGACGAGGCTGAGACCGAAGAGGTGAAACTCAAATATGGCGATGCGTGCCAAGACACCGAAAGAGTGGAAGACGCAGAGATACAGACTTACACCACTTCAGATGGCAGAACATTCGACGTCACGCTCATCAAGAACGTGATAGAAGCACGAATGGGAGAAATCATCGCTAATGTGAACAACCAGATAATCAACTCCGACTACAGCGGCAAACTGTTGGCCGGACTTGTCATAACTGGCGGCGGCAGCAACATGAAAAACATCGTTGATGCATTCACCAAGAGCACTAAGATTGACAAAGTGCGCATCGCCAATAAGGTCAACCAATCTATCATAAAGACTGAAGATGCAGGGGCAATAGTGCTCGACAAGGCAGAGAACACTTCTATCCTCTCTCTTCTCTTGGGCGGCACTGAACCATGTGGCGGAGAGGGCCTCGACAACACTCAGGCCATGATAGACCAGCAAGCAAAAGAAGCTGACAGGCAAAGGCGTCAAGAAGAGGCCGAAGCAGAAGCAAAGGACGCCATGGCCTTCGACAAAGTGAAGAATGGCATACGCAACGCATATGATGATGTGCAGAAACAGATTACCGAACTTAACAAATACGGCAGCGACAAAGCTGTGAGACAAAAGGCAAAGAATCTCTCGCTCAAAGTGCTCGACGCAACTATCGGTGACGAATATGCCAATGCAGCCAAAGCCCTGGAAGGCAAAGACAAATTCAAACAAAGCCTAAGAGAAGGTGCAGAACTGGCCGAAAAACTCAAAGTGGAGGTCGACAAACTCATCGAACTTGTTAACAGGAAAAATAAGGAGAACAGTTTCATCGGACGCATATCAAGAGCATTGTCAGACCTTGTAAGTGAGGACGAAGGCAAAAAATAAAAGCGTTAGCAGTGTCAAATAAAGCACATGCAACTACAACAATAAACGGCTGACATTGCCACAAGCGTCCCGACGTTGACGCAGACGCATACTACAAAACACTGCAAGATATTGGCATTGCAGTAAGACATTTGACCTTGCAATAACGATAAATGTTCGATTTCATTTATAAATACAATTCACATTGAACTATGGCAGAGAACGACGATATAGGTGTCTTCAACTTCACACAAGGCACAACAAGCATAATTAAAGTCATTGGTGTTGGCGGTGGCGGCGGCAATGCCGTGAACCACATGTACAACGAAGGCATCCATGATGTCACTTTCGTTGTGACAAATACCGACAACAAGGCACTGCAAGACTCACCCGTACCCACAAAGATACAGTTGGGCAAGGAGGGACTCGGTGCTGGCAACAAGCCTGAGAAGGCACGCATAGCAACAGAAGAGTCGATAGAGGAAATCAAAAACATGTTGTCAGATGGCACAAAGATGGCGTTCATCACAGCTGGAATGGGTGGAGGCACAGGCACAGGAGCTGCTCCACTCATCGCAAAGACAGCTAAAGACATGGGCATCCTCACCGTGGGCATCGTAACCATTCCTTTCCGTTGGGAAGGAAACAAGAAAATCGACCAGGCTCTCGATGGAGTGGAAGAGATGAGCAAGAATGTCGACGCTCTTCTTGTCATCAACAACGAACGACTGAGAGAAATCTATCAGGACTTCACCGTCATAAAGGCATTTGCCAAAGCTGACGACACGCTCTGCAACGCTGCTCGCTCCATTGCTGAAATCATCACAATGCATGGCATTATAAACCTCGACTTCAACGATGTGAGCACCGTGCTGAAAGATGGCGGCGTGGCTATCATGAGCACAGGATTCGGATCGGGCGAAGGACGTGTGACAAAAGGCATCGAGGATGCGCTCAACTCTCCATTGCTGAACAATAACGACATATACCGCGCAAACAAAATATTGCTCCGCATCTCTTTCCCCGACGAGAAGGGAGATGGCAATAACGCTCTCATGATGGACGAGATGAATGAGGTGCATGAGTTCATGTCGAAGATAAAGCGTGACGATGTTGAGACAAAATGGGGCTTGTCCATCGACCCTACCTTGACAGACCAGGTGAAAATCACTATCCTCGCAACAGGATTCGGCGTGGAGGACATCGACTCAGACGAGATGAACTCACGACTTCTTGCACGCGACAAAGAACAGCAGCAACGCGAGGTGGAAAAAGCTGAAGCGGAAGCTGAAAGAGCACACCGACGAGAAACAATCTATGGTCCTGACAACAACCACAGCACTATCCGCCGCCCTCTTTACAGCTATATCTTCAAGGAAGAAGACTTGGACAACGAGGATGTAATAAGCATGGTCGAGACTTCTCCTACATACAAGCGCACAAAAGAGACCATGAAGCAGCTCACAGACATTGGCAATAACCGAGCAAACACTATTGACCAAGGAGCCACCATCACTTTTAAATAAGCTGCTTGCGACACATTGATGATATATGGCTATGGCCACATATTAGATAACAACAAAAAAGGCGTCTGCCAATTGGCAGACGCCTTTTTATATTGAAAACAGCCAATCAGCCGTCAATAATGTCCTGATGATTTCTCTATTTCGGTCTAATGACCGATTTGAGTTAAGCATCAATGTTGGCATATGTGGCGTTGCGCTCTATAAACTCGCGGCGCGGAGCCACATCCTCGCCCATCAGCATGGAGAAGGTATAGTCTGCTTCTGCCGCATCATTGATGGTGACCTGTTTGAGCAGACGTGTGGCTGGATTCATAGTTGTCTCCCAAAGCTGCTCTGGGTTCATCTCGCCAAGACCTTTATAGCGCTGCACCTTTATCTTGTCTTCCTGACCATCACCATAAGTGTCGATGAATCGCTGCAACGCCTCTTCGTCATAGCAATACTCGCTAACCTTTCCCTTCGTGCACTTGTACAATGGAGGTGTGGCAATATACAGTCGGCCATCACGGATGAGCTGTGGAAGGTAACGGAAGAAGAGCGTCATGAGAAGTGTGTCGATGTGAGAGCCATCGACATCGGCATCGGTCATTATGATGGTCTTGTAATAACGCAGCTTCTCATAGTTGGCTTCCTTCTGGTCCTCTGGATTGAGACCAAACTTTATGCCAAGAGCCTGAAATATGTTGTTGACCTCTTCATGCTCGAATGCTTGGTGCCATTTGACACGCTCGACATTGAATATCTTACCTCGGATAGGAAGAATGGCTTGGAAATGACGGTCGCGGCCTTGCTTGGCAGAACCGCCGGCCGAGTCACCCTCGACAATAAACATCTCGCAGTTGGCTGCATCTTTATCAGAACAGTCGGCAAGCTTGCCAGGAAGACCGCCGCCAGTCATAGGATTCTTGCGCTGCACTTTCTCACGGGCTGCTCGGGCTGCCACACGTGCCTCAGCTGCTATGACCACCTTATCGATAATCATTTTAGCCTCTTTGGGATGCTCTTCCAGATAGTAGGCGAGAGCTTCTCCCACAGCCTGCTGCACGGCACCTGCCACTTCGCTGTTGCCAAGCTTTGTCTTTGTCTGTCCTTCAAACTGCGGTTCAGCCACCTTCACGCTGATGACAGCGGTGAGACCCTCACGGAAGTCTTCTCCGCTGATCTCTATCTTCTGCTTCTCAAGCTTCTCCGTCACCTTAGTGTCATCGGCATACTTCTTGAGCACGCGAGTGAGCGCTGTGCGGAAGCCCTGCAGATGAGTGCCGCCCTCGATGGTGTTGATATTGTTGACATACGAATGGATATTCTCGCTGTATGAGGTGTTGTACATGATGGCCACCTCTATTGGAGTGTTTTGCTTCTCGGTGTTGAGATAAATAACATCATCAAAGAGGCATGTGCGTGTGGAATCTATGTAACGGACAAAATCTTTGAGTCCGCCTTCGCTATGGAAGACCTCTTCTCTCACGCCTTCAATGCCCACCTCTGCGTTCTTGTCAAGACGCATGTCGCGAAGCGTTATCCTTATTCCAGCATTGAGATAAGCCAGCTCGCGCATGCGGTTGGCAAGGATGTCATACTTGTATGTAGTGGTGATGAAAATAGACTTGTCGGGCCAGAACTGCTGGCGTGTGCCACGGATGTCTGTCGAGCCGACCACCTTGACATCGTATAGAGGCTTGCCGCACTCATATTCCTGCTGATATATCTTTCCATCACGGAACACCTGCGACTTCATGCGGGAGGAGAGCGCATTGACACAGCTGACACCCACGCCATGGAGTCCGCCAGACACTTTATATGAGCCTTTGTCAAACTTACCGCCGGCATGCAGCACTGTCATGACAACCTCAAGAGCGCTTCTGTGCTCTTTCTCATGCATGTCCACTGGAATGCCACGTCCATCATCCTGTACGGTTATGGAGTTGTCCTCATTTATGGTTACCTCAATATGCGTGCAGAATCCAGCCAGAGCCTCATCGATAGAGTTGTCTACGGTCTCGTAAACGAGATGGTGGAGACCCTTTTCGCTGATGTCTCCGATATACATCGCCGGTCTCTTCCTTACAGCCTCAAGTCCTTCAAGAACCTGAATGTTACTGGCTGAATAATTTTGTTCTTTGTCTATTGTTTCGTCCATTGTTTTATACACTTATTACGTTACAAAGTTACGATTTTTTTTCGACATGAGGAAACAATAAACTCAAAGAATTAGCATAAGGAGCCCAAAACAGAACCAATATACAGCCATATGAGCTAATGTGTCGATTCACAACGACATGGACACAGAGAAAAGGGATGAAATCCTTTCGGATTTCATCCCTTCATTTATCTCTTGAATAGATTTTTGCCATGACTGCATGCTGGCATGCAGTGTCAGCTTGCCTTATTATGCTATTAAGCGAGCTTTGCAATCATCTTTGCTGTACCCGACTTGAGGTTTGCAGCCTTTTTCCAGTGGATGATGTTCTGCTTTGCGAGCTTGTCGAGCATCTTCTGGAGCTTTGGGAACATTGCCTGCGCCTCAGCCTTGTCAGTAGTGTTGCGGAGGTCGCGGAGATAGTTACGCATAGTCTTTGCGTAGTAACGGTTGTGAAGTCTGCGCTTCTCGTTCTGGCGGATGCGCTTCAGACATGACTTGTGATGTGCCATTTGTTTGATTTTTTTTAATTGGTTAATGAATCAATCAGGAGTCCGATGTGGTATGGCCAATGACCTCGCACCCTTCTCCTTGAAAAGAAAAAGGGTTGATTCTTTCGACTCAACCCTTATCTTGGTAGCCCATAGCAGAGTCGAACTGCTCTTTAGAGAATGAAAATCTCTCGTCCTAACCGATAGACGAATGGGCCAGCCCTTGGGATATTTCCCTTAGCGAAACAGGCGTTGTTCTGTTTTGCGAGTGCAAAGGTACGAACTTTTTCATTACCGACAAAACTTTCTTTGATTTTTTTTCGTCAAACATCATTTTTTTCATGTTTCCATTCGTTTCCTCAGTAAAAATGACTACTTTTGCACTGTTTTATCACAAGATAAGCAACGGCATGAACGAGACATTAAGAGGCATCGTCATCAAGACAGTGAAATATGGAGATTCATCCCTGATAGCGGACGTGTTCACAGAGAGCCACGGACGCTGCTCGTTCATGACAAAGATTGTGAGAGCCAAGCGCAATGCAAGCACAGCCACATTTTGGTATCCATTATCAATGATTGAATTTACAGCCGACATCAAGGCCAACTCGTCACGGCTGCCACGCCCGCTTGACATAAGGTCTTACTATTGCTATTCAGACCTCACGTTCTCTCCCGTCAAATCATCCATAGCACTTTTCCTTGCCGAATTCATCAGCGCGGCACTCCGTGAAGAGAAGGCAAATGCGCCTTTATATAAATATATCGAGTCGTCGCTGCAATGGCTCGACGCCACAACCAATCCTGCTTCCATCGCCAATTTCCACTTGGTGTTCCTCATGCACATGAGCCGTTTCGTGGGCATTTACCCTAATTTGGAGAACGTCTCTCAATATTTCGACATGCAAGCAGGCAGCTACGCTCTTATGCGGCCGTTTCACAGCAACGTGCTCGAAGGCGCCGAAGCCCTGTGCCTGCCCACACTCTTTCGTCTGTCATACAGCACAATGCATGTGGCAAAGTTCACGAGAAGCGAACGCATGCGCGCATTGAGAGTGCTCAACGACTATTACCGGCTACACATGCCTGGCTTCCCCACGCTGAAATCAATAGAGGTATTGCATGAGATGTTTTCATAAGCAAGCGCTCATAATTATTTTCACAAGCAGGTGTTCATAATTATTTTTATATTTGACGCGCTCTGTCTCAAGGCAAACGTTTCGGGTCAAAAAAACCGAAGGGAACCCGAAGGAAGCCCGAAGGACACAAACAATGCGCACAAACACATCGCGCCCCATGCCTTACTACCTATTTGAGGCATGCCTGCGCAACAATATTCCACTTATTTTTCATGGCGCAAAGGACGTTTTATCGTTCAAGAAGAAGTTATGTCACGCCACATTATGTATTTTCAGATATAAAGTCGTAACTTTGCACCTCGTTAGAAATTATCATGATAATAATAGGCAAAGACTCGACAACAAGACCATGTGTTGCCACCATCGGCTCCTTCGACGGAGTGCACCTGGGGCATCAGCACGTCATTTCCCAACTCATCAAAATGGGCAATGACCGCATGCTCGACACCGTGGCCGTATCCTTCTCCAACCATCCGCTGCAAGTGCTTCACCCCGAGTTCAATCCGCAGATGCTCTCCACCACAAAAGAAAAAACCGACCTGCTCCTCAAAGCAGGAGTGGACAAGGTGGCCTTGCTGACATTCACAAAGGAGATGGCCGCCATGAGCGCTAAAGACTTCATGAAGCAAGTGCTCCACGACAGTTTGAAGGCAAAGGTGCTGATGATAGGCTACGACAACCACTTCGGCCACGATCGCTGCGGCTTCGACACATGCATGAGATACGGGAAAGACATGGGCATTGACGTTGTGAGCTGCACAGAATGGAACAACGGAAGCGAGGTTTCATCGACAGCCATACGCAACAGCCTGGCCGCAGGCGACATTGAGGGGGCCAACAGAGCATTAGGATACAGATATGCCTTGCAAGGCAAGGTTGTGCCAGGCTTCCAGAACGGAAGAAAAATAGGCTTCCCTACAGCCAACATCAAGACAGACCCCACCAAACTCATACCAGAAGATGGCGTGTACCTCGTCTCTGTGGATGTCGGCGAGAGAATCATGACAGGCATGATGAACATAGGCACCCGCCCCACCCTGCACAATGGAAGCAACCGCTCGCTCGAAGTCCACATACTCGACTTCTGCGAAAACATGTATGGCAAACAGCTGCGCGTCGAATTTATCAAGCGGCTGCGCAAAGAGCGCAAATTCAGTTCTGTGGAATCGCTCACGGACCAGCTAAGGAAAGACGAGACCCTATGCAGGCTGCTGGCCGACGAGCAAACTGGCATTCACAATCATTAAGCTCCAACTTGCCATGATTCTGCCAGTTTGCGTTTCGCAGCGTATGCGACGCAGCCGTGAAGGCAGAGCTCTTTCCTAAACCCAAATCGGTCATTAGACCGAAACAGGGAATTTATCAAGACATTATTGCTTCTTTTCAATGGGTTAAAATTTCACATAGTTATAAATAAGAAAGACATGATAGAAATATTGGGCACATTAGTCTCATTAGACCTCTTCAAGGTCATGTTCTGCTGCAACCTCGAGAAATGCCATGGAGCATGCTGCGTCGAGGGTGACGCCGGCGCTCCTGTCAGCGCCGACGAGGTGGCATTGCTAGAAGAATCAGCCGAGGTGGTGTGGGACGACCTCACCGAACAAGCCCGCCAACAGATAACAAATGAGGGAGTTGTCTATCCAGACCCCGATGGCGAACTCGTGACACAAATCATCGAGGGCAAAGACTGCGTGTTCGTGAAGCGCGCCTTGCTTGAAAGCACAGAGCACGAATGCGCCTTCTGCGCTATCGACTCGGCCTTTAGGTGCGGCAAGGCCAAATGGCAGAAGCCCATCTCATGCGCACTTTATCCTGTGCGGCTATCCAAAGTGGGAGGCATGACAGCGGTCAACGTGCATAAATGGGATGTATGCAAGCCCGCGTTCAAACTCGGCAAAAAGCTCCACCTGCCTGTTTACAAATTCTTGAAGGAACCGCTCATACGGCAATTCGGACAAGAATGGTGGAACGAATGCGACATAGCGGCAAAAGAGTTGCAGAAAGCTGGCTACCTCGATTAGACCTATCAAAAAGAGCCTCAACAAGCACTTTAATTCTCTTTTTTACAGAAAATGACCAGCAAATAATTATTGTTTGGAAAAAAAATCATAAATTTGCATGTACAAATGCCAATTTTTCATTACAGAATCTTTCTGATTGACTATTTGGCACAGACAATGCATTTACTACTTGCAAAGAAGCTATGATTACAATCCAAAACAATGACGGTGACAGACGAGTATTGCTGCTCGACAACCCATTTGCCCTCGATGAGAGTCCAGACTTCCCAGAGTACCTCTTCGATGTTGTCTTTATCGCAAACAATTCCGCAGAAGAAACGAAGACCATCCTCTCCGGAATCAATCCTGTGACTTCCAACAAATGCTGTTACAAGCCACTTTTCGTCTCAAGCTCACTGAAGGGCAAGATGGGCAACTACGACGACATCATCGATGGCTATGCTGACGACTGGAACAGCATGGAGGTCATGACGAGGATTGAAGAAATCATTGGATACAACGAATCAATCGGACTGAAAGCACAGGAAGACCCCATATTATCATCCAACCAGTTCTTCATCCGACTCACCCGATACCTCATATCCAGAAAAAAGACTGTGATGGAACCTAAGCTCGATGTGTCAGCCTCAACGGGATATGTCATACCTATCTTCGACTTATTCTACCGACTGGGCCACTACCAACTGAGCGAATACTTCGTCTTCATGCAGTCCATGACAGAAAAAGGACTGTTCCGCACAGCTAAATTCGTCAACAGAGTCTACCTCTGCCCCAAGTGCCTGCACTCACACCTTCTGTATCTTCAGACATGCCCCAAATGCGGACAGTCTGCCATACAAGCCGAAGAAGTGATACACCACTTCAGATGCGGCAACGTGAGTCCCGAACACACATACAACTTTGGCGGACAGCTGAGATGCCCTAAGTGCCACAAGATACTCCAGCATGTGGGCATGGACTACGACAGGCCAGCCATCATACACACGTGCAGCACATGCGGCAACACATTCATAGAGCCACAGACAAAGACCCTGTGCACATGCTGCCACGAGCTGCATGACGCCGATGAGCTGATAAGCCAAGACATCAACATATACGAGATCACGGCCGAAGGCAAACAATCCATCATATCGCCAAGCATCGGATTCACAGTCTACACGGAGTTCTACGACAACTACATAGAATACAACAGATTCGTCAACCGCATCCGTCTGCTCGCCGAACAGAAGTTCAACAACAACATACACGGCGACCTGCTCGTGGGCAAGGTGTGGATACTCAACGAGAACGAAGAGACAATGCCCATCCGCCCCGAGAGCATCGAACTGGCTTGCATGTATTTCCCCAACAACAAGGTGTCGGCCGCAAACAACATCACATACATTGGAGTCGTGATACGCGACCATGCCGGCGAAACAGAAGAAGGCATAATCAATTTCCAGGTCATGATGTCAGAAACCATCCGAGCTGCCGTAGGCATCCTCAAGCCTGGAGAGAAGATATGCTACACATACCAGAAGCTGCAAGGCAACCACACCACGATTGACGACTTCATAAAGGAGATGAACTACATCAGCGTCACACCAGACGACTATGCTGAGTACGACCCCATAGCATCTACAGGAGAAATAGACAAGACATTATTCTGACGCCGGCATCATCAAGCCACAACAGATGAAGGGCAGATGACATCTGCACATTATATAATATATAGAACAAATAGAAAACTCATAAAAAATAGAAAAATGAACAATCTCATTGCACCTGGAATAGACGTCGACAGCTTGTCTGTGCTCGTAGTTGACGACGTTCCATTGAACATCCTTCTCATCAAGAAGATGTTGTCACAATACACATTTGAGATACGCACTGCCAATGGCGGACAAGCAGCCCTTGACGCCATAGCGCAGAAGAAGCCAGACCTCCTGCTTCTTGACCTCATGATGCCAGGCATTGACGGCTTCGAAGTAATACGACGCTTAAGAGCTGACGATGAGACAAAGGACCTGCCTATCATCATCCTTTCAGCGCTCAACTCAGAACAGGACATCTCCAAAGGTTTCCAACTTGGAGCTAACGACTTCATCAACAAGCCTATCATCATGGAGAAGTTGCTCAGCAGCGTGACCACACAGATCAACCTCGCTGAAGCCAACAAAAAAAATGCCGCAAAATAAGCTTATCTCCGCTTAATGAGACTCTCTCATAAAGACACCCAAGTTGGTGCATTCTTTTTCCGCCAAGATCCGTCAAAACAGAATGCACCAACTTGGGTTGTCTTTTTTTATCAAGCCTAACTGAAAAAGAAAAAAAAGAAGCGCACTCGATTCGGCATGACGGCCGATTTGAATCAAGGCAAATCAATCACAATCATATTCGAATTCACAGGTTCTTTTTTGTTAAGCCTAAATCGGTCATTAGAAAATGGAGGTTATTCTTTTCAATTATTGTCACCGTTTGGGCCAAAGTCTTTCCATCCTATGTGCGTATAATAACAAAGGTCATGGAAACAATTTTATTCGTCAAAAAAAGAGGGTAAGGATACTTGGCAAAGTATATTAGGATACTTCGCAAAGTATCTTAGGATACTTGGCCAAGTATCCTAATATACTTTTTCATGGGTGTTACATACTGAAAAACCATATCAAGAATTCACAGGCGTGCTTTGACTTCAACTGGATTGTTTTGCGGAGCTATACCAAAGGCAAAATTCATTAAGTAAATCATTTTTTCTGGCCAATGATCTATTCGAGTTTATTTGTCAAAAAAAGAGAGTAAGGATACTTGGCCAAGTATTACGTGATACTTTGCAAAGTATCATATGATACTTGCCCAAGTATCACGTAATACTTTTACAAGGGTTTTACATGCTATTCTTGAGGACACAAAAGCCATCTGATTAGAAGCTACAATAAGCCACATGCTAAATGTGCATCTTTTCTGTATGTTTGGGTGCACATCATCCATCTTATCACGCATGAATGTTTTCATATCGGAAACCTCATAAAAAATGAGAAGCAGCCGACCTGAGCCAAATCCGAAATCTTGTGGCTAAAAAAGCCTGAGGAAAAAGCATTTTTCAAGTTAAAATATGCTAAAAGCATGACTTGGCGTAGATTTCTTTAGTTTATTTTGTTGTTATTTTTATAAATATTGTTACATTTGCAACCGCTGCAATATGCACATAACAACACAATTCTGTTCTGTCGAGAATAGAGTTATATGATTTTATCACTACATCTTCACGGATGAGCCTGTTTTTTAACTATTGATTATCTTCCAGAATTGAATTATGTTTAATCTTTTATATTATGAGTAACAACCTAAAACTATTTATTGTAATGCTTTTGATGCCATATGTACCAAATGTATATGGTCAGTTTATAATTCAAAAAGAATTGTCATTTGACAATTTAAGCAAAAGCTGGTCAGAGTATCAACAAACAACTAAATATAGCCTGACAGATTTCAGTCGGCGTTATTTTAAGGATACGATAAGTGTCACAGAGATGAAGGAGGCGTTCTATAAGAATAAGGATGCCAAATTCACGAAGTCGCCTTACGCAGGACTTGATTCCGTCAAAAGAACAGGAACTATCGGGGAAAGCGTCATGATATTATCACCGCTGAGAAACCACCCCAAAAAGGAAGTCAGAGAATGTCGTGGTGTATGGAATAGATTAGGCACTTTCAGTCTGGTGGATCTTTTGGATAAAAATGGAGCTTCACAGCAGACGTTGCTCAAGAAGATAAAAAACGAGGAACTAAAGAAAATGATGAATGGAGAGATCATCTCATTAAGGGCTCCTCGCTGGTATATGGGATATGTGGTTTCACCTACAGCCAAAATGGAAGTTTACATGGATGGTGATATATTGAGCAAATCCCCAAGCGTGGATTACTCCGACTTCTTTGCGTATGCAAATCATTATTCTGCAGCATTGGACGGAGAATGGCATCAAAACGTAAGCGGAGGCGCCCGTTTGCTGGGTGCGCTACATGGTTTGAATACAATAAAGCACGCCCTGACATCTGAAAAGATCTTTTCTGTGTTGTTATACACTAAAACATACAATAGAAGTAACAAAGTCACTTATACGATAGATCTTCTGTTGCCAGAAAATCCAGATAAGGAGACTGAGATGTTATTTAAGGATTTAAAACGCTATATAGAAAGCATCCCTTCTAAATCATTTGCGCCTTATTATACTACTGACTTGCGTCTCATGACAGGTCGTTATTACAAGGTGACGGTGAACAAATGCGGATGGCTAATTCAAGACTATTTAGATTTATAAGGAATGGCCGAATGATGCAGATTGCTTGCAGGAATGAAATACCCAGTTACAAAAGATGGCTATGACTGTATTGGCTTACAGAAGAGGAATACTATCATGGTATGATTGTCATATCTCAACAGCCAAAGTAGAAGGGATAAACAACAAGATAAAAGTAATGAAACGCAATGCATATGGCTTTAGAGATGAAAGGTATTTCAAACTAAGGCTATATGCACTGCACGACTGTCGCATCACTCGAAATGTCGGAAGAACCTTTTATTTGTACTTTTGCCATGTCATTCAGAATTTTGTTTGTTTTTATTTTGCAACACTAAGATAAGTAAAATTTCTGACATGGCAAAATCCCGAGCAACTTTTTGTTGCTCTGGTGCTTATAAAAAAACATTAAATTATAGTGTTGCGGAAATAAGGAAAAGAATAAAATCTCTCGATATGCAGATAGCTGTATCAACGATATTCTCACTAGTGAAAAAAATATTGTGAAAATGGATTTTATCAATGGTATAAGCGGGTTGTCATTCGCCTTGTCGATGTTGTTAAGATTAAACACAATCAGTCTTGACTGATGAACAAACTCGTCAATAATCAAAATCTAAGGCATTATGAAACTCGAATAAACTATCGTATCCTTTGAAAGTGCATTGAACGATTTTTTTTTGCTTGAAGCATCAGTTTTTTTATTTTAAAGACAATGTCGCATTGATATGCCTGGTATGATAGCACCCTTCTCTAATGTACCGAAATAAAGGGTTACATTTTAATGGCAGAATTTCTGTCTGAATTCAAAATAGCAAGTAAAAAAATGCCAAACCATTTCAACCATTCAAATAAACACTTGATTATTTTACATTTAGCCTGTTATTTTGCATAATTACAAAAAATCAGTGAGCCAAAAGAACTCAACAATAAGACGAAAATCTATCACAAACATTCGTATGATGGGAGATGGGCAAACACGGTTGCGTAAGAGGACTGGGTGAAAGTTCATCCTCTGCTTGAAAACAAATCAATTCAACTTACAAGCAACAAAGATTTTGAAACATGACAAATAAATCACATAATATATTTGGAAAGAAGAATAAGAATACCTATTACAACATCTCTTCTGTTAGAACTTTATATATAAGAATTCAGCTTGCATGTATGCTAGTTGTCTTTCATGCGGTTCCATGCGACGCAATGACAGGATTTCGCGAGGATTCGCTTCTTTCCATTCTCTGCAGCATAGTAAACTCCAAGTATGAGGAATTCCGTCACGACAGCATTCCTGCAAATTTTGTGGGGATTAGAGTCAATGATAGGAATTATACAAAATTGAATAGCGTTCTTGGAGTCTCTAAAAATATAGAGAATATTCGTGAACGATTGTATTATATAAATATAAAAATTGGCTCATTGCAATCAAGTGTATACCAAAAGAAATTAATTCCACCATTTGAAGGAGTTAAATTCACTAATGTTGACAACAATCTTCAAGCTTCGATTTCTGATGATTTGGAGAAATCGTTCTCTTGGTTGAAAAAAGGTAGCAAGGGCTTTAAGAAAGACACAACAGGCAATGTAATCCCGCTCAATGAGGTCAGTTATTATTCAGAGCCTCTTCCAGGAAAGTATTATGAGGAATCTCTTGCCAACGATGGCTTTGATGCAGACAAATGGCAAGCGTTACTCAATGAAGTTACCAACAAGTTTCGTTCGGAGAAGAACGTGGTCGATGCCTCAGCAACTATGGAATGTATTATGACGCGCAGATATCTCGTTACTTCAGATGGTGGAGAGATAGTAGATAATAACCGAAGATATACAATATGTTTGTCGTTGAAAATGTTAAAAAGCGATGGTCACCAAAAGACTTTGAACAAATGGTACAATGTGAAGCTTCTAAACGAACTCCCAACAAAAAAGACCATGATGAATGACGCAAATAAATTGCTTCGCTTACTCAACGGTTTGCGTGATGCACCAGATTTCGAATTCTACAAAGGACCAGTACTATTAGGTGGTAATGCTACAGGGGTATTCATGCACGAAATGGTGGGTCACCGACTTGAATCGGGTTACAGAGGTGGTGTTTTTAAGACTTTTGGCTCAAAGATTTTTCCAGATTTTATTCAAATCATAGATGACCCAACTATATCATGCTATAATGACATCCAGCTGACCGGTCATTACAAATACGACGACGAGGGTTGCCACGCCCAAGCTGTGACATGCATTAAAGATGGTGCGCTACTGTCGATGCTAACAAGTCGCACACCTTACTATGCAGGAAGTGTTAGCAATGGACATGGACGAGGAGAGGTTGGCAAGGAAACAATTGCGCGACAGGCAAACGTTTTTGTTTCGACTTCAAGACACGTTTCCGATTCAAAAATCCGTAAAATGTTTGTGAATGAATTAAAACGACAGAATAGAGAGTATGGGATATATATCCCTGAAATAGAAAACGGCCAAGAGGGATGGAAGGATGGAATGAATGCAACTTTATTTAAATCTTTAACGGATTCTATTGGTGATTTTTTTGTTAATTTCAATTATGCTTACAAAGTGTATGCTGACGGGCGTCCTGATGAGCTAGTCAATGGTGCACAAGTGTACTCCTTCAGAGAAGATATGTATAATGCCATAACTGCAATGGGGGCAGAATGCGAGGTACATAATGCACTTTGTGGAGCGAAGTCGGGCTTCGTCCCTGTATCACTCATAGCGCCAAAGTCATTATTCAAATGTGTAAAATTGTCATTGCCCACTAATGACAAAGCCCATACCACAGGACATTGAATACAGTTTTTCATTAAAGGCCTGAAATCATTAGTGTCCAATAAAAATGGACAAGTTTAACAAACAATCAAATAGTCCTTCAAAAAGAGGATAATCGAATTCATTGACATCAATGAAATTAGTCTTATCGAACAGATTACGCTGAAAAGGGGATTGTCCGTCAGTGAGATGTTTAGAATCTGCAAGACTTCATATGTTGAGCGTTTCAATTACATATCATGATAAACAATAGCCACGAGACAATAAGTGATAATGGCAACACTAATCTACATGCATACAGCATTATCTGTTGTACCCCGAAATTTCTTTATCATAAAGGGTTGCTTTAGCTATGGAATTACATTCCTAACCTATATGGTATTGTTTGTCTCAATGTGCTTCAAAGGCAACAATCAAGTCGCGTAGGCTCTCACTATTGCTCAGTTGTCCGAACATCATTGCAAGTAGCTGATTCCAACAGGTGAACTGCTTCACATAGCGACTGTCATCATACTTGCGAACGAAGTTGTTGAACTGCGTCATGTTCAGAAAAGTTGGACGATATGTACTTGTTTTGATTCATAAGTGGCCTTCAGCTTGACCGCAAAGTTTCGAATTCAAATCCGTTTAATTTCAAAATACCGTTAAAAAACTCAATTCCAATAATTTCTAAGACCGATTAGCTAACTTTTATTGGACAATAGTGTGACGAAACAATAAAATAGGGCGGATGTTTAAGACTTAACGACCTTTTATATCCGATAGAAATATTTCAAATTAAATGATTGTGCTCAAGTATGAAATTTATCAAAAGAATTCAAGTTGGAAACAAAATGGCCGACTTAGAGAGATTATCAATAGAGGAAATGACAGCAATCCTTGGTGGCAAAGGTTGCTGTTATGATGTAATCGCAGAATTGTGGTCTCGAATATATGGTGGTTATGGCCAAGTTAGTACTCCTACTGCAAGCCAAATCAAAGAAAGCTTCACTAATTATATGAATGCAATGGTAGATGCAGGTTGGTACGAATGTAAAATGTCCGAAGATGGTGACCCTGCTCTTGCACAGTTTAGTTTTCTGCGTGCATGGATGGTTGGGCAAGACTTCGAATGCGGATCTGTTGTTAATGGCGGATCAAATGGTGCTTTCAATTTTGGCATTATCCCTGGAGATGAGTATGGATATCATGCAAATAAGAATCATGTCTGGGTGTCTGATCCAGTCAAAGGTCATGTAAAATACACAAAGCATGAGTTCA
>CAKQYA010000010.1 GCA_934293005.1 uncultured Bacteroidaceae bacterium
TGCGTTAGTTCAGTAGGTTAGAATACATGCCTGTCACGCATGGGGTCACGAGTTCGAGTCTCGTACGCACCGCTGAAAAGACCTGATGATTCCAAGGTCTAAATAAACGGAATCACACATACATGCTGGTGCGTTAGTTCAGTAGGTTAGAATACATGCCTGTCACGCATGGGGTCACGAGTTCGAGTCTCGTACGCACCGCTGAAGAAAGTCTCAAGTAACAACTTGGGACTTTCTTTTGTTTTCAGAACTTGTTACTATAAACATAAGTGACACCAATCATATATATATATATAGACTCGCCCCCCAAATAATCCGAAGACCGACAAGAGTAAAACGGGTCAGCGGATTAAACCTTTTAATATGAAGAGCGTCTTATCAAGCAAACAATACCATTAAGAAATGAATAACTTGACCAAAGTACTCACTGCCCTATTCTTCTGCATGGGCATAAGCACGACAAATGCACAGACACTCCTCAAAGGAAAAGTACTAGACAGCGAAAATGGCGATGCTATGATAAAAAGCACCGTCATGGTGATGAATGCAGACACCACGCGCATGGTAGCAGGAGGAACCACAGATGACAATGGAGCATTCAACATCAAGAATGTAAAAGACGGCACTTATGTAGTAAAAGTATCATACATAGGCTATCGCGATTTCTATAAGAAAATCACAGTAAACAAAAAAGAGACACAAGGCTCCATGGCCGTGGGCACAGTGATGCTGACTCCTGGCAACATTGAATTGAAGCAAGCAGTAGTGACCGCCCAAGTAAAAGAGGTTGAAGTAAAAGAAGACACACTCATCTTCAATGCCGGTGCCTTCAAGGTGCCAGAAGGGAGTGTGCTCGAAGACCTTATAAAGAAACTTCCTGGTGTGGAAATTGCAGACGGAGTGATAAAAGTCAATGGAAAAACAGTCAACAAGATTCTTGTTGGCGGAAAAGAATTCTTTGGCAACGATAAGAACATGTCGTTGAAGAATCTTCCGTCTGAAATTGTAGACAAAGTCAAGACATATGACAAGCAATCCGACTTTAGCAGAATCACAGGCATTGATGATGGAAACGAAGAAACAGTCATAGACCTTACCATCAAAAAGGGAATGCAGCAAGGCTGGTTTGGAAACATCAATGCAGGTGTTGGCACAGAGGAAAGGTACAACATGCGAGGCATGCTCAACCGTTTTAATGAAAAAATGCAGGGCAACGTGCTTGGACAGCGCAACAACACTGGCAATAACGGCAATGCCACAAACTCACAAGTAGGCGGTCGCCTCGTGTTTGATGTCGACAACTTCGAATTTGGAGGCAACATACGCTTCAACGCAAACAAAAACACTTCATCCAGCAGAAGCAGTTCCCAAAACTTCATATCATCCAACGCATCATTCAGCAACCGCGCCAACAGCAGCACAAGCCGCAACAACAGCACAGGTGGCGACTTCAAGATAGAGTGGAAACTTGACAGTCTCACAACACTCAATTTCCGTCCAAGTTTCTCATTAGGCGATTCAAAGAGTTCGTCCAGCAGCAGTTCTGCCACATTCAATGACGATCCATACCAGAACGGCGTTACAGATCCGCTCAACGAGATGGACCTTATCAGCAAAACCATCAAAGTCAATGAAAACTCATCACTAAACTCCAGCAATGGCGACAACTACAACATCAGCGGCAACTTGATGCTCAACCGTCGTCTGGGTGGAAATCCATGGTTCGGCCCTGCACCTGTGAAAGGTAGCAGCGGACGCAATCTGACACTGCGTCTTAATGGCACTAAGAGCAGCAACAAGAGCAAAAACTACAGTTACTCGAATGTCATATACCACCAGAGAAACGATTCGACCGACCTCACATATCGTTTCCGCAACAACCCGAATGAAAACGAAAATTACAGCATCGGTCTTTCATATTCTGAACCTATCATGCGTAACCTCTTTGCGCAAGTCAACTACAGTTATGGCTACAACAAACGGCATACCGATGGGCAGACCTACGACTTTGGAAAAATAGACGAGATAGGCAAGGAAATGTGGGAACAATATGGACAATTCGGCTTGCTCGCACCCAACTATTATGAATTTCTCAGCGACTCATTGTCAAGATACACAGACAATACAAACAAGACACACAACATCGACGTGTCTTTCCGCTATATCACATCGCTTCTGAACATCAGTGCTGGCGTGCGTGTGGAGGCCCAGAACCAAAAGATGGTTTACCAATACCAAGGCCTTGACACAATCGCAAGCAGAAATATTTCACGCATCTCGCCAACATTCAACGCACGCTTGAGATTCAGCAGACAGCACACCTTGCGATTCACATATCGCGGAAACAGTTCTCAGCCTGCTATGACCGATTTGTTCACTTTGACCGACAACAGTAACCCACTTAACATACGCGAGGGTAATCCAAACCTCAAGCCATCATTCACAAACAACTTCAATATTGACTACAATCGCTATTTCGAACTGACGCGGCAGTCAATAAACGGTCGCATAAGCTTTTCGAACACGAGAAACAGCATAACAAACAAGACCGAATACAACGAACAAACAGGTGGTCAGAAGAGCCGTCCTGAAAATATCAACGGACATTGGAGCGTATCAGGCGACGTAGGCTTTACCACACCGCTTTTCTGGGAGAAACTCTCATTGAGCGCCAATACATCGGGTTCATACAACACCAACCCAAGTTACATATATCAGAACAAAGAAACTTTCAAGAACAACGTAAAGCAAACAAGACTTGGTGAAAGAATGAGTTTAACAATGAGACTCGACTACTTCGATGTCCGTGCCAACGGCAGCATCACATGGAACAAGTCGACCAGCGACTACTCTTTAGCCAACAACCAAAACACTTACAACTTCAGCTACGGACTGTCCACTACGGGCAACTTCAACAACGGATTCGGATACAGCACAGACATCAACGTGTCATCTCGCCGTGGATATTCATCTGCAAGCATGAACACCAACGAACTGATCTGGAATGCCCAAGTGAGCTATCGTTTCCTTTATAAGAAAGCAGCAACGATTTCGCTTAATGCCTACGATATCCTCAGCAAGCGCAGCAACATAAGCCGCAGCATATCTGCTTATTCAAGACAAGACAGCGAGACAAACAGCATCTACAGCTACCTGATGCTAAATTTCGCATACCGCTTCAACCTCTTTGGTTCTCAGAGCGCACGACAGAACATGCGCAACAACATGCAATACATGCGCCCCGACTTCAACGGCAGTGAAGGCGGCAGAGGATTCGGAGGCGGCGATGGCGGCAGAGGATTCGGCGGTGGCAGAAGTTTCTAACTAAAACAAAGAGTTGGAACGACAATGACAATCCTCTAATGCTTATCATGAAAATCAAGCCCCAATCGGTCATTCGACGGATTGGGGCTTAATGCATCACTTTCCGACTTTTAGGTAATGCCCAATCCAAATAAAGTATGTAACTTTGCATCAACATAAACAACACACAACAACATGAAACATATCAGCAATACTGAATATGGTGGCGAACGTCCTTTATTCGCCTCCCATGATCTTCATCTCGACAATGTCACAATAAGAGAGGGAGAATCGGCCATTAAGGAATGCAGCAACATAGTGGCCACCAACTGCCGCTTCGAGGGAAACTACCCTTTCTGGCATGTGCATGGATTTGTCATTGAACGTTGCCACTTTGACGTGGGCGGACGTTCAGCATTATGGTATTCTGATCACCTGAAAATGACAGACACCATTATTGACGCACCTAAAATGTTCCGAGAGATGAACCACATCGAAATAGAAAATGTGGTGCTAAATGATGCCGATGAAGTTTTCTGGCGTTGCAACAACATCAATATTCGGAACCTCAAGATGCACGGCGGCACATATCCATTCATGTTAAGCAGAAACATACGAATTGATGGATTGGTGTCCGACAGCAAATATGTGTTCCAATACGTGAAGGATGCAGAAATACACAATGCCAACATCACGACTAAAGACGCATTCTGGGAAGTGGAAAACGTAACGGTCTACGACTCTGTGCTCAACGGAGAATACCTTGGATGGCATTCGCGCAATCTTCGTCTGGTAAATTGCCACATCACAGGCGAGCAACCACTTTGCTATGCCCACAATCTTGTGCTTGACAACTGCACCTTTGGTCCCGACTGCGACAGAGCTTTCGAATACAGCACCATCAAAGCTGACATTCGAGGCGCAATAACAAACATAAAGAATCCAACATCAGGCAGCATCATAGCCGACAGGATTGGCTCCATCACTCTTGACCAAAATATATGCCAACCTGCCGATTGCCAAATATCCACGAGAGAACAATAATGGCAATACAAAAGCTACCGAAAAGAGCAAACAGGAAATAACAGCTGCAACAACATGCTACATTGCAGCCTAACACAACAAAGCCACGTTTATGGAATACAATTTTGACACTCCACCAGACAGACACGGAACAAATTCATACAAATGGGACAGCTCCGACGATTGTGCAATGCTGCCCCTTTGGGTTGCAGATATGGACTTCACCACTTGCCCAGCAGTCATCGAAGCTCTGCGCAAACGTATAGAACATGGCATATATGGCTACACGCATGTAGGCAACGACTACTACAATGCTGTCATCAGCTGGTTCTCACGCAGGCATGCTCTTGACATCAGAAAAGAGTGGATCATATACACATCAGGTGTTGTGCCAGCCATATCAGCCATAATAAAAGCTTTGACACACCCTGGTGACAAGGTGCTGGTACAAACACCTGTATACAACTGCTTCTTTTCGTCCATACGCAACAACGGATGCAAGATGGTGAGCAATCCGCTCGTCAAGAAAGACAACACCTACCAAATCAACTATGAAGACCTTGAAGAAAAGGCCGCAGACCCGTCTGTGAAAGTGATGCTGCTATGCAATCCGCACAACCCTGCAGGCAGAGTGTGGACAAGAGAAGAACTTCTTAAGATAGGAAACATATGTCTGCGCCATGGAGTGACAGTGGTCTCTGATGAAATACATTGCGAACTCGTTTTCAGTCCTCACATCTACACGCCTTTTGCATCTATATGCAAAGGATTTCTGAACAATTCCATCACATGCGTGTCACCAAGCAAAGCTTTCAACTTAGCAGGCCTTCAAATAGCAAACATCATAGCAACAAATGACATCGTGCGCCAGAAAATAGACCGGGCCATCAACGACAATGAGGTTTGCGATGTCAATCCATTTGGCATAACAGCCACCATCGCAGCATATAATGAAGGAGAAGAATGGCTAAATAGACTTCTTGAATACATCTGGGGCAATTACACCTACATGAAAGAGTATTGCAGCACATACCTGCCAGATTTTCCAATAATCACTCTCGAAGGCACATATCTGGCATGGATGGACTGCAGCGCGATGCGCATTCCCTCACATCAGTTGGAAGAACTGTTAAAGGAAAAAGCGCATATATGGCTTAACGCTGGAACAATGTATGGCAACGAGGGGGAAGGGTTCATGCGATGGAATCTTGCCTGCACACGCAAGACTCTTGCAGAAGCACTTGAACGTTTCACTGCATACGCAAACTCAAAACCTTCTCTAAACCCATAAACATACAAAGTCGTTTCATCACTGGTGTCACAGGCATTTGGTCACAATGCTAACATGGAGAAAAATGAGGGTAAGGATACTTGGCGAAGTATCCTAAGATACTTTGCAAAGTATCCTAAGATACTTGCCCAAGTATCCTAAGATACTTTTTCAAGGGTGTTGCACGCTTGAAAAACTGAATCAAGGATGACCAAGAGCACAAAAAGTCCAGAGTTCATGGCTACGCCTTCAACTCTGGACTTAATGACGATTCATTTATCTCTAAGATTGCAGACAACATCTGCCAATCCAAATCATTCATGATGATAAGGTTCGCCCCTCATTATTGTCATGGCACGATAAAGCTGTTCAACAAAGATGAGACGAATCATCTGATGTGAAAACGTCATTTTCGATAGAGACACCTTCTCATCAGCCCTGGCATACACATCAGGAGAAAACCCATACGGTCCGCCAATGATAAAAACCAAGCGCTTAGATACGGTTTGCATCCTGTTCTCCATATACTTAGAAAACTCTATGCTTCGCATCTCCTTGCCATGTTCATCAAGAAGCACCACACGGTCACCTGTCTGCAACTGACGCAGAATCAATTCCCCTTCCAGTTGCTTCTGTTGTTGGTCCGTGAGATTCTTCGTATTTTTCAATTCCGGTATAGTGACAATGTCAAAACCAATGTAATGCTTCACACGAGATCCATAATCGTCTATCAGTTCTGCAAAATGCTTATTCACCGTCTTGCCTACCAAAATGAGTGAAACCTTCATGTTGTATTGTTATATGTATAATTATCTTGAAACTTTTTTCACGCCCTTCACAGTAGAAATCTTTTTAATCATCTGATTAAGCTGTTTCTGATCATCTATCATCACGACAAGAGAGCCCGAAAACAGACCATCCTCAGATGATTGCACAGAAATGCTTCTCAACACCACATTCTTTTCTTTGCCAATGATGGAAGTGATGTTATTAACTATGCCAATGTCATCATGCCCAACCACATAAAGTGTGACAGGATACTGCTTGTTGCCTTTGCCAGCCCAGCGCGCGCGCAGCACACGGTAACCCATCTTCTCATGCAGAGCTTGTGCGTTAGGACAGTCTGTGCGATGAACCTTGATGCCTCTGTTCACAGTGACGAAACCAAACACGTCATCACCATAAATAGGATTGCAGCACTTCGCAAGACTATAGTCGACACCTTTCAGATTATTGTCGAGAACAAGCACATCTTGAGACTCTTTGGTCACGTCTTCATGCATCGATTGGACATAAAGGTCAGCGCTCCTCTGCTCTGTGGCAAAAGCTGCAGGATTATTGTCACGCTCAACAATCTCCTGATACTGTTCGATGATTGTGTTGACATCAAGGATTTCCTCTGCTATAGCCTTGTAAAACTCGAGAACATGCTTATATCCAAGTTTTTTAACCAAACGCATCATCACAGACTCTTCAGGCTCTATCTTTTTGTTCTTGAACTTTCGTTCGAGCATCTCTTTTGCAAAAGTAGATGCTTTCATTTCCTGCTCATTTATCGATTGGCGAATTTTCGTCCTTGCCTTTGGAGTGACAGCCACATTAAGCCAATCTCGCTTAGGCATCTGCTTAGGCGATGTGAGAATCTCAACCTGGTCTCCGCTCTGAAGTTTAGTGCGTATGTGCACGTTTTTCCCATTCACTTTTCCTCCCGTGCAATGTGAGCCCACATTGGTATGGATCACAAAAGCAAAGTCGAGCACAGTGGAACCTTTGGGCAACTTAAACAAATCGCCCTTTGGTGTGAACACAAAGACCTCATCGCTATACAGATCCACCTTAAAGCGGTCTACAAGTGATTCATCACTGTCAGCATGAGTTTCCAAAGCCTGCCGTATGTCCTTCAGCCAGTCTTCGAGTTTGCTGCCGCTATCCTTCACGCCTTTATATCGCCAATGCGCAGCCAGGCCACGCTCGGCAATCTCATCCATGCGTTCGGTGCGTATCTGTATCTCAACCCACTTTCCTTGAGGTCCCATCACAGTGATATGAAGCGACTCGTATCCATTCGACTTTGGCACAGAAAGCCAGTCGCGCAAACGCTTTGGATTAGGACGATACATGTCTGTGACAATGCTGAACACCTGCCAGCAATCTTGCTTTTCCTTTTCAAGATCAGAATCAAGAATGATACGTATAGCAAACAAATCGTATATGCCTTCAAACTTGCACTTCTGCTTCTTCATCTTTTGCCAGATGGAATGGATAGACTTGGTGCGTCCCTTAATATGGAACTTTAGGCCAGAAGCCTTAAGCTTTTCATCAATAGGAGCAATGAAATTGGCTATATACTGATCTCGTGCTTCACGAGTGGCATTAAGCTTATCCTTTATCATATAGTAGACATCAGGCTCAAGAAATTTGAGAGAGAGGTCTTCCAGTTCGCGTTTAACAAGATAAAGACCAAGTTTATGCGCCAGCGGTGCATAGAGATGAGCAGCCTCGTTAGCCACTCTCTGCCTTTCATCATCAGTGCCTCTGCCTTTCAGTTGCCTCATCAAGTTCACACGGTTTGCGATGATGATAAAAATCACACGCATATCCTCAGCAAACGATAGAAGCAAGTCGCGGAAATTCTCTGTTTCAATGGAAGGGTTCTTCGCATACAATTCATTGACGCGCAAGAGACCTTTTATAATGTTAGCCACATCATCTCCATATTCTTCTCTTACCTCATCGAGGCTAACAGCACCCATGGCCACACATTCATGCAGAAGAATGCTCACCACAGAGGCACGATTCAGTCCAATCTCTTCCACGGTTATCAAAGCTGTCTGCAAGTCGAACAGCACGGGATTGAATCCAAACTGATCTCTTTGCAATGCGCCCGACTCCACGGCACGGAAAAGATGTTCTTTTATCTTATGGAAATCATCTGGGTTGAGAATATCAGCCACAAGAGGCTGCAGCTTCTTTACTGTGGAAATAAGCAATTCTTTTTCATCACCCGAAATAGTTGTCAAACCTTCCATACGCTACTATTGTTTGTGTTTAGTAAATGTTTCATCGCTCTTCCTGCAAAAGGAGAGCGCCTTTTCACATTGCAAAGTTAGGCAAAACAGATGGAAAAAAGCAGCGACACGATGAAATAAATAGAAAAAATGCTGTCATACATCATGTAAAAGCTTGGCAGGTTCGCATATAATGCGTATCTTTGGCACAAATTAACATCAACATTAATCAATACGAAACAATGCTTACACAAGAAGACAAAGCCTATTTGGCAAAAAAAGGCATAACAGAGGATAAACTCAATGCCCAGTTGGAATGTTTCAAAACTGGTTTCCCTTGGCTTAAGCTTGCAGGTGCGGCATCTCCAGGCAAAGGCATCATGACACCCGACAAAGAAGAGAAGGACACCTATCTTAACGCATGGACTGACTATCTCAATGGTGATGGCAAGGTGCTGAAGTTTGTTCCTGCATCTGGAGCTGCAAGTCGCATGTTCAAGAATCTCTTCGAATATTTAGACAATGGAGAGAAGACAAGTTTCATACAGAAATTTGAGGACGGCATCGAACATTTCGCGTTCATAGATGACCTCAAGGCTGCCATAGCGAAAAATGGGGGCGACAGCAGCGTGAAGACAGCTATAGCCACTCTGCTCGGTGACAATGGCCTCTCGTATGGCAAACTGCCAAAGGGATTGCTCAAATTCCACAAATATGATGACGGTGCTCGCACACCTGTGGAGGAGCACCTTGTGGAAGGCGCGCTCTACGCAGGCGGCAAAACAGGCAACGTGCATGTCCACTTCACTGTCAGTCCAGAACACCGCAGCCTCTTTGAGACACTTGTGGCAAATGTGGCTCCAAAATATGAAGCACAGTTTGGCGTCAAATACAGCGTAAGCTTCTCTGAACAGAAGTCAAGCACCGACACCGTTGCTGCAAATCCAGACAACACACCTTTCCGTGGCAAGGATGGCAAGATACTATTCCGACCAGGAGGACATGGTGCCCTTATAGAGAACCTTAATGACCTCGATGCCGACATCATCTTCATAAAAAACATTGACAATGTCGTGCCAGACCGTCTGAAGCCAGAGACCACAGAATACAAAAAGCTCATCGCAGGTGTGCTTGTCAGCAAACAGGCAAAAGCTTTCAAATATCTGCAACTTCTCGACAGCGGAGTCTACACCCATGAGCAGTTGGAAGAAATAATACGTTTTCTACAGAATGACCTCTCATGCCGCAACCCAGAACTTAAGAATCTCGAAGATGCCGAACTCGCCATCTATCTGCACAAGAAGCTCAACCGTCCTATGCGCGTATGCGGCATGGTTAAAAATGTGGGCGAGCCAGGAGGAGGTCCATTCCTCGCATACAACAATGATGGCACCATCAGCCTCCAGATTCTTGAAAGCAGCCAGATTGACACAGCAAATGAGGAATACATGAAGATGTTCCAAAACGGCACCCACTTCAATCCTGTAGACCTTGTGTGCGCTGTGAAAGACTACAAAGGAAACAAGTTTGACCTAAAGAAATATGTTGACCACAAGACAGGCTTCATATCCAACAAGAGCAAGGATGGAAAAGAGCTGAAGGCTCTTGAACTTCCGGGCTTATGGAACGGTTCGATGAGCGACTGGAACACCATTTTCGTAGAAGTGCCTCTTGCGACATTCAATCCTGTGAAGACCGTCAACGACCTTCTTCGCGAACAGCACCAATAATCAACAACTGAAACAAACCGCATGGATATCATAAAAAAATATTTTTCAACAATCACAGATCTTCAAGCTGAGCAGTTCGCTCAGCTTGAAGGCTTGTATAACGACTGGAACTCTAAAATCAACGTCATCTCACGCAAAGACATACAAAATCTATACGAGCACCACGTTCTCCACTCTCTCGGCATAGCAAAGATTGTCAACTTCAGAGATGGCACAAACATCATGGATTTGGGAACAGGAGGCGGATTTCCAGGCATTCCGCTTGCTATACTCTTCCCCAACGTGTCGTTTCATCTTGTCGACAGCATCGGGAAAAAAGTGAGAGTTGCTAACGAGGTGGCCACAGCACTCGGACTGAAAAACGTCAGGTTCTCACACGCAAGAGCTGAAGAAATCAAAGACAAGTACGACTTTGTAGTGACACGTGCCGTAATGCCTATGGTAGACCTTGTCAAAGTGGCACGCAAGAACATACAAAAAGAACAGCACAATGCTCTTCCTAATGGCATCATAGCCCTTAAAGGCGGCGAGCTCAATAGCGAGATAGCATCCATGCGCGACATATCAACCGTATGGGATCTCGGCGATTACTTCGAAGAAGAATTCTTTAAAACAAAGAAAGTAGTGCATGTGGGCATCATAAGCAAAAAATAATTTAAAGTGGATGTTCAATAATATTTTTCAATAATGACAATAAAAACATTTCAGGTCAACCCCCTTGGTGAAAATTGCTACGTCATCAACGATGATACAGGCCAAGCAGCCATAATCGACTGCGGATGCTCAACAGAAAGTGAATGGTCAGAAATAAAAAAGCACATAGCCAAGAACAACTTGGAGGTCGTGCATCTGCTCAACACACATCTGCATTTTGACCATGTGTGGGGCAATGCTTTCGCATACCGCGATCTTGGCTTGAAAGCAGAAGCATCACCTCTCGACAAATCCATTTACGAAAACATTGACAATCAGATCAAAGCCGTTGCAGGTGTATTTCTGCCCCACCCCACAATGCCGCCTCTTGGAGAGAAGCTGCAAGAAGGCAGTAACATTGCCATAGGAAACACCATATTCCGTGTGCTACACACGCCTGGCCACTCACAAGGCAGCCTTTGCTTCTATGCAGAAGCCGACAAAACACTATTCTCAGGCGACACTCTTTTCCAATGCAGCTATGGGCGAACAGACCTTGAGGGAGGCAGCATGACACAAATGATGAGCAGCCTACGACGTCTCGCTTCTCTGCCTGATGAAGTCAAGGTATTCCCTGGCCACGGTCCAAGCACCGACATTCATAGCGAAAAGATGTATAATCCATATCTGCCGATGTAAACGGCATCTCTTATGGCTGTAAGCAGGCACTCATATTTTCAATATAAATGATATATTACGTTATCAGAATTGAGTGCCTACCACCAACCAATGCGCAAAGGATACAACCTCGCACTTATGGCAACAAACAGTGAATTGCTTTCTGCCATAACAACAAATGACAAACCAACTGACATGACTAAGAAAAGCTTATTTCTGTTATGCATGCTGACCTCGCTGTCAGCATCCGCACAACAAGTGACAGAGCGGCTCGGACGCGCTCCTGTTGCTGTTAACACAAAGAATGGCATACTGGTCTCATGGCGATCGCTTACTTCCGACAGTGAAAAAACTGCATTCACCATCAAGCGAGGCAACAAAGTGATAGCCAAGGATGTATCATCTGCCACCAACTACCTCGACAAGAAAGGAAATACGACAGACACTTACACCATCACCACCACTGTAAATGGAAAGCAGACAGAGGTATGCAGTGTCACTCCATGGCAAAGCATATTCACAACTATCGATATCAAACGCCCGCCACAACAAGCAGCAGCCGACGGCAATATGGGCTACTACCAGCCTGAAGACATCAGCGTAGGCGACCTTGATGGCGATGGTGAATATGAATTAGTCCTTAAATGGGGGGCATCAAACCAACGTGACAACGGGCATCAGGGATGCAGCTCGCCATGCATCATCGATGCTTACCGCATGGATGGCACACACCTATGGAGGATTGACCTTGGTCTTAACATACGCTCAGGCGCTCACTACACACAGTTTCTTGTATACGACTTCGATGGTGACGGCAAGGCTGAGATGATATGCAAAACCGCTCCAGGCTCCAAAGATGGCACAGGACATTATGTGTCAGAGGCTGGTTCTGAAGCTTCTGTGAGAAATGCAGACAACACCGCTGTGCATGTCAACAGGAATGGTCATATCACAGGAGGCGAAGAGTTTCTCACTGTCTTCAATGGTTTGACAGGCAAAGCCATGCACACCATCTTTTACAGTCCAAGCCGAAGCGCAGAAGATTTTCCAATGTCTGCCACCGAATACAACTATGAGGCATGGGGCGACCACAACTACAACCGCGGCAACCGTCACAATGCAGCTGTGGCGTATCTCAATGGCACAGACCACCTTCCTTCGGCCATCATGCAAAGAGGCTACTATACACGATGCTATTTGTGGGCAGTAGACTGGAACGGGCAACAACTCTCTACACGATGGCTTCACAAAGGTCTCAGAAATGGATGGAGCGTAGTTGCAGGGCCTGAATCTGGCATGATAAAACAAAACATGTCAGATACCGCTGTGCCTGATACACAGACGAGTTTTGCACAGGGTGTGCACAGCATCAGCGTGGCTGATGTCGATGGCGACGGATGTGATGAAATATCCATAGGCGCAGCCACCATTGACCATGACGGAAGCCTGCTCTTTTCCACAGGCGCAGGCCATGGTGATGCCATCCATCTTACAGACCTTTGCCCCGACCGTCCTGGCTACGAGGTCATGATGCCTCATGAAGAGCCACCTTACGGCTATGACATCCATGATGCGGCAACAGGTGAGATCATCTGCAGTGCGACAGGCCACGAAGATAACGGACGCGGATTAGCAGCCAACATCCTTCCAAGTAATCCCGGAAGTGAATTCTGGTCGGCAACAGACAGACGCATACGCTCCTGTTCTACAGGCGAAGTGCTGATGGACAACTGTCCCGACATCAACTTCCGCATCTACTGGACAGGCGACCCGTACGACCAAACATTCGATGGACGCTTTTCTTACTCAAGACGGCACTCTTCGCCGCGCATCTGCAACTACGACACTGCAACAAATTCCATACAGACATTCTTCGAATTCTCGCCTTATGGCAACCCTTCCACGTGCAACGGCACAAAATCGACACCATGTCTGCAAGCAGACATACTTGGTGACTGGCGAGAAGAAATAATAATGTATCGCAATGTTGGCTCTCCACAGTCGAGCTCATGCCAACTGATGATTTTCTCCACTCCAGAACCAACCATCTACAAGGTGCCATGCTTGATGCAGGACCATGTCTACAGAATGGGCATTGCTTGGCAAAACTCCTCATACAACCAGCCTCCGCATCTAAGCTACGACTTGCCTTCGCGACTCAAGATAGATGTCAAAAACTATAAAACACAAAACAAGAGCAATGCTCCTGTTCCACCTGTTTTATAGCCATAACAAGTCATTATACACTACACTTTTAATAATGTGAACTGACAAATACATTATATATAACATCAATCATAATTTCACAACAAAAAAATCAATGAAAAACATCAAATCATTATTCATTGCTGTGCTCATCGCAACACTCGCAAGTTGCGGCACAACATCAACAGTACCTATCACGGGACGCAAACAACATCTAATCGTCAGCGATCAACAAGTGCTAAGCCTTAGTAACGAGCAGTTTAACGAATACATGAAATCTGCCAAGACTTCAACCAACACCACCAACACAGCAATGGTGAGACGTGTAGGACAACGACTTGCCACTGCTGTGGAAACATACCTTAGAAACAACGGCATGGTTGATCAAATATCAGAATACAGCTGGAGTTTCAACCTCGTGCAGGACAACAGCGTCAACGCTTTCTGCATGCCAGGCGGCAAGATTGTTGTATATGAAGGTCTTCTCCCTGTCACGCAAGATGAGGCTTCGCTCGCAATTGTGCTCGGACATGAGATAGCACATGCTGTGGCTCGCCATTCTGCTGAGAGACTGAGCAATGAATACAAGCAACAATATGGCATGCAGGCACTCAGCACCATAGCACAAAGCGCAGGAGTAGACGCAAGCATACAGCAACTCGGAACCCTTGTGGCTAATGCAGGACAGAAAATATTCACAGCTGGATTCTCACGCAAACAGGAGAGCGAAGCCGATCACATGGGACTCATTTTCGCTGCCATGGCTGGCTATGACCCAAGTGTGGCAACAGCATTTTGGCAGCGTATGGCAGCTCAAGGCAACAGCAGTTCTTCCATACTCAGCGACCACCCATCCGATGCTAAACGCATTGCTGACATCAATAAATGGATGCCTGAAGCAAAGACTTATTACAAGCCAGCAGTAAAAACAATTAAATTTTCCACATCGGGAAATAGATCTACCAATACAAAAAAGACCACCACTGTCAAGAAGGCAGCAACTACCACAAGGAAAAAGTGAAGACACAAACAATAGTGTATTTCACTTCTTATGGTATTTGAGTTAGACCTTTTTGAGACATACAAATAAAAACCCCAGCACTTGAACAACTCAAGATGCTGGGGTTTATTGATTATATAAATCTTCAAAGAATTGAAGACTTAGTTTTTAATGCATTTACACCGCAATGTTCTGAAGGAATGATATAAGTACACCTGCAGCCACCGCTGAACCTATCACACCCGATACATTTGAAGACATGCAGTAGTTGAGCACATGGTTCTTTGGATCATACTTTGTGGATATCTCATTGCAAACGCGCGATGCCATAGGCACGGCAGAAAGTCCTGTAGCTCCAATAAGCGGATTGATTTTCTTCTTCGAGAAGAGATTTGTGATTTTCACCATGCAGATGCCAGAAGCGATAGACAGGCCGAAAGCGAAGAAACCGCCGATGACAATGCCGATTGTGGTCCAATTAAGGAATGCCTGCACTGTCATTGTTGCTCCAACACACAGTCCGAGGAATACCGTAGCTGTGTTCATCACTGCATTTGATATCGTGTCAAAGAGGCGAGCTGTGTCGGAACCGATTTCTTTAAGGAGGTTACCAAACATGAGCATACCTATAAGAGATACGGCTGATGGAACGAGGAGAGCCACAATCGTGGTGACAGCTATCGGGAAGATAATCTTGAGCACTTTCTCATTCTTAATCTTCTGTCCAGAAGGATAAAGCTTATCCTGTTCCTTCATGTTAATCTTGAGTTCTTTCTCTGAACACAGCAGTTTCACTACGAGCGGAATGATTACAGGCACAAGAGCCATGTAAGAGTAAGCAGCGATAGCGATTGGAGCAAGCAGATGCGGAGCAAGCTTGATAGTTGTGAAAATGGCTGTAGGACCATCAGCTCCACCGATGATACCGAGAGATGCAGCTTCTTTGATGTTGAATGCTCCAGAGCCTATAGCCACGAGAAGAACTGCGAAGATTCCAAGCTGTGCAGCCGCGCCAAAGATAGAAAGGCGAAGGTTTCGCAACATTGGTCCGAAATCAGTGAGAGCTCCAACACCCATGAAGATAATTGGTGGCAGGAATCCTGTCTTGATGAGCATATAGTAGAGGAAGTTCATCAATCCAAGGTCGTGGGCTATTGCAGGGAGCGACATATCCCAAATATTCTCACATATCAGTTTGCCTTCAGAGTTGAAGATGCGTCCAGCCTCGTCTGCTTGATATACGCCCATGTCGCCACCAGGAAAATTAGCTATGAGCACGCCGAAAGCTATAGGAACGAGGAGAAGTGGCTCAAAATGTTTTACTATGCCAAGGTACAGAAGCACGAAGGCAAGAAGATACATGATGAGGTATTGACCATTTGAGGCGATGATGTCGCTGAACGCCGTCATCTGGTACACATTATTAAGTATTTCTTCCATTCTTGTGTAATTGATTAAGCGAATTTCATGATTGGGTCGTCCTCTTCAACAGAGTCGCCAGAATTGACGAGTATGGCTGTGATAGTGCCAGGCTTGTCTGCACGTATGGCATTGAATGTCTTCATGGCTTCAATGTAACCAAGAGTGTCGCCAGTCTGGAAAGTGTCGCCCACCTTCTTAGGAGTCTCAGAGTTATCTTTGACAAGATAGAACTTTCCTTCCAATGGTGCGAGTATGTCTTCTCCCTCACCAGCAGGAGCTGCAGGAACTGCTCCAGAAGCAGCAGGAACAGCAGGAGCTGCATCGCCGTATGCTATTTCAACCTTGTAGTTAACGCCATTCACCTGTACAGTCACGCTCTTAGGACCTTCACCTGCAGCAGGGGCGTTCTTCGCTTCCTTGCGCTTAGCGAGGTCAGCTTCAAAGTCAGCCTTTGCCTTGCCGCTCTTATAGGCGCGATATTGTTCTGGATGCATTGACAGCTCGAAGAGTTCTTCATTGTCCTGACCAAGTTCCCATCCGTTGTCCTGCATTTCTTTCTTGAATTCATCAAGTTTGTCGGGATAGTAAGACTGAGGATCTTGTGTCTCGAACTCCCTTCCCTGCTCCTTTGCCATGGCAACGAGCTCTGGGTCAACCTTGCCAGGCAGCTGTCCTGACTTGCCAAGAATCATGTCCCAAATATTATCGGCAATCATTGACCAACGCGCCTTGCCTTTTTCCATCTGCATGACATTCATAAGCGCAAGGTTCTTCACATACTGTGAGAATGGTGTGACGAGACATGGGTAGCCCACCTTTGGCCATACGTATGCAACCTCATCGAATAGCTTAACAAGAAGCTGGTCTGTTGTGAGTTCGGGCTGACCGTTCTTTTTCTTCCACTTGTTAAGCGACTTGAGATTATCCTCAAGGTCTGTCATGAGCGAGCCCATCATGCCTCCAGGAAGACCTGGCTTGACGAGGAGTGAGTTGTTGAGGTGATTTAGTTCTGGAATATAGTAGCCAAGGAAGTCGTCGCACATCTCCTGAATTTGGGTGCGCACTTCCATGTATGCCTCCATGTTAATTTCTTTCACCTTAAAGCCTGCATCCTTGAGCATTTCTTGCACTGCAATGATGTCAGCATGGCCTGTTCCCCAAGAAAGAGGAGCAACAGCTGTGTCGATGTAGTCGCATCCTGCTTTTGCCACTTCAAGTATTGAAGCCACGCAGAAGCCTGGGCCTGCGTGCGAGTGGTACTGAATGACGATGTCTGGGTTAATTTTCTTTATACCTTCCACAATCTTGCCAAGCGAGACAGGACGGCCGATACCAGCCATATCTTTCAAACAGATTTCATCAGCGCCAGCATCCATGAAAGTCTTGGCCAGGTTGACGTAATATTCTACTGTATGAATTGGTGAGTGCGTGATGCATAGAGAAGCCTGAGCTATCATTCCTGCTTCCTTAGCGTATTTGATAGAAGGAATGACGTTGCGAGGGTCGTTGAGACCGCAGAAGATGCGTGTGATATCTGTTCCTTGTGCCTTTTTAACCTTATAGAATAGCTTACGTACATCTTTTGGGCAAGGACTCATACGCAGACCGTTGAGCGCTCGGTCGAGCATGTGTGTTTGTATGCCAGCTTCATGGAATGGCTTAGTCCATTCTCTGACAGACTTATTAGGATTTTCTCCATAGAGAAGATTCACTTGTTCGAATCCACCGCCGTTTGTTTCAACACGGTCGAAGCATCCCATCTTGATGATTGCAGGTGCAACTTTTACGAGCTGATCCACACGAGGCTGGTACTTTCCAGCACTCTGCCACATGTCACGAAAGACCAGCGAAAATTTAACTTCTTTTGCCATTGTTTGTTTATGCTTGTTATTATATTTGTTTTTAAAGTTTTGTGATCTTAGACGCATGTCCCTTGCCGCCTGTGATTTGACTTATGGCAGCATCAATGATAGCTTTGGTATGTGCATCAATAGCGGAAATGGCTTTCGCAGCAGGAGCTGCTTTCTTTGTAACTTTCTCCTCTGGAGCCCACTTATTGATGGCCCAGATTAGAGCCTTGCCAAGGCCTATTACGATGAGAAGAACGAGAAACACCGTAATCATGCCGACAAGCAGGAGCTGCAAGGCCCCATAAATGTCATTTGTAATCATATTTTTATATTATCGGTTTAGATGGCAAGGATTCAAGTCTGTGTTTGCGGCCATGTCTCCCAGCCTTTAGTTATAAATAGATTTCATTTGAAAAAAAATCGTTGCAAAGATAAAAAAAGAATTTGACTTTTCATAGAAAACAATGCTATTTCGAAAAAAGTCGCTGCAAAATTGAATCTATAGTCAGTTTTTTGGGAGAAATAATGACAAATGGGAAATCAGAAAGAGCGAGAAAACCTTGAATTGGCATTCTCGCTCTTGGTTTAATTGCTTAGATGCGAATGCTCAATTATAATTTGAGACAGTCGCAATGTTGTGAGACAAGCATTCTAAAGTTGTACAAAACAAAAGAGAAACACTGCTTGATTCTTCCTTTGATTTATCTGATAAAGAGCAGTTCTCTATATTTAGGCAGCGGCCATAGTTCATCGTCAACTATAGTCTCGAGCTTATCTACATGGTAGCGTATCTCTTCCATGAGAGGAGCCACCGTGTCATGATAAGCTATAGCTTTTTCTCTTTCGTTTTCTATACGGTTAGCCACCTTTCGAGCCTCAACCATGTTGTCAACATTCTCTATGATAAACGACTCATGGTCTGAGATTCTCTCTATGATATTGAGATTCTCTTTAGCTATCTTGTTTGCTTTCTCTGCGGGGAAGACACCTTGTACCTTATGAACGTTGTCTATAAGCGTCGACTGGTATTTTGTGACTACTGGGATTATGTGATTAAGGCAGAGATCGCCAAATATGCGCGACTCAATCTGGATTTTCTTTGTATAAGTTTCCCATTTTATCTCATTACGCGCCTCAAGCTCGAAACGGGTCATCACATTGACCTTCTCAAACATCTTGACAGTTGATGGCTTCAAATAGTTGTCAAAGACAAGAGGTGCCGATGTCTCGCAGTCGAGGCCGCGGCGCTTAGCCTCTTCTTTCCATTCATCGCTGTATCCATTGCCATTGAAAATGATAGGCTTCACATACTTGATATCCTCGCGAACAACCTTCATGATGGCCGATTCCTTCGTCTCGCCGCTGCTGATAAGCGCATCAACACGGGTTTTGAACTGGATGAGAGCTTCTGCCACGGCACTATTAAGTGTGAGCATGGCTGATGCGCAATTGGCCTCAGACCCAACGGCTCTGAACTCAAAGCGGTTGCCAGTGAAGGCAAATGGCGATGTGCGGTTACGGTCGGTGTTGTCAATGAGCAACTCAGGGAGCGAGGGAAGGTCAAGTTTGAATGCCTTTTTGCCCTCGAGCGAGAGAGCGTCTTCATCTGATTGTTCAAGATGCTCTAAAAGATCGGTCACTGTCTTGCCAAGGAATGAAGATATGATGGCAGGGGGAGCTTCGTTGGCGCCAAGACGATGCGCATTGGTTGCGCTCATGATAGACGCCTTGATCAAGCCATTGTGATCATACACAGCCTTGAGCGTCTCGACTATAAACACGGCAAAACGGAGGTTGTCGATAGGCGTCTTGCCTGGGGCATGAAGAAGAATGCCTGTATCTGTAGAGAGAGACCAGTTTTCGTGCTTGCCGGAACCGTTAACGCCTTTGAAAGGCTTCTCGTGCAGGAGGCAACGAAAGCCGTGCTTGCGGGCTATGCGCTTCATGATGGACATCATGAGCATATTATGGTCGACGGCAAGATTGGCTTCCTCGAATATGGGCGCAAACTCAAACTGGTTTGGCGCGACCTCATTGTGACGCGTCTTGCAAGGTATGCCAAGCTGGAGGGCATTGATCTCAATGTCCTTCATGAACTCTTCCACACGAGCAGGAATAGAACCAAAATAATGGTCATCCATCTGCTGGTTCTTGGCCGAATCGTGTCCCATGAGTGTCCGTCCTGTCATCACAAGGTCTGGACGAGTGGCATAGAGCGATTCATCAACAAGGAAGTATTCTTGTTCCCAACCAAGGTTGGTCACTACCCTTTTCACGTCTGGGAAGAAATACTGTGCTACAGCTGTGGCGGCCTTGTCAATGGCGTGCAAAGATTTTTTCAAAGGCACCTTATAGTCGAGAGCCTCACCAGTATATGATATGAAAATTGTAGGAATGAGGAGTGTGTCGCCTATGATGAACACTGGCGAAGTGGGATCCCAAGCGGAATAACCGCGTGCTTCAAAGGTTGAGCGTATGCCGCCAGAAGGAAACGAACTGGCATCAGGCTCTTGCTGAACAAGGAGTTTGCCTTCAAACTCCTCAACCATGCCGCCCTTGCCATCATGCTCAACAAAACCATCGTGCTTCTGCGCTGTGCCTTCGGTAAGAGGCTGGAACCAATGGGTATAATGGGTCACACCGTTCTCAATGGCCCACTGCTTGATGCCTGAGGCCACAGCGTCAGCTATAGAACGGTCAAATGGAGCTCCGTTGTCTATCACGTCACACATCTGTTCGTACACGCGCGAAGGAAGGTATTTGTACATTTTCCTCCTGTCAAAAACATACTTAGCAAAATACTCACTCGGACGCTCTTTAGGCATGTCCACATAAACTGGACCACGCTTGAACGCCTCTTTCACTACCTGAAATCTAAGTCCTGCAGCCATAAATAGATATCTTATATACTTTTAAATTTTGTCTTGATATCATTGCCAAAGAAACACTTTTGCCGATAAATATTTATTGCAGCCGACATTGGCATGTTCTTTGACTATGTGTGTTTTTGGGCACAAAGTTATAATTTTTTGACATAATAAGCATCATCAACAGCACACTTTTTCTAAAACAGAACGTTCAAATCATGAAAATCATATTTCATTTGCAATAAATCAAGGACAGATGGTCAACGTGTGTGATTTTTTTTGTATTTTTGCGACATAATACCACTCGGATATGAACAGCAATATTAGCAAGAACGACCTCACAGAAGATAAGATAAAGGAAGACCTCAGGTATCTGCAACTTCTGGCACAAAGTTACCCAAGCGTAGCCGAAGCCAGTTATGAGATAATAAACCTTGAGGCTGTGCTCAATCTGCCTAAACCGACAGAACATTTCATCAGCGATCCTCATGGAGAGAGCGAAGCGTTTAACCACGTGTTGCGAAACGCCTCTGGATATGTGAAGCGCAAGGTGGACGAGATATTCAGTTCAACGCTACGCATAGCAGAAAAACAGGAACTGTGCACCCTCATATACTATCCTGAAGCCAAACTGCAGCGCATCAAGACCTCAGAGCAGCACATGGACGACTTTTATGCCATCACGCTCAACCAACTCATAAAAGTGCTCAGGGAGGTCAGTTCAAAATACACAAGAAGCAAAATCAGAAAGGAAATGCCAGATGAGCTCAGCGACATAATAGAGGAGCTGGTGCACGAGAGCCACAGCGGTGTAGGTGACAAGCGTCACCAATATTACAACATGATTGTGCAGACCATCATAGCAACACAACGCGCAGACCACTTCATCATCTCTATATGCTATCTCATACAGAGGCTCGCCATCGACCAGCTGCATCTGCTTGGCGACATCTTCGACCGCGGACCTGGAGCGCATCTCATCATGGAAACACTGATGAATTACCACAATTTCGACATCGTGTGGGGCAACCATGACATCAGCTGGTTTGGCGCAGCTGCAGGCAACCGCGCATGCATAACAAATGTGCTAAGACTTTCATTGCGCTATGGCAACCTCGCCACTCTCGAAGACGGTTATGGCATCAACCTGCTTCCGCTTGCCACCTTTGCCATGGAAACATACAAAGACGACCCCTGCACACTTTTTGGAGTGAGAGAACTGAGCAAGGAAAGCCAGCATGACAAGAAGACAAACCGACTCATCGCACAGATGCACAAAGCCATCACGGTAATCCAGTTCAAGGAAGAAGCCAAACTCATCGACCGCCATCCCGAATTCCAAATGGAAAGCCGAAAGCTTCTCGAAGCCATAAACTTCGATAAAGGCACATGCATAATCGACCAGAAGGAATATGAAATGCTTGACACTTATTTGCCTACAGCAAGAGGCGAATGCCCAAACCAGCTTACCGAAGAAGAAGAAACGCTCATGGCAAAACTTGAGCATTCGTTCCTCACAAGCGACAAACTTCAGAGGCACGTGCAATGCTTGCTGGCACACGGCTGCATGTATTCAATATCAAACAGCAACCTTATGTATCACGCAACAGTGCCTCTCAATGCAGATGGTTCGCTGAAGGAAGTAGAAATAGACGGCACAAAGCATAAAGGCATTGACCTAATGAAGAAGACGGGACATTTGGTGCGTGAAGCTTTCAATAACGACACGCCTAAGGAACGCAAAGATTATGCACGCGACTACATATGGTATCTTTGGTGCGGAAAAGACTCGCCTCTATTCGACAAGGACAAGATGACAACTTTCGAACGCTATTTCATCAAAGACAAAGATACACACGCCGAGAACAAAGGCTATTATTACAAATATAATGACAACGAGAAGACTGTAGACATGATTCTCGACAATTTCGGAGTGAAAGGCAAACACCGCCACATCATTAACGGGCACACGCCAGTAAAGGTGCTCAAGGGAGAAACGCCCATCAAAGCCAATGGCAAACTGCTTGTAATCGATGGCGGTTTTTCACGGGCATACCAACCAGAGACAGGTATTGCAGGCTATACTCTCACCTTCCACAGCAGAGGTCTCGACCTCGTTCAGCACCAGCCTTTCAGATCGGCAGAAGATGCCATCCAAAACGGCAACGACATCAAAAGCTCAACTCAGATTGTAGAACTAAGTTCAGAACGCATGTATGTGAAAGACACCGACAAGGGCAAGGTATTGCTCGACAAGGTAGAGGATCTCAAGAGATTGCTATACGCCTACAGAAATGGATTCATAAAAGAACTCAAATAATGCATCACCCATCATGAAGAAGATTTTACTAACAGCAGCTTTAGCACTCGCATGTGCAGGAGCAAGTGCTCAAAACCAACTTAACCTGAGCACATTCAATGGCACTAACCTTGCGCCATATGCCAACAAAACACTCAACGCCAAGGTAGCAAGATACTTATTTCACGGCTGGAACACTATTTCACTGCCTTTCGATGTGCCTTCAGCTCAGATAAACGAGGTATTTGGCCATGACTGCAAACTGGAATGTCTTGCAGGCGTGGAAAACGATGGGAAAGGCATCAAACTCAATTTCCGCGACTGCAAAGGCGAGGGAATAAAAGCCAATGTCCCTTACATATTATATTATGCAGGCGAAGCTGGCAGAAAGACATTGAGCGTGCCTGAAGCCACAATCGTAGACGCAAAGCCTGAATTGACATTCACAGCACAAGGCACAGGAGAGACAGTCACTATGGGATGCGCCAAAACAAAGCGCGAATCAAAGGGCATGTATGGAATATTAGCAAGCGACAACTCAGAAGCGGCTTTTGTGAATGTTGACAACGTGAAAACTGGCTTTTATGCCACACGCTGCTACATACAGCTGTCTAACGGCAACTCAACCGTGCTGAACACAAACCATATAGGAAGCACTGTGAGCATACACAATGTGCTGAAAGATGACGAACACGCCAATGTGTACAATGTCTCTGGAGTAATGATGGCTAAAGATGCCACTATCAATGAGATACTGCGCCTGCAGCCAGGAGTATATGTAATCAAAGGTAAAAAGGTGTCCGTGAAATGATGTTCACTTACTGAAAACATGCTCCACAATCATCAATAAAACAAGCAGGTGCTTCGAACGAACAAACGTGACAAAAAGCTTTGCCTCTGTCCGTTCGGGGCATCTGCTAATAATCATAATTTCATATTCGGGATAATAAATAAACAGCACAACACATGACACGAGAAGAAAAGGTGTTAAACTATCTGAAGGAACACGACATACCATTCACAAACTACAATCATCCTGAAGGCAAAACTATAGAAGAAGCGAAACGGTGGTGGAAAGACGATGGAAGCGTACATTGCAAGAACCTGTTTTTCCGCAACCATAAAGGCAACAAACACTACCTTGTCTGTTTCGACTGCAACCACGACCTCGATATCCACGAGCTGGAACACAGCCTGAAAGAAGCGCTCACATCGCAAGGGCTGCCTTCATGCGGGAAACTATCATTCGCATCACCTGAGAGGATGATGAAATACTTAGGACTGGAGCCTGGAAGCGTCTCACCTTTCGGACTCATAAACGACACAGATAACGCGGTTCATCTTTTTCTCGACGCTAATCTCAAGGAATCGGCCTCTTTATCTTTCCATCCTAACGATTGTCGCGGAACGGTTGTGATAACAAAGGAAGCTTTCGAAAAGTATCTGAAAGATGTTGGTAACACATACGAATACATATCATTATATTAGAATACTCAAAATTAATAATAAATTTAATAATAAATAATAATGAAAGTACTATTGATAAACGGAAGTCCGCGTAAGGAAGGAAACACCTTTACCGCATTGAACGAATGTGCTAAGCAATTAGAAACGCATGGCATAGACACGGAAATAGTGTGGGTAGGCACAAAAGCCGTGCGCGGATGTATTGCATGCAACAAATGCAAGGAGAACGCAAACTGCAAATGTGTGTTTGACGATGATATCACAAACAGCGTTATCAATAAAATGGAAGCATGCGATGGATTGATAATAGGAGCTCCTGTATATTGGGGCCAACCTGCAGCCCAAGCTATGGCCCTGCAACAACGCATGCTATATGCAGGAGGCTCTAATTTCCGTGGCAAACCAGCTGCAGCCGTCACAGTATGTCGCCGAGGCGGCGCTTCTGCTGCTTTCCAAACGCTACAAATGCCTTTTCAAATGTGCAACATGCCAATCGTGACCTCACAATATTGGAACATTGCTTATGGGCGCGCTGAAGGCGAAGCCGCAATGGATATTGAAGGAATGCAGACAATGCGAACACTTGCAAACAATATGGCATTCATGTTGCAAATGTATGCTACAGGGCAGGCAGAGAAGCCTGTAAACGAAGAATGGAGCCCCATGAACTTCATCAGATGATGCCTTGCAGAATTGCCATATCAACATTCACAGGCCTATCCATTGCCCAATTCGGAACAATGTTTGGCAAAGCACATTGTTTTCATCCCAATTGATGACAAGTGCGTTAATCGGATGACGCTCTCCTTTAGGGGATTTACACGAGTCTTTAGGGTTTTCCCCTACACCAACATGAATGGATTGCGATACCTTTGCAACGTTAACATTGAAGCGTCATACAAATCTACAACCTTCTTTGCAAACACAACACATTGAAAGTCTATTGAGGATAAAGCATATGATTGCACAACAAGATGCTGCAATAGGAATCAAGACTAAAATAATAATATAATAATATTGAAAAATAACATGAAGAAATTTATCTTTGCAATGCTGTTGCTGGCAATTTCAGCAGCTAACGTTCAGGCTCAAAGCCTCTACAAGACAGTATACGACAGAGCCACAGCTGTCGTGAACAACCCTTCATCATCAGATGAAGAGGTACAAATAAACCAGTTCAAGGTGACTGCACTCAACTACATCTCAATGATGGTGAAGAAGCGGGGTATGAATAAAGACTCATATTTTTATGACAGTCAAGCCGTGAACATGGCTTCGTTCGTGACAGACTTCCAAGCTAACCTTGAAAAGGCTCGTGCTATTTCTCCAGCCAAGCGCAACGAGATACTGAAAATATACACCGACGCAAGCAAATACAACCCTCTATTCAAGGATACAGACAAAGAAAAGGTGAACTGCTACATAAACGACAAATCGACACTCACACCTTTCTGCATTGACACAAACTGGGAAAAAGCATACGACCAAGCCACAACAATGGTAAAGTTGGCGCTCAGATAACGCCCTAACGCACACCATGGCAATGTGTGATGCAAATAGGTTCAACAAGCAAATAGAAAGACCTTAACCCAAATCAAGCAATAAGACAGAGTCGGGTTAAATAGTAAACACATAAGCACATGATGCAATTCTCTTGCAGTTTAACAAGAAAAATGAAACCAGAGACTGGAGTTTTTCAATCCACATGTTTCTGGTTTCATTTTTTTTATGTAATTTTGCCAAATAAACCATCATGATAATGAACAAACAAGAGATAATGAAAGTCGACTTGACTCATTTCCCAACTGACAGCCGATTTGTTCAGATACCTGGCAAGCTGGCAATAATAGACAATCTTGAAGAAAAGAATTCCGAACACATCGAACAGAAAGATAAGTCATTTCCAATACAACTCGACATGAATGTGTGTTTCTTATGCACATCTGGACAGATTGACTTAGAAATAGATCTTACCAAGTACACTCTCCACGAGGGCGATGCTGCAATGATCCTGACGGGCAGTTTCTTACGCGTCATAGGAATCAAGGACAGCGCACGCATCGCATTCATTGCCATAAACTCGGATTTTCTGAAATATGTTGGCAATGTGAAAACTGTAATTGAACATGTAAACAAAGTGAAACGCATGCCTGTTAGCCACATGGACCCTGACATGATGGAAGAAAGCCTGATGATATACAACGAAATCAAGAAGAAACTGAGCAATCCTGATTTCAGATTTAAAGAGGAAGTGGCAAAAAGCTATATCCAAATTATGCTTTGCAACTTTTTCGATCGCTTTGTGCTAAAAAATGAGACCACGGAAGAACAAGCGCCCAAAAGCAGGAAAGAGGAATTGTTCACGAATTTCATCAAATTGGTAAAAGATAATTATCTCAACCACCGTTCTATATCTTTCTATGCAGACAAACTTTGTGTGTCACCCAAATATCTCTCGAGCGTGGTCCATAAGGTAAGCGGAAAATACGCTACAGACTGGATAAACCAGTATGTGATACTTGAAGCCAAATCTATGCTTAGAATGGAGGATACAAACATAAAGGATGTGAGCAATCATTTAAACTTTGCGAACCAAAGTTTCTTCGCTAAATTTTTCAAAAAGCACACTGGATACACACCCAAAGAATACAAAGCTCTATAATGACCTTGATACTATTAGCTTAAACAAACATTCTAAGCGTCATCAACATTTAAATATGTTGTTCGTTCTAAAGTGAATAATCTATTTCTTTAGCTAACAACATGTTCACACCTTCATGAACGTTTTTAGATTTAACACAAAAAAAATGAAAACAATCAAGATAAATCCAGAAGACAATGTGGCGGTAGCCATCACGCCTCTCAAAAAAGCAGATATAATAGACGTAGACGGCGAAGTCATCACTCTTAATCAAGATGTGCCTGCCGGACACAAAATCATGCTGACCGACCTCAACAAAGGAGAGAACATTATCAAATACGGATACCCCATCGGCAAACTAAAAGAGAATCATAAGAAAGGTGATTTCGTATGCCATGACAATATCAAGACAAATCTGTCGGGACTGCTCGAATATAAATATGAGCCTATTGGAAAGGAACAACTGACAAACCGAGCGTATAAACAATGGTTCGGGGACAAAAAGAAGACATTCAAGGGATATCGACGTAAGAACGGAGAAGTGGGCATAAGAAACGAGGTGTGGATTGTGCCTACAGTAGGATGCGTGAATGGAGTGGTTAACCAACTGGCAAGACAACTTGAAAAAGAAGCTGAAGACAGCCATTCAGAACTCGCCAAGATGTTGCCAGCAGGAACAGCGAAATTGCGTGTGACAGCTTTTCCACACAACTATGGTTGTTCGCAACTATCAGAAGACCATGAGAACACACGAAAGGTCCTGCGCGACTTGGTGCTGCATCCTAATGCAGGTTGCGTGTTGGTAGTAGGCCTTGGTTGCGAGAACAATCAACCAAACATGTTTGAAGAACTGCTTGGTGAATATGACCATGAGCGTATACGCTTCATGGTGAGCCAGAAAATTAAAGGCGATGAAGTGGAAGAAGGAATGAAAATATTAAGAGAACTCTACACTATAGCCTCAAATGACAAGCGCGAGGACATTCCATTGTCAGAGTTGAGAGTCGGACTGAAGTGCGGCGGCTCTGACGGATTCTCTGGCATAACAGCCAACCCATTACTTGGAGTATTCAGTGACTACATCGTGGCGCAAGGTGGCACAACAGTGCTTACAGAAGTGCCAGAGATGTTTGGAGCGGAGACCATATTGATGAATCGATGCGAAAGCAAAGCTTTGTTTGACAAAACCGTCAAACTGGTGAACGACTTCAAACAGTATTTCATTTCTCATGGCGAACCTGTTGGAGAAAATCCTTCTCCAGGCAACAAGGCTGGAGGCATTTCAACCCTTGAGGAAAAAGCACTCGGATGCACTCAAAAATGTGGTAAAAGCGCAGTGAAAGACGTGCTCGACTATGGAGAACGCATCAAAAAGAAAGGTCTCAACCTACTTTCAGCCCCAGGAAATGATCTCGTGGCATCAACAGCGTTAGCTGCATCTGGCTGCCACATTGTTTTATTCACCACAGGCCGAGGCACACCTTTCGGCACGTTTGTCCCAACAATAAAGATAAGCACAAACACTCTGCTCTCCACAGACAAACCTACATGGATTGACTTCAATGCCGGCACTATCGTTGAGAACGAATCCATGAAGGATGTATTTGAAAGATTTGCTGACAAAGTCGTCTCTGTGGCAAGCGGCGAATTGACTTGGAACGAAAAGAAAAATTATCAGGAGATTGCCATCTTTAAAAATGGCGTGACGCTGTAATTATATTCATTATCATGAGTGGCATCTGGCACAGACAATCTGGGACAAATGCCACTCATATACATCATTTGCGACTGGCCACATGACACAAAACACTCTTTTTGGAAGTAAAGACAAGTAAATTGTTATACTATCGTTTTTTTTCACTACCTTTGCACGAATTTTACGTTGAACAATAATAATCACGATTATTATATGGAAAATAGAAGCATTGTTTCAATAGCCGACTACACTAAAGAGAAGATACAATATCTGCTCAACATGGCTACAGAGTTTGAAGCTCATCCCAACCGCCAGCTCCTCAAAGGAAAGGTGGTGGCAACTCTTTTCTTTGAACCTTCCACACGCACTCGACTCTCTTTTGAGACTGCAGCAAACAGACTGGGAGCACGTGTAATCGGATTCAGTGACCCTAAAGCGACAAGTTCGTCAAAAGGTGAAACACTGAAAGACACGATAAAGATGGTGAGCAACTACGCTGACGTCATTGTGATGAGACACAAATTGGAAGGAGCGGCCCTTTATGCAAGCGAGGTAACAGATGTGCCCATTATCAATGCCGGTGACGGTTCTAACCTGCACCCTTCACAAACAATGCTTGACCTTTATTCCATTTACAAGACCCAAGGCACTCTGGAAAATCTGAATATATACATGGTGGGCGACCTTAAATATGGACGCACAGTGCACTCGTTGCTCATGTCCATGCGCCAGTACAATCCAACATTCCACTTTATTGCGCCAAAAGAACTTGAGATGCCAGAAGAGTACAAACTTTACTGCCAGCAGATGAACATAAGATATGTTGAGCAGCAAGACTTCACAGAAGACACCATATCTGACGCTGACATTCTCTACATGACACGAGTGCAACGTGAAAGGTTCACAGACTTGATGGAATATGAAAGAGTGAAAGACGCTTACATACTAAAGGCAGACATGCTTGGCAAATGCAAAGACAACATGAAGATATTGCATCCACTGCCACGCGTGAACGAAATCGAGTATGATGTTGACGACAGTAAGCACGCATACTATTTCGACCAAGCACAAAACGGACTGTATGCCCGCGAAGCTCTTATATGCGACGTTCTGGGCATCACACTCGATGACATCAAAAATGACAAAACCATCATCGGATAACTTTTAGACATCGATTATTATGGAGAACAACAAAGAACACATGATGGTCGCAGCCATTGAAAACGGCTCCGTCATCGATCACATACCAACTGACAAACTGTTTACTGTGGCCCAACTGCTAAATTTAGAAGAAAGCAATGCAGAAGTTGTCATTGCCAATAACCTGAAAAGCCAGGTGATGGGACGCAAAGGACTGATAAAAATCTCTGGTAAATTCTTTTCTGAAGAAGAGATAAGCCAATTGGCTGTGGTATGCCCAAACATACGTGTGGTAGTCATCAAAGACTACAAGGTGACTGAAAAAATCGAAGTCACTCTTCCTGAAACGCTCACAAACATCGTGAAGTGCGCCAACCCTGTGTGCATCACCAATAATGAGCCAATGAAAACAGTGTTCTATCGCAAGGACTTGCAGACACTCAAATGCAAATACTGCGGCAAGGAACAGAAATTGAAAGATATAAAATTAAAATAATGAAATTCACAGAAAGAACAAAACTCAACCTCTCAAACGTTAACAAAGAGGTGCTTGAAGAATGGAACAAAGAAGACATGTTCCATAAAAGCATAGATGACCGTGAGGGCTGCCCACAGTTCATCTTCTTCGAAGGTCCACCATCGGCTAATGGACATCCTGGCATCCACCATGTAATGGGACGCACCATCAAAGACACTTTCCTTCGCTACAAAACAATGCAAGGGTTCCAAGTGAAACGCAAAGCAGGATGGGACACTCACGGACTTCCTGTAGAACTCTCCGTGGAGAAATCATTAGGAATCACAAAAGAAGACATAGGCAAGAAAATCAGCGTGGACGACTATAATGACGCTTGCCGAAAAAATGTGATGATGTATACAAGTGAATGGACCGAACTGACTGACAAAATGGGTTATTGGGTCGATCTGGAACACCCATACATCACATACGACAACAAATACATAGAGACCTTATGGTATTTGCTCAAGCAGCTGTACAACAAAGGCCTTCTCTACAAAGGATACACCATCCAGCCATACTCACCAGCAGCAGGCACAGGACTTTCATCTCATGAACTAAATCAGCCAGGATGTTATCGCGACGTCAAGGACACCACTGTTACAGCTCAATTCAAGATTACAGATGCAGCTGCTAATAACGCAAGCCTTCCTGTGTACATATTAGCATGGACAACCACTCCATGGACTCTGCCATCAAATACAGCACTTTGCGTTGGCCCTAAAATCGACTACGTAGCCATCAAGGGCCAGAACCCTTATAGCGGCGAGGAAGCAATATATATATTGGCTGAGTCGCGACTGTCCGCATATTTTGTTGCAGAAAAAGACAAAAATGGCAATGAGAAACCATTGGAAATCGTATGGCGCGGCAAAGGAACAGACCTCACAGGCTTGCACTATGAGCAGCTCATGCCATGGATCAAGCCATGCGCTATAGAAAACAACAAGGTGGTTGACAAGACATCTGAGGCTTTCAGAGTAATCCCTGGCGATTATGTGACAACTGAAGATGGTACAGGCATCGTGCACATAGCACCTACATTCGGAGCCGACGATGCCAAAGTGGCAAAAGATGCAGGCATACCATCACTCTTCGTGATTGACAAGGCTGGCGACACTCGTCCAATGGTTGACTTCACAGGTAAATATTTCTTGAAGGACGACATGAACGAAGAGTTTGTATCATTATGCGTAAGAGATAGTTATTGGAAACATGCTGGAGACTTTGTAAAGAATGCATACGACCCTAAATACAATATAGATGGTAAGTATGACGAAAAAGCAGCTACAAAGGACATGGACCTCAACGTGGTGCTCTGCCTCGAGATGAAAGAAGCTGGCTCAGCCTTTAAGATAGAAAAGCATGTGCACAACTACCCACACTGTTGGCGCACAGACAAGCCAGTGCTATACTACCCTCTCGATTCATGGTTCATCCGCTCAACAGCAAAGAAAGACCGCATGTTCGAGCTGAACAAGACTATTCAGTGGAAACCAGAAAGCACGGGCACAGGACGCTTTGGCAAATGGCTTGAGAACCTCAACGACTGGAATCTTTCACGTTCAAGATATTGGGGCACCCCACTTCCTATCTGGCGCAATAGAGATACACGCGAAGAAATATGCATAGGAAGCGTTGAAGAACTGTACGGAGAAATAGAGAAATCAGTTGCTGCCGGAATAATGGCTTCAAACCCTCTGAAGGACAAAGGGTTTGTGCCAGGCAACATGGATCAGGCAAACTACAACAAGATCGATTTACATCGACCTTATGTAGATGACATTAAACTTGTTTCAGATAAAGGCAACGTCCTCACACGCGAGCTTGACCTCATTGACGTGTGGTTTGACTCTGGAGCAATGCCATATGCACAGATACACTATCCTTTCGAAAACAAAGAGCTTATTGATGAACATAAGGCATATCCTGCCGACTTCATCGCAGAAGGCGTAGACCAAACACGCGGATGGTTCTTCACCCTTCATGCCATAGCCACAATGGTGTTCGATTCAGTTGCCTACAAAGCGGTAATATCTAATGGACTCGTGCTCGACAAAAACGGCATCAAGATGTCAAAGCGCTTAGGCAATGTTATCAATCCGTTTGATTGTATCGACACATATGGAGCAGATGCGGTAAGATGGTACATGATCACAAACTCATCTCCATGGGACAACCTTTCATTTGACCCAGAAGGAGTGAAAGAAGTGACAAGCCAATTTTTCATCAAGTTGCAACAGGCTTATTCATTCTTCACAATGTATGCAAATGTAGATGGGTTCGATTACAAGGAGGATGACATAGAATATTGCAAACGACCAGACTTCGACCGTTGGCTTCTCTCAGAATTAAACTCACTTGTGAAGAACGTCAGGACTTATCTGGATGACTTCGACCCCACTCCTGCTGGACGACTCATACAGTCATTTGTAATTGACAACCTTTCCAATTGGTATATACGCCTGAACAAGCAGCGATTCTGGGGAGGCGACATGACAGACGACAAGTTGTCAGCTTATCAGACACTCTATATCTGCCTCGACACATTAAGTCGTCTCATTGCTCCAATAGCGCCATTCTATGCAGACCAATTGTTCCGCGACTTAAACAACGCAACAGGCAAGGATAACAGCAAAAGTGTGCATCTTGCAAAATATCCAGAATGCTGCGAGAATCAGATTGACTCAGAACTCGAAGCGGCAATGGAAGCGGCAATGAAGGTTACGTCTATGGGACTGTCAATACGCAAGAAAGTGAAGATTCCCGTTATCCAAGCACTTCACACCATCGCCATACCAGACACAGATGCCGTGATGAGCGCACGAATCGAACGCATGAAATCTATCATCACCAAGGAAGTCAATGTGAAAGATCTTCAACTGATGGACGGTTCAATGCTTGTGAAAAACGTGAAATGCAATTTCCGAGTGATGGGCAAGAAATTTGGCAAGATGATGAAAGCAGTCAGCAACGCTGTGGCTTCCATGACACAAAGCCAGATTGCCGAACTTGAATCAAATGGAAAAGTCGCTCTTATGGCTGATGGCCAAGAAGCAGTCATCGACATATCAGATGTTGACATCATGTCACAAGACATTCCTGGGTGGAGTGTGGCAAACGAAGGCGTGACAACCGTTGCGCTTGACATCACCATCACCCCTGAGCTCAAGAATGAAGGCAATGCTCGAAAGATAATCAAACAGATACAGAACTTGCGCAAGACCCAAGGATTTGAGATAACAGACCGTGTCAAAGTCGTTATCACAAACACTCCAGAGACAGAGGCCGTGCTATCCTCATTCAAGGAGAACATCGCATCTCAGGTTCTTGCCAACTCTATCGAACTTGGGAATCCATCAGGCGAGCCTATTGAGTTTGACGATTTCAAAGCAACTATCATTGTTGAGAAATCTCAAGCTTAACATGAAATCATTTTATTGTAACAAAAGATTGGATATAAATGTCACAAAAGACTAAATATATACTTTCTATCGCTATTTTCATCTCCGTTCTTGTCATTGACCAAATAATCAAGGTCTCTGTCAAGACGGGGATGTATATTGGGGAACGCATAGAAATAACCAACTGGTTCAGCCTTCTGTTTGTAGAAAACAACGGAATGGCATTTGGATGGGAAATCATGGGAGGCAAACTCGTTCTCACTCTATTTCGCATCATTGCCATAGCTCTAATTGGATGGTTTATTTGCAGCGAGATAAAAAAAAGTCAGCCAGCAGGATACATCGCATGCCTCACACTCATAGCGGCAGGTGCAGCTGGCAATATTATTGACTGCATATTCTATGGCATGATATTCAACAATCCACCAAGGCCCTCAGTGGCAGAATTAGTTCCCTATGGCGAAGGATATGGGCAATTGCTTTATGGCAGAGTTGTGGATATGTTCTACTTCCCCCTCGTTGAATGGGACATGCCTGATTGGGTTCCCATCTATAGCGGCGAACATTGCGTGTTCTTCTCGCCTATCTTTAATTTTGCCGATGCAGCCATATCATGCGGCATTATTGCATTGCTGATATTCTACAACAAGAAGCTTGCTGGTCTTAAATTCAATTTTTAGGCTACTGCGCAGTCTTCTCGCATAAGCATTACAATTATAGTTCAATCAAAAGGTGCATTTGGACACACAAAACAAGTTCGTCACCTTTAACATCTCAATTAAGCCAAGACTGCTGACAGATTAAATCAACTTTGATTGCTCACTTATAGAAAGTGTAATAAATCCAGCAGCTTGGCCAATTTATTGATAATAAAATCCAAGTGTTAAACCATCCATTCATGTCTTAGAACAATACACAACCAAACTACTGATATTGATGAGGTTTATTAAATGATAACTTTTGACAGAACGTTTCTCTTAACCAAGCACTTTTCAATGAAAAGACATATTCAATTCATACTGTTTACAGCCCTTGCCATCCTATCGTCATGCGATGAACGCCCAAGCGACGTGTTATCTCAAAAAAAGATGGAAAGTGTTCTTTATGACTATCATCTTATGCAAGGCATGATAGAACAATTGCCATCATCAGAAAGAGAAAAAAAGGCGCAAGACTACATCAATGCTGTGTACCAGAAATATCATATCAGTCATGCTGATTTTGAACGCTCTCTGGTATACTACAATAGACACCAGAAAGAGTTGAATACCATATACGGAAACGTGAAGGATAAACTCACACAAGAAAATGACAAAATGCAGATGGTCAACGGCAGCAGCAATATGACAGCCGTATTCGCCAATGGTGGAGACACTACAAACTTGTGGAACACAACCAAAGTCTTGACTTTGCGCAACAAACCACTCCTCAACAAAGAGAGTTTCATCATAAAAGCCGACACCAGTTTTCACAGACATGACCAATTTATCCTGACATTCACGCCTTCAATAATCGGAGAAGACATCGACGACTATCATATCCACCTTGATTTTGGCCTAAGCGTAATGTATACAAGTGGACGGCATATTGGTGTGACACGTTCTGTGAGAAACAGTGGCATTCAACAACTCACACTCGAGGATGTCGGTATAGACAGCGCCAATGGCATTGCCTTACTTTCAAAAGACAATGAGAATACGAATGACGGAAAGAAAAATGCTAACATAAATAACGGAGATAAGATAAAATACGTGTCTTGCTTCTTCTATTACAATGGAAAAAAGGGTTCACGCAATCTATGTGTTATAGACAATATACAGCTCATCAGAATGCATGAAAAGGAGACCATGCATTCTGAAGAAACTGATTCGCTTGAGAAAGAAGACAATGTACCACAAGATACTATATCCTCAACTATAGAAGAAAGGCTTAGTCCAGAGCAGCTGCGCATGATGAACAAGTCGGATAAACAAATCAAAATTCAAAAAGCACCAACTATGCGTCATCCCAACTCGGCGGGTCCAAGGCGAATAAACAAACACCCAATGCGTTAACAAGCAAATTAGGCCACTGTGCGCATATAGGCATTTAGAATGCCACTCTGAAACAACTTGTAACACAACTTATACATAATGGGAATGAAACGAATTGCCGCATCAAAAGTTTACATATTAAATAACACTGCTCCACATTCTCCACTTGAGATTGTGGAGCAGTATTATAATCATGTGGTTGAAGTCAGTGAAGACAAGACAATGATAAATCATTACCCACTCACAGAAGAGTTGCCAATGACAGAGTGGCTTGGCGGCACAATAGTTATACATAAGAACAAGGTAACAATCTGCACAAACATACTGTCGCCTGATGAAATTACATTTTCCAAACATATAAACATCAAGGACTGAAATAGGCATTCAGTCACAATTGATCATTATATCCAAATAGGCCATTAGAACTAAATAGGAAGATTTTCGAACATTATAGCTTCTTTCCATATCTAATGACCTATTTGGGTTGAACGCAGAGCGGTTGTTTGGTCATACATTAGTATCTTTCCATATTCTATATGTATTTCCTTCATTCTTTAGTTTTCGCCAGTATTTCGCAATAACATATTTTCATCAGAAAGCTTAATCACTGACGCCTGCGGAACTCAGCACAAATAATCGCCGTGGCTATTGCCACATTCAGCGATTCGGATGTAGACCTTCCGATAGGATAATTCGGAATGAAAAGACGCTCAGTGACAAGATCTGCCACTTGCTGTGAAACGCCATTGCCCTCATTGCCCATTACTATGACACCATGTTCCGACAACTGCTTATCATATAAATTCTCACCATCAAGGAATGTGCCATATACAGGAATATCATCTGAGAGTTCGGAGAGAGTTTTCACCAAATCAACATAGTGAACATTGACTCTTGCCATACCTCCCATAGTGGCCTGAACAGTCTTTGGGTTGTATATGTCTGCACATCCACTCGAACAGAACACGTGTTCGATGCCAAACCAATCAGCCATACGCACTATAGTGCCAAGATTGCCTGGATTTTGAACATCATCAAGCATAAGGCACAAATTACGCTTTGCTGTTTCATTGATGTCGACAAAATCGTTTTTCTGCTTGAACACAGCAATGACCTGTTGAGGATGCTCTTGCAGGCTTGCCCTTTGAAGTTCACTATCTGATACTTCATCAATTTCAATCTTTTCTCTACATTTCTCCAAAAGCATGTTGTAATTTGTGTTCAGCCACTCACTTGTTGCAGCAATATAACAACATTGAAAATGGCCAATCAAGTCACCTACGAGCTTATGTCCCTCTGCAACAAAGACACCATCTGCTTTGCGATGCTTCTTCATTTCAAGAGACCGAATGTACTTAATCTTATTTTTGCTAATCACTTTTATCTAATTGCTATTTTATTCCATTAAACTAAATTCTTGAAACAATCTCCGTATAAAGTGCAATGAAGGCATTCTTTATTACAACATCCTCACAAAACACATGCAAAAATAATAAAAAATAATGATTGCACAAAATGAACCACACATGTAATAGACAACAAAACACTAAAGAATGTGGCTCATACAAAAATAGAACAATAAAGTATATATAGTCTAAAAGAAAGCTTCCATAGATTTTGTATATTTGGACAACAAAAAACAGCTGTATCTGAGGGCTGTTTTATGAGGTTGTCATGTCGTACGACATGAGTTGCTATGAACGTACGACATGAGCACCTATAGTCGTACGACATGAGGGTGCATAGTCGTACGACATTACATCTGATGTTTACTTGATCGTCTTTTCCGCGCCTGTTTTCTGAACCAAAATAAATGTGCGGTGAACAGTTATGAATGAGGAGTGAACAGTTGTAAACGAGGTTGCACATCCAACACGTCTGCGGCTAAATGCTAAATAGTACAATTGCCACATTACAACTGAAAAAATGGTGTGTGTTAACAATAAAATAAAGGTGATGAAACGCAATGAGTATGGTTTCAGAGATGAAAGGTATTTTCAAACCAAGCTATATCCACTGCATGACTGTCGCATCACACGAAATGTCGGATGAGCCATATTTATCCACTTTAGAATTTTAGCGGACAGCAATAATATCTAATGACCGATTTGGGTTAAAACACAAAGCACTTGTTTTGTCGAATAAAAATATTTAAGTAACTTTGCAAATAAATTTAATACATACATTCACGTGAAATACATCGTTCTACATATAATCATATTCATAGCCCTTTGTATGGCTATTGCATCATGTTCAGTAAACAACTACATACCTGAAGAAAAGAGCATGCTGATGGGTATTGAAGTAAGTTGCGAGAACAAAGACGTGATGAAACATTATCTGCTGGGCGACTATGTCAACCAGAAGCCCAACACAAAATGGTTCGGTATAAAAATACCGTTAAACATCTACATGTTCTCAGGCACCGATACCACTACGAAAAGATGCAAGTTCTTCCGACGTATAGGACAGGCACCAGTGCTATACGACAGCACCAAAACTGCAAAGACAAGAGAAGACATCACCAAGGTGCTCAACAATGCCGGCTACATGAAAGCCACAACAGAAGAATGGCACAAGAACAAAGGCAAAAAAAAATGGGTGCGCATCAATGTGAATCCAAACGAACGGTATACAATAAGAAAATTATCACGAATTGTTGAAGACAAAGGACTTAGGCATTTCATCACAGTCGAAGACACAGCATCGTCACTTCTTAAAGAAGGCAGTCCCTTCGATGTCAACGCTCTCAATAATGAAAGAAACAGAATTGCATCATACCTTCGCAACAATGGCTATTTCATGTTTAACAAAGAAGATATTAGATTCACAGCTGACACGTCATTCAACTCGACAGAAGTTGATGTTGCAATGAAGCTTAAACTACACCAAAAAGACGGACGCACAGAAGCAAAAGATCACAAACAATACACACTTCGCAATATCATCTTTCATGCTGACATTCCATCAACTAATGATTGTGTCGACACCACAGCCATTGGCAATTACATATTCCTCAGCAACGGACAGATGCACTTCAGGAAAAATTTGCTAATTAGCAACAGTCTGATGAAGCCAGGCAATCTTTATAACGATGACATGATGAAGCGAACATACACAAACTTCACGCGGCTGCCAGCCATCTCATATACAAGCATCAACATGGAAGAAGAAGGCGGAGACGACTCGCTCGACTGCCACATCACCATCAACCATGCTCTTCCTCATTCTTTTGGATTCGATGTGGAGGCAACAAACTCCGCTGGCGACATGGGTGCCGCACTCTCCACATCCTACCAGAACAAGAATCTCTTCAGAGGATCTGAAACATTCATGTTCAAGATAAGAGGTGCTTATGAAGCTATAACGGGACTTGATGGATATGAAGGAAACAACTACACAGAACTAGGCGCAGAAGCTTCCCTTGGCTTTCCATCGTTCTTGCTTCCTTACGTCAAGCGCACTTGGGGCATTTTGCACAATGCCTCATCTGAAATCAACCTGCAATACAACATGCAAAACCGTCCAGAATTTCACCGTCGAGTATTCACCGCCGCATGGAGATACAAATGGAGCAGCAAGAACCAGAGAACACAGCATAAGTTTGACCTGGCAGAAATAAACTATGTGTATATGCCATGGATTTCCAAAACTTTTAAAGAACAATACCTCGACTCTCTTGGCAAAACAAACGCAATCCTCAAATACAACTATGAAAATCTTCTCATCACCAAGATGGGCTACACTTATACGTACAACTCACTTGGGGCAAGAGAACAAACATACGGAAAAAATGCTTACACCATAAGATTCAACATTGAAACATCAGGCAACATTCTCAAAGCAATGACCAGCATGATTGATGGAAAGAAGAACGAATATGGACAGTACACTTTCTGCGGCATAGCTTACGCACAATACATACGAGGCGACTTCGACTTTTCGAAAAGCATCCGCATAGGAAACAACTCATCTGTTGCCTATCATGGAGCATTAGGCATAGCCTGCCCCTACGGCAACTCCAACCAACTTCCATTTGAGAAACGTTACTTCGCAGGAGGTGCCAACAGTGTGAGAGGATGGTCAGTACGCTCACTTGGACCAGGCTCCTACAACGGGCAGGACAAAGGCATAAACTTTCTCAACCAATCGGGCGACATCAAGCTCGACCTATGTTTGGAATACCGAGCAAAACTCTTCTGGAAATTTAATGGTGCCGCATTTATAGATGCAGGCAACATATGGACAATCAGGAAATACAAAGACCAACCAGGCGGTGAATTTCGCCTCAATAAGTTCTTAGACCAGATTGCCGTAAGCTATGGACTTGGCCTCCGCATGGATGCCAACTTCTTCATCGTGCGATTCGACGCAGGCATGAAGGCAGTCAATCCTGCATACACAGGCAAAAAGCACCTTCCTGTGCTCCATCCCAACTTTGACAGAGACTTTGCCTTCCACTTTGCAGTGGGATTGCCATTCTGACACTGCAATACCGCATAACTCACTGTTACAAGCACTTTCTATAGCTACAAAGACATAGAATCGAAAAAAAAACGTTATCTTTGCATTAACAACGAACATAATAACATAAAAACATATAACAAAATGTACAGAACACACACCAATGGAGAACTGCGACTATCCGACGCAGGCAAAAAGGTGACTCTCGCAGGATGGGTTCAAAGATCTCGCAAGATGGGAGCTCTGACCTTCATCGACCTGCGCGACCGCTACGGTATCACACAGCTTGTATTCAACGAGGACACCAATAAGACACTGTGCGAAAGCGCCAACAAACTCGGACGCGAATATGTAATCCAGATTGAGGGCACTGTAGCAGAACGCTATAGCAAAAACAAAAATATCCCAACTGGAGATATAGAGATTGAGGTCTCAAAACTGAATGTGCTCAACGAATCTGTCACACCTCCTTTCACAATAGAGGACAATACCGACGGAGGCGATGATCTGCGAATGAAATACCGCTACTTAGACCTTCGACGCACAGCCGTACGCAAAAACATTGAGCTACGCCACCACTTCTGCATAGCCGTGCGCAACTACCTTTCCAACCTCGGGTTTCTTGAAGTTGAAACACCAATGCTCATCGGTTCCACTCCTGAAGGTGCGCGCGACTTCATTGTTCCATCACGTATGAACCCTGGACAGTTCTATGCATTGCCACAATCTCCACAAACTCTAAAGCAGCTCCTTATGGTGGCAGGTTTTGACCGTTATTTCCAGATTGTTAAATGCTTCCGCGATGAAGATTTACGTGCTGACCGCCAACCTGAGTTCACACAGATTGACTGCGAAATGTCTTTCGTCACTCAAGAAGACATCATTCAGACCTTTGAAGGCATGGCAAAACACCTATTCAAAGAACTTCGCGGAGTAGACATCAAAGGCGATTTCCTACGTCTGCCATGGATAGAATGCATGAAACGCTTTGGTTCTGACAAACCCGACATGCGTTTCGGCATGGAATTTGTTGAACTCGATGACGTCTTGAAAAAAGGCACCTTTGCAGTCTTCGATGACGCCAACTACATAGGCGGCATATGCGCACCTGGATGCGCCTCATACACAAGAAAAGACATAGACAAACTCACAGAATGGGTGAAGCGTCCACAAATAGGCGCAAAGGGCTTAGTCTATGCCCGCGTGCAAGAAGACGGAAGTGTCAAGTCGTCTGTAGACAAATTCTACACACAAGATATCCTTCAAGACCTCAAGGTAAAGATGCAAGCCAACCCAGGCGATCTCATCCTCATCCTTTCGGGTGATGACGCAATGAAAACACGCAAACAGCTATGCGAACTGCGACTGGAGATGGGCGAGCGCCTCGGGCTGCGCGACAAGAACAAGTTTGCCCTCCTATGGGTCACAGAATTCCCTATGTTTGAGTGGAGCGATGAAGAACAGCGACTCATGGCCATGCACCACCCATTCACACATCCTATGGATGAAGACATTCATCTCCTTGACACAGACCCTGCAGCTGTGCGTGCTGACGCATACGACATGGTATGCAATGGCATTGAAGTAGGAGGAGGCTCCATAAGAATACATGACCCTAAGCTGCAGGAAAAGATGTTCGAAATACTTGGTTTCACACCAGAAAAAGCACAAGAACAATTTGGATTCCTAATGAATGCCTTCAAATATGGAGCACCGCCACACGGAGGTCTCGCATACGGACTTGACCGTTGGGTAAGCATTTTCGCCGGACTCGATTCCATACGCGACTGCATAGCATTCCCAAAGAACAACAGCGGACGTGACGTGATGCTCGATGCGCCATCATTTGTAGACCAAAAGCAGCTTGACGAAGACTTCATAGCACTCAATCTGCCAAGCAATGACAATTAAACCCAACGACTGAGACACCACATATGACATTTTTCAGTCTTGGAAGCGGCAGTTGTGGAAACTGCTACTATATCTCGACAGACACCGACGCCATAATAATAGATTGTGGCGTCGGTATTCGTCGGTTTAAAAAACACATGATGGAATATGGAATGAAAGTCGGGAAAGTCAGGGGCATTCTCATTACGCACGACCACTCAGACCATATCAAAGCTACAGGCAAGATAAGCAAAGGATACCGCATACCCGTTTATGCCACAGAAGCTGTGCATAAAGGTATGGAAAGGAGTTGGCAAAACCCTGCAAAAGTGCCTGCTGAAAACAAGCGCATCATCAACTTCGGCGAGAGTTTCACCATTGGGCCATTCACAATCACACCGTTTCCTGTGCCACATGACGCTACAGAGAACACAGGCTACCACATAGTGACGGACAACATTCGCTTCACCTTGATGACCGACATAGGTGCAGCCACTGAAGATATAAAGCACTACATATCCATAAGCACGCACTTAGTAATGGAGTCCAACTACGACGTAGACATGCTGACCAACGGACTCTATCCGGCAATACTCAAGCAACGTATATCAAGCGGGCATGGCCACCTGTCAAACAAAATAGCTGCAGACACTCTGTCCGAGCACATGTCACCAGATTTGAAGCATGTGTGGCTATGCCATCTTAGCGAAGAAAACAACCATCCAGAAGTGGCACGGTCCACAATGGAAGAGGCCCTAAAGCAACACGGCATTGATATCGGGAAAGACCTCTCACTTGATGTGCTGCGACGCAAAATCCCGAGTGGTCCGTATCAACTATGACCGCCAACTCAACAGCAATCCACGAAAAGGCAAAACAATGATTTTTAGGGCAAACACGTTCTACAAATCATAATAATTACTAAATTAAACCATATATTATGGAAAAATTTAGTATCTTTGCAATACTTTTCGTAACACTATTATTCATCGGAAAGAACAACCAGAATGAAAGCCAAGAAAATACTTTTTATCACGTCAGAAATCACTCCTTTCGTCGCGGAAGAAAAAACCTCGCTGAAAGGACGCATTCTGCCTCAGTCTATTCAGGAGTTAGGACATGAGATCAGGACATTTACTCCAAAGTGGGGAACAATCAATGAGCGTCGAAACCAGCTTCATGAGGTCATACGTTTGTCTGGAATGAACCTCATAATTGACGACACAGACCACCCGCTAATCATCAAAGTGGCATCACTCCCCTCTGCACGCATGCAAATATACTTCATCGACAACGATGACTACTTCAACAAGCGTGGCATAATCACTGACAAAGAAGGCAACGAATATGACGACAACAGCGAAAGAGCCATTTTCTACGCACGCGGTGTGCTTGAGACTGTGAAGAAACTCCGTTGGACGCCAGACGTGATTCATTGCCATGGATGGGCAGCAGCACTTGCACCACTCTACATCAAGACAGCCTACCGCGACGAGCCTTCATTCAAAGACGCTAAGGTCGTAATGGAAGTATCTGCAAAAGAATTCCAAAAAGATCTTGGCGTAGAAAACGCAAAATTCGTTGAATATAAAGACACACACTACGACGACATAAAGGATCTCTGTTCAGACGCCTACGGACACACCGAATTGGAAAAGATTGCTGTGAAGTTTTCCGATGGAGTCATCATAGAAGACCCTAACGTTGACCCATCGATAACAGATTACGCCAAATCACTCGGTCTGCCAATGCTCGGTCCTGTAGAAGGCGACGCATTTAAGCAAGCCTATAGCGATTTCTATGAAACACTATTCTAAACACATACGCCAAGAGACAACAATGAAATTAACTTATCTATGGACATTGTCCCTTGCCGTCATGACGCTTGTATCATGCGATGAAGATACAGAGTCGCTTGGAATCAACATGATGCCTTCGTCCGATCTCGTCTGTAAAGAGTATAAGACTTACGATGTGACAACAAGCTCATATGCAGTAGGTGACAAAGTACTCGCTCGCACAGAAAAATCATATCTTGGGCAATATACAGACTCTGAGACAGGAACCACAGTAAAAAGCGACTTCATGGCGCAGTTTGGTTGCGATGAAAACTTCAGCCTGCCAGAAAAGATCGCAAACGACTCATGCTACAAAGTTGACCTGCGTCTTTTCATATCCAACTATGTAGGCGACTCTCTTTCCACATTCAAGATTAGCGTCTACGAGCTTGACAAGCAGCTTGACCCAGAAGCAGACTATTACACAGACATCAATCCTGAGGACTATTACGATTCTGGCAATAAGCCAATTGCAAGCAAGTGGTTCACAATCAATGACCGCACCATTACAGATTCCACAAGATGGTCATCAAGCTACAACAACAACATCCGATTAAGTCTTCCTGCAGAAATAGGCACAAGAATCATACGCGACTACCGTAAAAACCCAAACCACTTTGCCAACACATCTGAGTGGCTTAAGAGCGGCAACCCATGTAGCAAGGGGCTATACTTCAAACTTGAATATGGCGATGGAGCCATGGCATACATCGACATTGTGCAACTCAACATGTACTTCACATACTACGATGAAGAGTACAAGAAAGACACCACTGGTGTATGTTCATTCGCTGCCACTGACGCTGTTGTTCAGGCTACACGTTTTGAAAACTCCAACCTTGACAAGCTTCTTAACGACAATAGCGCCACTTATATCAAAAGTCCCGCAGGCATATTCACAATGGCAACCATCCCTGCAGACCAGATAAGCACTAAAGACACCATCAATTCAGCCAAGTTGACATTCACACGCTACAATGATGCAACACAAAGTCCATTCAGACTTAGCATACCTCAGACAGTGCTCCTTGTTCGCCTCGACGACTACCTAAACGGTTTCTTTGAGAACTACAAAGTCAACGACAGCAAAGAGTCGTACCTTGCCACGTTCAACAGTTCGACCAACTCATACGTATTCAGCAATGTCTCACGGCTCATCACACGTATGGTCAAAGAAAAAAATCAAGGTAAAGCCAATGAAAACTGGAACAAAGTGCTACTTATCCCAGTATCTAAAACAACAGACTCAAATGGAAACATCGTGAAGCTGAACCACGATTTCAGTATGAGTTATGCCAAACTGGTAGGAGGGCAAAACAATCCAATAAAATTGGAAGTGATTTACACAAAGTTTAAATAAACTTTCAAATTTCCAAAGACTTAATAAAAAGACATGCGCACTCATGAAAAATGAGTGCGCATGTCTTTTTATTAAGCCCCAATCTATCATTAGATTTCAAATCTTGTTAGTGTTTGTTTCGAACAGGTTGCGACAGCCATCGTTGAAGGCATAGCGGACTGTGTCGAAACGCAAATGGAAGCAAGATGCAGAAAAGAAACGCTGACAAGATTTGAAAAGAAGCAATAATGTCATCACAATCTTCCCATTTCGGTCAAATGAACGATTTGGGTTAAGTAACCAAATGTGAAAAGTAACGGCATATGCACACATGCACGTCAGCACATTCTGTCACGATAATCTTCATATGTATATTGGCGGAATAGTTCAAAAGACCCATCACAATGCAACATTCCAATGGATGGATGCCCAATGCCATTGAACATAGTAGTTTTAACCGTAGTGTAATGAATCATATCCTCAAATATCAGCGACTCACCCACTTCAAGGTCATGGTCAAATTCCCATAGGCCCATAAAGTCGCCAGACAAGCACGAATTACCTCCTATGCGATAAACATGGCTGCTGCATGGTTTCACATCCGACGCCTCGTCTGCAACAGTGACAGCGTGACGTATTGTTGGATGATAAGGCATCTCCAAACAATCTGGCATATGGCATGTGAAACTTGCATTTATTATGGCAGTCTTCACATTATTATTCTCTACCACATCCACAACGCGAGCAACCAACGGACCTGTTTGCCATACAAAAGCACTGCCAGGTTCAAGAATAACCTTGAGATGAGGATAACGTTCATGAAATGCACGCAAGGTATCAACAAGAAGCTCCACATCATAGTCCTTGCGTGTCATCAAATGCCCGCCGCCAAAATTGATCCACCTAATCTGTTTAAACCATTTTGAAAACTTTTCTTCAATATGACTAAGTGTGCGTACAAAAGCATCACTGCCCGACTCACAATGACAATGCACATGAAAGCCCTCAATGCCTTCTGGCAAATTTTCGCCAAGGCAACTTGACAAAACGCCGAAACGAGAACCAGGAGCGCATGGATTATACAGTTCTGTCTCTATCTCACTGTATTCAGGATTAACACGCAGACCGACAGAGGCACGACCTTTCACACGAGAATAAAACCTGTCATACTGCGAAAGCGAATTGAACGTGATGTGGCTTGAGCATTCTACAATATCGTCAAATTCTTCATCTGTATAAGCAGGAGAATATGTGTGTGCTTTGCTGCCAAACTCATTTTTAGCCAACATAGCCTCATATAGAGAAGAAGCTGTAGTGTGAGAGATATATTCACGGAAAATAGGAAAACTTTTCCACAAGGCAAAAGCCTTAAAAGCTAAAATTATTTCCACATCAGCCCGTTTAGCGACATCTGCAATAAGGGTCAGATTGCGTCTCAAAAGTTCTTCCTCTATTATATAACAAGGCGAAGGAAAGTTATGGATATTCTTTTCTAATAATGTCATCATTGTTTTATTATAGTATACTTCGCAAATTTCAGCAATAGTTGCTTCTCTCCAAGATTATCAAAACGAACGGTAGCTTTAGTAGCATCGCCAACACCTGTAATATCCATCACCTCACCATGACCAAACCTATTATGCTCTATATGCGAGCCCACAGCTAATGGACAGGCCATATCCGATACAGAAGAAGCCGACACGGCATCACCGTGCTCAGGTCTCGTTGCATAAGGCGATGAAGGCAATGTTCCAGACACAGATGATGAAGGCTTGGGCTCATAGCCAGAACCTCCATTAAAGCCTGGTCTTATGGAAGCACGACGTTTCCATGGCAATTCAATTTCATCTGAGACACGTCTTGACGGGAAGAGTGTCTGTTTTCGGTCAAGATAAACAGAATCTATATCGGCAATGAAACGGCTTGGAGCTGAAAACTCCATCTTGCCATATCGGAAACGGCACTTTGCGTAAATAAGCCAACACGTTTCCTTAGCACGCGTGATGGCCACATAGAAGAGACGTCTCTCCTCCTCCATTTCTCGCGGATTGCCAGATATCATCTGACTTGGAAACAGTCCTTCTTCAAGTCCAACCACAAAAACCGACGCAAATTCAAGACCTTTAGCTGAGTGTATTGTCATAAGCGACACTTTGTTGTCATCATTGTCCTTTTCGCCATCCACATCGCTCAAGAGTGACACCTCATATAGATAATCCCTTAGCAGCACATTACCATCACCTTCTTCTTTGCGAATGTCACAGAAGTCGTGCATGCCGTTGACCATTTCCTCCACATTTTCCTGTCGTGAGAGATTCTCAGGAGAAGCATCCTGATATATGTCATTCAGCATTCCGCTCTGTTTAATAATCATAGGTCCAATCTCATTCACTGGCAATTTATCAGCCAAGTGTGAAAAATGGTCTATCATTTCCCTGAAAGCCCCGATCTTGTTCATCGTGCCTTTAGACAATCCAAGTTGATACCTATCTGATTCATTTATAACATTCCACACACTCGTGTCGTTATCATGAGCACAAGCCATAATCTTGCCGACCGTAGTCTGCCCTATGCCACGAGCAGGATAATTAATGATTCGTTTAAAAGCCTCCTCGTCATTTGGATTCACAATCAAACGGAAATAAGCTATCACGTCCTTTATCTCCTTGCGCTGATAAAACGACAAACCACCAAAGATTCGGTAAGGAATCTGCTGTTTGCGCAATTCTTCCTCCAAAACACGGCTTTGTGCATTAGTGCGGTAAAGCACGGCAAAATCTGAATAAGCGCAACCTGCAGCAGCTTTCTTCGTCCGAATCGTGTTAGCCACAACCACAGCCTCTTCCTTATCCGAACTTGTGTCAATGACATGCAACTTGTCACCTCTTTCATTATGAGAAAAAACATCCTTGCGTATCTGACGGCTGTTTTTTCTAATCAAGCTATTAGCAGCCTCAACAATATTCTGTGTCGAACGATAATTCTGTTCCAGTTTAAAAAGTTTGGCATCTTGATATATTTTGCAGAAAGTGAGGATATTGTCGATATTGGCACCACGAAAACTGTAAATGCTTTGGGCATCATCTCCAACCACACACACGCGCTGATGCCCCGAAGTGAGTTGCCATACAATTTGATGTTGCGCAAAGTTGGTGTCCTGATACTCGTCTACAAGAACATACTTGAAATGGTCAGCCCATCTTTCCAGCACATCAGGGTTCTGTTTAAACAACAGATAAGTGTACAAAAGGATGTCATCAAAATCCATAGCATCGCTTTGACGGCACCTTCTTGCATATGCCGAGAAAACCAGATGCATAGCAGGCAGGCCATCTCTTGCATTGCTTTGTCTTATGGAATGATTGTCCGCATATTGTTCAGCAGTCACAAGCTGGTTCTTTGCATTACTGATGATGCCCATCACATTGCTTGGCTTATACTTCTTGTCATCGAGCTTTATCTCTTTGATAATAGCCTTCAACAGGCTCTTGCTATCAGCAGCATCATAGATAGTGAAATTGGCAGAAAAGCCAATCCGTTCATGTTCAGTTCTGAGTATTCGCAAGAATATGCTATGAAAAGTGCCCATCCACAGCCGTCTTGCATATTCTGCGCCAACAATATCAGCTATGCGCATTTTCATCTCGCCTGCAGCCTTATTCGTAAAAGTGAGGGCTAAGATGTTCCACGGTTCATAACCGTGCTCCATGAGATACGCTATCTTGTAAGTAAGCACCCTCGTCTTGCCCGAACCTGCACCTGCAATGACAAGAGCAGGTCCATCGCAATATTCCACAGCAGCTCTTTGGGGAGGGTTGAATGTGTCGAGATATGAGTTGTTCATCAATTTTTTGTAAAGCAACATAGCTCCATCTGGCCATGATGCTTAAATTCATATGGGTTTATTTCTGTTTCTTAAAAATCACCTCCTTGGGAAGTTTCACATATTTTCTGTTGCTTACAGTTTTAATATTCTGTTCACCACCAACAAGCTTTAAGATGAGGTCTCCATCATTAGTGAGAATCAGTTCCACATCCTGTCCGTCATTGCCATTGTCACTCACCATACGCACAACAGCCTTTTTTTTATCAATCTTCTTCACTTTCAGCACAACCCATGTCGCATTGAGATTACCCTTCATGTAACCATAAGTTCCATCGATCCCAAGGTCTTCAATGGTAATATCATTATTCTCCAAGTTTAGCATGAGTGATGCCTTAAGTTCATCTGAACGAAAGAAACCTTTGTAACCAGTTTGGCAAAAAACAGTAGCCGAGGTCATGAACATTATGGCTGCACAAAGCATTTTCATGCAAGATAAATGATTCATAAACATAACTTGATTCTAAATAAAACAATCACAGACAGCCTGCACCTCATGCACAAAGCAGTCTTTTAACAAAAATAATCATACAAATTTATAACAAAAAGGGGAGACATGCATCATATTCCCAAAGTTTTTTGTTAATTTGCAGATTATTTTGCCATCATGCATCCACTTTATTATTAAAACAGGCAAATGAAACACTAATAAATGATGAAAAAGATAAGACTCATAGCCATAGATCTCGATGGCACATTAGTGCGGAGCGACCAGACCATATCGTCCCACACCGCTGACATTGTTATACGGGCACAACAACAAGGAGTGAAAGTGGCAATTGTGTCTGGACGTCCCACCTTTGGAGCCGAGCCAGCTGCACGCATCTTGGAACTTGAAAAATATGGCGGTTACCTCGTAAGCTACAATGGAGCCGAAATATACGAATGCACTACAAAACACATGCTCCATTCAGCCACATTGCCTCAAGATGTCTTACCAATCATATACAACACAGCATGCGAACACAACCTTGCACTTATGACCTATATAGGCAAAGAAGTCATCACTGAACGAACTAACATCGATGATAAATATATCCGCTATTCGTCCATGCGCAACAAAATGCCAATACGTCCTGTCAACAATTTTATGGAAGAAGCCACACAGCCCATCGTGAAATGCATCATCACAGGCGCACCAGACGAACTTGCAAGCATAGAAGTCCTGCTTAATAAGAGCCTGCATGGCCTTGCAGATGCATACCGCAGCGAACCATTCTTCCTTGAGATAGTGCCATGCGGCATCAACAAGGCAGAGGGTATTTCTCGCCTTCTTTCTGCCACAGGCATCAGCCCTGACGAAGTGATGGCCTTCGGCGACGGCTACAACGACATTCCCATGATTGAATATGCAGGTTTCGGAGTAGCCATGGGCAACGCACAAGATGCCGTGAAAGAAAAAGCCCAACACGTCACACTAAGCAACGATGAAGACGGAGTAGCCAAAGCTATCAACAAGTATGTTCTATCAACAAGTGGGTGCTCATAATCATTTTGACTCATCCAATAAATGCGTAGGCGTAGTGTCATTCTGTTCCCTTCCAAGGAACAAAGACACACCCACACATGCAAGCAACACGTTTCTCACCCGATAATCATAATCTTACTATCTACATCAGCATCCTGTCAGACGGCCTTCAAGCTGTCCACCGAAAACATGCTTACAAGCAGCCTTGTCAACTACATTTCAAAGAATAAGGTGGAAAGAAATAATGCAAATGAAAAACACACCATTTAACAAAATGCAAGTGGGCAGCAAGCTACAGCAACGCTGCTCATTTTCCATAAAAATCGAACAAAAGCATGGAGAGCAAACATGCACTCAGCAACACAACTTTCACGCTTGCCATCAATTCAACGGCGATAGTTGACATTGTGTCAATGATGAAAGATCCTGCATGCGTAAATGACAAATGGAAACAAAATAAATTAAGAATAATGCATTACGCAAATGATAAATAGGCAGCAAAAGGCATTTTTTCCGCAACTTGTTTTGCCAAAACGAATATAAAGACTACATTTGCATTGTTTTTACTCATAAAAATTGACTGCAAATTAGTTTTACAAATACATACACAGAAAAAAAATGGAACGAGACAACGTTATTTTCTCCCTCATCGAAAAGGAGCACCAGCGTCAGCTGAAAGGTATCGAACTCATCGCCTCAGAGAACTTTGTGAGCGAGCAAGTGATGGAAGCTATGGGCAGCTACTGCACAAACAAGTATGCAGAAGGCTATCCAGGACATCGCTACTATGGCGGATGCCAAGTAGTGGATGAGATTGAACAGCTCGCCATCGACAGAGCTTGCCAACTCTTCGGCGCTGAATATGCCAACGTGCAGCCACACTCGGGCGCACAAGCTAATGCAGCCGTACTCCTCGCTGTGCTTAAGCCAGGCGATGTGTTCATGGGTCTGAATCTCGACCACGGAGGCCATCTCTCACATGGTTCGCTTGTTAACACCTCAGGCATCCTCTATAAGCCTGTAGGCTATAATCTCAACAAAGAGACTGGACGTGTTGACTATGACGAGATGGAATCTCTTGCAAAAGAACACAAGCCAAAGCTCATCATAGGTGGAGGTTCAGCCTACAGCCGCGAGTGGGATTATGCCCGCATGCGCAAAATTGCAGACGAGGTCGGCGCTCTACTCATGATAGACATGGCACATCCAGCAGGACTTATCGCTGCAGGCCTCCTCGACAATCCAGTGAAATACGCTCATATCGTTACCACAACCACACATAAGACACTACGCGGTCCTCGTGGCGGTCTCATACTTCTTGGAAAAGATTTTGACAATCCATGGGGATACAAAACACCAAAGGGCATTGTCAAGAAGATGTCACAGCTTATCAACTCAGCTGTATTCCCAGGACAGCAAGGCGGTCCGCTTGAGCACGTCATAGCTGCTAAGGCAGTTGCCTTTGGCGAAGCTCTGAAGCCAGAATTCAAGGATTATGCCCTTCAGGTAAAGAAAAACGCATCCGTTCTCGCTGACGAACTCACTAAGCGCGGATTCACCATTGTGAGCGGCGGTACAGACAACCACTCTATGCTTGTCGACTTGCGCACAAAATACCCCGATTTGACAGGAAAGGTGGCTGAAAATGCTCTTGTAGCAGCCGACATCACCATCAACAAGAATATGGTGCCATTCGACACTCGCTCAGCTTTCCAGACATCAGGATTCCGTCTTGGCACACCTGCCATCACCACACGCGGCGCAAAAGAAGACCTTATGGTTCGCATCGCAGCATGGATTGAAGAAGTGCTCAATGCTCCAGAGGATGAAACTGTCATCGCAAAAGTGAGAGGCGAAGTGAATGAGACCATGAAGGACTACCCTCTCTTCGCATGGTAAACCATTATGTCGACATGCTTTGCTGCCTATGCAGCAATCAGCTCGGCTGAAGATGGCTAACAAAAAACAAGCATAGCCATATGCCAAGTACATAACAAATGAACAAGACTCCATTATTAGGAATGACAATGAAAGAGTTGCAGGACATGTGCCTGCAACTCTCCATGCCTAAGTTCACAGCCAAGCAAATAGCACAATGGATATATGTGAAACATGCGCATGAAATAAGCGAAATGACCAACATCTCGAAGGCAAACAGAGAGATGTTGGATTCTTCGTTTTGTGTGGGTTGCTCTTCTCCCGTGGAGACGACACGAAGCAAAGACGGTACTATAAAGTTCCTTTTCTCAACATCTGACGGCAAATATGTTGAGACCGTATACATACCTGAAGCCGACAGGGCCACTTTGTGCGTGAGTTGTCAAGTGGGTTGCAAGATGAATTGTCTTTTCTGCCAGACAGGCAAGCAAGGATGGAACGGCAATCTCAGCGTGACCGACATATTGAACCAAGTGTACTCTGTGGACCAGATGATTGAAGAGGAAGGACTTACGCCCTTGAGCAACATTGTGTATATGGGACAAGGAGAGCCATTAGACAATTGGGACAACGTGCTCAAGTCGACCCAACTGCTTACAGCCGACTATGGTTGGGCATGGAGTCCACGCCGAATCACCATATCCACAGTAGGACTGAAGAAAAACATGCGCCGTTTGCTTGAAGAATGCGAATGCCATATAGCAGTGTCGCTGCACACACCTATACACGAGCAACGTCTAAGCATGATGCCAGCAGAGAAGCAGTTTGCCATTGCCGACATCGTTGAGATGCTTAAAGAATACGACTGGAGCCACCAACGGCGTCTGACATTCGAATACACCATGTTTGGCGGCACCAACGACACTCCATTGCATGCCCGCGAACTCACAAAACTCCTCAATGGCCTCTTCTGCCGTGTGAATCTAATCAGATGGCACCGCGTGCCAGACGTGCCCTTATCAGAAGTAGAAATGTCATCAATGGAACATTTTCGCGACTACATGAACAGCCATGGCATAACAACAACCATACGCGCTTCAAGAGGTCAGGACATATGGGCGGCATGCGGTCTGTTATCCACTAACAAGCAACTTGAAAATCAGCAACAATGAACATTCGTCTTATAGCATTGCTATTATGCTCTACAATACTTTTGTTTTCTTGCAACGACACACAGAAAAACAATAGAAGAACAAGAAAAAAACCTACGTTGTTTACGCCAGCCTCTTCAGGCAATCCCTATGAGGTAATGGTAGTAGCCGACGATAGCGTATGGAATGGATATGCCGGCAAGGCTCTGCAGACTATCCTCGACAAGCCTCTTAAAGGCCTGCCACAAGACGAGCCTCAATTTCACAAGAGCCATGTGGAAGAAAAACACTATGACCGAGTGACACATTTGTTTCGCAACATTTTCCGCATCGAGATAAGGAACGACTACACGAGAGCCAAGATGACATACGACAAAGATGTGCACTCTACACCTCAGATTATCGTCACTCTCTGCGCACCAAGCCAGCTTGATGCATCAGTATATATTACAGAACACACAAAGGACATCGAAAGCCTCTTCACAAGCGAAGAAATCAACAGACAGGCTAACAATCTATACTTTGAGCACAATATCAAGTTTGCCAAGGCCGTGAAAGAGATGTTCAACTGTGAGCTGTACATCCCGACAGATCTCTTGAAGATGAAAGTTGGCGACAACTTCATCTGGGCAAGCAATGATGGAATATCTAATATTCAGAACATCTGCATCTATTCTCTGCCTTACGTGAGCGAGAAAATGTTCACAAAAAAACCATATATGGCCTTGCGCGACACAGTGATGAAGAAAAATATCCCTGGAGCAAAACCAAACATGTGGATGCAGACAAACCATGAATTTGTATGGACAAAGAACATCTCTGTCAATGGGCAATATGCTATGGAAGCACGCGGCCTTTGGGAGATGAGAAACGATGCCATGGGCGGTCCTTTCGTGAGCCACTCAAGGATAGACAAAAAAAATGGCAGAGTTATTGTTGTGGAAGCATTTGTCTTTGCTCCTGAAAAGATGAAACGCACCATGCTTAGAAGGCTGGAAGCTGCTCTCTACACTCTTGAGACACCTGAAACAGATGATAACACAGAAGTGAAAGAAACAAAGAAATAAAGTGAACGCTTCACATTATAGACGCTTCACATATATACAGAGATAATACTTAAAAGAAAACACATCAACAGATAATATAATGGAAAAAATTAAAATAGGCATCACTCACGGCGACATCAATGGCGTAGGCTACGAGATGATACTCAAGACTTTTCAGACAGAAGGCATGGCATCATTGTGCACCGCTATAGTGTATGGATCTCCAAAAGCAGCTGCTTACCACAAGAAGGCCATCAACTGCCAAACAGGTTTCCAGTTGGTCGACTCGGCCGACATGGCAAAAGAAGGTGTGCTTAATATGGTCAACTGTTTTGGAGAAGAGGAACAGAAGATTGAGTTCGGACGTCCAAGTGAGGAAGCTGGCAAAGCAGCCCTTGTGGCTTTGAATGCAGCTCTTGAAGATCTCAAAACCGGTAAAATTGACGCTCTCGTCACCACTCCTATATACAACAGCAGCATCACCACCGATGACGGCAACGCTTTCACAGGGCAGACATCATACATAGAAGAAAAAGTTGGCGAAGGTAGAAAGGCCCTTAAGATTTTCGCTTTGGGCAATCTGCGCGTAGCTTTGGCTACCGACAAGATGCCATTGAATGAGACAGTGCCAAACATCACTAAGGAAAATGTAGCAGAGAAACTTGTCATACTGCACAACACTCTCAAGCGCGACTTTTTCATCGACAACCCTCGCATAGCTGTGCTTGCACTCAATCCGGATGCTGACGGCGAAACTGAAAACGAGGTGCTCAAGCCTGTGATAGACGAACTCTTCAAACGCGGTGTGAGATGCATAGGACCATACGAGGCTGCCAAGTTCTTCGGCAACGGCATGCAAGAATATTACGATGCCATCCTCGCCATGTATTATGACCAAGGCGTGTCGGCATTCAAAGCCATAGCAAGAAGAGACGGCATCAACTACACCGCTGGCTTGCCAGTGCTCCGCACCGCACCTGCCATGGGCGTCTGCTACGAAGAAGCAGGAAAAGACATGATTGACGAGGAGTCGCTTCGCCAAGCCATATATGCCGCTATCGACGCAGCCCGCAATCGCGCTCGCTTTGACAAAGAAAGAGCCAATCCGCTGAAAAAACAATATTTTGAGAAGAGGGACGACTCCGACAAGCTCAAGCTCGACCAGGTGACAGACGAAGACAAAGATTAAGTCAGAAGAATGTATTAAGTAGGTGCTCATTATTATGGCACCTACTTGTACAAATGACACATAAAGTGCCAGTGATAAAAAAACGAAATGAAGAATAAAACAAGAAACATATTCTTTGCTTTCGGCTTGATAGCTATAGTGGTGATGTTGTTCACCTTCAAAGTGTCATTCAAGCAACTGTGGGACGACATCACCCACGCAGGCTATTGGCTTTTAGCCATACTTAGTTTATGGACCTTTCTATATGTGATGAATGCTCTCACATGGAGAACCATCATACGTGGCTCTGGCAATTGTCCTGTGCCATTTTGGAAGTTGCTGAAGATCACCATCACAGGGTTTGCGCTCAACTATGCCACACCTGCTGGCCTTATGGGTGGAGAACCATACAAAATAATGGAGATGAAGCCATACATAGGCACACAGAGGGCCACTTCAAGCGTACTTCTCTTTGCCATGATGCACATATTCTCCCATTTCTGCTTTTGGGCCACAAGCATCATTGTTTATGTGGCATTAGCGTGGACTGGTTTTTTAAGACTTGACATTGTCATGAGTGTCGTTCTAATGCTGATGATGGCTTTCTGTGCTGGTGGCATATATCTTTTCATGAGAGGATACAAACACGGCATGGTGATGCGACTGATGTCTATGCTCGGCCGTCTGCCAGGACTGAAAAGCAAGATGGTCGACTTAATGAACAAACATGAAGCAGACCTAAAGAAAATAGACCAGCAGATAGCAGAACTTCACACACAAAATAAGAGAAGCTTCTACGCAAGTTTTGCGCTTGAATATGCAGGACGCATATTTCAGAGCTTTGAAATATATTTCATGCTCATTCTCTTTGATGCCAGTAATGACGGAGGACTCACATTTGTTTATTCCTTCCTCATCCTGTCATTCACAAGTCTATTTGCCAACCTGCTTTTCTTCATGCCATTGCAACTTGGAGGCAGAGAAGGAGGATTTGCCATGTCGGTGGCCCAGATGGGCATGACAAGCGACATCGGGATGTTTGTAAGCATCATATGCCGCGTGAGAGAACTGTTTTGGACAGCTGTGGGCCTTTTGCTCATGAAAGTAGGCAACAAGACACTCGACCAGATAGAGAATCAAGATAATGAGCTTTGACACCATTGACAACAACTTAAACATGAAACTTTTAGGCATAAGACGCGGAGCCAAATACTCCCCTAACCTTGTGGACAGCGATGCTGCCATATTCAATAAGGTGGCAAGCGAACTGAAGGACATGGGGCACGATGTGGATGTGATAACCGAAGACGAGATGCTATTGACGAAACAAGAGGAATACGATCGAGTGTTTGGAATGGAAAGAAACTGCACAAGCATACAACAGTTGATGCTAAACACAAACGAAGCCACACCTGTAGCTGGCACCCCACAAGAAACAAACGCTGACAAGAGATTTTTCAATTCTCTCTCTGGCATCATGACATGTACGTGCAAAGGTGTTGTATGCGAAAAGATGAAAGAAGCAAACGTGCCGCAACCTGAATACATATATTACAACGATGGCATAAAGGTTTCGGCAAGCTACAATCAAAAAGGTTTGGATGCAGCAGCTGAATGCAGCAATGAAATAAGCCTCCCGGTGTGGATAAAAAACAGCGACACAAGCGCTGTCACAGCTGACGACACTGTATATTGCGCCACCCAACAAGAAAAGACTATGGCGATAGAGCGTTTCAAGGAGAGAAATATCATGACATGGGTTGAGCAGAAGCATCTTGCAGGCGACCTGATCAAGTTTTATGGAGTAGAAGGCACAAGTTTTTTCCATTGGCAATATGCCAGTCATGGACACTCAAAGTTTGGATTAGAAAGCATCAATGGAAAAGAAAAGGGATACACATTCACTCCCAAAGTCATAAAGGAGCATCTCGACAGGTTTGCGGCATTGATTGATGTTCCCATCTACGGCGGCGATGCCATCATTGATGCAGATGGAAATTTCTGGATTATCGACTTTAACGACTTTCCAAGTTTTTCCTCATGCAGAGACGAGGCTGCCAAGGCAATAGCCAAGAGAATAACACTCTAAAGCAATGAAGCAACACGCTTGCATCCCACACAACATATTATTCCATGCAAAAGTCCTTGCGATTCTATGAACATGATTATTTTGCAGGAATCAGACAATTACGTTTACATGAAATAAACACTTGTTCCATAGCAAGGAAGAAGCCTATAAAGAAAATAGAAAGCTTAAGTATTAATTTTTTTAGGATATAACGATGAAAGAGACAATCAAATCTACTCTGAAATCGAGCGACACAGAAGAATGGCTCGACACAGTTTGGACACGCCCTATTGGATACATGTGGGCTAAATTGTTCGACAAGCTCAACATACACCCAAACACCGTGACTGTGCTCTCCATGATTATTGGCGCAGCGTCAGCATGGTTCTTCGTGCATGGAAGCTGGCGCACAGAAGGAGTCCATGGCCTCGTATGCAATGTCATTGCAATGCTGTTGCTTGCTTGGGCCAACTTCTATGACAGCGCTGATGGCCAGCTGGCACGCATGACAGGCAAAAAGACCAAGCTTGGGCGCATCCTCGACGGTGCTGCAGGCGATGTGTGGTTTATTGCCATATATCATGCATTGTTGTTCCGCATGATAACTCATCATGCGATGGAATTTGAATGGCTTGGCATTGAGGACAACATCACAAATACTGTCATCTTCGCCATTTTGTTCTATGCTCTGATATGGTTCTCCGGCATTGCATGCCATGGTCGCCAATGCGGTCTGGCCGATTATTACCGCCAAGCCCATCTTTTCTTCCTGCGCGGCAAGGATGGAAGCGAACTTGACAATTCCATACAGCAGCAAAATCTGTATGATTCCACACCATGGAAAGGCAATGTCATCCAAAAACTCTTTCTGATAACATACATCAAATACACAAAGAACCAAGAATCTCAGACACCAGTATTCCAGAAACTGATGACAGCAATAAAGAATAAATATGGCACAGCAGAACGTATTCCCGAATCGCTTAAGGGAGAATACCGCATGCTGAGTCTGCCGATGATGAAATGGACCAACATTCTCACTTTCAACACACGTGCCATCGCATTATATCTATTCTGTATCATAGACTTGCCATGGTTGTATCTCATTTTTGAAATTGTAGTCATGTCTGCCATATATTTCCACATGAGATATCAGCATGAAAAATTCTGCGCAAAACTTTATATGAAGTATTTCATGAAGTAAGCAGACATGTTCTTGATGCCCTCAATATTGGTGCAACTGTTTCTTATGTCTTAAGAATCCACGCCTACATGGCGACAGATAATAAGAAACGCCTGATTCGCAAGATGGAAATGAAAGAATAAGAAAACTCAATATTTTTGATTTCTTATAATATTTCAAACACATGCATCATTTGCATGACAAAAAAAACAAGTTACAGACCACCACTAAACATACATTTATTACGACACAATGATTCAAGCCATCATATTTGATTACGGAGGCACAATCGACACAGATTCTCTGCATTGGAGCGAAGTGCTCTGGAAAGGATACATGCACGTAGGCGTGCCTGTCACCAAAGAAGAGTTTCGAACCAGTTATGTAGTGGCAGAGCGTGCCTTAGCACGTCATCCATACATTAAGCCAGAACACGATTTCCATGATCTGCTCATAATAAAATGCGATATAGAAACCAACGACCTTATGGAAAGAGGGGCATGGCAAGTAGACAACGATGAGCGCAAGGCAAAGAGCAATCAGATTGCACAATTTTGTTACGACTACGTGCTCGACACTTTAAAGATGAGCCGTCCAGTCATTAAGCGGTTAGCCAATAAATATCCTCTTGTGCTTGTGAGCAATTTCTACGGCAACATTGAGACAATACTCAACGATTTCCATCTCAACAACTATTTCAAGCATGTGGTGGAAAGTGCTGTAGTAGGCATAAGAAAACCAGACCCAAGGATTTTCCAATTGGGTGTGGATGCATTAAGAGAGGCCACTCATAAATCTGCTGAGGATTTGCCTGCTGAATGCATCCTCGTTGTTGGCGACAGCTACAGCAAAGATATAGTGCCGGCAAACAGCATTGGATGCAAGACTGTATGGATTAGAGGCATCGGATGGGGCGAAGAAACCGTGGATGAGTCGGTGCCATCATGCATAATAGAAAGCATCGCACAGCTTGAGGATGCTGTTGCACAATTATGACACATTTATATATTATACACAAATCATGAACAACAAACGGTTAATAATAATGGTGCTGACCTTCATGGTGGGCATCACATCAAGTATGGCTCAAGTGACAGGTAAGGTCATAGACAGCAAGACGCGTGAGCCGCTCGATTATGTGAACGTGTATTATGAGGGGAAGAATGTGGGCGACCAGACCAACGAGAACGGTGAGTTTGTATTGAAAGAAGACAGCACATGGAAGTCAATCACAGTTCTTTCTATGGGTTATAAGACCCAAACAATCAGGCTTGGTCATTTCGGACAAAATAAAAACATCACTGTAAAACTTGAGCCCGAAGGCAAATCGCTGAAAGGTGTCACAGTGAAAGCGAAAAGAACCAAATACAGCCGCAAGAACAATCCAGCTGTCGAACTGATGAAGAAAGTCATTGCCAATAAGAAGCATAGCGACCTTCATTCAAAAGACTTCTTCACATACACTAAATATGAGAAGATGACATTTTCGCTTAACGAGGTGAGCGACAAAATCTTCGAAGAGGGCGAATACAAACGTTTTGCCTTTCTGAAGGATCATGTGGAACGCTCTCCACAAACAGGCAAGTTGATTCTGCCTCTTACCGTCGACGAGACGCTTTCAGAACATTTCTACCGCAAAGACCCTAAGTCGGAAAAAACAGTCATCAAGGGCGAAAGCAGCAAAGGTGTGACCGAACTGGTCAACACAGGTGAGATCCTGACCACAACGCTGAAAGATGTGTTCACCGATGTGGACATATATCAAGACGAATGTCGCCTGCTGCAATATCCATTCCGCTCCCCTATAGCCGACAATGCCATCTCATTTTACAGATATTATCTGCAAGACACCATATTTATCGAGGATGACAAGGTCGTCGATGTGGGCTTCTTGCCCAACAATCAGCAGGACTTCGGTTTTTCTGGCCACCTGTATATACTTCTCGACCCCGACTCAACATTTCAAGTGAGAAGAGTCGACCTTACCATACCACGCCGCAGCGATGTGAATTTCGTTGACAACATGATAATCTCCCAAGACTTCACACAACTCGAGACGGGCGATCGCGTTGCTTCAACAAACGACATGCTTGTCGAACTGAAATTGTCAAAGTGGCTTGGCAAGTTCCAAGTGCAGCGAATCACACGATTGTCCGACATTGGCTTTGACGACATACCACGTTCACTATTCAAAAACATCAAAGGCAACACGCTTCGCGAGCCAGATGCTTCAATGCAGGATGATGCGTTCTGGAATAAGTACCGCAAGGTCGAACTGACAAGTTCTGAAGGAAAGATGGACAGTTTCCTCGACCGCCTCACACATATCAAGGGATTCAAATATGTGCTCTTTGGCTTTAAGGCACTTGTGGAAAACTTTGTAGAGACTGGCGATTCGCTACATCCAAACTATGTAGACATAGGCCCTGTCAACACAATGATCTCAGGCAACAATTACGATGGTTTGCGCCTTCGTCTGTCAGCATTGACAACAGCCAATCTTTCACCACATCTTTTTGCCAATGGATATGTGGCATATGGCACAAACACTAAGAATGTGTATTGGAAAGGCCAACTCACTTATGCTTTCAACAAGAAAGCATATTTGCCTCGCGAGTTTCCACAGCACAATCTGTCTGTGAGCTGGCTCGACGATGTGGTATCTCCTTTCGACAAGTTTGTGCCTACCGACAAGGACAACATGTTCACATCACTGCATACCTCTAAAGTAGACCAGTACCACCACACACGTGAACTAAATGTCGACTATACCAGAGAGTATGAAAACGGATGGAAAATCAATGCGCAGTATACCCGCACACGAAACCATCCTGTAGATGCACTTTTCTATCAGCGCCTTGATGGTACAGGCACCCCCGTCAACGACCCAAGCAAATGGGTGGCAGGCATAACCACTTCTGAAATTAAGGCTGGATTCACATTCGAGCCAAACGTCACATACATCAACACCAAGCAGCGACGCGTCAAGATCAATCATGATGCTCCAATATTCTCTCTCACCCACACAATGGGATTTGACGGTTTCCTTGGCGGACAATACAACTATCATGTGACCGAAATGGGAATGTACAAACGATTGTGGCTGGGCAAGTTCGGCAAACTCGACACAGACATCAAAATGGGGGCTCAATGGAATAAGGTTCCTTTCCCATTGTTGATACATCCTGCAGCCAACACTTCTTACATCATAGAAGACAACACCTTCTCTCTCATTTCCAATCTTGAGTTCCTCAACGACCGCTACGCTTCTCTCATGAGCGAATGGGACCTCAATGGCTGGCTCTTCAACCGCATTCCATTGCTGCAAAAACTTAAATGGAGAGAATGTATCGGTCTTAACGTGCTTTGGGGACAACTCACCGACAAGAACAACCCTGCCAAATCTGGCTATACAGACTACGACCTTTTCTATTTCCCGGGTCACTTCCAGCCAGACGGTTCCTATGAACAGAACACCGTGTGCATGGACACTAAGAAACCATACGTGGAATGCCGAATTGGCATACACAACATATTCAAGCTGATAGAGATTGACTATGTGCGTCGTCTCACATATCTCAACAACCCCAACACCAACAAATGGGGCGTGCGACTGAAAGTGAGAATGACATTCTGATGAAAAGCAGGCGTTCAATATAATTTCATTGAACGCCTGCTTTTTCATAAATCGTTCATTATGCAAAGAAGATAGTCATTCAATCAACATTTCATTTGGCATGGCTTGGCGGATCATCATGTTTCATCCTTGGCGCGCTTTGGCCATAATCGGTCTTTAGGCAGAAAAAATGATTTATTCAATGAATATCGCCTTTGGCATAACTCTGCAAAACAATCCAGTTAAACCCTAAGCACGACTGCAAAATCTTGATTTGGTTTTTCAGCATGTGGCATCCATAAAAAAGTATCCTAAGATACTTTGCCATGTATCCTTACCCTCTTTTTTTGACGAATAAATCATTGTTTCCATGAGCTTAGTTATTATATGCACATAGGATGAAAAGACCTTGGTTCAAACGGTGACATGAAATGAAAAGAATAAACCCAATTTTCCAATGATCAATTTTGATTACCCATACCATTTATAATATTGTTCACTGTAATTTCATCGAAAAAAGAATAGGCCAGAAAGCGCAATGCTTGCTGGCCTATTCTTATAAAGGAGCGGGGAGGAGATGTGATGAAACTCCGATGTCTATAAGATTTGAGCATTTTCCAATTCTTTGTAATCCACCCAGAGTGACCGCGCTAGACAGCGTCGGTGCCAGTGGCACGCCATTAAATTGGCAAATCATCTCGGTTTCGTAAAATAATTTGATGAGTATCCCAATCAATCCTATACCCCCGCTATGTGATTATGCACCGTTATCGCAATCAACTTCCATCATGCTCCTTCGCATCAGTAATCTTTATATACTGACTGTGCAACAGGCATCATTTCAAAGTCTTTCATAGGCTCGCTTGCCTTATGCTCTAACAGTGTTTTTTGTTTTTCTGTTAGCAAAGTTACAACATTGTAACGAATATAACAAAGGATTCGATGAATAATTTCACCGAATCCTCTACTTTTTAACATTTAGTCAGAATTGGCTCTTGAGCGTCTTCTGTCACTCTGCAAGTGAAATAGCGAACGACATCTGCTTGCCTGCTGGAGTCTTGCCCCATATCCACATAGTCTGCTCATCGCTTGCCTGAGCAGTGCGAAAACATGCCTCAATATCGTCCACAGTCTTGATATTCTGATTGTTTATACGCAAAATGATGAAGTGGTCTGGCATGCCAGCATCTTTCAGAAGTCCGTTCTTGAGTTTTGCGACCTGCACACCATACGACATGTTGAATGTTCTCTTCTGGCTATCGGTGAGTTCTTTGAAATCAGCTCCGAGCACATCCATCTTCTGCGCTTTCACAACAGCTGTATTGCCTTTTGTATTGCGGAATGTGACAGTAGCAGTCTTCTGTTTTTTGTCACGTATAAACTTCACTGTAGTTTTGTTGCCAGGCACATACTGCGTTGTTGCTTCCTGCAACTCAGACATCTTCTTCACGCTCTTGTCGCCAAGGCCAATGATGATGTCACCTTCCTTAAGTCCAGCCTCATCTGCAGCCCCTCCCTTCGTCACTTCTGCAATATAAACACCGTCATTGGTGCCAAAATCTGTATCAAACTTGTCATCTTTTGATTTCTGAGCATCTATATAGTCATGCAGAGTCATGCCGCTTATACCAAGCATGGCGCGCTGCACAGTGCCGAAGGAACGGAGATCACTCACAACCTTTTTCATGATTGTGGTTGGGATGGCGAATCCATAGCCTGAGAATGAACCAGTCTGGGAATAGAGCATGGCATTGATGCCGACAAGTTCGCCTTCAGCATTGACAAGGGCACCTCCTGAATTTCCAGGATTGATGGCTGCATCAGTCTGTATGAACGACTCAATTCCGTTTTTTGTTGTTCCGAGGTTGCGCGCTTTGGCCGACACTATGCCAGCTGTTACAGTAGAAGTAAGATTAAAAGGATTGCCCACAGCGAGGACCCACTCACCTACCTTAAGTTTTTCGGAATCGCCTACCACAATTGCTGGCAGAGATTTTGCGTCTACCTTTAGAAGAGCCAAGTCGGTGTCAGGGTCAGTGCCTACGACACGAGCTGTAAACTCACGGTTGTCATTGAGTGTGATGGTTATTTGGTCTGCATTCTCAACCACATGATTGTTTGTCACAATATATCCGTCAGATGAAATAATCACGCCCGAACCAGCCGATTCTCTTTTTGGCACCTGCATCTGACGGCGTTGTGTGCCTCCACCGCCACGGCCAAAAAACTCACTGAAAAAATCCTCAAAAGCATTAGGATATTCAATCACCTGAGTCTTGCTCGACTGCACACATTTTATATAAACCACAGCATTGCACGCCTTTTCAGCGGCCTCTGTGAGGTCAACAGGCTGTAATGCAGGAGCTGTCGCATTCGAACACCGCATGAAGCTTCCATTGTCGTCCGACTGACACTCGTTGTCAACTGCCTCTTCATCTGAAAGTGATGTAAGAGAGTATGCAAAGGCTCCGGTAAGTCCGGAGAAGAAAGCGACACAAGCCATTGTGCCGTAGAATCGTTTCATTGATTGTTTCATGATTATATGTGTTATTTTTGTTTATGTCTGTAATCTATTGCCGTCACATTGTGCATCTTCGCACGACCACCCGTTAGTTGCGCATGTCATTGTCTATTCATAAGCCAACTTAATTGTGTTCTTATAAGCTTGCCATCGCAAATCTATGTAAGTCGTTTTGCATTTCGACGACAAAATAACAACATTTTCAAAATATAGCCAAATGAATACAAGGGATAATTCAGATGTTTTATGTAATTTAACACAGAATCCACTCGTATTAACGAGTATTAAAATATTTCTTTGTTTTTACATGCTTTTTTGTCAATTATAAATAGCCTTTAATGACTATAAAAGCATTATTTACACAATTATACAAACATTGCTCTCCACAAATATCATCTCATCATCATTGGTGTCGCCAACACTGCCACAGCAGCATTTTTCGTTACATATATACTAATGTAGCTTTGTCAGTTCATGAAAAAGTCGTAACTTCGCACTCATTATGAAAAATGAAAACAACAACCCCATATATAGCAGAGACGTGATAGAATTGGTCACTGTAGCAGTGGAATACTGCGCTTTTGTCGAACAAGCAAGAGAGAAATCCCGCAAACAGTTCACCGACGTCATCACAAAGATTCTGCCATTGCTCTACATCAAAGCTGCTGTGCTGCCGCAATTTGCAACCCTGCAGGAGGAAACATGGACAGAAGACTTTGTCACAGAAGCCGATTACGATTACGTGCGCGCAGGCATAGCAACAGTCATGGCAGAGAAAGACGACTACCTTGACGTGTTTGTCGAAGACATGAAATACAGCGAGTCACCTATTCTTGCCACAGTGAGCGAGAATCTCGCCGACCTTTATCAAGTGCTGAAAAACTTCGCCATGCGATACAAAAACGAGACAAGCGAAGAGGACATGCTCGAAGCTTTAGCTGAGATAAAAGAAAACTTCCGTTACGAATGGGGGCAAAAACTCGTCAATGTGCTCAGAGCCTTGCATGAAGTAAGATATTCAGAGGAAGAACTTGACGACGAAGATGATGAGTGAAAGCACGCACAACGGCAGCAACTCATGACCCACAACCCACTACTAGAGAAATGAGAACTATTTACGACAAATTCGATAAGACTGCCATACAAAATTTGCCAAGAGCGATGTTTGAAGGCAGAATCATCATCATATACACAGAAAAAGATGCCAACAAAGCCATACAATACCTGATGAAACAAAAGTTGGTAGGCATGGACACGGAGACACGCCCTTCTTTCAAGAAAGGCACACGGCATCAAGTGGCGCTGCTTCAATTGTCAACGCCCGACACCTGTTTTCTTTTTCGCATCAACATAATTGGCATGACCGACTCCATCACACGTTTTCTCGAAGACACATCGGTCACCAAAGTTGGTCTCTCTCTTCGAGACGATTTCCGCAATCTTGCTCAACGCCGCGAGTTCACACCTGGAGCACATATAGAATTGCAACAGGAAGTGAAGGAAATAGGCATCAAAGATATGAGCCTTCAAAAAATATACGCAAATATCTTTGGCGGCAAGATTGCCAAGAACCAGCAGCTATCCAATTGGGAAGCCACCAACCTCAGCGAAGCGCAACAAATATATGCTTCCACCGACGCATGGGCATGCTTGAAGATACACGAGGAGGTGTTGCGGCTCAAACGTGAAAACGACTACATCATCGAATACGCCACAGTGCCTGAGCCAGCCAAAACTGAAGCAATGTGATTTTCCTAATAAATGACATGCTGGGCAGATGTCATCGAAAATGCAGCCGAACATATTGTTACTGCGCGAAATAAACAATACAAGACGCAACACATGCGCTGACGCAGCAACACAAATGCTGATGCTGAGACACACAAATCCAAAACATTTCAACTCATTATATAAAATATGAAAAGTATATTCTTGAAACGAGGCAAAGAAGACTCTCTGAGACGCTTCCATCCATGGATATTCTCTGGAGCCATACAGAGCATGAGCGAAGAGCCGCAAGAGGGCGAAACAGTCATGGTCTTCACCAATGAAAACGAATACATAGCAACAGGCCATTTCCAGATAGGAAGCATCATGGTGCGTGTGCTGTCATTCAACAACGAAACCATTGACCAAGCATTCTACGAGCGCCGACTTGCCATCGCTAAAGATGTAAGAAAATGCATAGGCGTCATCAACGACACCAACAACACATACCGACTCGTTCATGGCGAAGGCGACAACCTTCCAGGACTCGTCATCGACATCTATGGAGCCACAGCCGTGATGCAGGCCCACTCCGTAGGCATGCACACCGACCGAATGATGATTGCCACAGCACTGAAGAATGTAATGGGCAACGAAATACAAAACATTTACTACAAGTCGGAGACAACATTGCCTTATAAAGCAGAACTCGAGCAGGAAAACTGTTTCCTTCTCGGAGGCGACACAAACGACATTGCCGTGGAGAACGGATTGAAATTTCATGTCGATTGGCTTAAGGGACAAAAGACAGGCTTCTTCGTAGACCAAAGAGACAACAGACGCCTGCTCCAGCAATACGCCAATGGCAAGAAAGTGCTCAACATGTTCTGCTATACTGGAGGATTCTCCTTCTATGCCATGAGAGGCAACGCACAACTTGTCCATTCGGTCGACTCATCACAAAAAGCTATAGACCTGACCAACGCCAACATCTCGCTCAACTTTCCTGGCGACAGCCGTCACCAAGCCTTTGCAGAGGACGCATTCAAGTTTCTCGACAACATGGACACTCCTTACGATCTCATTGTGCTTGACCCACCTGCATTTGCCAAACACAAGGATGCCCTGCGCAACGCATTGAAGGGCTATACCCGACTCAACAAAAAAGCATTCGAGAAGATTCAGCCAGGCGGCATTCTCTTCACCTTCAGCTGCTCGCAAGCTGTAAACAAAGACCAGTTCCGCACAGCCGTGTTCACAGCAGCAGCTGCCGCAAAGAGAAATGTGCGCATACTGCACCAGCTCCACCAACCAGCAGACCACCCAATCAACATCTACCACCCAGAGGGTGAATATCTGAAAGGACTTGTGCTGTATGTTGAATGACAATCCATAAAAAAAACATCATGAAGAAAGCGCCAGCTATCATCATACCGCATGGAGCAGACACTGTGCTGCTCCATGCTTGTTGTGCACCATGTTCATCAGCCATAGTGGAGTGGCTTATGCAACACGGCATCACCCCTGTGATATTCTACTACAATCCCAACATTTTCCCGACAGAAGAATATAACATACGCAAGGCTGAAAGCAAAAGACATGCCGAATCTCTTGGCGTGCGCTGGATAGACGGAGACTACAACCACGAAGAATGGCTCGCACAAATAAAAGGACTCGAAACACAGCCTGAGAGAGGCACAAGATGCGCAGAATGCTTCCGCATCCGCCTCACTGCCACTGCCATCCAAGCAGAGAAACTTGGCATCAAACACTTCACGACAACACTCGCCTCTTCCAGATGGAAAAGCCTCGAACAGATAAACGAAGCAGGAATGAAAGCACAGGCTGCCGTGCCAACCACTGTTTTCTGGGCTCAAAACTGGCGCAAGGGCGGTCTTTACGAGCGACGCAATGCTTTGCTCAAGGAATATAAGTTCTATAATCAGCAGTATTGCGGCTGCGAGTTCAGCATGCGCAACAAGATTGACAGCAACGGCAATACAAAACATGAAAATATTCCATAGATTGACATGCAACACCATAACAAACAACGATGTAAATAAATTAAAAGAAGCAGTGACTTTTTGTTAAACATGGTTAAACAGGACATATTTAAAGCGGTAAGATTTTGAACAGAAAAAACAAAATATTATCTTTGCACCGTGTTTTTCATGGTATTAGATTTATTTTAAGGTTAGTAAAGATTGCTTGTCGTGAGATAAGCAATTTTTTTCTGTATAATGGCATACGTGATATGTTTTTTTTTATTATCTTTGCATCCGATTTCAAAAACATAGACAACTATATTCATACTATATCGACGAAACATGAAGCAAAAGACTAAGCTTACACTTGACGATCTCACCAAGAGCAACATTTGGACAGTGTCTCCACAAGAACTGAGTCAGATGATCATTGATGCCAAGAAGAAAAGAGACGAATACGCTGAGATGGAAAAACATTTCAACAACATCGTCAAAACAGTGTTCGACATCACATATCTGAAACGTGAAGACACAGAACAAGTGAACAAATTGGAAAACATCGGTTACGAGGTGTTCTCCACCCCCGACGAAAACGGAAACAACGCCATTGCCATCCGCAAGCATCCTATAAAGAAAGTGACAGACCTCACACTCGAAAACATACAGCACCTTGAAGCATGGGAAGTGCTGCAGCTCATCAGCAACAATATGGGCACAGGATGGAAGGGACTGCCGCTCGCCATACAAGATATCATCGAGTCAGCATTCTTCGTCGACTGCACCGTGATGCCAGTCAAAACAATGCGCAAGCCTGGAGGCATAATCGACCGTCGCAAGGAAGATGGGTATGAAGTGCTCGAAATGGAACGCGGAGCATGGATAGAGGGCATATTCCTCAAGCCAAGGCCAAAAGTGGAGAAAGTGCACATCGATTACAGCATCAGCGACGATGAAGATGGCAGAAGGAAAAGACACAAAGATGACGACAATGACGACTTCGAAGAGATTGAGCTTCCAGAGGAGGAGGACGAAGACATGGACGACGAAGAGTTGAAGCGTCTGGATGGAAATGATGAAGATGAGGACATGGAAGACAACCTTATCGATGAAAACAACATCCAACTGGAAGACATTGATGACATTGACGACATAGAAGACATGTCCGACGAAGACTAAACAATGCCAAAAACTGCACATACACATCGGTCGAACAACATATTCGGAATAATCTTCACCATGTGCTGATTAGTCAAAAATAGAAAAAAGGGTAAGGGGAGCGTGCTTCACAGCATGCTCCCCTTCTTCTAATCACAAAAAACGAAATCGATTAAAATTATACTTCTCCTGTGAGCTGTGCATTGCCATCGCCCAATAAACACACATTGCGGCATAGATTCAAATTGCATATATCTGTGGCTTTGCCACTCTATTCATCGTCTATGCCATGTCTCATCTATGTGACCTGGTTCATTCGCACCATCGTGGTATAGTAACATTCTTAAAAACGCATAGTATCATTTAAGATGCATGCAGAACCAAAGCCAAGGCCCTATGAGCAATAGGAACAACAAACAAAGATAGACATAGAAACGCTTTTGTTTCAGCACATCAGAAAAAGACAAATGCTTCAACCAATGCCTGCCAAGCACGCCTCCGCAGTCATGCTTTATGACACACGATATAATAACGGCAACGCCTACTGACATCAACACGATGACAAGCATGCCAGCTTCACAGGATATAATTGGAACTTTATCATTCATTATAGTGTTTTGTTGATTACTTTGCAAAATTAGCTATTTCATCATCAACAAAGTGTCCACTTCATAGCTTTTAGTGTCTACTTACCCATGTTTTGTTGTCCACTTTTGTCAAAGTAGACACAAAAATGACACCATACGGGGAAAATTTGTAAAAACATGATTCATGCAATATCTTATATTGGGCATTTCGACGAATAAATTATTTCCAAGACCTTTGTTATTATAAGCACATCCAAAGACATCACTCGCCAACTGACGATTTAATCTGAGCATCCCTCCATTCCACAGGAGTCACACCTACCCTTTCCTTGAAGATTCGGTAAAGATATGAGCGCGAAGAGAAGCCACACTCAGAAGAAATGATATCATTGCTGTAATCGGGATTCTCCATCATCATGGTCTGAGCAGCCTTGAAACGGATGTCACTGAGCCATCCTCTGAACGTGCATTGCATGCCTTGATCGAAGAATGTGGAAAGATCGCTCTTCGGCACCTTTATGTCATGAGAAAGAGTCTGCATGTTGACGCTGCTGTCTTTGAATCCCAACTGTGCGCACCATTCGTCAAGACGTGCCTGAATCTCACTCATACGCTCGTATGTGAGCGTCGACCGCTTCTGCTGTCCAGGAGACATAGCTGCTTCTTCTGAATTTTGACTATCTTCTTCCGACACAATGAAATCCTTGGCAGGAACATAATTATATCCAAGAGAGATGAAAGTGACTATATAGAAAAACAAAGCTATAAGAAGCATCGGACCCACTATCATCACCATAGTGTTCGACAATATTAACCCTGGTATGATTAGAGCAGAGAGATACAACACGGCAAGGCTTGATGTAGCATAACGTTGGTAAGGCAACATGTCGCCAGCCGTCTCCTTTTCAAGCATCTTCTTGTGCTTGGAAACAACATTCATCACATTAGCCACAGAGTGAATCACGCTAAATTCAAACAATACCGCCATCGCATTTAACCAACGGTCCATATTGCTGATTCCATAAATCAAAGCTGACACAGCGCAGAGAACAAGAATAATGGCATACAGAACTATATTGCCCGATAAGAATCGCCACAGCTTACGACGTCCCATAACTGTTAAATTATACACACCTGCGGCCATCAGCATAAAGCTTGGGAGATAAAACAATATGTTAAACACTGCACCCATCTCGGTGTCAGATGCACGTATGCCAAAATGCATCTGGAAGAAAAAATGCAATGTCATGATGAACATGGCCACAAACAGCATCCATCGCGAATTCTCATATTTTTTATTCACCCACTTTATATGCAGACGTGTCAAGCCAATCAACATGGAGCACATCAACATATATATAAAACACGCAAACTGCACTTTATATAATGTATCCATATTTATTATATTATATATATGTCAATACTATTCGAAACGGCCATCTCGACCTTTCCAGCATGCATAACACGCTTCATAGAACCAAAGCGGCATCACTTTCATTTTTTCATCAACAAAGTTAATCATTTTTCGCCACAAAACTCGACAATACACTAATGTTTTTTAATATCAGCACCCTTTTAAGACATCACCCGAGGTTCAAATTGACTTTTTTCGGTCTTTTGATGAAATTTTCTTGCAAATTGTTTGGCAGAACAAAACAAAATGCGTTACTTTGCAAGCGAAACATAACAACAGATGTTAAACTATAACAAACAACAACAAAGACAATGACACTCAACAACAATACATATTGGCGCTGGCACAACTTGAGATACAAAACATCGCAAGTCTAACATCCGTAGCCATACGTGAATATGTCACATAACACATACACAAAAGCTAAAAGGAGCCTATCGTACTTGCGGTAGGCTCCTTTTATTATGACAGGCACTGCATGCGGCACAAAGGCACACGCATGGCTGTACAAACAAAACACGAACAAAAAAGCTGATGAGCCACAGCACAAACACAAACAAGCACGGCACAATAGCCACAGCACAAACACACAACACAACACGAATCTCAAACATTCACACAACACACAAAAATCGTTACACACAATGACATACCAGATTGACAACAATGGCTTCTACGGACAGTTCGGAGGAGCATACATTCCAGAGATTCTCTACAAGACAGTGGAAGACCTGAAGAAAGCATATCTGCCCATCATCGAAAGCAAAGAATTTAAGGACGAATACCACGCTCTTCTTAAAGACTACGTCGGACGTCCGTCGCCACTCTACTTCGCTAAGCGCATGAGCGAGAAATATGGCTGCCAGTTGTATCTGAAGCGAGAAGACCTGAACCACACAGGCGCGCACAAGATCAACAACGCTCTTGGACAGATTCTCATAGCCAAGAAGATGGGAAAGAAACGCATCATAGCAGAGACAGGAGCAGGACAGCACGGTGTGGCCACAGCTACTGCCTGCGCTCTCATGAACATGCCATGCACGGTATACCAAGGAGCTCTCGATGTGCAGCGCCAGCACGTCAATGTTGAAAGGATGAAGATGCTTGGAGCTACTGTGGCGCCAGTGGAAAGCGGCAACAAGACACTCAAGGACGCCACCAACGAAGCCATACGCGACTGGTGCTGCCACCCAGACGACACGTTCTACATCATAGGCTCTACAGTAGGGCCGCATCCCTACCCCGACATGGTGGCAAGACTGCAGTCGGTCATATCCGAAGAGATAAAATGGCAGTTGGAGGAAAAAGTTGGAAGAGACTATCCCGACTTTCTCATGGCCTGCGTAGGTGGCGGTTCCAACGCTGCTGGCACCATTTACCATTACATCGACGATGAGAGGGTCAACATCATCCTCGGCGAGGCCGGAGGCATGGGAATAGACACGGGACAGACAGCAGCGAGCCTTGAAGCTGGCACAGAAGGCATACTGCACGGCAGCCGCATCAAACTGATGCAGACAGAAGACGGACAGATCATCGAACCTTATTCAATCTCAGCTGGCCTCGACTACCCTGGCACAGGCCCATTGCATTGCAACCTCTACGACAAAGGACGAGCACAGGTATTGGCCGCCAACGACGACGAAGCTCTCAGGGCCGCTTTCGAACTCACGCGCATGGAGGGCATCATTCCTGCTTTAGAGAGCGCACATGCCCTTGCGCTACTTCCAAAGGTGAAGGACCAGTTCAGCAAAGATTCCATTGTGGTGCTCACCGTTAGCGGTCGCGGCGACAAAGACCTCGACACCTATCTGAGCCACAAGGACGAGATAGTTTTCTATTAAGGTCAAACCACACTTGCATATCGCAACCATATCAAACACAAGAAAACGTCATGTACAACTATCATACAGCATCAAAGAAAATTCTTGGCGACCTCAGCACACCTGTCAACGTCTACCTGAGAGTGAGAGATGCATATCCTCAGAGCGCTCTGATGGAATGCTCTGACTACCACGACAACAAAAACAGCCGCTCGTTCATCTGCGTGCACCCTATAGCCAGCGTGTCGGTAGAGCACGGCATGGGCATATCGCGCTACCCCGACGGCACTGAGACAAGACATGCCATCACGAAAGATTACGACACAGCGCAACTCATCACCGATTTTCTGGCACAGTTCGACATCAAAGGCACCGACAAGCATAATTGTGCCCTCTTCGGCTACACCACCTTCAATGCCGTGCGCTATTTCGAGAATATCAACGTGAAGGACGAGACGCAACCGCAGAATGATGCGCCCGACATGCAATACATTCTGTATAAGGACTACATCATCTTTGACCATTTCAACAATAGTCTCACACTCGTCGAGATGCTGCAAGAAGGCGAGGAAGATGACCTCGACCAACTTGAGCACGATGTCAACAACCGCCCATACCAGACCTACGGATTCCGTCCTGTAGGTGAATGCACATCCACACTCACGGATGATGAACACCGTGAGAACATACGCAAGGGCATCAAGCACTGCTTGCGTGGCGACGTATTTCAGATTGTGCTCTCACGACGATTCAAGCAGAAGTATGAGGGCGACGACTTCAAACTCTACCGCGCACTGCGCAGCATCAACCCGTCACCATATCTGTTCTATCTCGACTTCGGCGGTTTCCGCATTTTCGGATCAAGTCCTGAGACCCACTGCCGCATAGAGAACGGCAAGGCATATATCGACCCTATAGCAGGAACCACAAAACGCACAGGCGATGCCGAGCAAGACCGTAAGAACGCTCTTTACTTAAAGAACGACCCTAAGGAAAATGCCGAACATGTGATGCTGGTCGACCTGGCTCGCAATGACCTGTCGCGCAACTGCCACGATGTGAATGTGGAATCATACAAAGACATGCAGTTCTACAGCCATGTCATACATCTTGTGTCACGTGTGAGCGGCACACTCGACGAAGGCGCCAACTCCATCAAGACTTTCATCGACACATTCCCTGCAGGCACACTCTCAGGAGCGCCAAAGGTGAGAGCCATGCAACTCATCTCCGAATATGAGCCGCACAACCGCGGTGCCTATGGAGGCTGCGTGGGCAGCATAGGCTTCGACGGCAATCTCAACCAGGCCATCACCATCCGCACCTTCGTGAGCCGCAACAACGAATTGTGGTTTCAAGCTGGCGGAGGCATCGTGGCGAAAAGCGATGTGGAGTATGAACTGCAGGAAGTGAACAACAAACTGGGAGCTCTCCGTAAGGCCATCGCCATAGCATCAGAGATTTAAGCCCTAATAGGTAGTCAGATTCCGAATCTTGTTAGTAGATGCCATTCTTTCATATCACATACTACCATCAACCACACAAATACAAGCTTCACACATTGGCATGCCATCAGCACGACGCAACGACAGTTGCTGTGTTGATTGCCACACAGCATGAAGCGCACACAGAATCATGAAAATCGTTATCATAGACAACTACGACTCTTTCACATACAACCTGAGTCATCTGGTCAAAGCCCTCGGAGCAGAGGTGACAGTATACCGCAATGACGCATTCGAAATGCAGCAACTCGAAGCCTTCGACAAAATCATTCTCTCGCCAGGGCCTGGCATACCCAGTGAGGCAGGTCTGCTTCTCGATGTCATCAGTGCCTATGCCGGCAAAAAGCCTATCCTTGGCGTTTGCCTTGGACATCAAGCCATTGGCGAATATTTTGGCGGCACCCTGAGCAATCTCGGACAGGTGTACCATGGCGTGGCCACACCTGTGCATCTCACCACACGCGACTATCTCTTCGAAGGCTTGCCCGACACATTTGATGTGGGACGCTACCACTCATGGATAGTCAACGCAGACAATCTGCCGCATTGCCTCGAGGCCACCAACGTGTCGGGCGAAGGCTTCATAATGTCGTTGCGGCATAGGGAATACGACATACGCGGCATTCAGTATCATCCTGAGAGCGTGCTCACACCAGATGGAAAGACCATAATAAGCAACTGGCTGAAACATTGACAATAATACAATACGACACTTTCACACTCAACACAAACAAACATATCCATGAAACAGTATCTCATTCGTCTTACAGAGGGCAACACGCTTTCTCAGGAAGACACACACCAGATAATGCTCAACATCGTTGGCGAGAAATACAACCAATGCGAAATTGCAGCCTTGCTCATGGGCTTGCAGATGCAAGGCGTCACCGTGGATGAACTTCTCGGTTTCCGTCAAGGACTCTTGGAAACAGGAAAGCATCTTGACTTTAGCGAATACAATACCATCGACATCGTAGGCACTGGCGGTGACGGGAAAAACACCTTCAACATCAGCACATGCGCTGCGTTTGTCATGGCAGGAGCAGGCTACAAGGTCACTAAGCACGGCAACGGAGGCAGTTCGTCTGTAAGCGGCGCAAGCAATGTGCTCGAAGCGCATGGGGTGAAGTTCACAGCCGAAATCGACCAACTGAAGCGTTCTCTCGACACAGCAGGCATATGCTATTTCCATGCGCCTCTCTTTGCCTATGGCATGAAATTTGTAGGTCCTGTGCGCAAAGCTCTTGCCATCCCCACATGCTTCAACCTTCTCGGTCCACTTGTCAACCCTTGCACGCCAAACAACTCGCTCCTCGGCACAGCCAACCAATCACAGTTGCGTCTTTACACCAATGCGCTGCAGCGCATCGGCGGCAACTTCGGTGTTGTCACCTCACACGATGGCTATGATGAGATTTCACTCACAAGCGGCTTTAAGATCAGCACCAATTTCTTTGAGAAAGTGCTCACACCTGTAGACCTCGGCTTATCATACGTGAAACAGAGCGACATCTATGGAGGCGACACAAAGGAAAGTGCCTCTAAGATATTCGACAGCGTGCTCAACGGCACGTCAACAGAAGCGCAGAAGAATGTGGTGATAGCCAATGCCGCATGCGGCATGAGCATCGTCACGCCCGACATTCCCATGTCCGACACTGTGGCCATGGCTCGCGAGTCGCTCGACAGCGGCAAGGCTCTCGAAGCTTTCAAGAAGTTCGTAGAGGTCAATTCATAAGCTGGCATTCATTATTATTTGTCACGCCCTGTCTTGAAGCAAGTTAATTTATCATCACTTCAGCATTACACACCATGGACATTCTCGAAGAAATAGTGGCATACAAACGCATAGAGGTGGAACAGCAGAAACAGCAGTTGCCACCAGCCACTCTCTACCGGCAGGTAGAAGACATCATCACTAATGGCCGCGACACTCGCTCCATGAAAGCAAGCCTCGCCAGCAGCGCATCTGGCATCATTGCTGAGTTTAAGCGCAAGAGTCCGTCAAAGGGATGGATCAAGGAAGAGGGACAGCCCACCGTGATTCCTGAATCATACAGCAAGAATGGGGCTTCAGCCATCTCCATCCTCACCGATGAGAAATATTTTGGGGGAAAGCCCGAATACATCACCAAAGCAAGACCTTCGGTTCAATGCCCCATACTCCGCAAAGACTTCATCATTGATGAATACCAGCTCTACCACGCACGTGCCATAGGAGCTGATGCTGTATTGCTCATTGCCGCCGACCTCACACGCTCTGAATGCCAGCATCTGGCTCGCAAGGCTCACGACCTCTCGTTGGAGACATTGCTGGAAGTGCATTCCGAAAGCGAACTCGACTATGTGGGCGAATGCATCGACATGGTTGGAGTGAACAACCGTCACCTCGGCACCTTCCACACCGACGTGCAGACGTCATACCTTCTGGCCGAACTGCTTCCAAAGGATTATCTCCTTGTGAGCGAGAGCGGCATATCCGACCCTGATACGGTGCGACAACTGAGGCTGGCTGGTTACCGTGGTTTCCTCATAGGCGAGACATTCATGAAAACTCCAGATCCAGGACTCACATTGAGCCATTTCATCAGCGAAGTGGTCAAAGCAAAGAAGCAATAATGTCCTGATAATTTCCCTGTTTCGGTCTAATGACCGATTTGGGATTATGTATTCATCACATGAGAATAACGCACAGAATAGAGTGAGGCAAATAAAAGCACTCACACTCAGGATTTCTGAAATCATTTCGCATAAAAGCATTTAAACAATGATAATAAAAGTATGCGGCATGAGGGATGCCGACAACATAAGATCGATAGACCTTCTTCCATCTGTCGACTGGATGGGGTTCATCTTCTACCCTCACTCGTCACGCTTCGTGTCGGAAGTGCCTGGCTATCTGCCACAACACTGCAAGCGAGTGGGCGTGTTTGTCAATGCCTCCATAGATGAGGTGGAACGGATTGTCAAGACTTTCCGTCTCGACATGGTGCAGCTCCACGGCAACGAGACGCCTGCATACATCTATGACCTGCGGCAGTCGCTGCCAGCCAGCATTCGCATCCTTAAGATGATACCCATATCTGGTCCTTCCGACTTAGCATTGGCCACGGCATACGGCAATACTATCGACTACTTTCTCTTCGAGACTAAATGTGAAGGTTATGGCGGCAGTGGACAACAGTTCGACTGGTCTGTTCTTCAGCAATACGACGGTTCCACGCCTTTCTTGCTCACAGGAGGCATAGGGCCTGACGACATGTCAAAGGTCGCAGCCTTCAAACACCCGCGCTTCGCTGGCATCGACATCAACTCCCGATTCGAACTATCACCGGCCATGAAAGATGCAGACGCCATCAGGGCATTCACACAAGCCATCAAAGAGAAACTATAAAATGCAGCAACACCGACACTGCATCGCACACAAGCAACTCATTCAACAACACAATACACCATGAACAGAATCAACGCTTTATTTAGCACAAAGACAAAGGACATACTGTCCATATATTTCTGCGCCGGACACCCCACACTCGAAGGTACAGCCAATGTGATAAAGACACTTCAACAGAAAGGAGTAGACATGATTGAGGTGGGCATACCTTTCTCCGACCCTATGGCCGACGGCCCTGTGATACAGGACGCTGCCACCAAAGCTCTTCGCAACGGCATGTCGCTGCACATCCTCTTTGACCAACTGCGCGACATACGCCAGGAGGTCAGCATACCACTCATTCTTATGGGCTACCTCAATCCTATCATGCATTTTGGCTTTGAGGCATTCTGCCAGCAATGCAAGGCTACAGGCATAGATGGCGTCATCATCCCCGACCTGCCTTTCAAAGATTATCTTGAAGACTACAAGCCTGTGGCCGACCGCTACGACTTGCGCATCATCATGCTCATCACACCTGAGACGAGCGAAGAGCGTGTGCGCTTCATCGACGACAACACTGATGGCTTCATATACATGGTCAGTTCTGCTGCTACCACAGGAGCCCAGAAGGAGTTTGACGAGGCTAAGCAGCAATATTTCTCACGCATCAACGCCATGGGCCTGAAGCATCCGCGCATGATTGGCTTCGGCATAAGCAACAAGCAGACTCTCAGTGCGGCCAACGCTAATGCCTCTGGCTCTATCATCGGAAGCAAGTTTGTCACATTGCTTGAGAAAACGGGCAATCCTGCGGATGCCATGGACGCTCTCCTCGATGCACTCAAACATTGACATGCACCCAACTGTATGTACATTGCCACACACGGAGGACACAGTTATATTTCTGTGCCCTCCGTTATTTTTTGCCCTTTCACTTGGCAGAACAATATTATCTTCGTAATTTTGCCACTGAGAATCCCAAATCGCATTATACTTATTAAACAATAAATAAAACACTACAATTATGATTAGACTAAACTGTTTCTTCAAAGCAAACGAGGGCAAGTATGACGAGGCTCTCAATGCTGCCATCACTCTGGTGGCTGAGTCGCAACGCCAGGATGGCTGCGTGGCATACGATGTTTTTGAAAGCGGCACACGCGGCGACGTGTTCATGATTTGCGAGACATGGGCAAGCCAGGAGGCTCTCGATGCTCATTCCGCCTCACAACCGTTCACCACCCTCGTCCCTATCATTGAGGAATGCGGGCAACTCAAACTGGAAAAGTTTGAGTTCTGATGCTTATCTGTCAAGAAACTGTCAATAAACAATGCTGAACCCATTTCGGCTTAATGACCGAAATGGGTTCAAGTAGACATCACCAATCTTTAAATCATGAAAATCACATCGATAGTAGAAAACACGAGCGCGAGCGACATGCCAGTAGAGCATGGACTGAGTCTTTATGTGGAGCGCACAGACGGCAAGAAGGTGCTTTTCGACATGGGCCAACACACTCTCTTTGCTGAGAATGCTGTTCGACTCGCACTGAGCATCGAAGACATCGATGTGGCCGTGGTGTCTCACGGACATTATGATCACGGTGGCGGATTGCGCACGTTCCTTGCCATGAACGAAAAAGCTGATGTTTATCTCCACCGCGATGCTTTCCTGCCACACTACTCCATGCGTGACACACGACTAAGATATATTGGCTTGGACAGAGACCTCATGAATAATGACCGTCTGACGATGTGCGGCGACATGACACAGATTGACAGCGCCATGCTGCTTTTCGCTGGTGTGGCTGGCAACTGTTGCTCTCCTGCGGGCAACAGGCTGCTGTATGGCCCGCAAGAGGATGTGCACGACGACTTCCGGCATGAGCAGAGCCTCATCATAGAGGAGGCTGACAATTGCGTACTCTTTGCAGGCTGCGCTCATAAAGGCATCGTCAACATCATGCGACGTGCAGAAGAGGTGATAGGCCATGCGCCCACACACGTGCTGGCAGGCATGCACCTTGTGAAGAGCGGCCTGAACGAGGAGGACGAGAAGACATTCATCAATTGCCTTGCCGACCAACTGAGACAATACCGCAACACCATGTTCTACACCATGCATTGCACTGGCGAGATGGCTTTTGAATCATTGCGTTCCATCCTCGGCAATCAGATTGCATACCTCTCATGCGGCGACAGCATAACGATATGACAAATGATCACATTATATAATATATACACATGAAAGCATACACATACATAGAAAAGGGCAAGTTTGCCCTTGTTGATAAGCTAAAGCCAGCAATACAGGAGACGACCGACGCCATCGTGCGTGTGACGCTTGGCAGCATATGCACAAGCGACCTCCACATCAAGCATGGAAGCGTGCCGAGAGCTGTGCCTGGCATCACCGTGGGCCATGAGATGGTAGGTGTGGTTGAGGAAACAGGCTCAGATGTGAAAGGCATAAATGTCGGCGACCGTGTCACTGTCAACGTGGAGACATTCTGTGGCGAGTGCTTCTACTGCAAGCATGGATATGTCAACAACTGCACCTCGCCTCATGGCGGATGGGCATTGGGATGCCGCATCGATGGCGGACAGACAGAATATGTGCGTGTGCCATTGGCCTCGCAGGGACTGAACCGCATACCCGACAATGTCACAGACGAGCAAGCTTTGTTTGTGGGCGATGTGCTTGCCACAGGATTCTGGGCCGCACGCATCAGCGAGATAACAGACGAAGACACTGTGCTCATCATCGGAGCTGGGTCCACTGGCATATGCACGCTGCTCAGCGTGATGCTGAAACAGCCCAAGCGCATCATCGTATGCGAACAATCGGAAGCAAGGCTTGAATTTGTCAGAGAACATTACCCCAACGTGCTGCTCACCACGCCCGAAGAATGCGAATCGTTCGTCACCATTCACAGCGACCATGGCGGTGCCGACCGTGTGCTGGAGGTGGCAGGGGGCAAAGACACCTTTCAGTTGGCATGGCTATGCGCTCGTCCCAACGCCATTGTCACCATCGTTGCACTTTACGACACACCACAAATGTTGCCATTGCCCAACATGTATGGAAAGAACCTCACATTCAAGACAGGCGGTGTGGATGGCTGCGACTGCGAAGAGGTACTGCAACTGATAGCCAAAGGCAAGATTGACACCACCCCACTCATCACCCACCGTTATCCTCTCAGCCAGATTGAGGAAGCATACCGAATCTTTGAGAACAAAGAGGACGGTGTCATCAAGGTGGCCATACATAGTGGAGATAAATAGCCTGCCCTTCATCTCCACAGCGGTTTTTGCCAAAGGCATGGTTTATCGCCCTGTGGGCAAAGTGCTGCACTTAGCACAGATGATGAATGCCTCTAATGCGCATCGTGAATCTCGTTCACGTAAGAGCATCAGAGGCATTCACCATCACAAACTCGAAGCATGAGAGTTACCCCACAGGGAGTTTTTATCCTGTTTTTGTCATTTCACCGACGAGCATCAGTCCAATCAGCAAAATCCGTATTCAATTCAACCAATCACATAGCACCCATACCCTGCATAGCTGTTTTTATTCAGTTTATCGCCCTGTGGGCAAAGTGCTGCACATAGCACAGATGGTAAATGTCTCTGATGCACATCGTGAATCTCGTTCACGTAAGAGCATCAGAGGCATTCACCATCACAAACTCGAAGCATGAGAGTTGCCCACAGGGAGTTTTTATCCTGTTTTTGTCATTTCACCCACATGCATAGCATTAGCCAAATCAGCAAAATCCGTATTCAACCAATCACATTTCTGATATATGCCATAGTATTTGTTTTTGTTAAAATACACGAAATACTTGGTTGTTAACGGACAATATTGTATTTTTGCCCCTGAACAACACACAACAATAACAATTCGAACTATGGCAATGAATAGTAATATAGTAATAGATATCAAGCAATATCCAGGAGCTGCCATGTACGCAAAGATGCACAACATTAGTTTCAAGCAACTCATTGACAACTTCCTGAAAAAGTTTCAGGACACAGAACACGTGCACCCTGAATCAGCATTACAATTACCCCCACATTTAGAAAAATTAGGAGGATGCCTTGCAGGTGTAGAAGATTCTGAAGATGATAAATTAAACTATCTGTTAGAGAAGTACAAATGAATAGAGTTTTTATTGACACAAATGTTGTGCTCGATTTTCTATTGAGACGTGAAGGTTTCTATGAAGACGCACGCACAATAATGGCAATGGGCTATAACAACATTTGCAAATTATATATGTCGTCACTTTCATTCTCCAATATTGCATATATTGCAAGAAAGAAGTTTGATGGTGATGCACTATATGATTGTTTCTCTGAAATCAGAGAGTTAATCCATGTATCATCAGTTACAGAGTCAGACATTGATGCGGCCATCCATATAAGAGTGAAAGATTTTGAGGATGCTATACAATACTATTCAGCCCTATCGGTTAGTGCCGATTGTATTGTAACGAGAAATGTCAAAGATTTTTCTTTTTCTCAGATAAACGTGTTTACACCAGACAAGTTCATCCATTTGCCCAAATAGGTCATTAAACGTAATATAATGTTAAGGTCATAAATTAAATGATCACACACCTTATTATGAACTAATAAAAACCACTAACGTATCATAATTGTGTGAACATCCCAACAGGACTGCAGTTTTTATCCTGTTTATCGCTCTGGGGGCAAAGTGCTGCATAGCACTTGATGGTAAATGTCTCTGATGCACATCGTGAATCTCGTTCACGTAAGAGCATCAGAGGCATTCACCATCACAAACTCGAAGCATGAGAGTGTGCCCACAGGGAGTTTTTATCCTGTTTTTGTTTAAAAACATCCACACGCATAGAATCAGCCCAATCAGCAAAATCCGTATTCAATCAATCACATTTCTGATATATGCCATAGCAGCATAGGCACGAAGTCCATCCAAAGAAGAATAGTTTTCTCTCTGAATGAGGGATAATGTTATTTCTCATAAAATACTATAAACAAAGGGTTGACAAGCTTGCGCCTACCAACCTATACATATTTCTATCATAAAAAATCATCTAAAAAGACGGATGCCACCCTTCATTCGACATCCAATCCAAAGCATAAATACCACGTTTATGCCTAAAAAGGAATCTACTCTCCTATCACCCACTCCAGCACATTCACCTCATCCTTCACGGCAAAGTTGAGACCCACCTTCTCGATGCGCTTGCCCGACAGCTTGAAGCTATCAGCATAACGCTTGGCATTGATCTGGTCAAGAGCCTCCTGTGCGGTCTTTCCAAACTTCAGTTCCATCACATAGATGGTGTCTGTCGTCTCCAGTGTGATGTCGATGCGATCCTTTGCCGTGCGCTGCTCCACACCTATACGATAGTCTGTGAGCAGGGCGAACATGATGTAGAACATCTGCTGGTAATGCCCCTCATAGTGGGTATTGTCGCAGTAAGTCACCGTCTCTAAGAAATCAGCCAGCAGTTGCAAGGCTCCCTCCATGTCACCCTTCTTGATCAAGGTCGACATGTCAGCCATCACCACATTGCCTTCATCTGCTGCACTCTCCAGATAGCCAGGCAACAGACTTTCAAACAAACCCACTTTTATCTCGTTGTTGGGAATGTCGAGCGTATAGATGCCCGTTTCCTTATCGCAATCCTTGATGGTGAGATAGCCGCTTTGGTAGAGCAGCGGAGTGAGGCTGGTCATCGTCTCTGTAGCGGCATCGAAAGCTGAAGCTTTTGCCCGTGTCGCTGACAATTGTGAAGGCTGCACCTTGAATTTCCTCATCATATTGATGAGATACGTAGGTGTGCCAGAGCCGAACCAATAGGCTTCTATCTTGCCGTCGGCAAAACAGTTGAGCAGACTGAAAGGATTGTACACATCAGGCGACGGCCAGCAGAAATGATAGCCATCGTAATGCTCTTTGAGTTTTGCAATGGTATCCTCACGGCTGATAGCAAGATGCTCTGCCAGACAGTCGATGTCGTCACTCATCTGCGTGAGCAGTTCATCTTCTGTGATGCCGCAGATGCCGGCATAAGGCTCATCCATGCTAATGTTCTTGATATTGTTCAGTTCACTGAAGATGCTGAGCTGAGAAAACTTCGTGATGCCTGTCATGAACACGAAACGCAGCATCGACTCGCATTTCTTCAGCGGACTGTAGAAATTGCGCATCACATAGCGAAGCTCATCCAGATAATCCTCTTCATGCGCCACATCAAGCAGCGGAGCGTCGTATTCATCGATAAGCACCACCACCTGACGGCCTGTCTGTCTGTATGCCTTGGCTATCAGATCCTTTAACCTTAGGTTAGGGTCGATTTTCTCACTTTCATACCCGTAAATATGTTCTTGGTCAGCCAATGTGTCATTCAAATAGCGTTCCAGCTGAGCCTTTTCCATATGCTTGCCGCCACTCATGTCGAGGTGCAGCACAGGATATTGCGTCCATTCCTTCTCCAACTGCTCTATGGCAAGTTCCTCAAACAAATCCCGTCTGCCTTCAAAATAGCTTTGCAGCGTGGTCACCAGGAGCGACTTGCCGAAGCGGCGCGGACGGCTCAAGAAAAAATACGTGCCATCCGTATGCGTCATACGATACACGTATTCCGTCTTGTCAACATAGAACTTATCCTCTTTGCGGATACGTTCAAAAGTCTGTATTCCTATAGGGTATAATTTTCTTGCCATAGCTTTTCGTGTTCAATTTAACCAATTCTGCTGCAAACTTACAATAAAATCCCGAGACCGACAAAACTTCAACTCAGATTTCACAGAAGACACTTTCACTGGGAGGACTGGCTTTCACCAGTCTAACAAATAAAAGGATGCATATCTATAGAGCAGTCCCCTTAATTTCCGTCATCCACTCCAGCACATTCACCTCATCCTTCACGGCAAAGTTGAGACCCACCTTCTCGATGCGCTTGCCCGACAGCTTGAAGCTATCAGCATAACGCTTGGCATTGATCTGGTCAAGAGCCTCCTGTGCGGTCTTTCCAAACTTCAGTTCCATCACATAGATGGTGTCTGTCGTCTCCAGTGTGATGTCGATGCGATCCTTTGCCGTGCGCTGCTCCACACCTATACGATAGTCTGTGAGCAGGGCGAACATGATGTAGAACATCTGCTGGTAATGCCCCTCATAGTGGGTATTGTCGCAGTAAGTCACCGTCTCTAAGAAATCAGCCAGCAGTTGCAAGGCTCCCTCCATGTCACCCTTCTTGATCAAGGTCGACATGTCAGCCATCACCACATTGCCTTCATCTGCTGCACTCTCCAGATAGCCAGGCAACAGACTTTCAAACAAACCCACTTTTATCTCGTTGTTGGGAATGTCGAGCGTATAGATGCCCGTTTCCTTATCGCAATCCTTGATGGTGAGATAGCCGCTTTGGTAGAGCAGCGGAGTGAGGCTGGTCATCGTCTCTGTAGCGGCATCGAAAGCTGAAGCTTTTGCCCGTGTCGCTGACAATTGTGAAGGCTGCACCTTGAATTTCCTCATCATATTGATGAGATACGTAGGTGTGCCAGAGCCGAACCAATAGGCTTCTATCTTGCCGTCGGCAAAACAGTTGAGCAGACTGAAAGGATTGTACACATCAGGCGACGGCCAGCAGAAATGATAGCCATCGTAATGCTCTTTGAGTTTTGCAATGGTATCCTCACGGCTGATAGCAAGATGCTCTGCCAGACAGTCGATGTCGTCACTCATCTGCGTGAGCAGTTCATCTTCTGTGATGCCGCAGATGCCGGCATAAGGCTCATCCATGCTAATGTTCTTGATATTGTTCAGTTCACTGAAGATGCTGAGCTGAGAAAACTTCGTGATGCCTGTCATGAACACGAAACGCAGCATCGACTCGCATTTCTTCAGCGGACTGTAGAAATTGCGCATCACATAACGAAGCTCATCCAGATGTTCCTCGTCATGCGCCACATCAAGCAGCGGAGCATCGTATTCATCAATGAGCACCACCACCTGACGACCTGTCTTCTGAAACACCGTTGCGATGAGGTTGAGCAGACGCACATTAGGAGTCTTCGAATCGCATTCCACGCCATAAGCCGCTTCGTTGTTCTTCAGGATATAGCCCAGATACTCTTCCAAATCAGCCTTTTCCATATGTTTGCCGCCGCTCAGGTCAAGATGCAGCACAGGATATTGCGTCCATTCCTTCTCCAACTGCTCTATGGCAAGTCCCTCAAACAAATCCCGTCTGCCTTCAAAATAGCTTTGCAGCGTGGTCACCAGCAGCGACTTGCCGAAGCGGCGCGGACGACTCAAGAAAAAATACGTGCCATCCGTATGCGTCATACGATACACGTATTCCGTCTTGTCAACATAGAACTTATCCTCTTTGCGGATACGTTCAAAAGTCTGTATTCCTATAGGGTATAATTTTCTTGCCATAGCTTTTCGTGTTCAATTCAACCAATTCTGCTGCAAACTTACAATAAAATCCCGAGACCGCCAAAAATTACCATGACAAAACCGTCACACTATATTCCTTCCATTTCCTCCTTGTCAAGCCCAGTCATTTCCATGATTGCCACCAACAAATCCAAATCTTGTCGCAAAATTTCTTATCATAATCAGGAATGTTCTTTTCCACAAGATAAGTATTCCAATAATTACGAAACTTGCCATCCAAGAAATCAAGCATGATTTGATGCTTCCTTAAAATCATCCACACGCATAGCATCAGCAAAATCAGCAAAATCCGTATTCAATCAATCACATAACCTCCCACCCTGCATAGCGGTTTTTGCCAAAGGCATGGTTTATCGCCCTGTGGGCAAAGTGTCGCCAGACCCATGATGGTGAATGCCTCTAATGCACATCGTGAATCTCGTTCACGTAAGAGCATCAGAGGCATTCACCATCACAAACTCGAAGCATGAGAGTTACCCCACAGGGTGTTTTTATCCTGTTTTTTTTATTTCACTCACGAGCATCAGCACAATCAGTCAAATCCGTATTCAACCAATCATACAGCACCCCACCCTGCATAGCGGTTTTTGCCAAAGGCATGGTTTATCGCCCTGTTGGCAAAGTGCTGCATAGCACATGATGGTAAATGTCTCAGATGCACGTCGTGAATCTCATTCACGTAAGAACATCAGAGACATCCACCATCACAAACTCGAAGCATGAGAGTTACCCCACAGGGAGTTTATATCCTGTTTTTGTTATTTCACTCACGAGCATCAGCACAATCAGTCAAATCCGTATTCAACTCATCACATAGCTCACCCCACCCTGCGCATCATAAATACCACATACATGCCACAGAATTACGATTATTCAAAGAAAGCAAACAATTCGTTTGCCGTATATACAGGCAAAGATGACAGACTGAAATCTTTTTTATTACGAGTAACAATACAATCAGCATTACTCTCATAATTTATATTTTTTCTCCACTAATGCATCAAGTCCATTCTCATCAGCAGGTACAGTGCCACCTTCTTTAGCAGCCAATGACTTAACATAATTCATTGCATTTTGAAAATCTTCAGTTTTATCAAGAGCTACTATCTGGTGTTTCTTCGACGAACGCAACTTTGCAGCAAGACTTGCCACATATCGGTTTACCATCTCACTCAAACTGGAGTTGTTATTTCTGGCATAAGCCTCTCCATCCAAATAGACCTTAGGATCATTTATAGCTATTTCGTACATAACAATCATCTTTAAAATTCAAATACATACACAAAAATACTATATTACAAGCTAACCACCAAGCATTTCTTGAATTTTAACAAATAATGACTATTGCGTCTTCTCATCCAGATAGCAGTTTTTGCCAAAGGCATGGTTTATCGCCCTGTGGGCAAAGTGTCGTCAGACACATGATGGTAAATGCCTCAGATGCACATCGTGAATCTCGTTCACGTAAGAACAGCAGAGACATTCACCATCACAAACTCGAAGAATGAGAGTTACCCCACAGGGTGTTTTTATTCTGTTTTTGTCATTTTCCCCACATGCATAGAATCAGTCAAATCAGTTAAATACGTATTCAATCAATCACATACGTATAAGCATCCCACTCGCATTCCTATGCGCCTCAACATTTGCGTTTATTCCCCATAATCAGCAGCACCAAAGCGGAGCCACACGCCAATGCTATTATACCCACATATTGGCAAGCCTCCTTTATGGAGTTATGAATATTATTCATACATAACATATATATCCAAAAAGAAGAACAACAAGCCATTACAACCCAATTTACAAGAAAAACGCAACGATTTTCACAAATCAATCTCGCATGAAGATATCTCGTGTATAAACCTTCTCCTTGGCATCATCCAGGCAGGCATCATAGCGGTTGGCGATGATGGCATGGCTCTGTGCCTTGAAGGCTTCGAGGTTGTTCTCTACTCTACTGCCAAAGAAGGTGCTGCCATCTTCCAAGGTTGGCTCATAGATGACTACCTCTGCACCCTTTGCCTTGATACGCTTCATGATGCCCTGGATGGCTGA
>CAKQYA010000011.1 GCA_934293005.1 uncultured Bacteroidaceae bacterium
AAAACTATATCCTTTAACCATGTATTGCTTCATAAAAAGAGCACAAGAATGTACCAAGTTATTTTTTAACCGTTACTATGTGAAACTGCTGCATAAGAAACAGATTACTTTAAACCCAAATCGGTCATTAGAATGAAAAATGATTAAGCCAAAGAATATCGCCTTTGGCATAGCGTAGCAAAATTATCCTGTTAAAGCCAAAGCACGTCAGCAGGATTCTTGATTCAGTTTTTCAAGCATGCAACACCCATAAAAAAGTATCTTAGGATACTTGGCCAAGTATCCTAAGATACTTTGCGAAGTATCCTAAGATACTTTGCCATGTATCCTTACCCTCTTTTTTTGACGAATAAATTATCCCAAATCGGTCATTAGACCGAAACAGGGAAATTATCAGGACATTATTGCTTCTTTTCAACTCTTGTCAGCGTTTCTTTCGGCATCTTGCTTCCATTTGCGTTTCGACATAGCCCGCTATGCCTTCAACGCTGGCTGTCGCAACCTGCTCGAAACAAACACTAACAAGATTTGGAATCTAATGACCGATTTGGGTTAAAAAAGCGGACGCGCCAAGAGTAGCCTGACTCTTGGCGCGTCCTCATGTAGTATAGGTGCAGGACACCAATCATTCATTTCATGACGTATCTGCTCATAATCTTGAGCACCTGCTTATCTGTATGCATCAGCTCTGTATATGTCTGGTCATGACATATCAGCGCAGGCTCACTTTCCCTCAATGATAACGCAACGGTTCTTGTCGTTATCTGGGAATGGCTGCACAGTGTCGCCGTATGACTTGATCACCATCTGCGACTCAGGCACGCCCTTTGCTTTGAGAGCAGCAGCAGCCTTCTCAGCACGGTCTTTTGCGTAACCAGCATTAACCGTTGGATTACCAGTGCCCTTGTCAGCATATCCATCAATGGTAATCTTCTTGTTTGGATACTTCTTGCACCATTCAGCAACAGCGTTGAGAATATCCTCTGAATTGGCATCGCTCTCACGGATTGCATAGAAGATAGTTTCCTTGATAGGCTTCTCTGCAATCACACGCTTCTCTACAGGTTTTGCAGGAACCACCTCGCGCATAGGCTCTTCCTTGACCACGTGTTGCACAGGAGTTGCTGGCACAGGCTTGCTTACCTTCTTGAAGCCAAACTTGTATGTAAGAGAGAGAGAGCCTGTCATCATCCAATCATCAGAATTGGTGTACTTGCTGTTGAAGCGATCATCAAGAGAATTGAAGTCAATCTCGGCTCCGATGCTCCAATGCTTTGCAATGTTGACATCTGCAAGCATGCCAAGGCGCAGATTGTGGCCAAGAAGATTGTGTCGGGGTGTCTGCTTGTCGCCCCATGCGTTATTGATGTCGCTTGCCACTTGGTTAGCGGATGTCAATTTTTCAAATTCATCATTGTCCCATGCGTAGTTGAGACCCAATCCACCAATGACATAAAGGTCGAATGGACGATGCACATTCTTTGAGAAAATATTGAGCACATTGACCATGAGATCCACATTGCTGTTGATGTAGTTGTACTCATACTTGAGCGGTGATCCAAGCTTTGTGATTGACCCATCAGTAGCCACAAGTTCATCGAATCCGCCTTTCGACTTCCATCCATTGACGTGAAGGCGCGCACCCACAATAGGTGTGAACATCTCACCCACACCAATGCTGAAAGTAGGTGAAAGCAGTTTCCAGCAACTCACATCAGTGAAAGTGGTTCCAACACCTCCCTGCACCTGCACGAAACCATACGAATAAGGCTTATAACCGAGGGACTGTGCCTCGGCACAATGTGTGTCATCACAACCACCACAGGTCTCATTCTGAGCTATGGCATTTATGCTGCATGCGCCCATTACAGCGGCAGCAAGAAGTGAATTAAGATAACGCATAATTCTTAAATAGTTTTGATAAATATATATTTTCGGGTGTAAAATTAGTTAATCTTAGCCAAACAAACAAAATTAAAGGATAATATTTTGTATATTTGCCGAAAAATAGTTTATACGATGGTTACAATTAAACAAGTAAGTACAAAGAAAGAGCTCAAACAGTTCATCCGATTTAACTACGAATTATATAAAGACAACCCATATTCCGTGCCAGATTTGTATGAGGACATGCTGAACACATTTTCAGACAAGAACGCAGCCATGGAATTTTGTGAAGCAGCATATTTCCTTGCCTACAAAGACGACAAACTGGTTGGCCGCGTGGCAGCCATCATCAACAACAAGGCTAACAAGACATGGAATCTCAACAACGTGCGTTTCGGCTGGATAGACTTTATCGACGACGAGGAGGTGAGCAAAGCTCTCATCGACACCGTGGAAAAGTGGGGCAAGGAACGAGGCATGGACACCATACAAGGGCCGTTAGGCTTCACAGACATGGACGCCGAAGGCATGCTCATAGAAGGCTTTGAAGAACTCTCCACCATGGCTACCATCTATAACTATCCCTATTATCAGAGACACATAGAGAAACTCGGATTCGAGAAGGATGCCGACTGGATAGAAATGCTCATGACGGTGCCCAAAGAAACTGGCATGCCTGAACGACTGAGCCGAATAGCTGAAATCGTGATGAAGAAGTATGACCTTCGTATAAAGAAATACACATCTGCAAAAAAGATTGCAGCCGACTACGGCCAAGACATCTTCAACGTCATCAACGCAGCGTTCAAGCCTTTATTCGGCTATAGCGAACTGAGCCAGAAGCAGATTGACCAATATGTCAAGATGTATCTGCCAATGCTCGACCTCAAGCTGGTGAGCCTCATCACCGAAGCCAACGGCCGTCTGGTAGCCGTGGGCATATCCATGCCTTCGATGTCGCGCGCGCTCCAAAAGGCAAAAGGAAAACTCACGCCATTAGGATGGTGGCATCTGCTCAAGGCTCTGAAATTCAAAAAGCCAAAGACGCTTGACCTTCTCTTGGTAGGAGTGTTGCCTGAATATCAAAGCAAAGGCGTCAATTCAATACTCTTTTACGATTTGCTGCCAATCTACATTTCTGAAGGCTACGACTATGTGGAGACCAACCCTGAGTTGGAAGACAACTCGAAGGTACAGCAGCAATGGATATATTTCGAGAGAAGGCAGCACAAACGCCGCAGATGCTACAAGAAAGCCCTCAAGTGAAACACCCGGCAAGCGGCAGTATCTGACAATTATGCTACTGCGATGCTAAAGTAATCAACAATGGCTTCACGCGAGGAAGCCCTGCACTATTTATGGAAGAAGAACTGAATCATAACAATACCCCAGCCTCCAACAATTATGATGATGGCAACATCATCACGCTGACGGGTGTGGAACATATCCGTCTGCGTCCGGGCATGTACATAGGCCGATTAGGCGACGGAAGCCATGCTGAAGACGGCATATATGTGCTTCTGAAGGAAATCATCGACAACAGCATCGATGAGTTCAAGATGAACGCAGGCAAGCGCATAGAGGTAAACATGGAAGGCAACATGGCCGTGTCTGTCAGAGACTATGGCCGCGGCATACCCCAAGGCAAGATGATTGAAGCTGTGTCAATTCTCAACACAGGCGGCAAATACGACTCAAAAGCTTTTCAGAAGTCTATTGGCCTTAACGGTGTGGGCACAAAAGCAGTCAACGCTCTCTCCACAAGATTTGAGGTGAAGAGCTTCCGCGACGGCACTGTGCGCTCTGCTGTCTTTGAAAAAGGCAAACTTGTGGATGACAAAACTGAAGACACAACAGATGAGAATGGCACATACATCTATTTCCAGCCAGACAACTCACTGTTCCTCAACTACAAGTTTCATGACGAGTTTGTCAACAACATGCTCCGCAACTACACTTATCTCAACACCGGACTGGAGATTTACTACAACGGAGCGCGCATCATGAGCCGCAACGGTCTTAAAGACCTGTTGAAAGACACCATGGACACAAAGCCTCTCTACGACATCATCCACCTCAAGGGCGATGACATAGAGATAGCTTTCACACACACAAACCAGCAATACGGAGAAGAATATCATTCATTCGTCAACGGGCAGCACACCATCCAAGGCGGCACGCACCAGAGCGCATTCAAAGAGCATATAGCACGCACCATAAAAGAATTTTTCGGCAAAAACTATGAATACAGCGACATACGCTCAGGTATAATAGCAGCCATAGCAATCAATGTGCAAGAGCCTCAATTCGAGTCGCAAACAAAAATCAAGCTTGGCTCACTGACGATGGAACCGAATGGCGGAGTGAGCGTGAATAAGTTTGTAGGCGATTTCATCAAGACGGAGGTGGACAACTATCTGCACAAGAACCTTGATGTGGCTGAAATCATAGAAGAGAAAATCAAAGAAAACGAACGTGACAGAAAAGCCATAGCCGGTGTGACCAAACTGGCCCGCGAACGAGCCAAGAAGGCCAATCTGCATAACCGCAAGCTTCGCGACTGCAAGATTCACCTCAACGATGCCAAGGGCGAACTGAAAGAAGACAGCGCCATTTTCATCACAGAGGGCGACTCTGCAAGCGGAAGCATAACCAAAAGCCGCGATGTGATGACTCAAGCAGTATTCTCACTTCGTGGCAAACCTCTCAACAGCTTCGGACTGACCAAAAAGGTTGTATATGAAAATGAGGAATTCAACCTTCTGCAGGCAGCCCTCAACATTGAAGACGGCATTGACGGTCTGCGCTACAACAAAGTCATTGTGGCAACCGATGCCGATGTGGACGGAATGCACATCCGCCTGCTGATGATAACTTTCTTCCTCCAGTTCTTTCCCGAACTAGTGAAGACTGGACACGTATACATCCTGCAGACGCCCCTCTTCCGCGTACGAAACCGCAAGAAGCGCATAAAAAAAACTGTCTTGGACAAATACATGTCAGAGCACAAGGAAAGCAAAGGCGACTTCATCACCATGTATTGCTACAGCGAAGACGAACGAGTGAACGCTATAGAGACACTCGGTCCCGACCCTGAGATAACGCGATTTAAAGGATTGGGAGAGATTTCTCCTGAAGAGTTCAAGCATTTCATTGGGCAGGACATCCGTCTGGAGAGAGTCACGCTTCGCAAGACAGACCAAGTGAAAGAGTTGCTCGAATACTACATGGGCAAGAACACTATGCAACGACAGAATTTCATCATAAACAATTTGGTCATAGAAGAAGACAAGCCTGAGGAAGATACCGAAATCATAGACTGAGGATATCCTGTAATGGCTGGCTCTCCAGCATTCCATGAACATATAAAGAACTATAATGAAAAAAGCAATCTTCGCAGGAAGTTTCGACCCCTTCACTAAAGGGCACAAAAACATCATTGACAGAGCATTAAACAGCATAGCTGATGAGATAACCGTTGTCATTGGCAGCAACAAAGCTAAGAAATGCATGTTCTCACTTGATGAAAGGATAGCTGCCGTGGAAAGTGCATACAAAGGCAACAGCAGGATTAGCGTGGTCCATTGGGACGGACTTATCACCGACTATGCCAACGCAAACGGCATAGACTTTCTCATAAGAGGGGTAAGAAGCATAAAAGACTTTGAATATGAACGTGACATGGCTGAAGTGAACCACATGCTCACAGGCATTGAGACAGTGCTGCTCTTCTCCGCTCCTGAGTATGCCTCAGTAAGCTCAAGCGTGGTACGCGAACTTATTTCATTTAATAAAAATGTAGAACCATTCCTTCCATGAAAATAATGAACAACATCAAGGCTACATTTGCGCTTGCGCTAACAGCCATCAGTCTTTGCGCATCGGCACAGAGCAATTCTTTTGAGAAACAGTTGCACAAACTGGTGTATGCAGAAAGTGCAATAATGCAGATGTACGTCGACACCGTGAATACCCAAAAACTGACAGAGGATGCCATCACTGGCATGCTCAAGGAACTTGACCCTCATTCCACCTACACTCCTGCCAAAGACGTGGAATCGCTCAACGAGCATCTTAACGGTTCGTTTGACGGCATCGGCGTGCAGTTTAACATGGATGAAGACACATTGGTGGTCATTCAGCCAGTAAGCAATGGCCCCTCAGAGAAAGTTGGCATCATCGCAGGCGACAGGATAGTGAGTGTGAACGACACATCCATTGCAGGCGTGAAGATGTCGAAAGAGAACATCATGAAGCGCCTGCGCGGTCCCAAAGGCACTGTTGTCACACTGGGCATTGTGCGCAAAGGCATCAAAGACAAACTCACATTCAAGGTGACACGTGACAAGATTCCCGTGTACACTGTTGACGCCGCCTACATGATTGACCCCACTACAGGCTACGTGCGCATTAGCAGCTTTGGAGCCACTACAAACCAAGAGTTTATTAAGGCTGCCACATCACTTCTCTCTCAAGGCATGAAAGACATCGTCATTGACCTGCAGGGCAACGGTGGAGGTTACCTACAAGCTGCCGTAGACTTGGCCGATGAATTTCTCGACAACAATGAGATGATTGTTTACACCGATGGACGCACCACTGGCAGGCATGAATACCGCGCAAGAAAAGGAAAAATCAATGTCAACAAGATTGTCGTGCTCGTGGATGGCTATACAGCCTCCGCCGCAGAGATACTCTCTGGAGCTTTGCAAGATAACGACCGGGCCGTCATAGTAGGGCGACGCACCTTTGCCAAAGGACTCGTGCAACGCCCTATCGACTTGCCTGATGGCTCGCTCATCCGACTTACCATAGCTCATTATTACAGTCCTGTGGGCAGATGCTTCCAAAAACCATACGTCAAGGGTGACAAGAAAAAATATGACATGGACATGCTCGACCGTCTCAATAGCGGCGAACTCATGCACGTGGACAGCATACGTTTCCCCGATTCATTGAAATTCAAAACCATTGGTGGCAGAACCGTCTATGGCGGAGGAGGCATTATGCCTGACGTATATGTGCCTCTTGACACAACCCGTTACACATCTCTCCACAGGGAACTGGTAGCAAAGGGATGCGTCAATTCCACTGTGCTCAAATGGCTCAACAATCATCGCCAGAAATTAGAAAAAGCATACAAGGTTGACGACTACAGAAAAGCTCGAGCCCGCATGGCTGACAACAAGACATACAACCCTGCTGACCTGCGCGATGGTTTTAAAATGTTCCTCAACGACTTCACGGTGGGAGATGACATTATTGACATGATGAAGAAGAAGGCTAATGAGGCAAAGATAGAATACAACGATTCCACTTTGCAAGCAGCCAAACCTCTGCTTCTCATTCAGATGAAGGCACTCATTGCTCGTGACTTATGGGACATGTCGGAATATTTCGAAATAATAAACCAAACAAACGAAGTGTATATGGAGGGGCTGAAGGCTCTTAAAGACGACAATGCTTTCATTGGCATAAGAACCAAATAAGTACCAACATTTCACAAACAACCTATTGCTGATTATTCATTCATCACACATTTATTGGCATCATGATTAGTTACAATACCGATGGCGTGAAGATGCCTGCCATTCGCAGGCGCGATACAAGTGCATGGATTAAGACAGTGGCTGCATCCTACGACAAGAAAGTGGGCAGCATCGCCTACATCTTCTGCAATGACGACAAGATTCTGGAGGTGAACCGCCAATATCTCCAACACGACTATTACACAGACATCATCACCTTCGACTACTGCGAGGACGAGGAAATGATGGGAAATAAGAACACAATTTCAGGCGACTTGTTCATCAGCCTCGACACTGTGCGCACCAATGCAGAACAGCAAGGCACCACTTACGATGAAGAGCTTCACCGTGTCATCATACACGGCATTCTCCATCTTGTGGGCATCAACGACAAGGGACCAGGAGAGCGAGAGATAATGGAGGCTGCAGAGAACAAGGCCCTTGCCATGCTCAAGAAGGCTGAATAAATGTTGAAAAGGTTTGCACCTGGCAAGCCGAAAGACCAGCTTTCTCTGTAACGATAAGCGGAATTGCATTTACACAATGCTTCACACACTTCCATGGACGATGAGTGTCATAAAATGCTAAGCAAAGTGACACAAGATATCTAAGAACGCCTTTTCAGGTCATATTTCATACAAGACAACATTAAAAACATAAAACATCGACAACAATGAAGATTTTCCAGCATGTATCAGATATAGGAAATCTGAGAAAAGCCCTCGACGAGGCCTTTGAAATAAAGAAAGACCGTTACAAATACCAAGAGCTTGGCAAAAACAAGACAGCCATGCTCATCTTCTTCAACAACTCCCTGCGCACCCGACTGTCCACACAGAAGGCCGCACAAAACCTTGGCATGAATGTCATAGTGCTCGACGTGAACCAAGGAGCCTGGAAATTGGAAACAGAACGCGGCGTGGTGATGGAGAGCGACAAGAGCGAACACCTCTTGGAAGCTATCCCTGTGATGGGTTCATATTGTGACATCATAGGCGTTCGTTCATTTGCGCGTTTCGAATCGCGCAAAGATGATTATGAAGAAAAAATCCTTAATCAATTCATCAAATACAGCGGCCGCCCCGTCTTCTTCATGGAAAGTGCGACAGTGCATCCGCTTCAGGCTTTTGCGGATCTCATCACAATTGATGAGTATAAAGACAAGACAGAGATTGCCCCTAACCCTCTCTTCGGCGGCATGCCAGTGAAACGCACGCCCAACAAGCGGCCAAAAGTTGTGCTCACATGGGCTCCACATCCTAAAGCTCTGCCACAAGCAGTACCCGACTCTTTTGCAGAATGGATGAATGCTGCCGATGTCGACTTTGTCATCACACACCCTGAGGGATACGAGCTCGACCCTCTGTTTGCAGGCAATGCCAAGGTTGAATATGACCAAATGAAGGCCTTTGAAGGCGCAGATTTCATTTATGCCAAAAACTGGAGCTGTCCGGGAGTGACACAACCTGAAAACTACGGCAAGGTGCTCGGAGATTACCATGACTATCTCAATTGGACTGTCTCAGAACGCCAGATGGCTGTGACCAACAATGCTTTCTTCATGCATTGTCTTCCTGTGCGCCGAAACATGATTGTGACAGACGATGTCATCGAGGCACCAACATCCATCGTCATCCCTGAGGCTGCCAACAGAGAGATTTCTGCAACCGTTGTGCTTAAGAGAATGCTTGAATCTTTATAAATATCAATGCCATTAAACCCAAATCTGTGATTAGACAGATTTGGGTTTAATGGCTTTCTTCCTTGCCCAAACCATGCATGCTATGCCAATGACAGCAAATGGGATGCTGAGTATCTGCCCCATGTCAAGAAGCATGCCCTGCTCGAAGTGAACCTGCTCTTTTTTAAAGAACTCTACAAAGAAGCGGAATATGAATATTGCTGTCAAACAGAATCCAAAATAAAAACTGCTACCTACAGCCACAGGAGATGCAGGTCTCATATCCTTCTTCCAATGCACATATATAGCTATACCGACGAAGAATATTATGATGTAAGCAATGGCCTCATACAGCTGCGCAGGATGGCGGGGCACTGCGATGCCATCCACAAGGGCTTCTCTGCTATGAAAGATGAATGCCCATGGCACATCTGTCTGATTGCCTATAATCTCTGAATTCATAAGATTGCCAAGACGAATGCAAGCTGATGTCACAGGCACAGCTATAGCTATGTTGTCCAGCACTCGCCATACCGACAGTTGTGTCTTGCGGCAATATAGGATTAAGGCAATGATCAGTCCTATGGTGCCTCCATGACTTGCAAGACCTTCATAACCTGTGAACTTCCACACCCCATCTGGCATGAGGCGAAACGGTATAAGCATCTCGATGAAACCATTCCAGCTTGTGAGATAAAACTGTGGTTCATAAAAGATGCAATGTCCGAGTCTTGCACCAGCGAGCACCCCTACAAAGCAATAAAAGAACAAAGGCTCAAACTTTTCATCCTCTATCTTCTGCTGCTTGTATAGTCGCTGAACAATGAGGTAAGCAAGCAGCAAGCCCACGCACCACATAAAGGAATACCATCTCACGCTGAACGAGCCTATTGTAAACAGCTCGACATCAGGCATCCAATCTATATATAAAGCACTGAAATTAAACATGGTAGTTTCTATTCATTAAATGATGCCATATTAAACCCAAATCGGTCATTAGACCGAAACATGGAAATATCAGGACATTATTGCTTCTTTTCAAATCTAATGACCGATTTGGGTTAAAAAGAAGGTGGCTACGCCCGCCTTCCTTTAAGATTTCTCACAAAAGGGCACAGAATCCAACAGGACCTTACACATTGAAACGGAAGTGCATGATGTCGCCATCCTGCACCACATAGTCTTTGCCTTCCACACCAAGTTTGCCAGCCTCACGCACAGCAGCCTCACTGCCATACTTGATGTAGTCGTCATACTTTATCACCTCTGCGCGGATGAAGCCCTTCTCAAAGTCGGTATGAATGACACCTGCACACTGAGGAGCTTTCCATCCTTTGCGGAAAGTCCATGCCTTCACCTCCATCTCACCTGCAGTGATGAATGTCTGCAAATTGAGAAGAGCATATATGGCCTTGATGAGGCGGTTGCATCCACTCTCCTCCAATCCCATATCTTCCAAAAACATCTGCTTCTCCTCATAGCTCTCAAGTTCTGCAATGTCCGACTCAGTCTGTGCACTTATGACGATAAGCTCAGCGTCCTCACCCTTAATGGCCTCACGCACTTTCTCCACATATTCATTGCCTTCTTTTGCGCTTGCATCGTCAACATTGCACACATAAAGCACTGGCTTAGTGGTAAGAAGGAACATGTTTTTGGCAGCAGCCACCTCTTCGTCATTCTCAAGTTCCACAACACGTGCCGACTGTCCCTTTTCAAGAGCGTCTTTATATCTGAGAAGAAGCGAATATTCGACCTTTGCAGCCTTATCATGCCCCACATTAGCAAGTTTCTCTGTCTTCTTTATACGTGCCTCTACTGTCTCAAGATCCTTGAGCTGAAGTTCTGTGTCAATGATTTCCTTGTCACGCACAGGGTCAACAGAACCATCCACATGGACAATGTTGCCATTGTCGAAACATCTCAGCACATGTATTATGGCGTCACACTCACGTATGTTGCCAAGAAACTGATTGCCCAGACCTTCGCCCTTGCTTGCGCCTTTAACCAAGCCTGCTATATCTACAATATCACACACAGCGGGAACGATGCGTCCTGGATGAACGAGTTCAGCCAACTTGGTAAGCCTTTCATCGGGCACGCTCACCTGTCCAAGCTGAGCGTCGATGGTGCAGAAGGGGAAGTTGGCCGCCTGAGCCTTTGCGCTTGACAAACAATTGAAAAGAGTTGATTTACCAACATTTGGCAGACCAACAATACCAGCTTTTAATGCCATATTCAGTCAAATATTTTTCTTGTCTGTCTTTTCCCTCTTATGAGGGAATTGACAAAACTGTTCGTTTAGATAATGTTTTTCGATGCAAAGTTAGTGAATTTCTGTGAGAAAATGCAAGTTACAATACGATTGTTCTATTTGTTAGGATAAAAATCACTACCTTTGCATCATAATTCTACCATAAGAAAGTTATGATATATTTTTTTAGAACACCTGCACAAAGCGTGATCGCCACACAAGTAGACCACGCACTCACATCTGACGAGACTAACGAACTCTGCTGGCTCTACGGAATGGCCAAGGCAGAAAGCGAGGAAAACCTTAAAGGATTCTTTGTAGGTCCGCGTCGAGAGATGATCACTCCTTGGAGCACAAACGCTGTTGAGATAACACAGAACATGGCCATCAATGGCGTACAGCGCATCGAGGAGTATTTCCCTGTTGACAATGAGGACGCAGAGCACGACCCAATGCTTCAGCGCATGTACAAGGGTCTCGATCAGAATATCTTCACAGTGAACATCCAGCCAGCTCCAATACTTCACATCGAGAATCTGGAGGAGTATAACGAGAAAGAAGGCTTGGCTCTTTCGCCAGAGGAGATTGAATACCTTCACAAGGTAGAGGGACAGCTCAACAGAAAGCTTACAGACTCAGAGGTGTTCGGCTTTGCGCAGATCAACTCTGAGCACTGCCGTCATAAGATTTTCGGAGGCACATTCATCATCGATGGCAAAGAGAGAGAGAGCTCGCTCTTCCAGATGATCAAGAAGACAACGCAAGAAAATCCAAACAAGATTCTATCAGCATACAAGGACAACGTGGCATTCAGCCAGGGACCTATAGTGGAACAGTTTGCGCCAGCCGACCATTCCACAAGCGACTATTTCCAGATTAAAGACATAGAGTCTGTCATCTCACTTAAAGCAGAGACTCACAATTTCCCAACCACTGTTGAGCCATTCAATGGAGCTTCCACAGGCACAGGAGGTGAAATCCGCGACCGAATGGGTGGCGGCGTCGGCAGTTGGCCTATCGCAGGCACAGCTGTGTATATGACAAGTTATCCACGCAACGGCGTGGCACCAAGCCAGCCTCATAGCTATCCTAAGTGGACAGCATCTGACAAAGAAGGCGACATACGTCCATGGGAGCAGGTTCTTCCAATCCGCCAGTGGCTATACCAGACACCTGAGCAGATTCTCATCAAAGCTTCCAACGGAGCAAGCGACTTCGGCAACAAGTTTGGACAGCCTCTCATATGTGGATCTGTGCTCACATTCGAGCATGAAGAGACCCAAACATGGGAAAATGGCGAGACTGCAACTGAACAATACGGATACGACAAAGTCATCATGCTTGCCGGAGGTGTAGGGTACGGCACTAAGCGCGACTGCCTCAAAGGCACTCCTGAGAAGGGCAACAAGGTGGTGGTAGTAGGCGGTGACAACTACCGCATCGGACTCGGCGGAGGCTCCGTGTCATCGGTAGACACAGGACGCTATTCATCAGGCATCGAGCTTAATGCAGTGCAGCGCGCAAACCCTGAGATGCAGAAGCGTGCAAACAACCTTGTGCGCGCACTTTGCGAGGAAGATGTCAACCCAGTGGTCAGCATCCACGACCACGGCTCGGCAGGACACGTCAACTGTCTCTCCGAACTTGTTGAAGACTGTGGTGGCCTTATAGACATGACAAAGCTTCCTATAGGCGACAAAACGCTTTCAAGCAAAGAGATTATCGCCAACGAGAGCCAAGAACGCATGGGCCTTCTCATTGACGAGAAGCATATAGAGCATGTGCGACAGATAGCAGAGCGCGAACGCGCACCAATGTATGTGGTAGGTGAATGCACAGGCGACGCCCACTTCGCATTCCAGCAGGGAGACGGCATACGTCCATTTGACCTCGATGTAGCCCAGATGTTCGGTCATTCGCCAAAGACATACATGCGCGACGAGACCGTAGAACGCAAATATGAAGATGCCACATATTCATTCGACGACATAGAGACATACCTTGAAAACGTGCTCAGACTCGAAGCTGTGGCATGCAAAGACTGGCTCACAAACAAAGTGGACCGTTCTGTCACAGGCAAAGTGGCGCGCCAACAGTGTCAAGGCGAGATTCAACTTCCACTCAGTGACTGCGGTGTCGTAGCACTCGACTACAGAGGCAAGAAAGGCATTGCCACAGCCATCGGACATGCTCCACAGGCAGGCCTGGCTGATCCTGCAGCAGGCTCTGTGCTCTCTGTGGCTGAATCATTGACAAACCTTGTATGGGCTCCTCTTGCAGACGGACTCGATTCTGTCAGCCTCTCAGCCAACTGGATGTGGCCTTGCCGCTCACAGAAAGGCGAGGACGCTCGTCTCTATCAAGGAGTGGAAGCTCTCAGCGACTTCTGCTGCGCTCTTCATGTCAATGTGCCAACAGGCAAAGACTCTCTCTCCATGACACAGAAATACCCTGATGGAAGCAAGATTGTATCTCCTGGCACAGTCATCGTCTCTTCAGGAGGCGAAGTGTCAGACATCAGAAAAGTTGTCAGTCCAGTGCTTGTCAACGACAAGGATACGACTCTCTACCATATCGACTTCTCATTCGACACACTGAAACTCGGAGGTTCTGCCTTTGCCCAGACTCTTGGAAAAGTAGGCAGCGACGTTCCTACAGTGAAGGATGCCGATTACTTCCGCGATGCATTCCTCGCAGTGCAAGACCTCGTCAATGACGAACTCATTCTTGCAGGCCACGACATAAGTGCTGGCGGTCTCATCACCACCCTCCTTGAGATGACATTCGCCAACAAAGAAGGCGGCATTGAAGCAAACCTCAACACTATTAACGAGAGCAATCCTGTGAAGCTCCTCTTCGCAGAAAATCCAGGTGTTGTCATCCAAGTGAGAAACACAAACAGGAAGGAAGTGGAGAAGATGCTCAACAATGCAGGCGTTGGCTTCACAGAAATAGGCCATCCTATAAGCAATCGCGAAATTGTTGTGAAGAAAGACAGACGCACACGCCGCTTCGACATCAATAAGCTGCGTGACATATGGTTCGATGCTTCATATCGCCTCGACACCAAACAGTCGTTCAACGGAATGGCCAAAGAGCGTTACAACAACTATAAGGACCAGCCTCTTGAGCATGTGTTCCCTAAGAGCTTCACAGGCAAGTTTGCACAGTATGGCATAACCCCCGACCGTCGCGAACGCACAGGCATCAAAGCAGCCATCATACGTGAAAAAGGCACAAACGGTGAGCGCGAGATGGCCTACTCACTTTACCTCGCTGGCTTCGATGTGAAGGACGTGATGATGACAGACCTCGTAAGCGGCCGTGAAACTCTCGAAGACATCAACATGATAGTGTTCTGCGGCGGATTCTCAAACTCCGATGTGCTTGGCAGCGCAAAAGGATGGGCAGGAGCTTTCCTTTTCAACCCTAAGGCCAAAGCAGCTCTTGACGCTTTCTATGCCCGCGAAGACACACTCTCACTCGGCATATGCAATGGTTGCCAATTGATGATTGAGCTTGGACTTATAAACAACAACCACGCTGTGGCCGACGCAAAGGACTACGCACAGATGCTCCATAACGTGAGCCACAAGTTTGAAAGCGGTTTTGTAACTCTCGCAATCCCTGAGAATGAGTCGGTAATGTTCCGCACATTAGGAGGCAGCAAACTCGGCATTTGGGTTGCTCACGGCGAAGGCAACTTCCGTCTGCCAAAGCCTGAAGGCGAATACAACATCATAGCCAAGTACAACTACTCAGGCTATCCTGCCAACCCTAACGGCTCTACATACGATGTGGCTGGTATTGCTTCTAACGATGGACGCCATTTGGCAATGATGCCACACCTTGAGCGCGCCATCTTCCCATGGCAGCAGGCCAACTATCCAGCCGACCGTCTGAAAGACGATGTCACTCCATGGATTGAAGCATTCGTCAACGCAAGAAAATGGATTGAAGAAAAGACAAAATAGTTTATTTCCTCAAGACTATACATTATGCATGTTCTGGCAAGCTACGGCAATAGCGGCTATTTAGCAATATAAAGCCACTCTGCCGAAACTTGTCAGAATGTGCCATTTACACATTATATAATATAATACATGAATATTTACACAGACATATTCCTCACGTTCGCCCAAATAGGCAGTTTCACCATAGGAGGTGGATATGCCATGATACAGATGATGGAGAAAGAAGTGGTGGATAAGAAACATTGGCTTAGTCATGAGGAGTTTGTCGACACCATGGTTGTGGCTCAGAGCACACCAGGACTCTTTGCCATCGACATGGCTTCACACATTGGTCTAAAGCTCAGAGGTGTGAAGGGTGGCATTGTAGGCGCACTTGCTACGGCTCTGCCATCCATCATTGCCATACTGCTCATAGCAATGTTCTTTCAAGCATTTAAGGACAACATCTATGTGGAGAAGATTTTCATGGGCATACGTCCTTGCGTGGTAGCGCTTATTCTTGCGCCATGTTTCAGCATGGCCAAAAAAGCCAAACTCAACAAACGCAACTGCTGGATTCCTATCTTGTGCCTGCTTTTGATAACATATTGTGATGTATCGCCGGTTCTTTGCATCCTTGCTGGCGGCATAGGCGGTTTTTTGTGGGGAAGAATGCATAAGAACAGTTTCGCAAGAGATAATAAGGACTAAGGCTTTCAATTTAAGCCAGGCTGAAACAGCATGCAAAAAACTTACATACAAAGAAAAAACAAGATAACATTAAACAATGATATTCCTACAACTATTCTATGTATTCTCAAAGATAGGCATATTCAACTTTGGAGGTGGTTATGCCATGCTGTCGCTCATACAAGATGAATTGGTCAACAAGCATCATTGGCTTACAGTAAATGAGTTTACCGACATTGTAGCAGTAAGTCAGTCGACACCTGGCCCTATAGGCATTAACTGTGCCACTTACGCAGGCTACACTGCAGTGCTGCATGCAGGCTATCCCACATGGGCCGCCATCCTCGGAGCCATATTAGCCTCGCTGAGCATCATATGGCTACCATTCATACTGATGGTGAGCATAAGCAAATACCTGCTCAAGCACAGCAAATCGCCAGACATAAACAATATATTCAGCACACTAAGGCCAGTCATAGTAGGACTCATAGGCTCTGCAGCCTTGATGCTCATGTCGAAAGAGAACTTTGGCGACCCTACAGAGTCAGCTTTCAGTTTCATAGTGAGCATAACGATTTTCGTCCTCTCATTTGTGGGAGTGAGGCTGTACAAGCTAAGCCCAATACTCATAATAGTGCTGTGCGGCATAGCAGGATTGCTTATATACTAATTAAATGACTCATGAAAGAACAAGCTAATACATGCCTGTATGAGAACGGACTGCGTCTAATACAAATTCCATCGCCGACCGATGTGGCCTACTGCGGAATAAGCATAGATGCTGGCACTCGTGACGAAGAAAACGGGGAAGAAGGCATGGCGCACTTCTGCGAACACATGATGTTCAAAGGCACAGAGAAAAGGCGGGCATGGCATATCATCAACAGAATGGAGAGTGTGGGCGGTGACCTCAATGCCTATACAAACAAAGAAGAGACTGTGGTGTACTCAGCTTTCATGAAAGAGCATTTCGAAAGAGCAGCCGAACTCATCTTTGACATTGTGTTTCACAGCACATACCCCCAGCATGAGATAGACAAGGAATGTGAGGTTATTATTGATGAGATAGAAAGCTACAACGACAGTCCTGCAGAACTAATATACGACCATTTCGAAAATATCATTTTTGCTGACAGCAATCTCGGACACGACATCCTTGGCAATGCCGACAATGTGCGGCACTTTACAACAGATGACGCGCTTCGTTTCCGCAACCGTCTCTACCGTCCCGATAAGATGATATTTTTCATCTTTGGCAATGTCAACTTCAAAAAGGCGCAAAAGACAATAGCTAAGCTCAATGGCTCCCAAATAGTGGAGAAAAACATAAACGAAGAGAAAGAATCTGAAAACAAACAGATAAATGACATCAAAGAGGAGAAGTGCATAGAGACACGCACAAGCAAAGAGGAAAAAGAGACACTGGCCTTATCATCAAAAGATAGCGTTGACCACTGCACACATACAGACGCACAAGGCATACACACAGAGGAGCGAGGCACACACCAAGCTCACGTGATGATAGGCAAAGCTGGCTACGGATCAAAAAATCCAAAACGCATAGCACTGTATTTCCTCAACAACCTCATTGGAGGGCCAGGCATGAATTCACGCCTTAACATAGCCTTGAGAGAACACTCAGGACTGGTATATACAGTGGAAAGCATACTGACCAACTATACCGATACCTCAGCTTGGGGCATATATTTCGGTTGTGACCCGAAAGACATCGACCGATGCATACATTTGGTACACAAAGAGCTGGACAAACTCATCAACAAGCCTCTAAGCAACAGGGAACTCAAAGCTGCCATCAAGCAGATGAAAGGACAGATAGGCGTGGCATGTGACAACTTCGAAAACTATGCCCTCGACACAGCAAAAGCCTTTCTTCATTACAATAAATTTGAAGGGGTAGAAGAAACATTCCACCATCTTGAGCAGCTCAAGCCTGAGATACTGCAAGAGGTGGCGCAAGAAATGTTCAGCAAAGAAGGACTGACAACACTCATTTTCAGATAGACAAGGAAAGAGAGAAGATAAATAAAGTCACATTAAAGCGCACACTATATAATAGTATCTATCAAAAACAATGCTCAGGCTATTAAAACCAACACACTGACGATGCGAAAGATAATCGGAATAGGGGAAACAATCCTCGACATAATATTCAAAAACGAACAGCCTACAGCTGCCGTTCCAGGAGGCTCGACATTCAATGGAATAATATCCCTTGGACGCTTAGGACTGCCTACAACCATGATTACAGAGACGGGCAACGACAAGATAGGCCGCGTCATCAAAGACTTCATGGCTGACAATGGAGTGGACAACAGCCATGTGTGCGTCTACGACAATGGACGCACCGCAATCTCTCTCGCCTACCTCAACGAGCGCAACGACGCCGAATACCTATTCTACAAAGATTATCCCAATGCCCGTCTCGATGTGGAATGGCCTGAAGTGAATGCTAACGACATCATCATGATGGGGTCATACTTTGTCCTCAACCCAGTACTACGTCCTAAAGTTAAGGAATTTCTCGATTATGCAAAAAGTCGTAAAGCACTGATATACTACGATATCAATTTCCGTTCCTCCCACAGTTCCGAAGCTATCAAACTCTATGGAACGATACTTGAAAACTTTGAGTATGCCAACATAGTGAGAGGTTCAACGGAAGATTTCAATAATATGTTCGGAATCACAGATCCCGAAGAAGCCTACAAGCGCGAAGTGTCATTCTACTGTAAAAACATGTTGTGTACAGATGCAGATGGCGACATCCAGCTCTTCACATCTCATCACACACAGTTATTCCCCGTGAAAAAGATTGACACCGTATCCACTATCGGCGCAGGCGACAACTTCAATGCAGGCATCATATATGGCCTGATGAAAGAGTCTGTCTATGTAGACGACCTGCCATCTGTCACACCAGAGCAGTGGAACCGCATCATCTCACATGGACAAAACTTCGCAGCAGAAGTGTGCCAAAGCCTTAATAACTCAATAAGTAAAGAATTCGCAAATAATTATGGAAAATAACAATAACAACATGCCAATGGCCGAAAACGACCAAATGACAACAGAAAACATTAACGTAGAAGCTGTCAACAACGAACAGCCCACAGTAGACAACAACGAACAAGCAACTGACAACCAGGCAACAGAAGCTTACAAAGCAGAAACAACTATTGCCAACAACGAGGCAACACCAGCAGAAAATGCAGAAGCAGGCAACAACGAGGCACAATCTGCAGATGAAACAACTGAACTTTACAATGGACTGCCAAAAGTGAAATCAACTTTTGAAGACCTCGGCGTGTCAGGACCTATACTCAAGGCCATCAAAGAGATGGGATATGAAAGTCCTATGCCTGTGCAGGAAAAAGTCATCCCATACCTTCTCGGCAATAATAACGATGTGGTGGCACTGGCACAGACAGGCACAGGAAAGACTGCTGCCTACGGACTTCCTGTGCTGCAGAAGATAGACACTTCCAGCACTGACACTCAAGCAGTAATCATGGCTCCCACACGCGAGCTTTGCCTTCAGATAACAGACGACCTCAAAGATTATTCAAAATACATCGACGGACTCCATGTGCTTGCTGTATATGGAGGCGCAAGCATCGAACCACAGATACGCTCCCTCAAGAAAGGCGTGCAAGTCATCGTGGCAACACCAGGTCGACTCGTAGACCTTATGGAACGCAAGGTGGCCAAACTAAACACAGTGCAGAATGTTGTGCTTGACGAGGCCGATGAGATGCTCAACATGGGCTTCTCTGAAAGCATCGACGCAATCCTCGCAGGCGTGCCTGCCGAAAGAAACACACTCCTCTTCTCTGCCACCATGAGCAAGGAGATTGAGCGAATAGCCAAAAACTACCTTCACGATGCTAAAGAAATTGTGGTGGGCAGCCGAAATGAGGGTGCAGAACATGTCAACCACATCTATTACATGGTGTCGGCACGCGACAAATACAATGCTCTCAAACGCATTGCCGACTATTACCCTGAGATATATGCCATCATCTTCTGCCGCACACGAATGGAGACACAGGAGATAGCAGACAAACTCATCAAAGACGGTTATAATGCAGAACCTCTTCATGGCGAACTTTCGCAAGCACAGCGCGACCTCACCATGCAAAAATTCCGCCAGCACACCGTACAGCTCCTTGTAGCTACCGATGTGGCAGCACGCGGACTCGATGTTGACGAACTGACGCATGTCATCAACTATGGTCTGCCTGATGACATAGAGAGCTACACTCACCGTTCAGGACGAACAGGTCGCGCTGGACGCTCAGGCACATCAATATCCATCATCCACATAAAGGAGAAAGGCAAAGTGCGCGCCATAGAGAACCAAATACAGAAAAAATTTGTGCCAGGCATACTTCCAACAGGACAAGAGATATGCGCTAAACAGCTCCTTAAAGTCATCGACGACATAGAGAAGGTGGAGGTAGACGAAGACATGATTGCCCCATTCTTGCCAGAGGTGTACCGCAAGTTTGACATGATGGAAAAGGAAGACCTCATCAAGCGAATGGTATCCATGGAGTTCAACACCTTCCTCAACTACTACAAGAATGCACCTGAGATAATCCAGCCTTCAGAGAAAGGAGAACGCAAGAACGAACGACGTGGCGAAGGAGATAAGAGAAATTACAAGGACCGCAAGAACGAACGTGGCAACAGCCGCTCACGCACAGCAGAACCTGGTTACACACGTCTCTTCATCAACATCGGAAAGAAAGACCATGTCACGCCAAAGTCGTTCATGGGCTTCATAAACCGTGTGTCACAAGGCACAAATATTGAACTCGGGCGCATTGACCTCCTTCAAAACTTCTCATTCTTCGAAGTGCCAGAACGCCAGGCTAAGACTGCCATCAAGGTACTTGCAGGCACCGACTTCGACGGCCGAACAGTCAATGTGGAGATAACAGACAACAACGATAAAAACCAGCACGGAAACGACCGCAGAGGAGGCAGCAGACGCGACGACCATGGACGCGGACGACGTGACGACAGAAACAGACGCAGCAATTCAGAACGTTCTGACCGCAACGAAAGAGGCGGACGTAAGGGCAAGGAAGATATGCGCAGCGCTAAAGGCTCACGCCGTGGCAGTGACAATGGAAGTGATACAAAAGGACCAAAAGGCGCTGCTGAATGGGCTAAGTACTTCGAAGGACAGGTTGAAGCACAGCCATTCTACGATGGATTCCGCAAGAAGAACAAGAAAAAGTAATATCGGGCCTTAACGCTCTTAAACCTATAATGCAAGCAGGTGTTCAAAATTATTGCGCAACAACAAGTGACGTTGTTTTGCATCAAGAAATAATTATGAACACCTGCTTAATAAATATAAAGACTGCTTAATAATCATAGAGTGAAAATGATGGACACATTCAACTGGCAACAGACATACCAGAACATCAACAGCACGTTTTCCACAAGTGACCCACAGCCAGTCATTGGCATAACGGGCAATTACGACAAAGAGACATGCACCCTCGCCGAAGGCTATTACCAGTCTGTGCTTAAAGCTGGCGGAATGCCTCTCATCATTCCGCCATTCCAAGAGACTGACCGTCTATGCCAAATGCTTGACACTATCGACGGCATCATCTTCAGCGGAGGCGGCGACATAAATCCCCTCTTCTTCGGTGAGGAGCCAATAAAAGAACTGCATAGCATCACACCAGAGCGCGACAGACAGGAACTGCTCCTTGCACGCCTTGCCTATGACCGCCAGATACCCATGCTCGGCATATGCAAAGGCATTCAGACCATCAACCTTGCCCTTGGAGGCACAGTGTACCAGGACATACACACGCAGATGGAAGGCACACGCATCAAGCACAGTCAAGACCAAGACAGGCGTTACCCATCACATAGCGTCCGACTCATGCCTGGCTCTATCATGCAACGCATCTTCGGCAGCACAACCATAACCGTCAATTCTTTCCATCACCAGGCATGCAAAGAGGCCGCACCATGCCTGAACGCAACAGCCATCAGTCCAGATGGCGTCATCGAAGCCATAGAGAGCAATGAGTTCAAGTCTGTCCTCGGAGTGCAATGGCATCCTGAGACATACATATTACGGCAAAACAACGACATGATGCCTATCTTCCATTGGCTGATAGGAGAAAGCGCAGAATTTAAACGGGCAAAACGTCTGCACGACAAAATAATCACTCTTGACAGCCATTGCGATACACCTATGTTCTTCTCACAAGGCATCAACTTTGCCTCGCGCGACCTGAAGATACTTGTCGATCTGCACAAAATGACAGAAGGACATCTCGATGCAACCATCATGGTAGCCTACATCGAGCAACAGGAACGTGACATGGCCACCCTTGAGAATGCCACAGCCAAAGCTAACCAGATTCTCACGAAGATTGAAAATATGGCAGCAGCCAACTGCACAGCGGTCGACATTGCATACACTCCAGCCGACATCCTGCGCAACAAGCATGCAGGGAAGAAAAGCATCATGATGGGCATAGAGAACGGATATGCCATAGGACTTGACATCAGCAATGTGGAAGCCTTCCGCAAGCGCGGCGTTGTCTATATGACTCTTTGCCACAATGGCGACAACGACATATGCGACTCAGCCAGAGGCAAACACGAGCACCATGGCGTGAGCACTTTCGGTGCAGATGTCATTCATGAAATGAACCGGCTTGGCATGATGGTAGACCTAAGCCATGCCAGCGAGGAGAGTTTCTACGATGCTCTCGACATCAGCTCTGCTCCTATAGTGTGCAGCCATTCATCTTCACGCGCCCTATGTGACCACCCACGCAACCTTACAGACTCACAGATGCAGGCATTGGCCAAGGCTGGCGGTGTAGCCCAAGTGACACTCTATCACGGTTTCCTTGTCAAAGATTCCATAGACTACAATCCCTGCAATGTGCAGCGCAGTTTTGCAGAGCCTGCATCAAGCATTAAAGAAGCTACCATACTTGACGCCATTGAGCATCTCAACCACATGGTTAACGTCATGGGCATAGAGCATGTGGGCATAGGCACAGACTTCGATGGCGATGGGGGCATAAGAGGATGCGCATCTGCCAGCGAACTCATAAACTTCACTCGCCGCCTGCTGCGAGAGCGATACAGCGAAGAACAGATACAAATGATATGGGGCGGCAACTTCCTCAGAGTGATGGAAGATGTTCAGAAAAACAAAAGATAAGCAGGTGCTCAAAATTATCTTATAATATAAGAATAATCATGAACACCTACTTAACAAAAGGGCCTGGCAATATAGCCAAGCCCTTTTATTGTTATATCATGAAATAAGCAAGTGTTCATTGCTTATATTATATCAAGTGTTTATTGCTTATATATAGAAACAGCATCGTTAACAACTGTTGTCCATATAGTTTACAACACCTTGATCAACTCAACATCAAACACAAGAGTAGAGAATGGAGGTATCATTGCTCCGGCTCCTCCCTCGCCATAAGCAAGCATGTAAGGGATATAGAAGCGATACTTTGCGCCTTCAGCCATAAGCTGCACTCCTTCAGTCCATCCTGCTATCACCTGTTGGAGTCCGAAATCGGCAGGCTCATTGCGCTTGTAGCTGCTGTCAAACACAGTGCCATCGAGCAAACGTCCTTCATAGTGACAACGTACAGTGTCAGTTGCCTTAGGTTTCTTACCAGAACCCTCATTGAGCACCTCATACTGCAAACCGCTCTTCGTCACAGTGACACCGTCCTTCTTTGCGTTCTCTGCAAGAAAATCCTCACCAGCTGTCTTAGCAGCCTTGCCAGCCTCAGCTTGTGCAGCCTTCTGCTTTGACTCTAAGTCTTGGAAGAAAGCATTGACAATAGCCTGTCCTTCCTGATGAGACACTTTAAGGTCATTGTCATTGAGCACGTCTGCAATTGACGCAGCAAAATCATCTATCACGAGACTGTCCTTGAGCCCCATCTGCTTAAGCTGTTGGCCTATGCCAAGGCCAAGAGCATAACTTAATTTGTCCATTTAGTTTATTGTCTTGTTAAAATATTTAATTATATAATGTTACATTTCAGCATTCACACCATTTGATTATTTCAGAAAAATGGGAATGCTATCACTAAAAGAATACAAAAGTAAAGAAAAAAAATGAGATGTGCAAGAGAAGAATATTATTATTAACGGTTTTATTCCAAATACAGCAGTTGCATCATGACAAACAAAACCTTTTGCGGAGCATTTCATCATAAGTAGGTGTTCATAATTATTTTTATATTTGACGCACCCTATCTTGAGGCAGATTTTTCTTCTGTTTGATGGAGCTATGCGGGCATAGTGACTGATAAACAGAAGGAAAAGATGGCCAAGAGAGAGTGTGACAAATGTGAGAGTGGCTTACTTTGATATAATAAAATAATTTTGAACACCTACTTATAAAGCAGCACACAAAAATGATGGCATAAAAAAGCGGCCACTGTTTCACCAACAGTGGCCGCCGAATGTTTAGCGAGAATAAACCCGCTCCAATATAAACATTTACTTACTTAACAACCTTCTTTACAGTGCCGTCAGACATCTTTATTATGTTGATGCCTTTATTCATTGAGTTGGTCTTCACACCAGAGATAGTGTAGATGCCTTCAGCATTAGCGCCATTGGCTATCTCTGTGGCATTGATGCCTGTAGGAGTCTTAGTGCCTATGTAGAAGAGCTGGAAGTTGTCGAACATCGACCAGTCGTTACCAATCTTCTCAGTCTTTCTCAAACCGAATGTGAGGTTACCACCTTCCTCTACGTAAACATCAATTTCGTTGTTGTACATCTCAGGATGCTTAGTGAAGATATTCTTAGATCCATAAACAGAATTTGGATAGTAGAATGTTTCCTCGCCGTCAGTGACCTTAGTGTCCCATGGGAAAGCGAAGCTTGGGTTTTCCACATCCTGTTTCTGATAAACAGGAGTGCCTTCAATGCCCTCTTCAGCGTTCTCGTATTTTTCTATATACTCAGTCATGTACTCTGTTGGATACTCAGAACCAAGCGAATTGACCTTGACTTGACGATCATTAGCATAGAGGTAAGCGATACCAGTATCCCAAAGTTCCTTGTCATATCCTGCAATCTGCCAGTTCTTATATGCCTGATTTGCATCGCCTCCATCACGATAGAATGCCTGGCATTTCACACGGTAGTAACCAGCAGGGAGAGAATGAAGAGTCTGGTTGATATCGAATGTAGTGTTATAACGCTCTGGCACGCCAAAATACAATGTCTCACTACCAGATATTTTGTCATTAGTCATATCACCATTCCAACCAGTCTTACCTTCTTCGAAGCCTGGGTTAGCGACAAACAATGTCACGTCAACAGGATTGTCCTCAGTAGCCTTCGAGAGATCAATGTTCTTGTCTGCAAGGAGAACCTTGTTGTACACAAGAGCTATATCGCTTTGGTACTTAGAAAGCTCTTCTACGCTTGCGTATTTCTTAGCGAGGATGTCGTTCTGCTCTGCAACGACCTTTGCAACATCAGGCTTCTTAATATAATCGCCAATGCTTGCGCGGTAATTGATGTAGCTTGCGTATGCATCGTAAATCTCATTAGCCTCGATAGCATCTTTGTATGTGAGGTATATGCCAGCATCCTCATCTTCTTCCATAGACATAACAGATGCCCACGCATTGATGATGATGTCATACTCAGGAGTGCCCTCTTCATATGCCTCTGCCAAGCTGTAATACTTATCAGCAGGCTTGAAGTTGCTGTTTGCCACTGAATTGGCAGTGACCACATAATCTGTAGTCTGCTTGAGGATATCTTTAGCCTTAGCGTAGTCTTCTTCTGTGGTGATTTCTGTTGGCAACTGAGCGAGAATAGCATTAGCTGCTTTCTTATCGCCCATCCACATCAATGTTTCGACATTAGCCTTGACAGCATCAATCTCTTTTGCCAAAAGCGAAGTGTAGTCGACATTCTCTCCATAATACTGGAGTTGGAAACCAGTCACAGCATAGAATGCATCAGAAGCGCTACCAATTGTAACAGTGCCATCGTTGACATAGACAACTCCTGTTCTCAACTTCTCCCATACACCTGAGCGCCAAGCTTCTTTATTGCCGCCCCACCATGGGTTGCCCTTCATTGTCAGAGGAGCGTGTTCCTCTGTCTCGCCCGACTTGATGAAGACATACTGCAGTTTAGAGATGTCAGCACCAGCATTGCACATCAGAGCAGACATAGAATAGTATCCGTTAGGAAGGTTTGTGATAGTCTGAGAAATAATCTCAGGATTGCCAGAAGGCTCTGCTGTCCAACCGCCTATAGCTGGATAACTATGCGACATTGTTATTCCGAGAGAACCGCCATGCCATGTAGTCTGCTTAATGTTCCACTGACCAGGAGCATCGCCATTGTCGACAATCTTCAAGTTTTCAGCAATAGGAATCCAGTTTTCACGGCCAGCTTCTGCCTTTGCCTCTGAATATCCCTTCTCTTGGATAGTAGCCCATGTGTTTTCTGGCTGCAACTCATCCTCCACGCCTTCAATTGTTGGGAACACAAATGCGTTAGCCTCTGCATTCCATACAGGTGTGTACTGATCCTCGCAGAAGAATGGACGTGAGATTACTGCGGAGAAGTCGTATGCTCCATCCACCTTGTCTTGAGAAAGCAGGTATGGCATGCGCGCATTAAGCAAGCCGTTGTAGCTATCCTTAAACATGGCGAATGTTTCATCGCCAGTGATTTCGCAGTCAGGGTCAATACATTTTTCAGCAGCCTCAATTGCAGCAACGAAAGCATCCTTGCCAGGATAGTTCTTGTCTGCAAGATGCTTCATGCTTGGAACGATGCCAGCAATCTTAGCAATATACTCCTGTGCTTCTGTTGCGTCTTGGAACAATTGCCCAAGCGCAGCCTTTGCCTCAATGCACTCTTCCTTTGTCATTGAAGATATGCTTGAGTGTTCATCATCAAACTCAGCCAAAACATCAAGGCAAAGCGAACCGAAGAGACCGTCATTGTTGTCACGGAGATTCTCCATCTTATTATATATTATCTGCACCTCATCCTGCAATGCCATCAACTCAGCAGCCTCACCAGCTTCGCCCATATAGAACATCTTGAAGTTGGTAGCCATGAATGAGTCAGCGCTCTTAGGCTCTTTCTTCGTTACACCCACACGCACATAACCGTCTTCCGCAAGGAAGAATGTCACAGTATTATACTTTGTGCCTGAACCATCGTCATAAGCCTGGTATTTTCCGGCATTAAACCATACCAATGAGCCAGGCACTGAAGTAGGTCCATAAACAGTATTGTCAAGGTAAAGGCCATCAGACATATCCCATCCAGCCTCACCTTCAGGCATTGTGTAAAGTTTTTCTGTGCATTTCTCGAAAAGGCGAGGCATCAGAGGTGTCTGGAATGTGCGTCCAGGCACGAACGAATCGTCATCAACATTGTATGTGCCATTAGCCACATACATCTGAGCTAAATCCTGCCATTGGTCAGTTTCGAACCACCCTGGGTCATCTGCCCATGAGTTGCCACAACGATAATAAGCCTGCGCCTCCATCTTGTACATGCCAGCAGGAAGCTGCACATACTGATAAAGATCTACATCTGCACCATCGTACACCTCAAAGAGTCCGCCTGTCTTAGTAAAAGAACCTTTGGTCGACTCTAATTGCCAAGGTTCAAATTCCTCATTTTCAAATTTGAGATTACCCCAACCTATCTGGTCGGTAATCTCATCGCCCACCTTCCACGACGAAGCATCTGGAAGTTGTGCGTAAGTTGCTGTCATGCCCACAAAGAGCATTGACGCTGTAAGTAGATTTCTTTTCATTAGATTTTAGGAATTAAATGAAAACATGAATTGATTAGTTACATTCTTTGTTGAACAAGTCAAGTGTGACGTGTCACATCTTAAAATGTGCTGCAAATATAGGACAGCTAAAATAATTATACAATACTCGCGCACGTTATTAGCCAACATTGATGCTTTTATAATAATATTTTTTCAGAGCCCAATAACAGCAGTCCTCAAAATCTAAAAGAAATGATTCATATTCTAAAGCCACATTAAAACACAGAAAAAACACCGCAAAGATGTTACTGTAAATAAAAAATGTGTAACTTTGCAGGTGTTTATCACAAATAGACCATCAATTAACCGACTAAAACACATAAGCTATCATACGGTGACAGACATCATATGATGCCATCGCCTACAGCTCCTATGACTATGTTACGACAAAAATCAATACTCTCATTCTTATTGGCTACAATATGTGTGGCTGCACTGCAAGCTCAAGTGGCGAGACTATATTCCACACAGCATGGCCTCAAGACAAACAGTTGCAACAGCGTGAACATTGACTCCAAAGGCCTTGTGTGGGTCTCTGGCTACAACACGCTCGGCACATTCGACGGAACTAAGTTCCAATATTTGCCAAACACCGACAAGGATGGACGCCAACTCTTCCAAAACGTATATTGTGTAAAGGAAGAAACTGACTCTAAATACTGGGTGTGCACATCACAAGGACTTTACATGCTTAATGCGCGAGAAAACAAATACCAGCTCGTGAAGCCCGCCAATGGCATGTCCAATCAATACGGACATGCCACAAATGACATTATCGATTACCCTCTTAAAGACTACAAGCTCATAACCACCGATGGATTCAAAGTGCATGTTCTCAACACTGCCACCATGCAAGAGGACACCAAGATTGCAAACACAATCAATAAAATAATACAGGATGGATTCGTAAGGCAACCTCTAATAGACCAATACCAAAGATTATGGGTAACCACACCGAGCACCCCTGTTGTCTGCGTAGACTTGAAGAATATGGCACGCCATAAATTCCAAATCACGCCTGCGGCAAAAGCCTTGCTTGACATCAGCAATGTCACCTGCCTGCTGGAAATATCACGTGGACTCCTCATAGGCACAAACCATGGCCTTCTCTTCTACAACCATCAAACAAACACAGTGGAAGAACTTAACATGCCTGGCAATAACCTGCCGGTGAGCTCAATGATCAAGACACATGAAGACAGAATACTCATAGGCACTAACGGGCGAGGCATATGGGAGCACCATGAGACCAACGGCATGCACACCCTCACCCCTCTTTACCGACAGGCATCTGGAGCTGACTTGTCTTATGGAAAGGTCATGAAGATGGAAGAAGACCACAACGGCAATGTCATTGCTGTATTCCTGCAAAAAGGACTCGTTGTCATTCCTCCACTCAACGACTGCTTCCATTATCACCCCATATCCCCAACAGGCAACGGCCTGAATGCCACATGCGTCACATCTATGGCCATCGATAGCAACAATAACTATTGGGTTGCAACCGATGGATGCGGCATATTCACGACCCAAGGCATGAAACTTGCCACAGCAACACCCGCAAGCGACGGCCTCAACTCTCTCCTTGTACAATCAGTTGTCATCGACAAATACGGCACTATCTGGGCTGGCTCATACGGTGGCGGCGTGCAGTATATGTCTGGCGGACGTTGGACTGATGCCGGACTCACCTCATTGAATAAAGAAAATGTCATGCAGATGCAGTATCAGCCCAAGTATGACCAACTGCTTGTGGCTACCAATGGACATGGCATTTACCGCATCAACGTGAAGAGCAAACAAATATCAAAGATTGACCTTCCGTTCTATTACAACCAATGGGTGTCAAGCGTGCTCTTAGACAACAATTCAACCATATGGATAGGCACAAGCAACGGACTCGTCTACTATACATACCGCACAGGCAAGTACGAATGGATAACACTCAATAAGACTCCATTGAATAATGTGAGCGACATCAAGCAAGATGGCAACAACATTCTCATAGCCTGCGACGAAGGACTCATCATATACAATATCAACACAAACAAACAACGCCTCATCACCGACACAGACGGACTGCACACCAAGGCCGTGAGAGCCATAATGGTCACACCTGACCGCATATGGCTTGCCACACGCACAGATATTGCATCTATAGACAAGAAAGATTACAAAGTGCGCAACTTCTCATCTTTCAGTGGTTATAAGATAGGAGAATTCCACCGTGGTTCATCTTTGCAGCCAAGCAGCAACTATATCCTATTCAGCGGCGATAACGGCATCATATGCTTCACCCCGCAACTTATTCTTAACAGAAAGCGTCAGCTGGAACATCTGTATTTCACAAACATAGAGACCCCTCTTCACACAGAGCAACTCGATGCCAGCATTCTATATGCAAAAAACATCAAACTCGCCTACAACAACAGCTCTTTTGTCATCGACTTCGCTATTCCTGAGATTGGCGACCCTGACCGCATACACTACGACTACATTCTCAAAAACCATGAAACACTGTGGCATACAGATGTGAGCACCCATTCAGCCAGCTACTCGTCCCTTCCAGCAGGCGACTACACCCTGTGCGTCAGAGCCTACATTGAAGACAACCCTGACGAATACATTGAAAATGAGATATCAATAAGCATAGCCTCACCGTGGTACACATCCACATGGGCTATTATAGTGTATCTTGTCATCATCTTAATGATGGCATATGTGGCACTACAACAACTGAACATACGAAGAAACCAAAAGCGTCTGCTGCGCGAGGCAGCCGAGCGCAACATGATAAAAGAAGCCAAACTGAAGCTCTTCACATCAATCACACACGAACTGCGCTCGCCACTCACCATGATACAGTCGCCTCTCAAACAGCTCATGCATGAAGACTCAAATAGCGAGCACCAATCGCTATATGGCATCATGCTACGCAACTGCAACCGACTGCTCGACATAGTGAAGCAGATTACCGACATCCGTAAAATCGACTCAGGCCAGCTGAATCTCAAACTGGAGGAGACCGACTACGTGGAATACAGTGAGCAGATATATGAACAATTCAAAGGCTACGCATCTGTCAAGCATATCAATTTTGTCATCGACAACAAAGAAGAAGAATTGCCGATGATGATCGACACCACACATTTTGAGAAAATCATAACAAACATCCTCTCAAATGCATTCAAATACACACCCGAAGGCGGCACCATCACTGCAACAAGCAGCATATCTGGACACAAAGCGCAAATAACCATCACCAACACAGGCTCACACATCGATGAGAATAACATCGAGCACCTGTGGGAACGCTTCTACCAATGCAACAACAGCGATGACAAGTCGGGCTCTGGCATTGGACTTAACCTTGTGTATGAATTGGTCAAGATGCACCAAGGCGACATTGCTGTGACAAATCTGAAGCCAGACGGCGTGCAGTTCATGCTCACATTCCCGCTATACAACACTCCTGAGCCTGCTGCTGCAAAAAGCAACACCAAGACAACCATCCTCATAGTGGACGATGATGTCGAACTTGCGTCATACTTGAAAAGCCAACTCGAAAACTACTACAACATCATCACAAATTACTCAGGTTCTGCAGCATGGAAGACAGTTCTTGCCCACCGTCCCGACCTCGTCATAACAGACTACAACATGCCTAACGGCAATGGCATGGAACTGTGTCAAAACATAAAAAACAACCCTGACACAGAAGACATTCCCGTCATCATGCTCACAGGTGAAGGCAACGAAACACTTCAACTACACAGTCTCAACAGTTCGGCCGATCACTATTTAGAGAAACCTGTCAACATGATGCTTCTCAAGTCATGCATCACACAAGTGCTCAAGGTTAGAGCCAGCATGCGTTCAAAAGCCAAGAGAATTGAATTCACCACCACTGTATCGTCACAAAAACAGGAAGAACCTCTAATCAATGCAAACGACAAGCTCTTCTCACGCATAGACGAAGTGATAGCTGAGCACATCGACGATTCGGAATTCAGCGTCAAGCAACTTAGCGAGGAAGTAGGCTTGAGCCGTGCCCATTTGGTGCGCAAGATGAAGGCCAACTACAATATGACGCCAAACAGTTTCATACGTTCATATCGCCTGAAACGAGCAGCTTATCTATTAGTAAACAACAATGTCAATGTAAGTGAGATTGCCTACAAAGTAGGCTTCTCCAGCCACTCTTATTTCACCACATCCTTCCACGACTACTTCATGATGTCGCCAAAAGAGTTTATCGCTTTCTATTCACAGCCAGAAAACAAAGAAGCTCTCGACAAATTATTGGAATAGGAATGATTTGTGACAAGTGGAAAAATAATAACCATAATATATGACGATAACGGGCTGAAAGTTTCATTACTTTCAGCCCGTTATCATTATTCACATGTGATGTTAAGTAATATTCCCCAATCGGCCATTAGATTTGAGATAACATGCATTCTGCTCATTAGAATGCATATTATCCTAATATCCCATATAATCTATTTCACCATCACTTTCTTTTTGCCTACGATATAAACACCTTTGGCCACCTTATTGACAGGTCTTCCCATCAGGTCGTATAATGCAGCATTCTGCGTTTCAGCAGCAGGCAAGAGGTCAATTATGCCTGTAGGGGTCAAGCCATCGTCTGAAAGATACATATCGCTGATATACACTGATGATTTGTCGGTGCTCTCGAACCCAACCATATAGATATGGCTCATGTCAATGGTCTTGCCATTAGATTTCTTAAGCTGCGAGAGGTCGATGGAAATGTCATACGTGCCGCTTTCCCCCTTCTTCAATCCTTTCAGGCTTACAGTGGCGCATGGAGAAAGGTAGTCATCCTCATCATATATTCTCAAGCTGGCAGATGCAGCAGCCCTCATAAGCTTGATGACAAGATACTTGTTCTGCGACATGTCTGCGCCCTTGCTGTATCTCCAACCGCCAAAAGCATTGGCATCCACAGGAGAAAAAACGCCAAAAGACTTCATGTTGCTGAACTTGCCTTCCAAATAAAGCGAACCGTTAAGGTTTTCCTTCTTCATAGGGAAGAACGTTTCAGACGTGTCAAAATCAATGTCCATCTTCTTGTCAAGCAGCGTGAGCATCTTCTCTGCATAACGCTTTCCTATCATGCGGTATCCTTCAGCTGTGAAATGAAGGCCATCAGATGCGCCTGGACATTTGGCTGATGATATGACATGAGCATTTGGTATGACCTTATAAGTGTTAGCGATGACTGAGTTGTGTCCCCAGCACACACCACCCTCACCTTGTGAAAGTGTCTCGCCAATGAGCAGCGGTGTTTCTTCCTCGTTTAGTCCAAGTTCTTTCAGCATTCGGATATACACCCTCTTCACCTTCACAGGCCAATCTTTCTGTCCATTGTTGCTGCATCCTTGATGCAGGAGAATGCCCTTGATGACACCGACCTTCTGCGCTTTCTTGGCCAAGTCGATGAGTGTGCGGTAAGGATTATTATTATATTCCTTACAATAGTTTTTCAGCCAATCGGCAGCATTGGCTATGTAAGAAGCGCATTGGTCTTCATCAAACAGTTCGATGGCGCAACCGCCCACTGCCACATTGATAACACCAACTTTTATGCTCTCAGGCAACTGCTCCACCATAGTACGTCCGAAATAGTCGGCAGGTGTCAGCCCAGTCCAATCACGGCATAGAGGTGGCAAAGCTGTATACCACATGCCCTTTTTGCGACCAGATGAAGGCATATCCACAGCAGACATCATCATGAAGCGCGGATCGACTCCCACACGGTCTTGTGCCTCAATCTTGGCATTACCCTCCATGTTCGACTGTCCAAAGCATAGATATATATGAAAATTGGGGTCGAAACTGTCTGGCTGAGCCACAATGCCGCCATCTGTCACCTTATTGATTTTAGAGCATGTGCTTTCAAATATGCTGATATACTTATTAAGCGATTCAATGGCCTTTTTTTTCTTTTCGTCAGTGGTCATCTTTTCTGGAGCATAGGTGTTGAGAGCATTTTTCGATGCAGTATACACAGACTTAGCTGTCATCTCAGGAGTGTTTTTCCACTCCACCACAAGGTCATTCAACTTGTTGTATGCTTCTTCATACTCCTCTGTCACACTTTTAAGACTGTAATTCTTGCAGAAAGACCATATCTCCTTCCTGTTGTAGTAAGATGGCCAATGGCCGCCTTGAGGATAGGTGAAAAGCACTATGGCATTGCCTGTCTCTGTATTTGACCATGTCTCTTTGTTGCCCGAATAGTCTCCTTCCTTTGATTTGTAGGACACCTTAGCGTAAGTGCCGCCATTCTTCTTTGCAATTTCTCCTATATAATCATAGAGAGGATAATTGGCTAGAGGGAACACCCCGTCTGATGTCGATTGGTGATGTATGAGGTTTATCTTCTGCTTCAGTTTTGAGGCAGGATTACTTGAAAACAAGAATCCGCTTGTAGGAGCGAAAGCCGCAAACTTTGCCACAAGATCCGGTTTAGACAATCCATGATAAATCAGCATGGAGCCCATGGAGAATCCCGACCAATACACACGGCTCTTGTTTATCTTAAACTTGTCGTACATGGCATCTATGGTCTTGTCTACAAAATTGAGATCCTTGTCACCTCCGACATCCCATCCGCTGCCATCGCTGCGAAGATAAGCCACTATGAATTTTTCAGCATCTACCAACTCATACATCTTGTCGCCATCCGACTGATACTCTGGACTCTGGTTCATTCCATGAGTGACAATCATGAGAGGAAGATTATCTGACACTGTGCTTGGTGTGTAAACTACCATATTGCGCTTCAACCCGCCCACGGTGATGTCAATGCTCTGCTTCTTGTAAGCATAAACCGTAAAGACTGACGTGATGAACGTGAATAGGAATAATAAAGATAGACGTTTCATTTGGTTATGTGTGTTAAGTGAAATTATATAATATATATGTGCACAATGAATATCAGACTCTAACCCAAATCGATCATTAGACCTATTTGGGCAAAAAGCAGGTCATGGAGACAAGCCCCATGACTCTGCCTGACTAATACCTGAATATACCAATAAAATTATTTGATGATTTTTCTCACGCTGCCATCTTTCATTCTTATAATCTGCACGCCCTTCTGTGAAGCAGGCACAACCTGACCGCTGACAGAATAATGAGTGCCCGCATCAACAGTGCTCGACTGCACGCTGCCAATGCCTGTAGCAATATTCTGTCCATCCTGAGAAAGGTACACATCCTTCACATAAATGTTTTGCTTAGAAGGAGCATAGAATCCCGACAGGCGTATATTGCTGAGATTTAATGCTTGGCCAGCACTTGTCTTAATATCCTTCAGGTCGATGACATACTCATACCATGTCGCCCCATCCTCAATCTTTTTAACAAGTGATTTGTTCAAATCAAGTGTATAAGACTCTGCCCAATAATTTGCATTGTCATAGAGGCGGAAGTGTGAACCTGCACTCGGCTTAGCAACAAGTTTGAGCACCAAATAGTTGTAGGCAGAGATGTCTATGCCTTCCTCAAATCGCCAACCTGCGAAACCGCCTGCATTGACTGTGACAGCAGCCTTAAACGATGTGGAAGAATATTTCACCGCATTCTTATAAAGAATGTCTGGCACGAAGCAGTCAACATCCTTCTTCATCTCAAACGGATTGTCTGGAACAACCTGAACTGGCTGATAACGGTAGTCGGCCGAATAGTTGACCTTAGCATAGTCGGCATACCATTCCACACATGCTACGCCACTTGCCTCATGTGGGTCGAGACCGTTCTTCTCCATTGCAGTCTTGAAGGCTGGCACAAATTTATGCTGATTGCGCTTCCAATAAGAGTCAATGTCCATGTAGCAAGCAGTTCCTGAGAGTGTCATGGAGATGTTGCCAAACTTGTCGAGCGTGTATTTATAAGCAGCGCCCCAATTGCTTGTTGTGCCTGTGGCCCATGTGCCATAATTGCTCAACACCCAGTCGCCATGCTCATTATAGTGGCCTGTGCCTTCTTTCTCAGGGCTCCAGTCCACCTCTGTGATGACAATAGGATTGGTGCCGATGATTGGGCATGATGTTCGGAACTGCTCTGAGTATGCCTCCATGCCTTGCTTTGAGTTGATGGCATATTTAGCTTGATAGTTCTCCGAATAGTTCTTGTCATCACCGCCATACCATCCCACATAGTTGTGTACGGCATAACCGATGTTATCGCCTGTGATGCCATACTTGCCATAATCACGGTAATTGCCTTGCCAACCAGTGCCTGGCACCCAGATGACGCCCTCATACCCGTTAGCGCGCATCTTGTCCACAACAGGCTGGAAGAAGTCGTGAAGAGCTTTTTCCGACTGTGCGCCACCTTTGCCTTTCAATGTGACAGGCTCATTGCCAAGCTCAATCATTATCTGGCCTGCATATTTCTTTATGGTCTCATTCTGAGTCACAATATCCCACACGGTCATGATGTAGTCATTGTAGTAGTCGCCTACCTCAACATATCCAGGGAACACGCCAGGTGGACGCATAATGACATAAAGTCCATGAGAAAGCGCCTTTTCGGCTATAGGGATATAGAGATTGTTCAGGTGCTCCTTGAGTTCTGCTTGTGAAAACTTGCTTATGTTTGCCTCGCCGCTCACTTCATTGCCATGAGGGTCTATGGTCTTGCCGTCCTTAATGGTGAAGCCCTTGGCCAATGTTTTCGACTTGTTGAGCCAACAAGGGTCAAGATGCAGACGGAACAGGTTGCAATACGCTCCTTGAGCATTGTCGGTTAAACCTGTGAAAAGAGTGTTGAAATACACTGTCGCCTTTTTTGCGTCAGTAGCATTTTCTGCGCTGTTTCCCCAACGATAACTATTGAAGTAAGGACTGGGCGTGTCCATCACGCCATGGAGCACAACCTTATTGCCGAATGGATCCTTCAGGTTGTTGCCATCAACGTGCAGCGGCTGGAGGTCATAGTAGACATCAGTTTGTGCTTGTGCACCAAATGCCATCATCATGAATGAGATGGCAAGTGTTAGTGTAGATTTATTCATACGCTGATTTTAGTTTAGTTTGTCTTGTCTATCGTCTTGGCCACACAAATAATCTGCGCAAGCCAAGCGTTTCATTTCTTATTGCAAATTTATATTCTGTTTTAAATATATAGTATCAGAAAAAAATCTTTTACTATAAGATTTTGCACAACAACGAGAAAACTCAACTAAAAAGCACACAAATGGTCTCTTATGTTACATAAAAGGGAAAACGGGCAATCATCACGTTGTGTTCACTTTCGCTTCTCAACGCCATTAACATATTATGGTGCAATTTCATGCCTTGGTCATGCATTACATGCACTAACATAAGTAGGTGTTCATAATTATTTTTATATTTGACGCACCCTATCTTGAGGCAGATTTTTCTTCTGTTTGATGGAGCTATGCGGGCATAGTGACTGATAAACAGAAGGAAAAGATGGCCAAGAGAGAGCGTGACAAATGTGAGAGTGGCTTACTTTGATATAATAAAATAATTTTGAACACCTACTTAAACAAAACCAAAGCCCATAAGCCATCTGAAACGTAATAAGTTGGAAATTTTCATCCGTTAGGTTTTGAATGTTGTTTTTATTATGTAACTTTGCACTTGTTTATGCTTGAGCGGAAGACACTGAAACAGTCTTCCCTTATCATATGGATGAAAGACTTCACGAAAGGCATAACAATCAACAAAGGAAAAACAGGAATAGAAAAAACTCACATAACACGAAGATGGAATACAATTTCAGAGACATTGAGAAAAAATGGCAACAGAAATGGGTCGACAACAAGACCTATAAGGTGACAGAGGACAAGAGCAAACCTAAGTTCTATGTGCTCAACATGTTCCCATATCCAAGTGGAGCCGGCCTGCATGTAGGCCATCCTCTTGGCTACATTGCCAGCGACATCTACGCACGCTTCAAACGCCTTCAAGGCTTTAACGTGCTCAACCCTATGGGCTACGATGCATACGGACTGCCTGCAGAGCAGTATGCGATACAGACCGGACAGCATCCCGAAACAACAACATTTGCCAACATAAACCGCTATCGCGAGCAGTTGGACAAAATAGGCTTCTCTTTCGACTGGGACCGCGAGGTACGCACATGCACCCCCGACTACTACAAGTGGACACAATGGGCATTCCAGAAGATGTTTGGCTCATACTTCTGCAACAAAAGCCAAAAAGCAGAGCCAATAGAGAAGCTTGTGACGCATTTCGAGAAACATGGCACAAACGACCTTGATGTGGCCCAAACCGAAGCTCTTGAGTTTACTGCTGCCGAATGGAATGCCATGGACGAAGCAAAGAAGAACGAGGTGCTCATGAACTACCGCATAGCATTCATGGGCGAGACAATGGTAAACTGGTGCGCAGGACTTGGCACAGTGCTTGCCAATGATGAGGTTGTTGATGGCGTGAGCGTGCGAGGCGGCTTCCCTGTAGAACAAAAGAAGATGCGCCAATGGTGCCTGCGTGTGAGCGCATATAGCCAGCGTCTTTTGGACGGTCTGGACACAATACAATGGAGCGACTCCATCAAAGAGACGCAAAAGAACTGGATTGGCCGTTCGGAAGGCACAGAAGTGGAATTCAAAATTGCCGACAGCGATGAGACATTCACCATCTTCACCACACGTGCCGACACTATGTTTGGTGTCACATTCATGGTGCTCGCCCCTGAGAGCGATCTTGTGGCCAAGGTGACAACAAAGGAACAGAAGGTTGCCGTAGACGAATATGTGAAGTATGTGAAAGGACGCACAGAGCGCGAGCGCATGATAGACCACAAGGTCACGGGAGTGTTCTCAGGCTCGTATGCCATCAACCCATTCACAGGCGAGAAAAACCCTATCTGGATTTCTGAATACGTGCTGGCAGGCTATGGCACAGGAGCTATCATGGCTGTGCCTGCGCACGACAGCCGCGACTATGCTTTTGCCAAGCACTTCGGCTTGCCTATCATTCCTTTGATTGAAGGGGCTGACGTGTCGGAAGAAAGCTACGATGCAAAAGAAGGCATAGTGACAAATTCTCCACGTGAGGGCATAAAGCCATATATCGACTTCAGCCTTAACGGCATGACTGTGAAAGAGGCCATAGCTGCAACGAAGGTTTATGTCAAAGAGCACAATATCGGACGCGTCAAGGTCAACTACCGCCTGCGCGATGCCATCTTCTCACGCCAGAGATACTGGGGCGAACCTTTCCCTGTATATTATAAGAAAGGTGTGCCAACGATGATTCCTGAAGAGTGCCTGCCTATCCAGCTTCCTGCTGTAGACAAATTTCTGCCTACAGAGACTGGCGAGCCACCACTCGGCAATGCAACCGTCTGGGCTTGGGACGAAGCACAGAGAACTATTGTGGAGAAGAGCCAAATCGATGAGAAGAACGTGTTCCCTATCGAACTCTACACCATGCCTGGGTTCGCTGGCAGTTCGGCATACTACCTCCGCTATATGGACCCACACAACGACAAGGCTCTCGTGAGCAAAGAGGCCGATGAATATTGGCAGAACGTGGACCTCTATGTCGGTGGCAGCGAACACGCTACCGGCCACCTCATCTATAGCCGCTTCTGGAACAAATTCCTCTTCGACATAGGCGTCTCATGCAAGGAAGAACCATTCCAGAAACTTGTCAACCAGGGCATGATACAAGGAAGAAGCAACTTCGTGTATCGTATCAAGGATACAAACACCTTCGTGTCTCTTGACAAGAAAGATGGTTACGAGGTGACACCTATACATGTGGATGTTAACATTGTAAACGCTGATGTGCTTGACGTGGAAGCTTTCAAATCATGGCGGCCAGAATACAACAACGCTGAATTCATACTCAATGACGATGGCAAATACATCTGTGGATGGGCTGTTGAAAAGATGTCGAAGAGCATGTTCAACGTGGTGAACCCTGACATGATTGTTGATAAGTTCGGCGCCGACACGCTGCGTCTGTACGAGATGTTCCTCGGTCCTGTGGAACAGAGCAAGCCTTGGGACACTAACGGCATTGACGGCTGCCACCGTTTCTTGAAGAAGCTATGGAAATTCATGACAACCGATGAGGGTGAAATCTCTGCAAACAATGCAGAGCCAAGCAAGGCAGAACTGAAAGCTCTGCACACACTTATCAAGAAGGTGACAAACGACATCGAGCAGTTCTCATACAACACATCCATTGCAGCCTTCATGGTATGCCTAAATGAGTTGACCAAGCAAAAGAGCATGAGCCGCAATGTAAAGGAACAGCTCACAGTGCTTCTCGCTCCATTCTGCCCACATCTTTGCGAAGAACTTTGGCAGATGCTCGGACACGATACAAGCGTGTGCGATGCCCAATGGCCTGCATTCAATGAGGAATACCTTAAAGAAGATTCTGTGAAGATGATGGTGGCCTTCAACGGCAAAGCTCGTTTCCAAATGGAGTTTCCTGCTGGAGTGAGCAAGGAAGAGGCTGAGAAGGCCGCTCTCGAGAATCCTCAGGCTGCTAAATGGATGGAGGGCTTCACAGTGGCTAAAGTCATCGTGGTGCCTGGCAAGATGATCAATGTAGTGCTTAAAAAATAAGCCTATCATAAATTGAAAATGTAACAAGACGTTTACATAAAGGGCTGCCTCGCAAGGCAAAACAACAATGACAAGGCAGCCCTGGCCTTTATTCTGACAATGCATATGTTCAAATCAAGCATATTTAGAGAACTGAAGGATTACGCCCTCATATCTGTGGGCGTAATCCTTTATGCTTTGGGAGTGACAGTGTTCATGCTGCCATACAATCTGACAACTGGCGGAGTGGCAGGTATTTCATCCATCATCTATTACACCACAGGTGTAGAGGTGCAGGTAACTTACGTTATCATAAATGCCGTGCTTCTCATCATAGGCATCAAGGAACTTGGCATAAGGTTCTGCCTTAAGACTATCTATGCCGTCTTTTTCATGACATTCGTCCTGTGGCTGCTTCAGCGTCTGATAGAAGTGCCCGATCCATCCGCTGCTGGCAAGATGATGCTTCCACAGCTGATTGGCAATGAATCGTTCATGGCATGTGTACTTGGCGCCATACTATGCGGCACAGGACTGGCCATCTGTTTCCAGAACAATGGTTCTACTGGCGGCACAGACATTATAGCAGCCATTGTCAACAAGCACAGGCCGATGTCTCTTGGCTCGGTCATCATGGCATGCGATGTGGTCATCATATCATCATGCTACTTCATCTTCCACGACTGGTACCGTGTCATTTACGGCTTCGTGATGCTTATCATCTGCTCCATGACACTCGATTATTGGATGCGACAGCGCCAGCAGTCGGTTCAGTTCATGATATTCTCACGCAACGCGGAGGCTATAGCCGATGCAATCGTGGGCACTCATCATGGCGTGACGATGATTGACGGTGAGGGATGGTTCACTCATTCCGACAGGAAGGTTGTGCTTACCATAATACGCAAACGCGAGCAAGCAACGGTACAGCGCATGATCAAGAAGATTGACCCCTTCGCCTTTGTGAGCAAAACTGATGCGAGCGAGGTGTGGGGCGAAGGTTTTGACATCATGAAGGTGAACGACAAAAAGAAGAAAGAACGAAGAATAATCGTGTGCGTCACAAACAATGCCACTAAGATGGACACAGCTCGGCAAGAACTTGGTGCAAGCTACGATGTGAGGTCGCTCCTTCAGGTAGGATGCGACACTCGCAAAGAGTTCTATTCTGTCATCTTGGGGCAAGAGCCTCGCAAACGCATCGCATTCGTCAAGAAATTCTTTGGCTTTGATGCTTTCTATCTCGACAAAGATGGAAGTGTGACATTGGTTGAAGGCAATTATGACCAGGCTGAATACCATTTCAGCGAATATGCCTGCATGAACGACATGAAGACATATCTGGATAATAATGGCAAAGAGAAAAAGAAGAGCAAAGAAAAAAAAGGATAATATGAATGCTGCGGAAGTGTTGTCTGCAACACCCATAAAAAAGTATATTAGGATACTTGCCCAAGTATCCTAATATACTTTGCCAAGTATCCTAATATACTTTGGGAAGTATCCTTACCCTCTTTTTTTGACGAATAAATTAATAACCTATTGGAGCTTTAATCATATTCTTATTGGTGATGAGCTGCCTCATTATGGAGAATCATTCAATTCAACTCTGGCACTTTATCTGTCCATTTTATCACAGGCACACCATTATCATCGAAACTGATGGGCAACCAGAGATGAAGTGAATTGGACAGATGATCAGGATTCCATATATCCGCCATAAAGACAGGTTCGGTGAAAATGTCTGTGAGGATATATGTGCCTTGGCCGCCGAATGTCTTGCTTGCAGGCATATTTTGATAACCTGTGGCCTCTCCTACGAATGGAGACGAAGGCATCTGTTCCCATGGTCCCCAAATGCTCTTCGACTTGAACATGCGAGCCTCGTTTGGAGCCCAACCTGTGCATCCTGAGCATATCATCCAATAAACGCCATTGTGCTTGAAGATGCACGGAGCCTCATTCTGGCCGCCAGGTGCCATGGTGGTGTACTTGCCTGTGTAGTCGAGGTAGTCGTCTGTGAGTTCACAAATCAGGAGAGTGAGGTTTTCTTGTGAGGAGGTTATATGATAAGCCTTCCCTTTATCATCAATGTATATTGTCATGTCGCGGCTCATCTGGCCGCCATCCATATCGCGCCAAAGATACATGCCTTTCTTCACCTCAGCGCGCCATTCATCAGACCACCATTGCGGCCATTGCGAAGCATCTGTTGCCTGGGCAGCTTTTATATCCTTCTTCGACATGGTGAATGGCCACTTGCCTGCATTGACACGTGTGCTGCGGACATATTGGAAAGGACCTGTGGGCGAACTGCTTTTGGCAAATGCCACACGAGCAGCTTCATAACCTTTGTCCTTCAGTTCGAGATGAAACAGCATTACAAAGGTTTTTGTCTTTTCATTGTAAACAACCTTTGGACGCTCCATTATGCATCCTCGTTCTATCTCATCACCATAGTCGCGACTTACAGCAAGGGCTATGCCCTCATTCTTCCATGTCTTCATGTCTTTAGAAGAATAGACACTTATGCCACGCTCGGTGGTGAATCCTGTGTATGGGCGATGCTCGCCATACCAATAGTATGTGTCGCCAAACTTTATGATATTGCCTCCATGCGCATTGATGTGCTTGCCATCGGTGTCGGGCCACAACTGACCGTTGACATGCGTCTGCGCATGCAAAGAAAACAACGAAAGCATTATAAGCACAAGGGATGTAACAATTTTACTCATTATTATAATATATTATTGTGTGGTTAAAGTTTAAGATGATGATATCACACCTCAAAATCGAGGCAAGTTCGCTGGACTGTGTAAGGTCTTACTTTGCTGTTTGCCACAGCCACATGTTCTGGATGCACAGCATAGCCTTTCAGCGCTTCTTCAGAATCGAGTGTGCTGTCTAACATCACATCTGCATTTGATGAGGCAAGACGTCCGCTGATATTCACTTTAGCGTCAATTAGTCCAGGCACTTTGCCTACAAGTGCTTCCAAACCTGCTTTAATGCCTTGCTTAACGGTCCATTTCTCTTCTTCTGATAGTTCCGGATTAAGTGTCCAAAGAATAATGTGCTTTACCATAATCTATTACGTTATATTTGAGATATATTAAATGTTTTTACAAAGATAGGAGTTTTTGGCGAGATGGAAAACTCTATATGAATATAAATATTTACATTTGCAGCAAAAAAAGATATATAGCTATGAAAACCGTAATTTTCGATCTTGATGGCACATTGCTGAACACATTGGACGACTTGCACAACAGTGTTGCATTCGCACTTAAAAAGGCTGATTTGCCACCAATAGACAAGATGGACACACGCCGATTTCTTGGCAACGGTGTGAAAAACCTTATTGAAAAATGTGTTGGGCATGTGGCACCAGATGCTGGACAAACAGTAAAGGATGATGTGCTTAAAATATTCAAGAATCATTATGTGGAGCATTCTATGGAAAAGACAGCTCCATATGAAGGAGTGGACAATATGCTCAAAGCATGCAAGGAAACTGGCATCCACACCGCCATTGTGAGCAATAAGCTTGATGCTGCCGTACAAGACTTGTACAGGAAGTTCTTTGACCAATGGGTAGACTTAGCCATAGGCGAAACCACTTCCATGAAACGCAAGCCTGCTCCAGATATGGTGGAGGAAGCTATCAAACGACTTAGCGACAAATGTGGAATGAAAATCAATAAGGACAACTGCGTGTATGTGGGCGACAGTGAAGTGGATCTTCAAACTGCAAAAAACGCAGGCATCAGATGCGTGTCTGTCAGCTGGGGATTCAGAGACAGGGATTGGCTTGTTGAATGCGGAGCTCAATGCATAATCAACAAACCAATGGAGTTGCTTTCCTTTCTATAACACTTGTTTCATTACATATCCCAAACCAAAGAAACAAATTGTAGATTATTCATAAGCGGACATTAGAGTGCACATAACAGCCCTCAACGTCCGCTTATGTATATTTTTGCTTGATTATCCAATTATTTGACATCTACACATTGCAATACACGCATCAAACACCCACACTCACTGACTTTCCACACGGCAGATTTACATTTAGATTATATTGTCATTAAATTCCAAGCTGTTTATATTATATTTGTAGTACTATTCAACACATTCAACAACTACCACCGTCCCGATGCACAGAAACGGCCTTACAGGGATGGAATTCATGCACAACAAGGCAGCATACGGCACAAAACGAATTCGAAACAAAAACTGCTGTTTCCATAAACAGAAAAATATCACAAAAGACAAGAAAAACGACATGGCTATAAGAAACATTCCTACAATCGAAGATACTCTCGCTATGATGACCGATTTGTACAACGAGTGTTATTCAAATCTCACCACAAAAGAAAAAACTGCAGGCAGAGAGATGGGGCTCGTGGCCAAATCGCCCAAAGAGAGCAAATTCATCATACGACTTCTTGATGAGACATACCAAATACAAGACACACGCAAGATAGCCTTGCGCGTGTCAAGGCTGTTGAATAAATATGGAATGCCAAAACATATCAGTTTGAGCCATAAGTTGTTCTTATATGTCTTCAAAATGGTGGGCTTTATATCACCGCTCTGCTATTTGATGATTCCAATCCTAAAAAAGGCTTTGAGAAAAGCAACGAATGTATTAGTCATCAATGCAGACACTAACCTATTGAGAAAAGACAAAGAGAAGGCCGACAATATGGGCATAAGCTATGAATCTTGCCTTATGGGCGAAAGAGCCATAGGCATGAAAGAGGCCAACAGCATGTTTGCAGAATGCATCAAGACGTTGAAAAACCCTAATGTGAGCAGACTTGCCGTAAAACTGACATCCATATACCCGCAAATACACGACACCGAACACAAGGACGGAGAAACCGAACTGGAAAGGCGTCTGGCTGAGTTGTACAGGGTGGCAATGCAGCATCCGATAAGAAATGACAAAGGAATGACAGTGTACAAAGTGGTGATGATTGACACTGAGGCATACGATGACGTGGCCCATACAATATCCATATTCAAGAAAGTGCTGTCACAGCCAGAATTCTTGAAATACACAGCAGGAATCACCCTGCAGGCTTACTTGTTAAATGCTTGGGACATACAGACAGAATTGTTGGAATTTGCCAAACAAAGGCAAGATAATGGCGGAGCGCCGCTCGAAATGCGTCTTGTGAAAGGCAGGGCGATCCTGATGGAAAATATCCTCTGTGAAAAAAGAGGATGGGAAAGTCCTGTAAGAACAGACAAGAAGGATGTTGACGCCAATTACATGCATATTCTTGAACGCGCCATGATGATGGAGAACGCCAAAGCATTGCGCATTGGCATTGCCACACACAATCTATACTCTATAGCATACGCCTATCTGCTGAGCAGAAAGATGAACACGCCTAAACGCTGCTTCCGTTTTGAAATGCTGGAGGGCATTGCCAATCACGTGATCCGAACTCTGAGCAAAAGAGATGTACAGGTTCTGGTGCATGTGCCAATGGTTGCCAATGCAGAATACAAAAGAGCTGTGGCATATATTGCGCGACGTCTTTATGACAACTTCAGCAATGACACTTTCATAAGCAAGTCGTATATGCTGAAGCCTCAAACAGCTGTCTGGGACAAATTGGCTGAGTCTTTCAAGGAATCATATATCAGAAAAGACAAATTGGAACATCGGAAGGCTCATCGTCAGGACAGGAATGAATTCTACGGCAACATATGCTCTTTCCAAGAGTTTGTAAATGAAGCCGACACCGACTTCGGACTGGAATGCAACCAGAGATGGGCTGAAAAGATTATAAATAAATGGAAGACCAATGGCACCATGACAGGCAATAAATGCGATTGGCGCAAATGGATTCCTGGCGACACGCTGCCAAGCCAAGTGGGCGACAAGCTTTTTTACAACGACAAAAAGCAAAAATACTATGACATAAGCCAGAACGGCACGGTTGAGGTGTGTGAGATGTCGATAACAGACCCTGTGCAGATGGAAAGGGTGCTTCTTGCAGCCAAGAACGACAAAAGCGGGTGGAGGCAAACCGAACTCAACAAGCGCATGGAGATACTCCATAAAGCTGCTAACAACATTGGCGTGATGAGAGCAGAGATGGTAGGAGCCATCTGTGCCATAACAGGCGTGACCATTGAACAGGCTGACGCAGAAGTGTCGGAGGTGATGAACTATTGCAGATTGTACACATACACATATAAGGATCTTGCCAATTTGGAAGATGTGTCACTGACTGCCAAGGGTGTGGTGCTAATATTGACACCAAGGATATTCTCATCCTCAATATCAGGCAACTATATCGCGTCTGCCTTAATCACAGGCAACAGCTGTGTAGTGAAACCTTCAACGAAGACTGCGCCTATAATATGGCTCATGGCAAATGCTTTCTGGAATGCAGGCGTGCCAAAGGACGCCCTGCAAGTGAACATTACCGAACAGTCGTATTATAAACTGCTCACATCTTCGCCATTCGTAAATCATATATGTCTGACTGGCAAGCCTGAGACAGTTGATTCCATATCACAGATAAACCCAAAGAAATCGTTTCAAGCAGAGACCAACGGTAAGAATGCAATCATTCTTACAGCTAAAGGAGACATGTATCAAGCTATAAAAAATACTTGTATAAGTGCCTTCATCTACGCAGGACAATCATGCACAGCATGTTCTATATTACTGGTGGAACGCTGCATATATGACAACCCTGTGTTCAAAAATGCGTTGATAGATTGTGCGCAGACGATGATGGTGGGCTCAATATGGAATATGTGCAACCAATATGGACCGCTGACAACAAACAAAGATAAAAAACTAATGAGGGCACTCAACTTGGAAGATGGCGAGACATGGCTTGTGGCTCCAGAATTCCTTGATGAGGAAAAACGCTACATGAAGCCTGCTATCAAATATAATGTGAAGCCTGACTCATACACGTTCCGCACCAAACTTAATGCGCCCTTGCTTGCTGTGACTCCATACGACCAACTGAAGGATGCCATCAGAATAATCAATGAACAAGATTATGGATTTACGACAGGACTCTTCTCTCTCGATGAGAATGAGCAGAATTATTGGAGAAACAATGTGATTGCCGGAAACCTCATGATCAACCGAGACATATCCGTAATGAAAGCATACATGCAACCTATTGGCGGATTTAAAAACAGCAGCCATGGAGCAGAATTCAAAATTGCTGGACCTAACTTCTGTTTGCAAATGGTTGAAGCTAAAGATAAAGCCGGCTCAACTACAGACTACAAGCGGTCGTATGCAGAATGGTACGAGAAAGAATTTAAGGTAAAGCACAACCTTTCGCCGAAGATGACAGGAGAACAGAACCTCATGTATTATCTGCCAATAAAGACTGGCATGGTGCTACGACTATTCGGTGACGAGACTGCTGAAGACATAGACATGGTGCTGATGGCAGCAAAGACTGTAGGCACAAATCTAACCATTTCAACAGATGGCAATAACAAAGTATTGAAAGGCATGAAACCTGCACATGTGGTTAAAGAGACACTTGGCGACTTCTATGACCACATGAAAGAATACAAGCGCATACGCACCATCTCCAATAATGTGCCAGACGCTTTATTCGCCATAGCAGCCAATCTGAATAAAAATGTGATTCCATTTAAACCTGTGAGAAATGGGCGTATAGAATTAGCTTATTATGTGACTGAACAGTCACTGTCGCACTCATACAACAGATATGGCATTGAAATAGATGTTCCGGAAATATGATGATGAATCATATTTTTATGAAAAGTTATATATCTATACTATGAAAACACCATGGAGCAGAAAGCATTATCCAAGCTTTCTGCTCCGTGCTTAAGCAGGTGTTCATAATTATTTTATAAGTAGGTGTTCATAACATGAGCACCTACTTTAACCCAAATCGGTCATTAGATTTGGGTTAAAAGCAGACACTAACAGATGATATTATTCCGACATTCACTTGACCATAATGAAACAATGATGTATCTTTGCATCAAAATACATAAAAACAGACAACCTTAACAACAGCTAATTGTAAAATTATGAGAATCAACACTATTTTATTCGCTCTTGCCGCATTGTGCTCAACGCATTCGCTCGCTGACAATAAAGCGACAATCACAGTGCAAAACTCCATCTCATCAGCACGCGTGGAGATGGTGGAAACGAATCTCGCCACATTGCAGCACAAACTGAACACGAAGGACAACATAATCATCACTGATGCCGATGGCAATGAAATACCATCTCAAATCACTTATGACGGCAAGATAATATTCCAAGCAGGAGTGGGCAGCAAGGGCAAGTCGATTTATTACGCCAAGGCTGGAACCCCACAGAAATATGAGACAAAAGCCAAAGGAAGGCTGTTTACAGAAAGAGGAGATGAGTTTGGATGGGAAAATGACAGGGTTGCATACAGAATATATGGTCATGGCGGCGCTGTGGGATATGATCTCTTTAATAAGAGCACAAGCGAACTGATGCTTGACTATTGGTATGCGAGCGAACAGAATCAAGAAATGCGCAGCATCAACAAGCAATTACACGACCGTGGCTATCACGATCTGGCAGACCAAGTGTACAATGCATTCTGTTACCACATAGACCATGGCAAAGGCATGGACTGCTACACTGTCGGACCAACACTTGGAGGAGGAGCTAATGCTCTTTTAAATGCTGACGAATCGCTTTTCATGCCTCTGTGCTATAAGACATTTAAGATTCTCGACCAGGGACCGCTGCGTTTCACTGTTGAGTTGACATATCCTGAGAGAGATTACGATGGGCAGAAGGTGATAGAAAAGCGTGTGATAACACTCGATGCTGGCAGTCAGTTCAACAAAGTGGCTGTATCTTACAATGGCTTGACAAAACCTGCTCCAATGGCTGCTGGCACAGTGATTCACAAATCAAATGCCAATGCTTACGTGACGTGTGCTGAAAATGGGTATATTGGATACGAGGACCTTGGCGACGCAAGCGTTTACAATGCCAAGTATCGTGACGAGCTGGCTAAACAGATGGGACATATTTATATTGGCCTGCTTTTTCCTGACACTAACGTTTCAACAACATTTCAAGCTCGTGAAAACGGCATATCCATTGGCCACATCATAGGCAAAACAACATACAAGCCAGGCTCTGCATATGTTTATTATTTCGGATCAGGATGGGACAAAAATGCAGAAACAGGTTTCACAAACCTTACGAAATGGGAAGAACACTTGAACAAATCGGCCTATAGCATAAGAAATCCAATGAAAGTGAAGGTGAAGTGACATGAAGCATTGATAAACACAAATCTAACGACCGATTTGGGATAAACATTATCAACAGAGATAATCATAACACTATAACAAGAGAGGGTGTATCAAACTTAATGTTGATACACCCTATTCGTTTACTTATGTGACCTTGATGAAAAAGTCTGCCATATAAATCTTATTTGATTATCAAATCGATCTTTTTCAGGTCTTTATCCAGAGAACTGTTGCCGTAAAGCACTTCAAACTTTCCCTGTTTGCTGTGGACGGTATTAGTTTCAGGATCGAAGAAGGCAAAAGACTCAGGAGTGAGTGTAAGGTCAACGGCAGCAGAAGCTCCAGCTCGCAAAGGCATGCGTTTAAAAGCACGAAGCGACTTAAGAGGACCTTCTGCATCGGAAAGATCACGGATATATACCTGCACCACTTCTGTACCATCAAGTTTGCCAGTATTGGTCAATGGAATAGATATGACATGGTTGTCTCCATGCTTCTTTATCTTGGCATCGCCTATTGTGAAATCTGTATAGGACAGGCCATAGCCAAATGCAAAGAGAGGATCATTGAAATAACGATACGTGCGTCCTTTCATAGAATAATCCTCATAATCTGGCAATTGAGAAGACGACTTGTAGAATGTGACTGGCAATTTGCCAGATGGATTGTAGTCGCCAAAAAGGACATCTGCCACAGCACGTCCACCTTCCTGGCCAGCATACCATGCTTGAACTATCGCATCGCAACTCTCTGTTTCTGGCTGGAGAGCAATGGCTGAGCCAGAGCAGTTGACAAAGATGACTGTCTTGCCAGCTGCCTTGAGAGCCTTGAGGAATTCGCGCTGCACTTTAGGCAATTCTATGTGTGTGCGGTCTCCGCCCTTGAAGCCATCAATGTTGACAGGCATTTCCTCACCTTCAAGAGAAGCGGCAATGCCTCCCACAAATATGACTTTGTCAATGCCATTCAATTGTTTGATGATTGATGCATAGTCTATTGGAAGTTCTTTGGCCACATTTATTTTCATATTGGCACCCCATGTCTTCACATAAGAAAAGCGCACTTCAATTTTATATTGCCTTCCTGCCTCCGCATTGATGACTGTGCGGGTAGGTGTGGTGCGCCAAGTGTGGAAACGTTGTTTTCTTTCCCCGTCAATATAAAGAGAAAAGTCGCCGCATCCTTCCACATTGACCACATATTCGCCAGCTGCAGCAGGAGTGAATGTTGTTTCGTATTTGGCAGAGAAATCTTCGACATTCACGCCTGGGGCAAAATTATGCATTCCTGACGTGGTGACAGCTACCGGGGTGGTATAATATTCAGTAGTGACAGGTTTGCCTTCCATCTTTGTATTGTTCCAGAATGTGCCTTTAATGCCTTTTTTGCCATCAACAGCACATGTCGTTGCCATAAGGCAGTCCATCACCTTATCGTATGTTCGGTCACATCCTTGGGTGTAATACACAGCTTTTTTCTTCGACTTGATGCCATCGAGAATAGTGATGGTGTGATTTGGAGTGCCATTGTAGTTGCCCCACATGAGAGGCTCATCATTGGCATTAGGGCCCACAACAGCAATTTTCTCCCTATCCTTGGCAAGAGGGAGCACACCAGCCTTGTTTTGCAAGAGCACTATGCATTGGCGTGCCATGTCGAGAGATATTTGGCGGTGTTCCTTAGAGTCCATTGCTGAATATGGAATCTTCGACCATTCGACGAGCGATGGGTCATCCATCTCGCCAAGGTCGAAACGGCCTTCGAGCAGACGAATGACATGCTTGTCAACCTCCGCCTCAGTTATAAGTCCTTGTTTGACTGCGGCTGGTATACTCTTATAAGCATAACCATAGCCACATTCCACATCTGTTCCAGCAAGAGTGGCCTTGGCTGAAGCATGAGTGGCATCAGAGGATGACTTGTGTGATGTATAGAAGTCGGATATGGCTCCACAGTCGCTCACCACAAGATACTGAAATCCCCATTCGTCACGAAGAATCTGCTGAAGCAGACGTGTGCTTCCACAACATGGGTCATCATCAAGACGCTGATAAGCGCACATCACCTCACGCACCTTGGCGTCTTGCACAAGTGTCTTGAACGCTGGCATGTATGTTTCCCACAGGTCACGTGCTGACACGTCTGTGAGGTTGGCTGAGTGGCGAGTGTATTCAGGACCGCTATGCACTGCATAATGCTTGGCGCAAGCCCATAGTTTGCGGTATTTGCTGTCCTCGGGACCCTGCAGACCTTTGACAACCTGCGTGCCCATAACGCTGGTGAGGTAAGGGTCTTCACCATAGGTCTCCTGTCCACGTCCCCAACGAGGATCGCGGAATATGTTCACATTGGGAGTCCATACAGAAAGGCTATGAAATTTTTGGTCTTCACCACCATTGAGCATGCGATGGTTGTACTGTGCGCGAAACTCGGTGCTTGTAGCATCAAACACCTTGAAGAGCAAATCAGGATTGAATGACGCCGCCATGCCTATAGGTTCTGGGAAAACAGTCACATTACCCATATTGGCTGCTCCATGCAGAGCTTCGCTCCACCAGAAGAACTTCTTGATGCCAAGACGTGGGATGGCAGGACTCTCATCAAGCATAAGCATTGATTTCTCTTCAAGTGTGAGTCGTGAACAAAGGTCTTTAGCGCGTTCACGAGCACCAAGCTGTGGATTTTGGTATGGCAACTGCTGAGCCATAACATTTGCGCTGACAGAGAATGTCAAGGCTATTACTGATAGAATTTGTTTAATCATACAATTGGTTTTATTAGGTGATATTTATAAATGAAAAAATGATAATATATCTTCAGAAGTATCTATAAGAATATGTTTTGATGTATAGCTTTATATTAAGCAGGTGTTCAAAATTATTTTACAACATCAAAGTAAGCCGCTCTCATATTTAAAAATAATTATGAGCACCACTTATCAAAACATATTTCGGATAATAGGTTGATGTGGACTATTATATAGTATGTAGGATCGTCAGCAATAGAAAACAGAATGAAACCATGTAACAATGATCAATATATAAAGAAATGCAGTATGAATATGCATTGTTCCATAAAGAACAAGCAAGCGCCAGTTGTGCAGGCCTTTTGAAACCATGCACGACCGACGCTTACCTCATATCTTTATATTACATCCGTTCTGGCATCTCAATGCCAAGCAATCCCATGCCAAGGCTCACGACCTTAGCCACAGCCTTTGCAAGAGAGAGACGGAAGAGCTTAAGCTGCTCGTCTTGCTCGCCAAGGATAGTGAAATCGTGATAGAACTGATTAAACTCCTTTGTGAGTTCATAGCAGTAATTGCATATGCCTGATGGATTATAATCGGTGCCTGATTGGCGCACAGCTGTTCCAAACTGATTGAGTTTTTGGATAAGCTCAGTCTCTTTAGTGGATATAGCTATGTCTGCTGGCAACTGGTCAGGGATGACTATGCCCTGCTCCTTTGCCTTGCGAAGAATGCTTGCTATACGAGCATAGGTGTACTGGATGAATGGACCTGTGTTGCCATTAAAGTCGATGCTTTCTTCTGGATTGAAAAGCATGTTTTTGCGAGCGTCTACTTTAAGTATGAAGTATTTGAGCGCACCAAGGCCTACTTTCCTTGCCACTTCATGCGCCTCTTCCTCTGTCATATGAGTTTGCTTCACACGCTCCTTGCTTGCCTCATAAGCATCTGAGATCATCGCCTCCATAAGGTCGTCGGCATCAACAACTGTTCCCTCACGGCTTTTCATCTTGCCATTTGGAAGTTCGACCATGCCGTATGAGAAATGCACAAGGTCTTTTCCCCATTTGAATCCGAGCTTGTCAAGAAGGATTGAAAGAACTTGGAAATGGTAGTTCTGCTCATTGCCAACCACATAAATCATCTTATCAATAGGGAAATCCTGGAAACGTAATTTTGCTGTGCCTATGTCCTGAGTCATGTATACAGAAGTGCCATCGCTGCGCAAAAGAAGTTTCTCATCAAGTCCTTCTGCATTAAGGTTTGCCCATACGGAACCATCCTCACGACGATAGAAGAATCCCTTTTCCAAACCTTCCATCACTTTCTCTTTTCCCTCGAGATATGTGTCTGATTCGTAGTAAATCTTATCGAAGCTCACGCCCATCATCTTATATGTCTCATCAAATCCGGCATAAACCCATTCATTCATTTTCTTCCAGAGGGCGCGCACTTCAGGATCATTGTTTTCCCATTTCACAAGCATTTCATGAGCCTCCTTGATGAGCGGAGCCTCTTGCTTTGCCTTTTCTTTAGCTGCATCAGCATCCATGCCTTCAGCTATATACTGTTTTGAGAGTTCGTCACACTCAGCTTTGTAATGCTTGTCGAAAGCAACATAATAGTCGCCTATGAGATGGTCGCCTTTCTTGCCAGACGACTCGGGTGTCTCACCATTGCCCCACTTTATCCAAGCAAGCATGCTCTTGCATATATGTATGCCTCGGTCATTGACAATGTTTGTCTTGACAACCTTGTTGCCATTAGCCTCAATGATGCGAGCCAAGGCAGCTCCAAGAAGATTGTTGCGGACATGTCCAAGATGAAGTGGCTTGTTTGTGTTAGGTGACGAGTATTCAATCATCACAAGCGGACTGTCTTCTGTGACAGGCTTCATGCCAAAATGAGGGTCTGCATTGATTTCATTCAAGAGAGTGACCCATGGAGCATCGCTGATGACCAGATTCAAGAATCCTTTCACGACATTGAAACGAGCCACCACATCCTTCACATTATCCATAAGATACTGCCCTATCTCTTTTCCCACCTGGTCAGGAGCCTTGTGAGCAGCCTTGACAAATGGGAACACCACAACTGTGAGGTGACCTTCAAATTCAACCTTCGTCTTCTGCAACTGCACTTGCTGGGCAGTCGCTTCCACATCGTACAACGCTTTTACAGCAGTCTGTACACCTGCTATGATTTTCTCTTCTATAGTCATAATTATCACTTATTTGACTGCAAAGGTACGATTTTTTTCTATTTGTATAACAAAAAGGCAAAAAAGAAATGGGATGACATGCATTTATTGCCATCCCATTCAACCATTCTAATCAATTATCATGTTGTTTTATCAAAAAACATAAAGCGTGGACATCATCCGCCGAGTGCCATGATGACATATGCATGTCATAAACTATTCATCAGAATCTAATGATAGTATTCATCAAAAATGCCATCATCATAGAGCTGATCATCTGCGTCCACCTTGCACAACTCCTCCACCTCTTGAATTGCCGCCTCCTCTTGAACCGCTATTGTCAGACACTCTTGTGGCTGAAACACGCGAAGAACTGCGCATATTGTTGTCACTTCGTGTCATGATGAAACCCGATGAGCGTGAAGGTGCTGAAACGTTGCCTCTTGAACTGCCTCCATTACGGCTGTTGCCACGGCCATTGTCAATACGGCTGCCACCACGGTTGTCATATGCACGGCCGTTGCCTCGGTTATTGTATACCCTGCTGCGGCTATTGTCAACACGGCTGCCACCACGGTTAATGTCTTCTCTAACATTGCCACGGCCATTATTGAAGCGCACATTGCCAGGTCTGTCATAACGTCCATTATCTTGACGGTAGCCACGAGGAGGTATCATATTTCCCCTTGTGTCTCTTGGTGCCATGCCGCGAAAGAAATGCCCTCCCTCATAGCCTCTGTTGTAAGGACGAGGAACAGAAAGGAAGAAATGTCCTCTGCCATGCCGGTCATAGTCGTAAATGCTGAAGTGCCAGCACCTGTTGGCAAACACTATAGGACGATAAAAATAGCTGTAGCCTATGACACGGTTCCACACCACATTGCCAAGAAGCGTACGCAGAGCTATATCACGCGCACTGCACACGGAGATGTAGTCATCGTAATAATATCCCATAGCCACATCGTCAAGATAACTGTTCACTCCCCAAATATAGTCATAATTTATGCGGTATATCTCATCTATAAGGAATGGATCACTGATTCCAAGGGTATAAGCCATGCGGTCTGTAAGGAAACGAGCATTGTTTCTGACAGCAGTGATGCTCATGCACTGCGCATTGGCTGTGAGCGAACCCATCATTATGACAAGTGCTGCAATTATTGTTTTAATAGCCTTCATAGTCGTGATGTTTTAAATCGTTATAAACTATCTTTCTATTTTTCTACGGCAAAGTTACAACAAAGAAATCCCCTTGCAAATACTATATTCCTATTTGCAAGGGGATTTTCCCTAATCAGGGAAGGGAATCTCGAGCTGGACTGCCTCGCCTGTGAGATTGAATGTCATGCGATGATAAGGTGTCACTCCATGTTCTTCTATACCCTTACGGTGCTCTTTTGTAGGATAACCTGCATTGTGATCCCACCCGTAATAAGGGTATTCCTCATGCAGCTCACGCATGTAATCATCGCGATAAGTCTTTGCAAGTATTGAGGCCGCTGCTATTGAAAGGTATTTTCCATCACCCTTCACTACTGTTGTATGGGGCACAATTATGGATTCGCCCTCATGAGAAGATTCTGTGTCATCTGACAACGGCTGGCAAGAGAATCTGTCGGTATAAGGATAAAACCTGTTGCCATCCACAATAATGTGCTGTGGGCGCACCTTCAGAGCATCAAGCGCCCTATGCATTGCAGTGATGCTGGCACGCAAGATGTTCATCTTGTCTATTTCCTCAGCCGTGACAATGCCCAATGCCCAAGCGACAGCATCATGCTCTATCTCTGCACGAAGAGCATATCGCTGCTTTGCTGTGAGTTTCTTTGAGTCATTAAGCAGTTCATTGTGATAGTCTGGCGGCAAGATGACAGCTGCAGCATAGACACTGCCGGCTAAACATCCTCTGCCAGCCTCGTCACATCCGGCCTCTATGACACCTTCTTTATAGCATGGCAGCAACATGCTTATTTAGGCTGCTTGCCTATGTAGGCAAGGATGCCGCCATCAACATAGAGCACATGACCGTTTACTGCATCAGAAGCCTTTGAAGCAAGGAACACTGCAGGGCCACCGAGCTCGCTTGGATCAAGCCAGCGTCCTGCTGGTGTCTTGGCGCAGATGAATGAATCGAATGGATGGCGTGAACCGTCTGGCTGACGCTCTCGCAGAGGAGCTGTCTGCGGTGTGGCAATGTAGCCAGGGCCTATGCCATTGCACTGAATGTTATATTCGCCATACTCTGAGCAGATGTTGCGAGTGAGCATCTTCAATCCACCCTTAGCCGCAGCATAAGCAGACACTGTCTCTCGACCAAGTTCACTCATCATTGAGCATATATTGATGATTTTGCCTTCCTTGCGCTCCATCATCTCTGGAAGAACTGCGCTTGCGCAGATAAATGGCGCCACAAGGTCTATATCGATTACCTGCTGGAACTCAGCACGCTTCATCTCATGCATAGGAATGCGCTTGATTATGCCTGCATTGTTGACAAGGATGTCAATCTGGCCTACTTCCTTGTGTATTGTTTCCACCAGATTCTTAATAGCCACTTCGTCTGTCACGTCACACACATAACCTTTCACGTTAGTGATGCCAGCTTCCTTATAGTTGGCCAAGCCGCGCTCAAGAGCAGCCTCATTGATATCGTTGAAAATGATTGTCTTGATGCCTGCCTCAACAAATGCCTTTGCAATGTTGAAGCCAATACCATAAGATGCGCCTGTGATCCAAGCGTTCTTGCCCTCAAGGGAGAATTTTGAAAAATCTGCCATAATGCTATTTGGTTTATAATTAGTTTGTATGTTGTTTGTATCGACTTTATTTTGCAAAGATAATGCATTTTTTCTTTCAATACATATTTAATTATGAAAAACATCATCAAATAAGCAATCAAAATTATTATGCCCACTTACTTATGTCTGCCAACAGCAACAAGCATGTGCTCACAATTATCTTATATTTGACATGTGCCTATATGATACATATGCCTATAATGTTTAAACCCAAATCGGTCTTTAGACCAATTTGGGTTAAATAATCAAAGCTGACACAACGACTGACAATCAAAAGCTGTAAGTGACTCCCAACTGCAACTTGAAAAGAAAATCAAACGCACAGTCGTAATCTATGCCGTCAAACTTGTCACCCATAATGCCTGCATTTCCTTCAACATTAAAAGATATATTATTGTTCACCCTGTAATCGAGTATAAGTCCCAAACGACCATATACAGATGTGCAATCACCCTGAGATGCAAGAATCTTCAGTGCTTCTTCACTTGTCATAGAAGTCTTAGGCGTTCGTTTCTCAAACTTGAAGTCGGCAGTAGACCACATGCCCAAGCCTGCTAATCCTATCACATGAAAAGAATCTGACACATGATTGCTGCGCATGCTTGTGAAATCGAAAAGAACATCTGCCCCAACAGTGAAAACATTAAAGGCATAATAACCATTGTTTGTGAAACTATTCTTGAACATCTCATCGTTCTCAACAAATTCGGCATCCGCACGGTTATGCGCTTTGCCATAAGAGAAGTCAAGACGTCCGCCTATGGATGGAGTGAAGAACTTGCCAATATACATGCCGCCATCCACACCTATTGCGTCAAAAAAGTATTTGAATGGAGGATGGTCGGTGATATTGTCACCAACTACGAAGTTGGATCCAGCATGAACGCCAGCAAACCATCTCTTGCCTGTGTCATGCCCAAGGGCCAATGCTGACATGGATGCTAACATCAGCATGACGATACATGTAAATGCTCTCTTCATAATTTATGCCATTCTTATACGCAGCAACTGCTGTATTCACACACGTGCGTTCTTTTTAATTATATCATATGCCTCACTGAGCAGGTCAAACAACTCGCTTTGGCTCTCAGCACGAAGAATCTTGATTCGCATCTGCCTGAAATCAGGAATGCCTTTGAAGATAGGACTGTTGGCAAGATGACGCCTAACGTGAATGATGCCACCAAGCTCTGTTCGCTTGCTTTCCTTCAAAGCATTGTCTGCACGAAGCGAATACTCTACGCTCTTTGCCACTTGGCGCTTCAGCACGCCTATCTTCCACTCAAGAGTCATGCTCTCATCGTGCACTCCATAATCAAGATAAGAGCGCACATCCTTAAACAGCCATGGCTGTCCGAAAGTGGCCCTGCCTATCATCACTGCGTCAACACCATAACGGCTGAAAGCTTCTGCTGTCTGCTCAGCTGTGCAAATATCTCCATTTCCAATGATTGGAATGACTATGCGAGGGTCTGACTTCACTTCGCCTATAAGGGTCCAGTCAGCCTCGCCCTGATACATCTGGCTGCGCGTCCTGCCATGTATGGTAAGAGCTTCCACACCACAATCTTGAAGCCTTAAGGCCAATTCGTGTATCATGGCCGGCTTTCCATCTTCACCACATGTCAGATGCTGCCACTCTGCAGGCAAGTCATACATCGATGGCACATCCCATCCCAATCGGGTCTTCACTGTGACAGGAATACTGACAGCCTTAACCACCTCACGTGTGATGTCGAGCATCAGTTGTGGAGTGCGCAACATGCCTGCTCCTGCTCCCTTGCCTGCCACCTTCTTCACTGGACAGCCAAAATTGATGTCAAGAATATCTGGATGCGCCTCGCTCTCCACTATCTTGGCTGCCTCTACCATGCTGTCGACGTCCCTGCCATAAATCTGAATGGCAACAGGACGCTCTTCGTCATCCACACGAATCTTTTCCAGCGAGCGGTTCACGTTTCTTATCAGCGCATCAGCGCTCACAAATTCAGAGTAGACCATGCTTGCGCCAAACTCCTTGCAAAGTAATCGGAAAGCTTGGTCTGTCACATCCTCCATGGGAGCAAGGACCACTGGTTTCTCACCTAAATCAATGTTTCTTATTCTCATTATTATGACATGGTAAGTAGGTGTTCAAAATTATTTTATAATATCAAAGTAAGCCGCTCTCATATTTGTCGCACACTCTCTCGGTCATCTTTTCCTTCTGTTTATCAGTCACTATGCCCGCATAGCTCCATCAAACAGAAGAAAAATCTGCCTCAAGATAGAGTGCGTCAAATATAAAAATAATTATGAGCACCTACTTACAAATAGCCAAATACGATGCACGGGTGGGGAAACACAAGTGTCTCCTCACCGCACATCGTTTCATAATCACTAATGTATCTTATTTATCTTACTTGAAGAATCTGTTCCACAATCCTTGGAAACCAGCTCCATGACGTGCCTCATCCTTAGCCATCTCATGCACAGTGTCGTGGATTGCGTCAAGATTGAGTTTCTTAGCAACCTTGGCAATATCGAGCTTTGCTGCGCATGCTCCTTCTTCTGCTTCCATGCGAGCTTTGACATTTGTCTTTGTGTCCCACACCATATCACCAAGAAGCTCAGCAAACTTAGCAGCGTGTTCAGCCTCCTCAAGAGCATAACGCTTGAATGCCTCTGCCACTTCTGGATAACCCTCACGATCAGCCTGACGGCTCATTGCAAGATACATACCAACCTCTGTGCACTCACCTGCGAAATGGTCTTTCAATCCCTGAAGCACGAAAGCTCCATCTTCTCCCTCTGGAATGGCCTTAGCCACACCAAGCTCATGCTCGCAAGCGAAATTGAGTCCTTCTGTTTCTTCCTTCAACTTAAACTTTGAACCAGGAACATTGCACTGAGGACACTTCTCAGGTGGATTCTCACCTTCATACACATAGCCACATACAGGGCATACCCATTTCTTTGCCATAATAGAATAAATTTAATTTGGTTGAACAATAATTTAGTTGTGCAAAGATAAATAATATTTGCAATATAAAAAACGCAGCGCTTGCTAAATGGCAATAATTTACTTTCATTTTTCGAATTTTCACCATTTGAATCAGCAAGATTTGCCATTACACAAGTTTCAACACTGCTTCACACCATACACTCGCTCATGAATGGTCTTTGTCATCTCTGCCACACTCATCATCTCTTTTGTTTCATCTTTCTTGCAGAGCATAAGACGCAGTTCGGCTCCAGGGACCACACCGTATGAAGGCTGAACATATCCATCAGGCAACAGACAGAAGCCAAGACGGGTGTAGAAGCCTATTCTACGCCGTGTCAAATCATCAACAGGTGGCTCTACCTCAAGGATGACAAGCACATCCGCCTCTTCTATAAGTTTCTCCATGATGCGCCTTCCTGTGCCTTGCCCTCTTAGCAAAGCGTCAACAGCGAGATATTCCACATATATGAATGTGGAAAAATGCCAATAGCAGAGCATGGCTTTCTCGTCATATGTGACAAGATGCATGGCAGGCTCATCAGTCAGCAACTGACGAAACCACTCCATAGGTCTGCGCTCATTTTCAGGAAATGCCTCCATAAAGAGTTTCTCTATAGCTGGCGTCATTTGATTATTTTTTTTCATAAGTAGGTGTTCAAAATCATTTTATAACATCAAAGTAAGCCGCTCTCATATTATGAGCACCTACTTAGCAATTTTACCGCCCTTTCAAAAGCACATTTAAAATAATATCCTTCTGCTATCTTTTCACTCACTTTCACCACATTCTCTTTCATCTTCCTGTATTCCTCATCTGTAACACCTGCTATCACTTCATCTATTTCGGTGAGCGAATCGACTGTTATGCCTATTCCATGCGCCTCAACAAATGCTGCCAGACCAGCTTTCTTGGATATTATGACTGGAGCATGGCAACGCAAATAGAGCGATACTTTGTGAGGATTATTGTACGACATGTATTCGCCAATCTTTCCTCTTCCATCAATGAGCGATTCGCCATACCATGACAAACCGAAGTCGCCTTTATTCACCTTCATCAGGTCCATGTCCACTGCATATCCCTCATACTCTGCTCTCGCACCTTTATTTATCAGTTCATCATGATAATGATTTCCATACAGATAAAGCATAGACTTTTTGAGTCGGTTGGACAAATCATACACAAATTTATTGCTCTTAGGATTCATGTTGCCAAGAAAAAACATCGTCTTGCATTCCCCTTCTGTCTCTTTGCGTTGCGACATTATTGGCTCTGGCGACAAATAGTCGAATATGCCCAGCGTGGTGAGTTTGGCAGGACATCCCTGTGCCTCAAGCCAAGCCTTCATCGTCTCATTATGAGCAATCACCACATCACTGTGTCCAAGCCTCGCCATTTCTTGTTCTGGGGTGAGGCGTTTGCTGCGGAATGAGTTCAAGTCGTGAATCTGAGTGATTACCTTAGCTCCTTTCCAATGGGCCACATTGCACATAGCCTCATAATATTTCTTCAGCGGATATTGCAGCACCAGCACATCGCCCTTGCGCACCTGACACATGGCCTTAACAATGCCAAACAGGTTGCGGAAGAAATGACGCAACGCTCCCCTTCCTACAGTATGAGCCAGTCCTATATTGACAAAACCCATGCGCTGCATCGTTGTCTCTATGTCTGTCTTGGCTTTGTTGCCTGCAGAAGTGATGTCTTTGTAATTGCGAGAAATATAGCAATATCTCATATATTCCATGTTTGAATTAGCTGTATGAATTTAAAGATAAACATATATGATATTCATTCTTTAAATACTTTTCCCTATTGATTTACTGCAAAGGTACAATTTTTTTTATAACTTTGCAATCAATTAACCATCATGTATTTCGTTTTATGCTGTCAAAACTATACTACAAGCTGCATAGTGGCAAGAATAACAAGTTCATTTATCTAGTCAAGAACTACCTTTCTCTACTCATACCCAACTCCATATTCAGAGCCAAACTGCAAGCTGCATTGAAAAGCATTGACACACGTGCTGACAAGGGTTATATTCTTAAGCGAGTGGACTACTACTGCAAGCTCACACCTGGATCCATTGTTCCGAACAACTCACCATGCATAGGCAAACATGACAAGCAGTGGCACAAGGTCTATTGGTTCGATTCTCGCGAATACACACGATGGTTCACACCTTCTCTCCATTGGGTATTCCGTCCTGGCGACATCAATTTCATCCCTGAGTCACCTTCGATAGTCAAAAGTCGACCCATATCAGAAGACGATGCCAATGCCAACGGAGTGATACTCAAACTAAACAAAGTGCGGCATTTCATCTTTGTCAACGACCCTGTTCCTTTCCGTGAAAAAAAAGACATTGCCATCTTCCGAGGAAAAGTGAAAGACAAACCACAAAGAGTGGCCTTCTTTGAGAAATACTTTTCTAACCCTATGTGCAATCTTGGCGACATAAGCCGCTATCCAGAGCATAATGAATGGCATGTGGAGAAAATGACCATAGCCGACCATCTGAAATACAAGTTCATACTTGCTCTTGAAGGCAATGACGTGGCAAGCAACCTGAAATGGGTCATGTCATCCAATTCGGTGGCCGTGATGCCTCGCCCCACATGCGAAACATGGTTTATGGAAGGCACACTCATCCCTAACTATCATTACATAGAGATAAAACCCGACTTCTCCGACCTTGAAGAGCGGCTGAATCACTACATTCAGCATCCAAATGAAGCTGAATCAATCATCAAGCATGCGCACGAATATGTAAATCAGTTTAAAGACAAGAAGCGCGAGGACATCATTTCACTACTTGTACTGGATAAGTATTTCAGGATGACAGGACAAAAGTAATAGAAATATATAATATGAAGATAGAAATAAATCCAAAATACGAGCATCTGCGTTCATTCATCAAAAGTCTGCCAGAAGTATTTGACCACTCAGGCGAACTGGTGTACGACAGTCGAAACAAGGTAAGGATATTCACTATTGAAGGTGAAAAGATAGTGGTAAAGCGATTCAAGACACCTTTGTTTTTCCAACGCTTTGACTATACCTTCATACGTCCCAGCAAAGCGCGACGAGCATACATCTATGGCATAAGGCTCATAGACTTGCATATCAGCACTCCCGAACCAATTGCTTTCATCGAAGTTTATGAAAATGGGCTCTTTCACCAAGGCTATTTCATCTCAACCTACTGCGGTGACCCAGACATGCGTATACTCAGAGAAGAACCAGAAGGCCACGACAGCTTAATGCTGGCCTTTGTGCACTTTCTCATCAGCATGCATGAAAAAGGCTTTATACATGGCGACACCAACCTGTCCAACTTCCTTTATCATGAAGACAGCTCAGCAGAATATGGCTACCAGATAACCACTATAGACACAAACCGCTCTACTTTTAGTCCGATGCCGACTAAAAAAGCATGTCTAAAATCGCTTATGCGCATCACTCATGAGAGGCATGCTCTGCACATTATTATACGAATGTATGCTGAAATGAGAGGATGGGATCAAGAGGCATCTGTTCAATATGTTGAGAATAGACTTCAAACTTTTGAGAAAAAAAAAGAGATGAAGAGAAAAATATTAAGTCATAACAAATAAATATTAAGTCATAACAAATAATACGATGCACACTTACCACCCTTTTCAAAGGCATGACATGAGATACTGCTATCTGCTGGACTAAACCATTCAAGCAACACTCACAAAAAAGTAATACAGATTACTCTGTCAAGCATCCTTACATCTTTTTTCGGAAACTTCTCTAAAGCATAGGTGTCTAAGGCATTTAGCATTAGTTTGGCATAATAAATAATGAATGACTTATTGGAGCTTAAAAAGAAAGCTGCCACCGAAATTTTCGGTGGCAGCTTTTCTATTTAATAATATAATGTGTAGCTTATAGCTTAGTCGGCAAGCTTTGCCTTGACAAACTCACGGTTAAGACGAGCAATATTAGCAATAGTCTCACACTTAGGGCACACAGCCTCGCAGGCACGTGTGTTTGTGCAGTTACCAAAGCCAAGTTCATCCATCTTAGCAACCATCGACTTAGCACGACGTGCGGCCTCTACACGTCCCTGAGGAAGAAGAGCCAGCTGGCTAACCTTAGAAGAGACGAAGAGCATGGCAGAACCATTCTTACATGCTGCCACACAAGCTCCGCAACCGATGCATGAAGCGCAGTCCATAGCTTCGTCAGCGTCCTCCTTAGGAATGAGAATCGCATTAGCGTCCTGTGGAGCACCTGTGCGAACAGTAGTGTATCCACCAGCCTGCATAATCTTATCGAATGCAGTGCGGTCTACCATACAGTCCTTGATGACAGGGAAACCTGCTGAACGCCAAGGCTCGATAGTGATAATGTCACCATCGTTAAACTTACGCATGTACAACTGGCATGTAGTGGCTCCACGCTCTGTCTTGCCGTGTGGAGTACCGTTGATATATAGCGAGCACATGCCGCATATTCCCTCGCGGCAGTCGTGGTCAAAAACGAAAGGCTCCTTGCCTTCTTCAATAAGCTGCTCGTTAAGAATGTCGAGCATCTCGAGGAATGAAGTATCACCAGGGATGTCCTTCATTACCTTATCTTCAAAATGAGCATTAGTGTCCTTAGGACCGTCCTGCTTCCAGTATCTTACTGTGAATGATGTTAATACTTTTTCAGCCATGGTGATTTAGTTCTTGTAGTTACGTGTTTGTACCTTAATTGCCTCATACTCGAGTGGCTCCTTGATGAGAGATGGAGCCGCCACGTCTGTGCCTTCATACTTCCAGCATCCGACATAGAAGAAATTCTTGTCATCACGCTTAGCCTCACCTTCCTCTGTCTGATGTTCCTCACGGAAGTGGCCACCGCACGACTCCTCACGTGAGAGTGCGTCGTAAGCGATAAGCTTACCCATTGTGATGAAGTCATCAAGATGAATAGCCTTGTCGAGCTCTACGTTCAAGCCTTCACGGCTTCCTGGAATGAAGAGGTTTGTGTCAAACTCCTTGCGCAACTCGTCTATGAGCTTGATGCCTTTCTCGAGTCCTTCCTTTGTGCGGCCCATGCCGATATACTCCCAGCAGATGTGACCCAGTTCCTTATGGATAGAGTCAACAGAACGCTTGCCCTTTATGTTCATAAGTTTCTGGATACGCTCTTCTGTAGCCTTTTCCACTGCTGCAAACTCTGGCGCATCTGTTGAGATGCGTGGCCAAATAGACTGATCAGCAAGGTAGTTCTGGATAGTGTATGGCAGAACGAAGTAACCGTCAGCAAGTCCCTGCATGAGAGCTGATGCACCAAGACGGTTAGCACCGTGGTCAGAGAAGTTGCACTCACCAATGGCGAAGAGTCCAGGTATAGAAGTCTGAAGCTCGTAGTCAACCCATATGCCGCCCATTGTGTAGTGGATGGCTGGGAATATCATCATTGGGTTATAATAATCAACGCCATTCACTGTAGCTCGCTTCTGGCCAGGGTTCACGTCAGTAATCTCCTCATACATGTCGAAGAGGTTGCCATAACGCTGAAGAATAGTGTCGAGTCCAAGACGCTGGATTGACTCTGAGAAATCGAGGAATACAGCAAGACCAGTGTTGTTCACACCAAATCCTTTGTCACAACGCTCTTTTGCTGCACGTGAAGCCACGTCACGAGGAACAAGGTTGCCAAATGCTGGATAGCGACGCTCCAAGTAGTAATCGCGGTCTTCTTCAGGTATCTCATATCCCTGCTTTGTGCCAGCCTGAAGAGCCTTTGCATCCTCAAGTTTCTTTGGCACCCAGATACGTCCGTCGTTACGGAGAGACTCTGACATCAATGTGAGCTTAGACTGCTTGTCACCATGCACAGGGATGCATGTTGGGTGAATCTGAACATAGCATGGGTTTGCGAAATAAGCACCTTTGCGGTAGCAAGACATTGCTGCAGTCACGTTACATCCCATCGCGTTTGTTGAAAGGAAGTATGTATTGCCATAACCACCAGTGGCGATTACAACAGCATTGGCAGAGAAACGCTCAAGTTTTCCTGTCACAAGGTTCTTTGCAATTATACCGCGAGCCTTGCCGTCTACTATGACAACGTCGAGCATCTCATAACGAGTGTAAAGCTTTACCTTGCCAGCATTGACCTGAGCAGAAAGAGCTGAGTAAGCGCCTAAGAGGAGCTGCTGACCTGTCTGACCCTTTGCATAAAATGTGCGTGACACCTGTGCACCGCCGAAAGAACGGTTTGCAAGAGTGCCGCCATATTCACGTGCGAATGGAACGCCTTGAGCAACACACTGGTCTATGATAGAGTTGCTCACTTCTGCCAAACGGTATACATTAGCTTCACGAGCGCGGTAGTCACCACCCTTCACTGTATCGTAGAAGAGACGGTAAACAGAGTCTCCGTCATTCTGATAGTTCTTTGCAGCGTTTATACCACCCTGTGCTGCTATGGAATGCGCACGGCGTGGAGAGTCCTGAATACAGAAATTGAGCACATTGAAACCCATCTCACCAAGAGAAGCTGCGGCGCTGGCACCAGCCAGACCTGTACCTACAACGATGACATCAAGCTTGAGCTTGTTCTTTGGGTTCACCAAGCGCTGGTGTGCCTTATAGTTAGACCATTTCTCAGCTACTGGTCCCTCAGGAATTTTTGAATCTATATTGATTGCCATAATCTTTTCTCTATTGTAAATTAGTTGTTTATATGTTTACATCCAGAAAGGAACAACCTTGCCGTCAATACCTCCAAGGCAGTCTGGGAAGAACGCAAATGCTATTGCCACAATAGCAAAGAGAGCCATCACTACTGTAGACCATATGTAGCCAATTGTCTTCCAACGGCTGAACCATGTGTGTCCGCTCCATCCAAGTGTCTGCATTGCAGACCAGAATCCATGAGTGAGATGGAACCATATTGCCACAATCCACACAATGTAGATAACAGCAAAAACTGGGTTGGAGAATGTTTCCTTAATCCATCCAAAACCATCTGCTGGAGCTATAGATTTCTCTGCACCTATAAGCTCAGCCCACATCATGTTCGACCAAAAATCGCGCAGGTGAAGCAAAAGACCCGCAACAATAATGATACCAAGCACGAGCATGTTCTGGCTTGCCCACTCTACCTTTTCTGGCTTCACTGTGACTTCATACTTGTTATTGCCACGTGCCTTTCTATTCTGAAAAGTCAGGATAAGGGCATAAATGAAGTGAACAGCCATAAGGAATGCGAGAGCAGCAGTTGCTGCTATGGCATACCAATTTGAACCAAGCAGTTCGCAAATCTGGTTGTACGCACTTTGGCTGAAGAGCGCCACTACGTTCATGCAACCATGAAACGTCAGGAAGAGAATAAGCGCCAAGCCTGATACAGACATGACTACTTTTCTTCCAATTGAAGAATTACATAACCACATAAAATGTTTTTAAAGTTTAAGTTATTAATTGAGTTTGTTTGTTATTCTGCCTAAACCTTTTTATTAGTGCAAAAATACCTTTATTTTTCCAAACTTCCAAAGTCTTTCATAGAAATAAGGGTCTCAGGACACGCATTTTTTATTTCATGCGTATTCTGTTACCCTATAATGACATGTGGAGTTCATAATTCGTGGTGAGAAAAAAGATGTAAACACCAATTAAAACAATAAGTGTTTAAATCTTTTTCCAATGACTCAACACATTGCCGAAAGCCTCTGTAATATCTACAAGAACGGCATCGCTATCAAGCTGTGGAGCTTTTACTTTTCCACAAATATTCACAAATCCCTTCTCTATATAACAATCATCCCATTCACCACTGTTTATAAACGATTGCAACAACTGCGCTCCACCCTCTACAAGCACTGTCTGAACACCATCTTTCCATAATGTTGTCAACACACTGTGAATATCTGTTGTTGATATTTGAGTAAAGCCATCAGGTACATCCAACTTGCTCTTTGACACAACATAACGCTTAGGAGAATTTCCATACCATTCTCTTACTGTAAGTGATGGCTTATCAGTTATCAACGTATTTTTTCCCACCAAAATAGCCTGGCTTTCTGCCCTACGCTTATGACACAGCATCTGTGTATAAGTGTTGGAAATATGTCCGTCTATATATCCATCGGCCGACTCGGCCCACTTCAGTGTGATTTGTGGACGTTTTTTTGAATGATATGTTATAAAACGAGTGTTTAAAGCCATGCATTCTTTTTCCATAACACCTACAATAACCTGCATGCCAGCATCTTTCAGTTTTTTAATGCCACGCCCTTTAACTTCAGCAAACGGATCCATACATCCTATCACACACCGCTTGAAGCCTTTGCTTATGAGCAAGTCGGCACATGGCGGCGTTTTGCCATAGTGGCTGCAAGGCTCTAAACTAACATAAATAGTGCTGTCTTTTAATAAATGCTCATCCTCTGGACGCACAGAAGCACATGCGTTAACCTCCGCATGCCCTTCACCACATCTCACATGATAACCCTCTCCTATAATCTTTTCACCATATACTATCACAGCTCCTACCATTGGATTTGGCTGTGCATTCATCATGCCATTGTATGCCAATTGTATGCATCTCGACATGTATTTTTCATCTGTTGTTAACATCATATTGATATGTTTATCATCATAAGTTATTACCACTTATTGACAGTTGCAAATTTAGCAAAAACTTACCAATGGTACAAGTATAAGAAAGATTTAATTATCAATTCTTTGCAATATCACTTAAAACACCTATATTTGCATAGCGGAATAATAATATAAACATATTTATCAACAGAATTAAATATAATCTGTCAACACACAATAAACATGTTTGTGAACAATTAATCATTACAAATAATAAACATCATGAGCGACGGTAATTTTAATAGACAATTACTTCCAAAAACAGAGTTGTCATCAGGACTTCGTGCAGGAAAAGCACAGATGAGAATGAAAGCTGAAAAAGCATTTGATGAGATACTCAACACCTTTCTCAAAGGGGAGGGTGATAGTTTGAAACTTGCTATGAAACAGAAGTTTATAGAACTGTTAAGGTGATAATCTAACACCATGACACAGTATTAGTGTTGACAACCATATTGATAAGTCTGTTTATATATTTATAATAATTCGAAAACAACTTATAATAACTTTTCTTGGTTATCTCAATAACTTTTTAGTGCAATACCAACTGAATAATCCAAAAAAAGTTATTATTTATTTTCATCAATGTTTCAATAGTTTATTACAAATGTTTCAATATGTCTAACTAATTGATATATTATCATATAAATTATTTGCACACATTATAAACTGCTTATAAATATAAACATATAATTTTTTTAAAAGAATAAGAACTAAATAAATATTAATAATAGACATTGACGTTACAAGGCATAAAAAAAAGTTTTTGATATTGTTTTCCATTCATCCATATCGCCCCAGTACAATAAAAGATTGTATATTGTTTCATCCTTTTTCCAGTTGAGATGCGGCAATCGCACCATGCAAGCATTTAAGCGCAGTCGTGTTGGATGTTCAACCTCGTTTACAACTGTTCACTCCTCATTCATAACTGTTCACCACATATTTATTTTGGTTCAGAAAACAGGCATGAAATAGACAGTCAAGCAAACATCGGATGTCATGTCGTACGACTATGCACCCTCATGTCGTACGACTATAGGTGCTCATGTCGTACGTTCATAGCAACTCATGTCGTACGACATGACAACCTCATAAAAACAGCCTTCAGATACAGTTGTTTGTCGTTATTCAAATATACAAAATCTTAGGCAGTTTTCTTTTATACCATATAGACTTTATCACTCGAAATGTCGGATGAGCCATATATTATATAATGTATTAAACCCTAATCTGTCATTATATTTGGGTTTAATATTAAAAACAATTTTACCACTAATATTAGTGTCAGCTCAAATGACAGTTTGTCACCCAATCATGACACACGTTGTCAACTTTTTCTGTATAGATAAGAATTTTATGCTTGTATAGCAGCATACTTGTCAATTGGTATATTCTTTGTGAGAATGTGAAAGCAGGAATATAAACAACTTAAATTATAATGACTATGAACATTCAACCATTAGCAGACCGAGTACTTGTACTCCCTAAACCAGCAGAAGAAAAAACTGTAGGCGGTATAATAATTCCTGACACAGCAAAAGAAAAACCTCTTCAAGGTGAAGTTGTTGCTACAGGCAATGGAACAAAAGACGAGGAAATGATTCTCAAGGTTGGAGATCAAGTTCTCTATGGCAAGTATTCTGGCACAGAGATAGAATATGAAGGTGAGAAATACCTTATGATGCGTCAGAGCGATGTGCTTGCCATCATCAAATAATCTTTCTATTCAATTTATTTTATTACTTACACTTTTATACGATTTATACTATTATGTCAAAAGATATCAAATTCAATATAGAGGCTCGTGAGCAGCTCAAGAAGGGTGTTGACACATTGGCCAACGCTGTAAAGGTAACACTTGGTCCTAAAGGACGCAATGTAATTATCGAAAAGAAGTTTGGAGCTCCACATATTACAAAAGACGGTGTCACTGTAGCAAAGGAGATTGAACTTGCAGACGCATTCCAGAACACAGGCGCACAATTGGTAAAGAGCGTTGCTTCAAAGACTGGTGATGACGCAGGCGATGGCACAACTACTGCAACAGTGCTTGCGCAAAGCATTGTGGCAACAGGTTTGAAGAATGTGGCAGCAGGTGCTAATCCTATGGATTTGAAGCGAGGCATCGACAAGGCTGTAGCTAAAGTCGTTGAGCATGTGAAGGCTCAGAGCGAACAGGTTGGCGACAACTACGACAAGATTGAGCAGGTTGCTACTGTTTCAGCTAATAATGATAGCGAGATAGGCAAACTCATTGCAGACGCAATGAAGAAGGTTTCTAAAGATGGCGTCATCACTATTGAAGAAGCTAAGGGACGTGAAACAACCATTGGAGTAGTGGAAGGTATGCAGTTTGATCGTGGTTACCTCTCTCCTTACTTTGTCACTAATACAGAGAAGATGGAGTGTGAAATGGAGAACCCTCTCATACTTATTTACGACAAGAAGATTTCCAACCTTCAGGAATTCCTTCCTATACTCAATCCTGCAGCACAGACAGGACGTCCAATCCTTGTCATAGCTGAGGATGTAGAAAGCGAGGCACTCACCACACTTGTGGTTAACCGTCTTCGTGCTCAGTTGAAGATTTGTGCTGTTAAGGCTCCTGGCTTCGGTGATCGCCGCAAGGCAATGCTTGAGGATATTGCAGTGCTCACAGGTGGTGTAGTTATTTCTGAGGAGAAAGGCTTGAAGCTTGAGCAAGCAACCATTGAAATGCTTGGTTCCGCAGAGAAGGTAACAATCACTAAAGACAATACTACAATAGTAGGAGGCAAGGGCGCAAAAGAAAACATACAGGATCGTGTCAACCAAATCAAGAATGAGATTGCAAACTCTAAGTCATCATATGATAAAGAGAAGTTGCAGGAGCGTCTTGCAAAACTCTCAGGTGGTGTGGCTGTGCTTTATGTAGGAGCAGCATCAGAGGTTGAGATGAAAGAGAAGAAAGATCGTGTGGACGATGCTCTATGTGCCACACGTGCAGCGATAGAGGAGGGTACTATCCCAGGTGGTGGTGTAGCTCTCATACGTGCAACAGAGGCACTTGACAATTTGGAAGGCGATAATGCAGACGAGACTACAGGCATCAAGATTGTAAAGCGTGCCATCGAAGAGCCACTTCGTCAGATTGTTGAGAATGCAGGCCTCGAAGGTTCAGTGGTTGTTGAGAAAGTTCGTGGTCAGAAAGGCGACTTCGGTTACAACGCTCGCAAAGACACTTATGAGAATCTTCGTGAGTCGGGCATCATCGACCCAGCTAAGGTATGCCGTGTGGCTCTTGAGAATGCAGCTTCCATTGCAGGCATGTTCTTGACAACAGAATGTGTAATATGCGACGCCAAGGAAGACAAGCCTGAGATGCCAATGGGCGGTGCGCCAGGCATGGGCGGCATGATGTAATGAATTCATAGCATGTAAAAGTGAGAAATACCATTGCTGCATGTTGTTTTAGCATGTGAAAGGCAGTGGCAACATCCACATAAAATGTAATGTCGAATGGGGCATGTTTGAGTAAAGTCAAACATGCTCCATTTCTTTTTATGTGTGCATGAATATGTCATTTATATCAAATAGTTAGTTATATCATTCACAATTATAGAGAATATCATTTGATAATATGGCAAATTTGCTTTACCTTTGTAGCGAAAAATCAATGATATAATACAGAAAGAAGTAAAAAGGAGATTACAAGTATTGTAGATTCATTATTCTTATTGCATATAGGTTGCTTTGGATGTGCGCTTGTCATGGCTATCATTCTTGTTTTTTCACGCCTTCAAACCAAATGGATCAACAAGAGGTATGAAAGGGCGAGATGGCTTCTTTTTGCTTCAATGATTATTCTGGCTGTTTATTTTCTCTTTCAGTTGAAATACAGTTTTTACAGTATAAGTGAATTAGTTGGAGGCACTTTTAGCATTCTCATATATGTGCCTGTAGCCATTGTCATCTTCTATTCGATGTTCAGTTTGCAATGTTCTCAAGACACATCATTGAAATACCTTGAACAAGGCTTTGGCACTTATGCTCTGATAGTGATGGCATTCGGCATGGGATGTTGGATGAACGGCAGCATTTATATAGGATGGATGCTGTATGTCATGGTAGGCATATTTTTAGTGTTTGTATTATATCTTTGTGTCAATCCTCTTAAAGAGATATACAGCCGTAAGAAATTGTTTGAATCAGTGTCGGGTTCCGATATTCTTCCATACAACAGGTATATCAAAGCAAGTTTTCTGCTCATGGCTGGAGCGAGCATCATGCTGGCTGTATCTATAGCAAACACCACTTTGCTTCTCATTGTGGTACCTGTATTGATGATATGTCTTATATTTTACACAATCAATTTTGTAGCCTTAGGATTCAATGTCATACCTTCAGATGAACTGATAGATGACTATGGTGTGTCTACTGTTGCCAGACGCATACAATCATCGGAAAAGAATATAGGAGTTTTCTCATTCTTGAAAATGAATTCCCTTTCAATGGATAGAGTGAAGGATATTAAAAGCAGATTGGACATATGGTGCTCGTCTGGAGGTTTTAGAGACAGAGCTGTTGATATGATTACACTGTCAAATAGTATAGATGTGCCTCGCAGTGAACTCTCCATATATTTTGAGAAATATTTGTGCCGTTCTTTCAGAACATGGTTAAGCGATGTTCGTTTCAATGAGGCGCAGCGCATCTTGATGGAAAATCCAGAATTCAATAACGAGCGCATATCGTCTGAGTGTGGATTCTCATCCCATGCACATCTTTACAAGATATTCAAGGCGCGCACTAATATGTCGCCTAAACAGTGGAAGGAGAGCCAATAGCGGTTCTCCTTTATTTTTTTGAGTTTTCCATTCTTGATTAACCCAAATAGGGCATTAGGTCTTCTTGGAATAATGACCTATAGGGGTTAATGCACAGCCATATGTTATGTTGGATAAATATTGGTTGTTAAAAATTAAATGTAAAGACATATTTGTGATTAAAGTATTGTAATTTGTTATATTTGTAGTATTAAAAATTAAAAATAAGAATGAATGAATGTTTGTTTGAAGAAAAATGTTAACTTTGCAAATTGAAAGAATGTTAAGTTGTACGTATATATGAGAAGAGAACAGATTAGAACGAGTTTAATGCGCCTATTTATGTTTGGATGCTGTATGGCATCTTTTTATATTGGTGATGCTTACGCTCAAGTTGCAGGTGCCAAAGCCTCTCAGGTGCGCAAATTGGCAGATGAGTCCAAGGAACATAGTTTGAAGGGTAAGGTTTACGATGAAGTGGATGGTCAGCCAATGCCTGGAGTGGCAGTTCAGATAGAAGGCACATCTCAGGGCATGGCCACAGATATAGATGGCAATTTCACATTGCCAGTGGGCAAGGCCTGCAATATAGTGTTTTCATTTATAGGATACAAGAAGATAGTGCTCCATTATGATGGAAAGAATTCTTCCAGCTTCTCACATGTGGTTATGAAAGTTGAGTCACAAGACATAAAGGATGTTGTTGTGACAGGCATCTATCGCCGAAAAAAGGAAAGCTTCACAGGTTCGTCCACTACATTCAAGCTTGATGAACTCAAGAGTGTGGGTGCGCAAAATGTCTTGCAGAGTTTGACAACTCTCGATCCTTCTTTTAAGATTATGGACAACAAATTGGCAGGTTCCAATCCAAACAAGATGCCAGATGTGGAGATACGAGGCAAGTCGAGTGTGGTAGGATTCAAGGAAGAGTACGGCACCGACCCCAACCAACCGCTTTTCATCCTTGACGGATTCGAGACCACGCTTGAGACAGTGATGAATCTTAACATGAACCGTGTGGCCTCAGTCACATTGTTGAAAGATGCTGCATCTACTGCAATCTACGGTTCTAAAGCAGCCAACGGTGTAGTAGTCATAGAGACTAAGGTGCCAGAGAAAGGCAAGTTGCAAGTTTCATACAAAGGCGACTATGCGTTCGACTTTGCCGACTTGTCCGATTATAATTTGATGAACTCACGTGAAAAACTTGAGTTTGAACGATTGGCAGGCGTATACAAGGACAACACCAACGATCCGTTCAATCAGATAAAGCTTGACGATCTCTACAACTCACGTCTTCGTGAGATAGAGCAGGGCGTCGATACTTATTGGCTTTCTGTGCCTCTTCGCACAGGCATCACGCATAAGCACAACATTTACGCAGAAGGAGGCGAACAAAACATACGTTATGGCATAGGTCTCAACTATGGCAGTGTCAATGGCGTCATGAAAGGTTCAGACCGTCAGACACTTGGAGGAAATGTCGATTTGATATACCGTACAGGTAAGTTTCAGTTTAGCAATAAGTTATCTATCGACTATTTAGAAACCAACGACCCCGCTGTGTCATTCAGCGAATATGCGCTTGCCAATCCCTACTATCGCAAGTATGGAGACAATGGCAAGGTGAACAAATATCTATATTATCCAGAGGACGGACTCAACGACAATCCTGTGTCAAATCCATTGTGGAATGCTCATCTCAACAATTATGATAAAGGACAGCGTTTTGGTTTTACCAACAACTTCATCACGGAATGGTTTGCCACTGATGATTTGCGTTTGAGAGGCAAGTTTGGCATCACCAAATATGATGACACGCAAGACGAGCGACTATCTCCTGAGCATACGCAGTTTGATGATAAAGACGACACTCAGAAAGGTCTCTTCACACACAGTTTGCAGAAACATCTTTATTATGAGGGAGACATCTCAGCCACTTATGGCCGTCTTTTCCAAGGAAAGCACCAAGTCAACGCTGTGGCTGGATTCAACTTCAGCAATACCACTAATAAGACCAACGGCTTTTCTGCCACAGGTTTCACAGACGACATGTTTGCAGCTCCATCCTTTGCCAACAGTTATCCATCAGGAGGCAAGCCTCGTTATACAGAGAGTGTGAAGCATGCTTCAAGTTTTTATATCAATGGCGGCTACGCTTACGATAACCGCTATTTGGTTGACGTGAACCTCCGTAGTGACGGTGCTTCAATGTTTGGCACCGACAACCGTTTCCGCACCACATGGTCGGCTGGTCTCGGATGGAACATGCACAATGAGGAATGGATGCAGATGAACGGACTCTTCCAGCTTTTGAAGCTACGTGCCTCTGTAGGTAATCCTGGCAACCAGAATTTCTCAGCATACCAAGCTTACACAACGTATATGTTCAATAGTCTGATGACTAATGTGTTTGGCACAGGAGTAGTAATCAACGGACTTGGCAACAAAGATTTGGCATGGCAAGAGACAATCAACTATAATTTTGGCGCTGACGTTACCACACTTGGAAACCGTTTAAATGTCACATTCGATTATTTCATAAAAAATACCGACCCATTGCTCGCCATCATAACCACACCTGGTTCAATGGGCGTGACGAGCGAAGCTCTCAATGCAGGAAAGCAGAAGACTCATGGTTGGGAAGCGGTGGTGAAATATTCTCCTGTCTACATGCCGGAGAGCCGTGTCAATTGGAACATATCCTTGAGTGCCACACAGACAAAATCGAAGTATGCAGACATAGGCAATGCCTTTAGCGCACTCAATGAGAGCGGCAAGAGCGAGCTTCACAGCACCACAAGATATTACGATGGAGGCAGTCCTACAGCCATATGGGCTGTTCGGTCAGCTGGAATAGATCCTGCCACAGGCAAGGAACTATTCATCAAGCGCGATGGCACATATTCATTCACATACGATGCAAGCGATGAGGTTGTGTGCGGTGACACAGAGCCTGACATAGAAGGTCTCATCGGGTCCACATTTTATTATAAGGGCTTCTCGTTTGGTTGCTACTTCCGCTACCAGCTGGGAGGTCAGCAGTTCAACAGTTCGCTCTTCGATAAAGTGGAGAACATAAGCACTTCTGATGTGTATAACAATCAAGACAAGCGCGCCCTATATAACCGATGGAGTCCCGACAACCGCGAAGCTCAATATAAGGGCATATCTATGGTGCAGAAGACAGACAAGTCGTCACGTTTTGTTATGGACGACAATACGCTCACATGCGAGTCGGTCAACTTAGGTTATGAGTTTCCTCTTGCTGTGGCTAAACGCCTTGGTCTGCAAGCACTCACAGTGCAGGCTTGCATGAACGACATCTTCCGCTGGTCTACTATAAAGGCGGAGCGAGGCATCGACTATCCTTTTGCCCGTTCTGTATCATTCTCAGTAGGTGCAACATTCTAAATAACAGTAATATATTATGAAGAATACATTATATGCTATAGTGATGATGGCATTCTGCCTTATGTTTGCCTCGTGCGATGATTGGCTTGATGTGAAGCCATACGATAAGATATCTGAAAACGAACTCATGAAGACAGAGGAGGGTTATCAGAAAATGCTCAATGGCATTTATATAGACCTTAATGATGAAGCCCTGTATGGCAAGACATTGTCTGTGGAGATGCTGGAAGTGATGGGAGGGTCCTATGCCATAGGCACCGACAACAGCGTGTGGGGCAACTACAAAGATCTTGCGTCATATAAGTATGGCACAGAGTATTGGCGCAGCCGTCTGAACCAGACATGGAATAAAGCTTATGCTCTCATACTCAACTGCAATAAGATACTTGAGAGCATAGATAGCAAAAGAGACATCTTCACTGATGGCAATTATTACATCATAAAAGGAGAGGCCACTGCATTGCGTGCAATGTTGCATTTCGACATGCTGCGCCTATTTGGACCTGTCTATTCGAAAGATAGTGATGTTGCAGCCATACCATACTATACAAAAGTAGTCAACACGCCAGAACCCATTCTTTCAGCAAAAGACGTGGCCGAGAAAGTCATTGCCGACTTGGAAGACGCACGTGTCATGCTTAATAATGATCCTGTAAAGACCGAAGGCACCTTGATGAGTGGAGCTGTTGATGGCACAGGCAACTTCATGCGCTACCGCGCCTTGCGCCTTAACTATTATGCTGTCGAAGCGCTTCTGGCTCGCTCTTACCTTTATATAGGTGATAAGGCAAATGCAATGAATTATGCATCAGATGTGATAAAAACTGTCGATTCAGGCATTTTCCCATTCGTCGACAAGAGTCTTGTTGTTGGCTCACCAGCAGATCCTGACCGTATATTCTCTTCTGAAGTTATCTTCGCCCTTACAAATACTAAAAGAGGCAATCTGTTCAAAGAATACTACGACCCATCACGCTTGCCCAATTATGTGTTCCGCATGGACAACAGCATGATGAACAGCCTTATATATGGTGGGGCAGCGCAGACAGGAGGATATCCCGACGATTACCGCTATCGTGCCAGCTGGATAGCTACTGGCAGCAACAGTTATTACTATAAGTACAGCGACATGGTAGCCAATGGCAGCATACAGAATACCATGGTTCCTATGCTTCGTCTCGGAGAAATGTTTCTCATTGCAGCAGAGAGCCAGAGCTCAAATCTTGCGTCAGGTTTGCAATATGTCAATATATTGCGCAAAAACCGTGGTGTGGCCAACCTGTCAACGCTCACTCCCGACTTGCTTAAGTATGAGTATGTCCGTGAATTGTATGGAGAAGGCCAGTTGTTTTTCCTTTACAAGCGACTTTATAGCGACATCATCTCTTCTTCATCATCAAGCAAGAATACCAAGGCGAGCGACTTAGTGTTTGTAGTGCCTCTGCCAGATTCTGAGAAGGACAACAGATGACTAAAGCACAGCATGGCATATAAAACATGCTGCTTGTGCAAGGTTCGATATACATTAAAGCGTCAATAATATAGTCTTCGCAAGCTACTTATGCGATGACAATAGATTTTTGCAAATATAATTATCACTCTTAATACGGAAAGCAATGATAATAAATAAGATGAAGATACTTAGCTTCATGGCTTTGCTGGCTTTGGCTTTTGTTTCTTGCAGTGAGCAGACTCCAGATGAGTTTCAAAACATCAATGGCGTCTATCTCAATAACCGCACCAATACCAACGTGCTTCAAGATTCCACAGATGTGACCTTTGTTTATCAGAAAGGAGACGAGATGCAGGTGCCTGTGAGGATTCAGTTGATAGGCCGTCCATACGACAAGGCCCGTGAGATAGCACTTGTGGTCAGTTCGGAAGATGCCCAAGAAGGCATAGACTATGTGTTGCCTGCAACGGCAGAAATGCCAGCAGGTGCTACCACGGTCGACTATACCATTACATTGAAGCGAACCTCCATTCTCAAAAGCCAGAAGAAGCGTGTCAAAGTGTCTCTTATTCCCAATGGCAACTTTTCTTTGCCTGTGAAGTTTGAAAAGAATGCTAATGGCAATAAAGTGACTACATTGACTTACACAGTAGTGTTCTCCGATCAATTCACCACATCTCCCAAAGCATGGAAAAAAGATTTGCTTGGTGAGTTCACCCAACAGAAGTTTGAGCTTGCCTGCCGTGTGCTCGATCTCAATCCAGCTGACTTCAATGACGAGGCAAAGATGACACTTCCCATGCAGGCATACATAAGCCAGGAGATGCAAAGCTATGTGAGAGAGCAGCAGAGCTTGAAGAGCAAAGGCCAGCCTTTTGACGCTGATGCTTTTGACAAGCATGGCAATGCCCTCGTGTATGCCACAGTATAATGTAAGTCATTAACATCATTAACAATAATACAGACAATGAACAAATCAATGATAAATAGGGTATTGAAACCGTTGGCATTGACAATGGCGGTGACGATGGGAGTGTGCATTACTGGTTGTTCGCAAGATGAAGGCAATTATGATTACCATTCTCTCAACGAACCAAGCATTACCGGTGTGCCAGAGCAGATATCTGTGCTTATCCACGATAATGTTGACATTGATCCTTCACTTGGTTCCAACATCACAGACCTTAATGCATACACTTACGAATGGAAGGTGATAAACAATTCGGGCGACAATGAGGTGACCCTGCTCAGCCATGAAAAGCATCTCAATGAGAAGGTGACATTGGATGCTGGAAAGTATACACTTTATTTCACAGTGACAGAGAAAAGCTCTGGATTGTTCTGGCGCAAGAGTTATGCGCTCACGGTGAGCGATTCATCATCTGAAGGATGGATGGTGCTGTGTGATGTGGACGGAAAAGCACGTCTCGACATCATATCGGATGTAACAGGAAAGACTTATATTGATGTGCTTGCCGATAAAGGCATGGAGGCTCTTAAAGGTCCTTACTCCATTCAGTATGTTCCTAAATGCGGCAATGCCGACTCTCCTTTTTATCTCTTCACGGCAGATGGAGCCACTCGCTTGTCAAAAAACAATTTTGCGTGGAAAAAAGAGTATGCCTTCAAGTATGAAGTTGCCCAGTCGCTCGACCTTCATCCTCAGAGCATGGTGTGTGACAAAAGCAGCATGATGAAAATATGCGTGAGCGATGGAAAAGCTTACACAGCATCAAATATGGGATTTCTCGGACTGTTTGCAGCAGTAAACAAGACAGGCAAGCTTGCGCCTTACGTTGGAGCAAACATAGGTGCTGAGTCATATGCTTCCATATATCTGTTGTACGACACAGAGAAGAAGTGCTTCATGTCTTGCTGCCCATTTCTTTTAGGACTTTCAATATCTGATGAAGTTTATCATACCATGGATGAGATGGAGAGCATAGCCATCGGATACAAGGGCAGCGAAATGGTTGCAGGCAATGCATTCGATAGTTACCCAACAGGTTTGGATTTCGTTTATATGGAGAATACCTATTATGATCCGGGCAATGGTAATATGGGCACTACATATACAGTGCTTGCCGATGGCGACAAGCGTTACCTGTATGGCATTCAGTTGGGCGACATGCTTCTTTATAACAATATATGCACTTTTGCCTTAGGCAAGGCATACTATGGCGATTTGAGCGAGTGCGCTGACATAAAGAAAGCAACATGCTATGCTTTCAGTTCGTTGCGCAACTACATGTATTATGCTGTCGATGGCACTATATATCGTGTCGATTTGTCGGAGAAGCCGCTTAAAGCAGAGAAGCAGATTGCCCTTTCTGGCGAAAAGATAACGATGATGAAGTTTAACCTGTATCAGAATTCAGCTTCTATACACGATTATGATCTTGTGGTGGCTTCAGAGAAGGGTGGTGAAGGCACGTTGCGCATCTACAACGGCTTTGTGTCAGAAGGTGATTTCTCTGCTGTGAAGCCAAAGTCTTACACTGGATTTGCCAAGATAGTTGACGCCACATACCGTGAGCGCACCAATTGATATATTATGTGATGCTTGAACAAGTCCTGGTGGCAACAAGCCAAGCATGTTCTTTATAGCTTGCCGCAATGCATGATAGCTTGCCGCAATGCATGCGCAATATAATGATTGAATGACTTTAAAACCTAAATATTATGATTAAAAGAAAAATTGCATATCTGCTGATGCTCCTTATGGCATCTCTGTCTATTCATGCTGCTGATGGCATCAAAGTGCATTTTGATGTGAAGAATCCAGTGGCGAGCACAGTTGTGCTGGTCTACAACATGAGTATCAATGAGTTTCCTCTTACAGACAACGGCAAGGCTACGGCTGATATAGAGGGTATTGACGCCCTCTATGCCAAGGTCTATTATGGTGAGAAATTCAAAAATATCTATTTGCAAAGCGGTGATGAGATGACAGTCGCTTTCGATGCAAGCGATTTTGACAATACCTTCTCAGTGAAGGGAGGTAATGAAAAGGCTGTAGACTATCTCAATAAGATACAGTTGACAGGTCTGCCCGACGATGCGTATAAACAGCCTTGGCAACAGTTTAAGAAGACTGTTGAGAACAAGATGGCTTCTATGAAGCGTCTGCTTAAAGCTCGCAAGTTTGCCGACAAGGATAAGTTTAAGAAAATGGAAGAGGGACGCATCACGTATTTTTATGCCAATGCCATGTTGATGTATCCTGTCAGCCATCTCTATCTCACGCAAGATACCACAATGGTGCTTGGTGATGATTATTACTCTGCTTTGCGTGAGTATGTGCGTGAAGACGACGAGCTCGTCGACATGGATGAGTACCGCAACTACATGATTGAGACATCACATGTGCTCGATGAGGACAACCGCGATGTGCGCCAATATTACCAGAAGGTGGTGGCTGAGATGAACTACATTGGCGAGCACTTTGAGAACGAGAAGGTGCGTGAGACGCTTATCCACCATGTGGCATTCACATATGTTGAGGGCAATGGCACAGACAATATCACAGATCTTCAGAATGTTTATTACTCCTATGTGTCTTCACCTCGTCTCAACGACATCTTCAAGAAGGCTTGCGCCAAGTGGGCCAAAGATGCAGTGGGACGTCCTTCTCCCGACTTCAAAGGTGTTGACATCAATGGAAAGGAGATGTCGCTGCGCGATTTCAGAGGCAAATATGTCTATATAGATATATGGGCTACATGGTGTGGCCCATGCCAGAAAGAATTGCCTTATCTCAAAGAACTGGAAAAGAAGTATGAAGGAAGAAACATTCATTTTGTTGGTCTGTCAATAGACCAGGACAAGGCAAAGTGGGAGGCACGCGTGAAGAGCGGAGCCTTGAGCGGCGTTCAGCTTCATATAGGCACAGGGTCACAGTTTCAGGCCGATTACCGCATAAGCGGCATACCTCGTTTCATTCTTCTTGACCCTAATGGCCGAATCATCAATTCAGTGATGACCCGTCCATCAAGTGATGACACTGTGAAGATTCTTGACAGCTTGAAAGGTTTGTAGTCTGTGGCTATTCTTGTCTCATGAACATATAGCCACTTCCGTCCATTGTTTTCTCAGTTATAGAAACAAAAATTATTAACCATATGTTTAACTCTTAAAAAAGAAATGTCATGAAAAAAATGATTTCTATGATGCTGATGTTATGTGCTATCTTCACATTCTCAGCGTGTTCATCTGATGATGATGATCCTGTTAACCCATTGACTGGTGTGGTTATTCCTCAATCAGCACAGATTGGTTCGGTTATGACAATCCAAGGCACAGGCTTTGCTGCCGGACAGGTCATCCAGCTCACTCTTGCAGATGCAGAACCTGTTGAGGTTGAAGCCAAGTATTCTGCCAATGGAGCTACTTTCACAGTGCCTTACACTCTCTCTACAGGCACAGCAAGTGTTGTGTTGAAGGTGGGCAACAACAACTGGCCTCTTGGTTCAGTAATGTTGACAGCACCTGCTAACCCTATTTCTGCTTTCAGTTTGCCATCAGAGTTAGCTCTCAACTCTAATATGGATTTGAATGGCATAGGCTTCCAAAATGGCGATTTGCTTAAGTTTGACAGAATAGATATTGATGCTCAGGAAATGAGAAGCGTAGAGCTTGCTTCAAACGTTGCTATGATCACATCCACTGATAGCACAACCCTTTCAGTGACTATTCCAACCCTTGAGGACGGCGACTATGATGTGTCTCTCATTCGTGGCAAAAACAAATGGTCTCTCGGCACATCTTATATATATCAGCCAAAACGCATAAAGAGCATTTACTATGAGAATCCATCTATGAATGTAAGTTTTACTATGAACTTCTCTTACAACGAGAATGGCACTCTTGCAGCCATAGAGTCGCCTGAAGAACTTTCATACCAGTTCGAATATGATGATAGTTTGATCATCACAACGAGTGCTATGAACATGAAGCCACTTAAGTTCACAGTGAAAGATGGTAAGATTGTGAAGAGCACTGCAGGCAGAGCTCAAGAAGAGTATCCTTCTACTATGTACAACTACTGGTCATACAATGATGACAACACTCTTGCATCTGTAAAGAACAAGGATAAATATTATGACGGTGCAGAGCTGTTAGAAGTAAAGAATGAGAACAACAATGTTTCGGCATTCTCATTGTCACGAGTGAGCGAATCTTCTTTTGATGCTTCTCATGAGTTGCATGCTGTGCCAGGCACAATTGATGTTCGTTATCTGCTCAACGCAATTATATATATGATGCAGGGTGAAGATATTTTTGTGGGCATGCTGCTCAACAACAATGTCAAGACATCCTCTTATCTGCCAACAATACAGCATATAGGCTATCAGGATTTTAATGATCTTGAGGAAAAAGTTGCTGATGTCAACCTCAACACATCGTTCTTTAACAACACTCTTACAATCGATTTCCTCAACTTCCACGATCTTGATCAATATGGCACATTTGGCAGCAAGGTGCAGGTTGTGTATGAGGACAAGTAATGTTGTCTTGCATAAGACAATGGATAATCTGATGCATGTATGATTCTTGCTTGTCATGTGGTTAAGCAAGATATGACATAAAAAAATCTCTGTTGTGAAGCGTCAATGCTTTTGCGACAGAGATTTTTTTCGTTAAGCCCAAATCTAATGACTGATTTGGGTTGAAATCTGATGACCGATTTGGATTGAATGCCTCTCAGACATCTTCATCAATATCCCCGATCACTTTAGCTATGTCATTGTATGAAAATCCCTTTCCCATGGCATAGCGGTATAGTTTAGCTTTCACTTCATAGGCATTCTTGCCTTTGGTGCTTGATTTCTTTTTCCTGATTAGCTCGCGCAGCATGCCAAGGTTGTCTTCTTCTTCTATCTCTTCCATGCCATCGTCTATGTCTTGTGAAGAAATGTTTCTCATCTTCAGTTCCTGTGCTATGCGCACTTTGCCCCATTTGTTATAGCGGAACTTGTCACGGACAAACGCGCGGGCAAATCTGTTTTCATCTATGAACCGTTCTTTCATGAGCTTTTCTTTCACGGCATTCTTCTCTTCATCGCTCATATCCCAGTTGGCCATTTTCTTCATAATGTCCTGACAGCAGCATTCGCATGTGGCGCACAGAGCAGAAAGCTTGATGTAGGCTTCCTGCTCTGTATATCGTTTCTTTTTCTTTTGTGTAAACATAACGGCAATGTGTTTGTTTGTCATCTTGACGATGCTTATGCTTGAATGCAAATAGTTCAGATGCCCCTATTGGAGCAGGAATGAAGCATCATCGTCCACCTTTCACAATCTTCTTTATTTCGTTTAGCTTGTTGAGAGCTTCGATAGGCGTGAGAGAGTTGATGTCGAGATTCAGAATCTCATCTCTCACCTGGCACAGCACAGGGTCGTCAAGCTGGAAAAAACTGAGTTGGGTGCCTGCTTGCGAGGCAGACGAGATGCCTTCGGCATGCGGTCGGCTTATGCCGTCATTGGAGTTGTTCTGTTCCAGTTCCTTCAGCACTTGTTCTGCTCGCTTGATGATGCTTGGCGACATGCCAGCTATCTTTGCCACATGTATGCCGAACGAATGTTCGCTGCCGCCAGGCACAAGCTTGCGCATGAAAATCACTTTGCCGTTCACTTCCCTCACGCTCACATTGAAGTTTTTCACTCGTTGCATGGTTTTCTCCATCTCGTTGAGCTCATGATAATGTGTGGCAAAGAGCGTGCGGGCATGTGCTTTAGGGTTTTCGTGTATATATTCCACTATCGACCATGCTATGGATATGCCGTCGTATGTTGAAGTGCCTCGGCCAAGCTCATCGAAGAGCACAAGAGAGCGTGCGCTCAGATTGTTGAGTATGCTTGCAGCCTCGTTCATCTCCACCATGAAAGTCGATTCGCCCATGGATATGTTGTCAGAAGCGCCCACACGAGTGAATATTTTGTCTGTGATGCCTATGCGTGCGCTGTCGGCAGGCACGAAGCAGCCTATCTGAGCCATGAGCGTTATGAGGGCTGTTTGGCGCAGGAGAGCCGATTTGCCGGCCATGTTAGGTCCGGTGAGTATGATGATCTGTTGTGTGTCAGAGTCGAGATACACGTCATTGGCCACATATTGTTCGCCCACAGGCATCTGGCGTTCTATCACAGGGTGGCGTCCCTGCTTGATGTCTATCACCATGCTGTCGTCCACTACAGGGCGGTTATAGCGGTATTCTTGGGCTGCAATGGCAAACGACAGCAGACAGTCTATGTGTCCTATCATCGTTGCATTTTCCTGCAGTTTTGGAACGTAATCAGCAGCCCATTTTATTAGGCTGTTATAAAGTTCGTTTTCAAGTATGTGTATGCGGTCTTCCGCTCCCAAGATTTTTTCTTCATATTCTTTAAGCTCCTGTGTTATGTAGCGTTCAGCCTGTGTGAGAGTCTGTTTGCGTATCCATTCGGCAGGCACTTGGTCTTTGTATGTGTTGCGCACCTCCATGTAGTAGCCAAACACATTGTTGAATCCGATTTTGAGGCTTGGTATGCCTGTGGCTTCTGCTTCACGCTGTTGTATCTTTATGAGATAGTCTTTGCCTGAATATGCCATCTGTCGCAGTTCGTCCAGTTCGGCGCTCACGCCATTGGCTATCACATCGCCTTTGGCGAGGAGCAGCGGTGCAGACGGGCTTATCTCATGCTCTATGCGTTCACGCAGCTCGAGGCACAGGTCAAGTCGGTCACCTATGGCACGCAGGCTCTCGTTGTCGGATGTGGAGCATATGTTTTTTATAGGCTCTATAGCTTTGAGAGCTTGCAAGAGCTGCAATAGATCGCGTGGTCCGACACGTCCTACCGACACCTTGCTGGCTATGCGTTCCATGTCGCCTATTTCTCTCAGATTGTCAAGTATGGTGTCGCGCTGGTCTGGTTGCTTGAAGAACGATTCCACCACGTCCTGTCGTTTTGTGATGGCATTCACGTCTTTTAGAGGGAAGAGGATCCATCGGCGCATCTGGCGCGCTCCCATAGGGCTGACAGTCTTGTCGATGACAGAATAGAGGCTGCTGCCTCCTTCGTTCATGGAGTAAGTCAGTTCGAGGTTGCGTATGGTGAAGTTGTCAAGTCGCACATAGCGGTTTTCCTCTATTTGCTGGATGTTGTGTATATGCGCGAGCTGTGTGTGTTGTGTCTGTTTGAGATATTCGAGGATGGCTCCTGCTGCCACAGTGGCATTCTTTAGATATTCTATGCTGTAGCCTTTGAGGTTTTTCACTCCGAAATGGTGAAGAAGAGTCTTTCTTGCAAAGTCATCGCTATATATCCAGTCATCTTGTTCGAATGTGAAATACCGGTCTCCGAAGTTGTTTATGAACATGTTTTTTTTGCCACGTTCAAAGAGCACTTCCTTAGGCGCAAAAGATGTGAGAAGCTTATTGATGGTGTCAGTAGTGCCTTCTGCGCAAAGAAATTCGCCAGTAGAGATGTCGAGGAATGCGAGTCCGCAAGCAGCTTTGCCGAAATGCACAGATGCGAGGAAGTTGTTCTCCTTCGTGTTGAGGATGTTGTCCGACATGGCTACGCCTGGCGTCACCAGTTCGGTGATGCCTCTTTTCACGAGTTTCTTTGTTGTCTTGGGGTCTTCCAATTGGTCGCATATAGCCACTCGCTTGCCAGCCCTGATAAGCTTTGGCAGGTATGTGTCGAGCGCATGGTATGGGAAGCCAGCCATGGCAGTGCTGTTGCCGTTCACGCCAGCCACGCTGCTTCTTTTGGTCAGCGTTATTCCCAATATGTTGGCTGCTATCACGGCATCGTCGTTGTATGTCTCATAGAAATCACCGCAGCGAAACAGCAGCATGGCATCTGGATGCTTTGCTTTGAGGTCATAAAACTGTTTCATCATAGGAGTGAGTTCTTCTTTCTTTGCCATCTCTCTTCTTTCTATTTTTAATGGTGCATTTCCATTCCGTGGTCAGCATAAGATGCTGCGGAAGGAATAGTGTGTGGATAATGCTGATACGTTCTGTTTGTGTGTTATTCTATTGCAGCGCGTGTGTGTGCTTGGCTGCTATTTGTTCAGGTAGTTGCAATAGATGCGTGTGGCGAGTTCGACCATTCGCACACAAGGCCGCTTCTTGTAATACTCGTCTGTGCGTGCTTCTGGCGTTGCCACGATCTTTATCTCAGGCAGAGTGCCGTCGGCGCGCTTCTTGTTGAGCCCAAGAAGCTCTTTGCATATCATGAAGCCAGTAGCTTCGCGAAACTCAGCCGCAAGTGCCTGCACCACCTCATAGTTGCGCTTTTTCAGTTCTTGGTCGGGATAGTCGCCCTTAACCTCCAGTCCGGCGAGCATGAACATGCCGCAAGCCGAACCGCATGTCTCTCGCATGCGTCCTATGCCTCCGCCGAAGGAGCCTGAGATATGTGCTGCAAATGCCTCGTCCATGTCATAGAAGTCGGCAAAAGCCAGCACCACTGATTGTGCGCAGTTGTATCCTTGTTTGAAGAGCCCCACAGCTTTTGCCACTCGCTCTTCGGTATTTACTCTTTGCATATGGTGTGTTGTTCTTATTTTGTTTCGATTCGTTGCGCTTCGAACGCGATGTTTTTCTTTTCGGGAGTGTTGCATGTCATTTTAGCCATTTGTTTTTCTCGAACAAGAAATGCTGACAAGAGTTGAAAAGAACAAACGAGTGCAACACGTTTCTGTCTGATGGCCTATTTACGGTTTGGGCATTTCCGCTCTTGCAGATACAAAGGTACACATTTTTCCATTATTTTCCCAATTATTTTGGTGTGTAAGTGTTATGAAACCGAAAGAAATAACCAAATGGACTCGTCCGTATGGTTTTGTGATATTTTATTTATCTTCAAAATAAGAGCCACACTTGGTTTAATCCAAAAGAAGCAATAATGTCCTGATAATTTCCCTGTTTCGGTCTAATGACCGATTTGGGTTAAAGTTCAGCCCTGACAATAAAGAAGCGCCTCACTATAATGAGGCGCTTCCTATATGTATTTCAAATACTTTCTTGTAGACCTTATTTCCGCAGCATTATACTTTAACGTTTTTTATAATTACCTGAGCAACAAAAAGTTGCTCAGGATTTTGCCAT
>CAKQYA010000012.1 GCA_934293005.1 uncultured Bacteroidaceae bacterium
ATGGCGCTATTATGAAGGCATGGTCTATATGCTCTCAATGCTCCATGTATCGGGCAATTTTAGAATCTATTAGCAGACAGACCCTTCTCTTTCGCCAATTCGCTGCACCCTGATGAGAAACAGGCACACCAGATATTGCATATAGTCCCTGTGAGCGAAAGCGCCCATAAGAGAATACTCTCGGTTCATCTCATTTGCCCAGCAGCATCAGCCTGTCAGCCTCCTCGCTCGTTATCTTACAATAAGGTAGGGAATCGTAGGCATTGAAAACATCATACTTCATGAAAACACTCTCACTCGACTCCTCATACGCCATATAACTGGCATAGAAATGGATGATGACACCCTCATAATCATACGCTCCATCGAAAGCATGCACCTATCCTTAGCCGCATACCTATAGCATTGGCAGAACGGCTGCATATTCACACTTTTTAGGTATTGCTAAAATCATAATTAAGTTGTACCTTTGCGTCCGCTTACATTATTATAAATAGACAAAAGAAAAGATGGAAGAAACAGCAATAATATTATCGGACTCATACTACCGCTATTAGGCACGATGCTTGGCTCAGCATTCGTCTTTTTCAGGCAATTGATGAGTTTAGTGGAAGCAATCATGCGTGCGGCTCGCAAACACGACAAGATGGTTGCCGACATGGCTGCCCTGGCTTGCCTCACCGACATCATCGACATCATCGTTGAAAATTACAAATCGCAAACGCCATGTGCCGGCACGCCACTAAAGCCTTTCGACGATGCGCTCGTCCTCGCATTGAGTGTTTCTTCCCCACGCACCATGCGAGGCGGAAGGGACTTCCATCCCGAACGGACCCCGAAGGCGGAAGCTCCAACCCAGGCACATCAGGTTCAGGCACAGACCAAGGCAGCGACGGTGACGGCAACACCGACAGCTTGGACTGACCTTGACGCCAGCAGGACAGGCGGCAGCACATCTGCCCCTTGAAAACGAAAAGCGCATGCGCCAGAAGATTGTCTGGCACATGCGCTTGCTTTCATATATGTGATATGAAGTGTGGGGACGGCCTACGAGAGGAATCCGAGAAGGACGCCTGCCGCTACGGCTGAGCCAATCACTCCGGCCACGTTCGGACCCATGGCGTGCATGAGAAGGTAATTGTGGGGATCGGCCTTGAGGCCCTCGTTCTGAGAGATGCGGGCTGCCATAGGCACGGCCGACACACCGGCGTTGCCGATGAGAGGGTTGATCTTCTGTCCCTTTGGCAGGAATATGTTCATCACATGCACGAAGGCTACACCGCTGGCTGTGGCCACGATGAAGGCGCAGGCGCCAATGATGAAGATGAACACGGTGTTCATTGTCAGAAACTCGGATGCCTGTGTGGAGCAGCCCACTGTGAGGCCAAGGAGCATCACGACGATGTCGTTGAGGGCGCTGCCTGCTGTCTTGGCAAGGCGTGTGGTCTTGGTCGACTCCTTGAGGAGGTTGCCGAAGAACAGCATGCCGAGCAGAGGAAGGCCCGAAGGCACGATGAAGGTGGTGATGAGAAGGCCCACGATGGGGAAGAGCATCTTCTCTGTCTGGCTCACCTGGCGGGATGGCTTCATCTTGATCTTGCGCTGCTCTTTGGTGGTGAGCACCTTCATGATGCCTGGCTGTATCACGGGCACAAGGGCCATGTAGCTGTAGGCGCACACGGCTATGGCTCCCATGAGGTTGGGGCTGAGCTTGCTTGAGAGGAAGATGGCTGTGGGGCCGTCGGCGCCGCCGATGATGGCGATGCCGGCTGCCTGGTTGGGCTCAAAGCCCAGGCCAAGTGCTGCCATGTAGGCCGCAAAGATGCCAAACTGGGCTGCGGCTCCGATGAGCATGAGCTTGGGATTGGCTATGAGGGCCGAGAAATCAGTCATGGCTCCGATGCCCAGGAAGACGAGGGGCGGATACCAGCCGAGGCGCACGCCTTGGTAGAAGATGTTCAAGACGGAATTGTCTTCATAGAGCCCTATCTCAAGGCCTGCGTCCTTGAACGGGATGTTGCCCAGGATGATGCCAAGCCCTATGGGGATGAGAAGCAGCGGCTCGAAATCTTTCTTTATGGCCAGCCAGATGAAGAATGCGCCCACGGCTATCATGATGACATTGGCCCATTCAACGTTGGCGAAACCTGTGTAGGAAAGGAAATCGACGAGCTTCGATGCTATGAAATCTATTGACGATACACTTTCGAGTAACATAATTCTTTGGTTTGTTGTGTTTACATATTAAGGCATTACCCGATTGTGACAAGGATTGAACCTTCCATGACGGTGTCGCCCTTGGCTACCTTGACTTCGAGCACCTTGCCCGCGCGGTCTGAGTCGATGTTGTTTTCCATCTTCATGGCTTCGAGCACCACGACGGTCTGGCCCTTGGCAACCTCCTGGCCCACAGCGACCTTGATGTCGTTGATGGTGCCTGGGAGCGGAGCTCGCACAGCGAACACGCCTGCGTCGACAGCCTCTTGCTTCTCTTTTGGTGCCTCTATTGTTTTCACTGGTGCCGCTACTGCGCGAACCACTGGTTTTGGCTGTGCCACTGGCTTCTCGAGCTCTACGTCAAACTCGATGCCGTTGACTTCGACCTTGGCGATGTTTTCCTCGATGCCGTTGATCTTGACATTGTATGGCGCGCCGTTGATTTTGTAATTATACTCTTTCATTTGTTTGTTGTCTTATTGCTTTTTGATTTCTGCTGCGTGGTGATGCTGTGGCAGCGCGCGCAGCTCGTGGCTCTTGTCGGCCCATGCTGTGTGGCCGGTGGGGGTGATGGTCAATATGCCCGACTCGATGTCGTGCGTGCCTCCGAAATATTCGTGGAGGGCAAGGCCGATGACGGCCGAGTAGGTCTCGATATCCACGCCCTTTGTCTCTGTGGTGCCTTGCTTGGCCATCTCCACTACCATGGCTGCCTTGTTGTGGATGGCGCGGATGGCGCGCACACGGGCGAGCTTGGCCGTGTAGCTCATGGCCCATCCGAAGATGTGGAAGAACACGAAGAGGAGGATGAGGCAGATGAACACTACGCCCATGCACATGAGTGTCATGGCGATGCCATAGGGGTCTTTCTCCTTGAACTCCTTCACCTTGTTGTTGCTGAAGATGAAGTTGGGTGCATTGGGTGTGACCTTATCTGCCTCCATTTCTTGCCATTGGCCATCAAGCATTCGAGCGTAGCTTGAGCCTGCTGCCATGGGCTCCACCCTCACGGAGTCGATCAGGTCGACTGCGTTGCCATCGTAGAGGTAGATGGTGAAGGCCTTGTCGGCTGGCAGGGAGAAATTGAGATGGAGCGTGCCGCGGTTGGTGTTGCCGTCGGCAAAGAACGTGATGCGCTGCTGGGGGCCTACGGATGTGCGTGGGTCGCCTGCAGGTATCTCCGACATGAGAGCTTCGCGCTCAGGAGCAGACATGTTGGGGTCGAGAACGGCCGGATTGGTTGTCAGGAAGCAGTTTCTTATGTTGTGGGTGCTATAAGAACTGTTTTCGATCTCTATCCACGAAACGGCCTGTCCATACTCGTCAACATAGCCTGCCTGGCTTACGCTTTGCGAATCGGTGGCGCATGCCGATGCCTGCTGCACGCAGACCTCGTTGATTCGGAAGTCGTGCGCGCCCTGGGCAAATGCGGCCGATGAGGCTATGAGGAGAGATGCTATTGATAATAACTTTTTCATTTGTTGCGTGCGATGATTGTTAGAGCGGAATGTTGCCATGCTTTTTGGCAGGGTTGGTGAGTGACTTGTTTGCAAGCTGCTCAAGGGCGCGGATGACGCGGAAGCGTGTGTTGCGAGGCTCAATGACATCGTCGATGTAGCCGTATTTGGCTGCGTTGTAAGGGTTGGCGAAGAGTTTGGAGTATTCTTCCTCCTTCTCTGCGATGAAGGCTTTGGCGTCGCCGCCTTCTTCCTTGATCTTCTTGGCTTCACGCGCATAGAGCACGGCTGCTGCGCCGCTTGCGCCCATCACGGCTATCTCGGCCGATGGCCATGCGTAGTTGATGTCGCCGCGAAGCTGCTTGCACGACATCACGATGTGGGAGCCGCCATACGACTTGCGGAGCGTGATGGTGACCTTTGGCACCGTGGCCTCGCCGTAGGCGTAGAGCAGTTTGGCTCCGTGGAGGATCACGGCGTTGTATTCCTGGCCTGTGCCCGGGAGGAAGCCCGGCACGTCGACGAAGCTGACGATAGGTATGTTGAACGCGTCGCAGAAGCGCACGAAGCGGGCGCCTTTGCGCGAGGCGTTGCAGTCGAGCACGCCTGCGAATTTGGATGGCTGGTTGGCCACGATGCCGACGGAGCGTCCGTTGAAGCGGGCGAAACCTATGATGATGTTCTGGGCGTAGCGTGGCTGCACCTCGAAGAATTCGCCGTTGTCGACTGTTGCGGCAATGACTTTGTACATGTCGTAGGCCTGGTTTGGATTGTCGGGGATGATCTCGTTGAGGGAGTCTTCAAGACGGTCGATCGGGTCGGTGCACTCCACCATAGGGGTCTCCTCCTGATTGTTTTGAGGGATGTAGGAGATGAGCTGCTGGATCATGGCCATGGCTTCTTCCTCTGTGGATGCTGTGAAGTGTGTGACGCCCGACTTGGTGGAATGGACTGATGCGCCTCCAAGGCTTTCCTGGTCGACGTCTTCTCCTGTGACGGTCTTGACTACGGCTGGGCCTGTGAGGAACATGAACGATGTGTTTTCCATCATGAGGGTGAAGTCGGTCAGCGCTGGCGAATAGACTGCGCCGCCTGCGCATGGGCCGAAGATGCCCGATATCTGAGGCACTACGCCAGAGGCGAGGATGTTGCGCTGGAAGATCTCAGCGTATCCTGCGAGGGCGTTGATGCCTTCCTGGATGCGCGCGCCGCCAGAGTCGTTGAGGCCGATCACAGGCGCGCCTACCTTCATGGCCATGTCCATGACCTTGCAGATCTTCTGCGCCATTGTCTCGGAGAGGGAGCCTGCGTTGACTGTGAAGTCTTGCGCGAAGATGAAGACGAGGCGGCCGCCTATTGTGCCTGAGCCTGTCACGACGCCGTCGCCGAGGTATTGCTTCTTCTCCATGCCGAAGTTGGTGCAGCGGTGGAGCTTGAACATGTCGTATTCTTCGAAGCTGCCTTCGTCAAGCAGCATCGCGATGCGCTCGCGCGCTGTAAACTTGCCTTTGGCGTGCTGCTTGTCGATGGCTTTCTCGCCACCGCCGAGGCGCGCTTTCTGACGGAGCTCGATGAGCTCCTGTATTCTTTCTGTCTGTTTGCTCATAACGATCTGAAGAGATGAATTATTTGTTCTGTGGTTCGCAGAGCTCTGTGAGGATGCCTGCTGTTGTCTTTGGGTGTAGGAATGCTATTGACATCTGCTCTGCGCCTGGACGTGGTGTCTTGTCGATGAGGCGGATGCCTTTGCCTTCAGCCTCAACGAGTGCTTCTGCCACTCCGTCTTCTACAGCAAACGCTACGTGATGAACACCTTTGCCGCCTTTTTCAAGCCATTTGGCGATGGCCGACTCTGGCGATGTTGGCTCGAGGAGCTCAAGCTTCACTTCTCCGACCTTGAGAAAGGCTGTCTTCACTTTCTGGTCTGCCACTTCTTCTACTGCATAGCACTTGAGGCCAAGCACGTTTTCGAAATAAGGGAGCACAGCGTCGATGCTCTCAACACCTATTCCAAGGTGATCAATTCTCGAAATTTTCATACTGTCTTGATTTAAAATTATATTATTTGGTGTTTTTACTGTATCTCAATTTTAGTGTTTATGTGCGTGGGGCCTTGGCGTGGCGTGGTTTCGGCTTTGCCTGAGCCATGCGCATTGGCGGCCGCATGATGGCAGACGGCCACAAAAAACACACAAATTTAAGCTTTTTTCTTGTTACAGAGAAAGAAAACAAGAAAAAAGTTCCCTCTTTCGTGTCAAATATTGACTCCGCCTTTGAAATATGCCTCTATTTCGGAAGTAAGCAGAGCATAATCCTTGTCGTAGTCTTTGATGATGGAGCCGTTTTCGAGCAGGGTGATGCGCGTGCAGATGTCGAGCGTGTGGGTGAGGTTGTGGGAAGAGACGATGATTGTGGCCTTCTGCTCCTTGTTGTAGGTCTCGAGCAGGTATTTCATAGCAAGCTGCGATGTGGGGTCGAGGAAGTTGAACGGCTCGTCGAGCAGGAGCAGGCGCGGATGATGAAGCATGGCGCCTATGATGCCCACTTTCTGCTTGTTGCCCATCGAGAGGTTGCGGATGAGGGTGTGCTGGCCGAGCACTTCGCCGTTCATGAAAGAGTCGAACCACAAAAGGCGCTCGCGGAGCGTTTTGTCATTTATGCCGGAGATCTTGGCTATGAAGCGGAAATATTCTTCTGGCGTGAGGTAATCGATCAGGAATCCCGAATCGACAAACGCTCCCGTGCACGCTTTCCATTGCTCGCTTTTGGCTGTGTCGCACGACACGGGCTCGCCGCGGAAGAGGCCGTCTATGGTGACGTGGCCCGTGTCGGCCTTGAGCAGGTCGAGGATGATGCGGAATAGTGTGGTCTTGCCTGCTCCGTTGTTGCCGACAAGCCCGACAAGCTGGCCGCTGTATATTGAGTAACGGTTGATGTCGAGGGCTTTTTTGCTGCCGAAACACTTGCTTACATTGTCTATTGTCAGATTCATATGATGGATAATTCTGTATTGTTGATTGTCAGATTCACATGACGGAGAATTTCTGCATTGTTGATTGTCAGATTCACATGACGGAGAATTTCTGCATTGTTGATTGTCAGATTCATTTTCTCTAATGTATGCTGCCTGCCGGCGTTTTCATGCTTGCGGCCGCTTGCTGCAGCGCGTGCGGCTTATCTCGAGCTGCGGAATCCTTCCATGTTGTCGTACCTGCGTGCCATGAAACGGCGGTAAATGTTGGTGAGCCACAGGGGATGGAGGGCGGTTCCGACCGCTCCGATGGAGAGCATTGTCCATGCGGCCGTTTCGCTGTCGAAGCCTTCCACAAGCAGATACATCACAAGCATGGGCATGTAGAGAGCTGCCGTGGCCATCAGCATCTGCACTTTGGTGTCTCGTCCCGAACGTGTGAGCTTGCGGTTGAGGTCGACAGCGGAGTCGTTGTAGACTGCGAGCTGGAACAAGAAGGGGAATACGGCTCCTGAGGTGAAGAAGAGGCATCCTAATGATGTGAGGATGCTCATCTTGCCCTCTGCCACGGGCATGATGGTGAAGAGAAACGGTATGATGAGCACGAGGCACTGGAAATAATACTTCGCCTTCAGGAGCGAGAGGACCATCTCTTTATGCACCATGAGGCCGTCGATGTAGTTGCCTTCGGCGCACATGACGGTGGTGAGCGTCATCACTCCAAGGCAGGTGTAGCTGTACATGCATATGAACACGCGCATGAATGGCACGTTGTCGTAGATCTGCGAGAACGACAGCAGCGAGCACAAGGCGAGCATGCACAACGACCCGGTGATGAACTGCTTGCGGACCACGAGGTTGCGCATGGTGGAACGCAGCTCAAGTTTGATGTACTCGCCTGTGACGCCAAACTTGTCGAGGAAGAGCATGTTGCGTGTCTTAAACTGCTTTACGACTTCTGTCTTGGCGATCTCAACGTAGATGGCTGCTTTCTGCAAATGGTAGTTGACCGCATACAGGGGTATTGCCAGCAGCAAGACTGCCAGCCAACGCGAGGGGCACCATGTGCAGAAGCCGCGCATGAAATAGGCGGAGCCAAGCAGAGTCCAGGAGTTGTCCTCATCAAAGAAATAGCCGAAATAGAGCACTATGGCATAGAATGCCACGGGCGCGATGACAAAGAGGATGTTGCGGTTTATGAGGGTGCGCCACAAAAGATACCAATAGCTGTTGAGCATGAACATGGCCCACCACCCCAGAAGGAATCCGGCCACACCCCACGCCCCATAGTATTGGGGAAGGCACATGAGGCTGAGGGGCACAAAGTAGAAGCCCCAGAAGAGATTGTAGGGCTGAAGGCCCATGCGCAGGAGAAAGGTGTTGAGGAGAAGGCGTGAGGGGATGTTCATCAGCTTATACTGCTTGATGTTCTGGGCGGGCGTTTCCTGCATGGCAAAGCGAATCATGAAGTCGACGCAGAGAAACCATGGCAGGCAGCCGTCGACCCAATCGAACACCTCTCGTGTGGTGCCCGAGAAATATGTGTGGGTGGACACGCTCAGAGCTACCAGGTAAACGGCCCAGAATGAGATGAAGAGATAACTGAACATTTTCATGATCTTGTTCTTCTCAAACATGGGATGCCGCCTGGAGTGCAGTCGCTGGTTGCGGGCCAGCATCTTGTAGAGCTTTAATGCTTCGTATGCATTCATGATTGTTATGGACTATTTACAGGTCTTAGATTAAAAGCTAAAGCAGAGCGCATCATCCGCCTCTGGAAGTCTTCGCCCAAACAGACAGCTCACGCCTCGGGAAGCCTTCGTCTCAACCGACTGCTTACGCCTCACGAAGCCGCTGCCCAAACAGACAGCTCACGCCTCGGGAAGCCTTCGTCTCAACCGACTGCTTACGCCTCACGAGGCCGCTGCCTCAAACAGACAGCTCACGCCTCGGGAAGCCGTCACCTCAAATCGACAACTTCCGCCTCGGGAAACTTCTTCTTGCTGAAGGAAAAGGTTGAAGCAGGGAACGACTGATTCTTGCGCACCGACTTGCACAAGATGGAAAGCGAGTGCCCGCTCGTGGTGGTCAAGTCAATCTGGGTGGGATAGAGGCTTTTCTTGTTTATCTTCATCTTCACATTCTTATACTGGCTTGCTCCATGGCCTGATAATACGATCTGATGGTCTGTGGCTGTGCTTTTGCCCATAGACGCAGAATAGCCATTTTTATAGAATGAGAGGAATGAATATGGGTTTATCTTGGCTATTTCGCTTTTTGATGGCTCCGTGACAGACACTTCTTCATTCTTTTTGCTGTATTGCCACATTGTCTTGCCGTCAAACCACGTTATCATGCCGCCCATGCTCAGCACAAACTTATTGCCTTGAATCTTGATGTAGCCTTCGGACGTGCTGCCGCCCATGGTGAACGCAAATTCAATTTTCACATCTCCTGCCCGTCTGATGGCTGCTGCAGATTTGTCGAGAATGGATGTGGCTGTGGACGCTGCCATCGGGAGGACGAATGCGCACAGCAATGTGATGACTAATGCAATCTTTTTCATAATGACTTATCTATAAGTTACTCTTTTCTTGGTTTCATGCTTGTTGCAATGTCGAGGCCTTCATGCCGCCAGCCAATGGCTGTAGGCTCTGCGGCTCGTGGCTGTCTTGCGGCACAATGGCTGCAAGGTGCTGGGCAACACTCTCATAAAGGCCGTGGCCGGCAAATGCTTGGCGCGAGCAACGTCTACAAGGTGTTGAGCAAACCTTCGAGCGTGAGAGGATCTTTTATAAGCAGCTCACGCGGCTTGCTTCCTATCTGAGGGCCAACGACACCCATCTTCTCCAATTGGTCCATGATTTTTCCTGCTCGGTTGTATCCTATGGAGAAGTTGCGCTGTATCATCGATGTGGATCCGCTTTGGTTGTTGACCACAAACTTCGCCACTTCGCTGAACATCGGGTCGAGATGCCCGCGGTCTACTGTGCCGAAGCCTCCCGACTCGCTTTCAGGCTCGGCCACTTCGGGAAGATACATAGGATGGAGGTACGACTGCTGCCCTGCGATGTAATGGCAAATGTCATTCACCTCGGGTGTGTCGACAAATGCGCATTGCACGCGCACAGGCTCCGCTCCTTGCAGATAAAGCATGTCGCCCTTGCCTATGAGCTGGTTGGCGCCCGGACGGTCGAGTATGACTCGCGAGTCCATCATCGAACTCACTTTGAAGGCTATGCGCGTAGGGAAGTTGGTCTTGATGGCTCCGCTGATGATGCTTGCCTGAGGGCGCTGCGTGGCAATGATCATATGAATGCCGACTGCGCGCGCCAACTGGGCTATGCGGCATATGGGAAGCTCGACCTCCTTGCCAGCTGTCATGATGAGATCTCCGAATTCATCGACTATCACGACGATGTAGGGCATGTATTCATGGCCATTCTCCGGACTGAGCTTTCTGCTCTTGAACTTGTCGTTGTATTCCTTGATGTTGCGCACATGCGCTTTTTTGAGCATGTCGTATCGGGTGTCCATGAGCACACAGAGGGAATTGAGCGTTTTCACCACTTTCTGCACATCTGTGATGATGCAGTCTTCTTCTTCCTCGAGCCTTGCAAGGAAATGATTCTCTATCGGACTGTAGATGCTGAACTCCACCTTCTTGGGGTCGACCATCACTATTTTCAATTCGGAAGGATGCTTTTTGTAAAGCAAGGAAGTGACAATGGCATTCAGGCCGACCGACTTGCCCTGGCCTGTGGCTCCTGCCACCAGCAGATGCGGAGCTTTGGCAAGGTCGAACATGAAGACTTCGTTGCTGATGGTCTTTCCGATGGCACAGGGCAGTTCCATGGTGCTGTCCTGGTACACACGGCTGTTTATCACGCTTTCCATCGACACGATGCACTTCTTCTTGTTTGGCACTTCTATGCCTATTGTGCCCTGCCCCGGTATGGGGGCGATGATGCGTATGCCCTCGGCTGCAAGCGAAAGAGCAATGTCGTCCTCAAGATTGCGTATGCGGCTGATGCGCGTGCCTTCGGATGGCACAATCTCGTAGAGTGTGATTGTCGGGCCTATTGTCGCTTTTATCGAGGCTATTTCCACTCCGAAGTTTTTGAGGACATGGATGATGCGGTCTTTGTTGGCATTCTGCTCCATCATGTCGATGAGGGGTGTGGCGTTTTCGGCCTTCTTCAACAGATTGAGGGTGGGATATTTGTAATGTTCAAGATCAAGCTTCGGATCGTAAGGCGTAGTGATGTCGCCACGTTTGATTTCTCCGCTGCCAAGATCTGTCTGCTTCACTTCTATGGCCATGTCGGAAGATGATGGGGAAGCGTCGTTTCGTGATGCAGACGAAGCTGGGGCTGATGTCTGGGGCGAATTGTCTTTAGAATCGAACAACAATGCCGAGGGGTCTAACACGTCGCCATTAACATTGTCGGAATCATCTGATGTCTCATCAACATTGTCGTCATCGCTTGGCGCATCTGCGCCTACATTGTCAAAATGGAGCACGGTGGTGGACGATTCGCGTTCCGCATCAAGCTCTTCTTCCTCTTGAGCTGCTTTGTCGATAATGGTGTCTGTATATTCGTCGGGTGACATCACGCTCTTGCTGGCATTAGCTGCTTCATCATCTTCCTCGGCGAAGAATCTTTCTGTTGCCTTTCGATGCATGAGGTTTTTGACCCTGTCGGCATTGACTTTGCGCAGGAAATTGAGGCGAAGAGCGTTGCGTATCACTTCTATGGTCTTTGCGCTGACATAGACAAGATAACAAATGGCATAAAGCACAAGCAGGGCTGTAAGTCCGGGAAAGCCGACTACACGCACAAGATAATTGACGACTCGCACTCCATGGTTGCCTCCAAGATTGAGAAATGTGTCATCCATCCATGGCATCAGAAAACCGAAAGCCGTCAGGAAAACACTCAGCCATATGATCAGGAATGACGCAAGCAAGAACTTGCGCAACAGGGTGAACTTGAATATCTTCATCATTCTCATTCCCACGATAATCAAATAGGGAGGAATGATGAAAGAGGCTAATCCAAATAAATCGTTGATGAAAAAATAAGCTGTGATGGCCCCCCATGAGCCGCAAACATTCTTGTATTGCAGCGTCTCGTTGAGAGGATCCTCTGTCTGTTCGAGCAGGCTGTAGTCGGCTTGTCCGGTGAAGAGATATGAGACGAAGGCGACAAGCATGAAAAGTGCGGCTGTGACCAATATGAGTCCCATGCCGAAGAGTGTCACTTCCCATTTGCCAAAACCGATGAAAAAATCGCCTGCCGAGAGCTTTTCTTTCTGCTCGGCTTCATATCTGTTGTTTTTCTTTTTCTTTGTCGATGCCATTGGATGTTTCTTTTGTTAAAATGATACAAAGAAGCATGCAAAGTTATGAAAAAAATATTTCATCAGCAAGAAATGAAGTTATGAAAAGGCGATAATAAAACATATGTTACATATTGACTTGTGATTTTTGATGAAAGTCGTGGCGAAAAGCATCGCTGGCTTGTTTGAGATTTGGTCATGAAACTGCGCGCTCTCGCTGATGGTCGGCGGAATGCAGGGAGAAACGTCTTCTCCGTTCCTAACCATTTCTTCTCCATACTTGACTATGGCCGGCGGAATGCATGGAGACGGGAAAGTGAGTTTTTATAATCAAGAGGAATGGGACGGATCAAGCACTTCGTCAAAATAGCGGAGCAGGAATTGGCTATGCACTAAAGGTGCGTCCAAATCTAAAATGTTTGGACGCACCCCTACCCTATTTGTGTTTATCAAGGGTACGCGGTCAAAAACGCGCGAATTTAAAAAAACAGCAAGCCTGCCCTATTTGTCAAACCTGCCCTATTTGTCAAACTTGTCCTATTTGTCAAACCTGCCCTATTTGTCAAGCCTTCCCTATTTGTATTTATCAAGAGAACGCAGCTCGCGACCTTTATTCAGTTTGAAATATGATTCCCTCAATCCCGTCAGCCACAGCTGAACATTGTTCTCATCATATTTTTTTGCGTTTTCATAATTGTAGCACGCTTTGGAATACAATGCCTCGATTTGTTTCTTTCGTTTAGCATATTCTGGATCTGACAGGGGCAGATTGAATTTCATGTAAGCATCTTGCGCCTTTTCGAGATATATGTCACCAAGAGAGGAATACGACTCTGCATCGTCAGCTTCAAGTTCGAGACATTTCTCGAATGACACGATAGCTTCATCATCGCAGTCGAGCAAAAGCAGCTGCTTGCCCCTCATGTAATTGTAGTCACGGTTATCTGGATAGAGTTTGAGCATCTTGTCGATAATTTCAAGAGCCTGGTATTTTTCGTTGCAATCGGCATAAAAGCGCACAAGCGACATGAAGAAATATTCTGTCTCGGGATACAACTCAAATCCTCTTTGAAGAAAAGCAAGCATGCTTGTTGAATCATTCATGGCAAGAGCCGACTTATACCCTATCTCGAGTATTTGCGATTTAACCATATTATCGTTCGCGCTTTCAGCAATATAGCGCATCACTCCTGAATAATTGCTTGATGCGTATGCGCTGAGCACAGCCAGGGTTGACAGAGCTACTGCATCATCAGGATCTTTGATGGAGATTCCGCCTTCATCAGAATTGAACACCCCTGCATTTTTGGTGCTAAGGTACAAGTCGAGATATTTGAACGCATTCTTATAGTCTTTTTTGTTATAGAAATATTTTCCTGCGTTAGCGACATTGTTTCTGTAACCAACAAGGGCATTGCCCATTTCTGACCTTAGTTTCACCTTGGCTTTCTTGCCTTCAGCTCGCAATTGTGCGGTTCTCGCTTGTTCGATGCTGTCGGCCTTCAGCGCTGTTTCATACATTTGATAGATGTAATTGAAGTATGTCACGGTGTCTGGCCGCTGATTGAGATAAATCTTGCGGTTTTCTTGTTTAATGAGTTCATTGAGGGCATTAACTTTATATGTGTACATCTTCGTGTCAGATGCAGCTTCCGCATGAGCATCCATCGCCTTGTCTATCTCTTGTTTTGCCTTGGCATAATCCTTCTGCTTGACATAAGCCCTGTATGTTTTCACAACGGTTGATTTTTTATATACTCCCGTTGGTCGTTTGTTGCCTGCCTGTTGGGCACACAAAGCCAATGGCATTATAGCCATAAAGACAACACACACGGACACACGACGTCTGGCCATGTGCAACAAACGCAAAATAATGTATAAGAATGGGAATTGCATCATCTTTATAATGTAAATTGCATCACCCCATTTTCAGGGATGATGCAAATTGATAATATTTAATGATATGAGCCAATTGGCTAACGACCAATAGTGTGACAACCAGCACTTAGTTCAGCCACTTGACGTAGCAGAAATCTTGACGGTGTGGAAGGTCTGCATTTTTTGGATACATGCGGTAAGCCACCTTGAAGCTGCCTGCTGTTGGAATCACATGCGTGCCTTCGAATGTGTAAAGGTTGCCCTCGTGCTTTGTGACATTAAGCGGCTCTATCTGGCTGACGTGCTCGCAGCCATCCTCGTCCTTGTATACGGTGACGAGTTCGAGACCAATTGCATCGTCGAGGCCTTGTTCGTCAATGACATACTCAACATGATACTTTCTTCCTGAGAGGATGTCTCCCTTGAGCATTTCTTCTTCTTTCTTGAAGGAAACAACGTGAATGCCGTCCCAACGTGAAGCCACAAGCTCTTTCCATGCTGCGATTTCTTTGACTTTCTTGAAGTTGTCGGCATAGAGAACCTTGCGACGCTCTGCGAGAGGTCCATAGAATTTTGTGAAGTAGTCATCAAGCTGACGCTTCATAGTGTAATGAGGCGCGATCTGAGCTATCGAATTCTTCACGGTCTGTATCCATCCTTCTGAGTAGCCTTTGGCATTGCGAGCGTAATAGAGCGGAAGGATTTCATTCTCGAGAAGAGAGTAGATAGTGGCTGCGTCGAGCTGATCCTGCTGTTCCTGGTTCTGGAATGTGCGCTTTTCTGTAAGAGCCCATCCTGCGCCCTCGCGGTAGCCCTCAAGCCACCAGCCATCAAGCACAGAAAGGTTGACCACGCCATTCATGAGAGCCTTCTCGCCTGATGTGCCTGAAGCCTCGAGCGGACGCGTAGGTGTGTTCATCCAGATATCCACGCCTGTGACAAGACGGCGAGCCAGCTTCATGTCATAGTTCTCAAGGAAGATGATCTTGCCAAGGAACTCTGGGCGGCGGCTTATCTCATAAATCTTTTTGATGAGGCCCTGGCCTGCGCCATCAGCTGGGTGCGCTTTGCCTGCAAAAAGGAACTGCACAGGATAGTTAGGGTTGTTGACAATCTTAGCAAGGCGATCGAGGTCGCTGAAAAGAAGGTGCGCACGCTTGTATGTAGCGAAACGGCGAGCGAATCCGATGGTGAGAGCATTAGGATTGATTTTCTCCACGATGGAAACGATACGAGAAGGGTCTCCCTGATGCTTGAGCCAGTCTTCCTGGAATGCCACCTTTATGTATTCGATGAGCTTTGATTTCAAAGCCATGCGTGTGTTCCAGATTTCCTGATCAGGCACATTATATATAGACTCCCATATCTTCTGGTTAGACTGGTCTGCAAGGTGAGACTTGTCGAAATACTTTGCGTAGACAGACTTCCACTCAGAAGCAGTCCATGTTGGCATGTGAACACCGTTTGTCACATAACCCACATTTGAAAGTTCCTCTGGGAAATATCCCTTCCATATTCCATTGAACATTTCTCTTGACACCTTGCCATGAAGCCAGCTTACGCCGTTAACCCATGAGCATGTGTTGCATGCGAATGTCGACATGCAGAAACGCTCGCCTTTGTCATCAGGATTGACACGGCCCATGCCGATGAATTCATCCCAGCTTATGCCAAGCTTTGATGGATACTGCGACATATATTTGCCGAAGAGAGCCTCGTCAAAGTAGTCGTGGCCTGCTGGCACAGGAGTGTGGACAGTATAGAGAGAAGATGTGCGAACAGCTTCAAGAGCCTCGTTGAATGTCATGCCGCTTTCAACGAACTCTACGAGACGCTGCACATTGGCCAATGCTGCGTGACCCTCGTTGCAATGTATGATATCCTTCTTGATTCCGAGCTTGTTGAGAAGGAGCACGCCGCCTATGCCTAAAAGAATTTCTTGCTTGATGCGGTTCTCCCAGTCGCCGCCATAGAGCGCGTGTGTTATTGGGCGGTCAAACTCTGAATTCATGTCGTTGTCCGTGTCAAGGAGGTAAAGTTTAACACGTCCTACATTCACACGCCAAACAAGCGCATGAACAGTATAATTGTTGTAAGGAACATCTACCACAATCTGATTGCCATTCTCATCAAGCTCTCGCTCGATAGGAAGTGTTGGGAACACCTGCGCTTCATAATTAGCCACTTGCTGACCTTCCATAGAGAGGGTCTGAGTGAAATAGCCATAGCGATAAAGGAATCCCACAGCGCAGAAATCTATGTTGGAATCGGAAGCCTCTTTGACATAGTCGCCTGCAAGGATTCCAAGACCTCCTGAGTAGATTTTAAGCACATGGCTGAGACCATACTCCATACAAAGATATGCTACAGATGGACGTTTCTTGTCTGGCTCGACATCCATGTAAGCACGGAATTCTTTGTAGATGGCGTTTACTCGATCAACTATCTTCTTGTCAGAAGCAAGCTCTTCAAGCTTCTCATAGTTCATGCGGCTGAGGAAAAGAACAGGATTCTGCTGTACGTCATGCCACAACTTAGGATCCATATCATTGAATATGTGACCTACTTCGTTGTTCCAAGACCACCACATGTTGTGGGCTATTTCATTCAATGGTTCGAATGCAGCAGGAACGGATGACCTTACGCTAATCTCACGCCAGTTGGGTGTGTTTGCGTTACTTGCTTTAATTCTCATAAAACAATAGTTAGTTTTTATAATATAGTTAATTTTATAATTATCTCTGCATGAATCAATCTGAAGACAGCACCACTACCCTGCATTAAACATGTCCATAACAACATACGCACTATGTTTATATCATGCATGCGTGACACATATTCTTAAGATTCAACACATTCAGACACACTTTCTAAACTATCTCTTCAATCTCATATTGCGCTTACCAAGTGCTTTGTCGTAGGCACGGTAATAATACTTTATGAAATGGCGCCAAAGGGCTTTCTCGGCTATCTTAGCCGCATTCCGACGCACCAGCGTGACTTGCTTCTTCTCCATCTTGGAGAATTTAAGAAGGGTGTCAACAATGCTGTCGCTGACCTCGTTGAAGTTGTAGTCGGAGCGATGAATGGTCTTAACGCCATCTTCAATCTGGCTTGCCCCTCCCTTTACTTCGTTGGCCCAGATTCCGAATCCGGCAAGGTCTGTGGTGACACATGGAACATGAAAGGCCACAGACTCAAGCGGCGTGTAGCCCCAAGGTTCGTAATAAGATGGGAACACCGTAATGTCAACACCTATGAGCAACTCATAATAATTGAGGTTGAAGATGCCGTCATTTCCATCAAGATAGCATGGGACAAAAACAAGCTTGACTTTGTCGGATGGACTATTATAGAAATTGAGCCAATTCAGCTGGCCAAGCACTTTGTCGTTTTCCGGTTCATATAATTCGTGTGTGACACGAGGGTCGCCATGAACTTCTTTATTTTTAGAGCCCACCTTCATTGCGTCGATAAGATCCTGTCTCGGTCCTTTAATCCATGCAGGCACCATGACAAATGCCAGCACCTCACGGTTAAGCTCTTGATTGTAGCGCAAGCGATTGACGGCGTCAACAAACACATTGATGCCCTTGTTTGAATACTCGTACCTTCCGCCAATGCTCACAATGAGCGTGTCTTCCGCAAGCTTTGTGCCAAGCAGCGTGCTTGCGACACGAAGCATCGAAGCGCGGGCCCTGCGGCGCAAAGTGTTGAATGTAGGCACAGGCGAAGGCACAAAATCATCTTCAAATCCATTGACAAGAACCTCATCAACAGATTTGTCCAAAAGCGCTTCACATTCCTTGGCCGTGATGTCGCTCACAGTGGTGAAGCAATCCACATTCCATGCTGCTTGCTTTTCCACACTATGCTTTGCTTGCACATTAAGTTCATCTGCCATTTGATCTCCGTTGTAATTCGAAAGATGATCATACAACGGTTTGCTGTTTCCTGCTATTGAGCGGCCTATGGTGGTAGCATGTGTCGTGAAAATAGTGGCCACTTCTGGCACATACTTATTTATGTAAAGCGCAGCGAGGCATGTTTGCCATTCGTGCGCCTGGAATATCACATTGTCTTTAGCTGAAAGGTTGTGATACCTGAAGAAGCTTTCGACAACTTTTCCTGCCGCCCATGAGAACATCATGCATTCGTCATAGTCACCATAAGCATTGAGCGAATTTACTTTGTAATTGTCCCATGCCCATTTGAAAATTTCATCGCGCGAATCAAAGAAAGGCTTGAAGTCAACCAATATTGCGACAGGTTCTCCTGGTATCTGCCAACGTCCAACACGAACACTAAGTCCATATTCCTTGCTGGCGTATTCTCTCCACCCGCTGAGCAGAGTCTTGGTCTCTCTAAACAAAGGATTCTTTTTCCCTGCCCAAAAATCAGGGCCAATAAAGTGAACCCTTCCTGGCATTTGTTCCTGAAGTGTTTTAGCACGTGTGGAAAGCACCGTGTAGATACCTCCCACCTTATTGCACACCTCCCAACTGGATTCAAACACAAACTTGGGCACCGAATTTTTTTTAGCCATAGAAAGTAAGTAATTTATTTCCTAAAAAATCTAATCTGATGCAAAGGTATGATTTTTTAAATACATTTTTGCTATTTTGTCGAAAAAAAATAATACAAATGAATACTTTTTTGACTCCATGGACCCAACAAGTCACTTTCAAAACCATTTTTTGCATATTGACAGTATACAAAAACATGTGAAGCGAATGAAAAAGGCCATGAAAATCATTCACTTTGCCAAATAAACGACGGAATGTTGCATTCTCACAAACACAAACTGCAAATTGGAAAGGCAAGCCACCCTTCTGCAATACATTTGCCAACAAACTATCGGTAAATCGCCTACAAATAGAAAGTTACTCCATCGGCAAACGACAATGCAATTCAGAACCACAATGGTCATAATGTCGCATTCAAAATGTCATGAGAAAACCGGAGAAATGGATGCGCCTTTTCAAATTCACACAAAACAATTTACCAAGCAATCCCGAAGGCATCCCGAAGGCATCCCGAAGACATCCAAAGACATCCGAATCAATTCATTTTCCACTTTCAATCTCACCATACAATACCATTGGGCAGACAACAAAAACACATGTGTCAATCATCAATAACATTCAGATATACGCCCGCTTCTCCGCAAGCAATGTCTGAAACATCACTTCGCCATCCGCCAAACGGCTTGCGACCCTCCCTCAAGCCGGCACGGAGCAGCATTTGGTGAAGCAATAGCGGCCGCTCAGGCCTCAAAAACATTAGCACAACGAGAAAAACACATATTATAATTATTTTTTTAAGCTGCTATTTTACAGACTGAGATTTTTTTTGTAATTTTGCATGAATTTGCGAAATGAACAGACACTCCTGTTGGAGCCACGCACATTCAGCATCTATTGCATAACCGCACACCATACCGATTGAAATAAAATAATAATTATAAAAACATCAAAACAAAAAAATGGCAGCATTACAAAAAATCAGGAGCAAGGGAGTACTCCTTGTTTCAATCATCGCCTTGGCACTATTCTTGTTTGTGGCAGGCGACTTGTTCAGAGGCCTTGAAAGCCTCTTTCACAGCAACAGCCAGCAAATTGGCGAAGTGAACGGTGAATCAGTCTCTGTGCAGGACTACCAGAAGATGGTGGACGACATGCAGAACTATTACGAGATTGCCACACAGAAAAGTTCTTTCAACGAAGACGAGCTCAACCGCATCAAAGACGAAGCATGGCAATCATATGTGCAGTCTCAGCTCATTGCCAAGGAATGTGAAGAACTCGGCATAGCAGTAAGCGAGAGCGAGATTTCTGAAGTCATCAAGAGCGGTTACAGCCAGATGCTCCAAGTGCCTGTTTTCATGAACCAGCAGACACAACGCTACGATTTCTCCATGGTAAACGCATTCCTCACCGAATACCAAAAAATGAAGAAAGCTGGTTCGCAGATTCCTGATGCCTATGAAAAGATCTACAAGTATTATCTCTTCGTTCAACGCCAGATTCACGACCAGCTTCTCACACAGAAGTACCAGGTCCTTCTCTCTCAGTCATTCCTGTCAAATCCAATAGAGGCCAAGATGGCGTTTGAGGGACGCTCAGAAGAAGCTGAGATCGTTCTTGCTTCAATCCCTGCTGCTTCAGTAAAGGATTCAGAAGTGAATGTGACAGACGAAGACATCAAGTCAAAGTACGACGAGGACAAAGAACAATACAAGCAATACGTGGAGACACGCGACCTGAAGATTGTAGATGTTGCTGTCACAGCAAGCGAAGCTGACAAGGCTGCAGCCCTCAAGGACATGAAAGAAGCAGAAAGCAAACTGGCTGCGGCTTCAAACAACGCATCGGCTGGCAATGTTGTCCGTCAAGCATCATCGCTTGTTCAATATGCAGACATCTACAAGACCAAAAACGCATATCCTTCAATGATTGCATCAGCACTCGACTCGATGGCTGTCGGCTCAGTGGCCAATACCAAATATGACCCGATGACCAATTCGTTCTACACCTTCAAGCTGCTTGGCAAAGAGAACCAACCCGACTCCGTTCTCTTCCGTCAGATAGCCGTCATAGGCAAAGATGAAGCAGACATCTCCAAGAAGGCCGACAGCATCATGGCTGCAATCAGCAACGGCGCCAACTTCAAAGACATTGCAAAGAAATACAACCAGCCTGGCGACTCAGCCTGGATCGCTTCTTCACAATTCGAGAACGCATCCATCGATGCCAACAACGCTGCTTTTGTCAGCACACTATTCTCAATGAATGCAGGCAGCAGCAAGAAGCTCACACTTGAAAACGGCGGCACAGCAATCCTTCAGGTGCTCAAAACCGCAAACAATGTTTCAAAATACAATGTGGCTGCTGTGGTTAAAGAACTCAAGTTCTCTGACGAAACATACAACAACGAGTACAACAAGTTCTCTACATTCGTTGCAGAAAACAAGACCTTGCAGCAAATCGAAGCTAACGCACCAAAGAACGGTTACGTCGTGCGCCCTATTGACGACATAACAACAGCCTCGCACAATATAGCAAACATACATGCCACTCGCGAAGCTCTGAAGTGGGTATTTGACGAGGCTAAAGTTGGCGACGTGTCACAGCTTTACGAATGTGGAAGCAACGACCACCTTCTCTTGGTTGCCCTCACAGGCATCAACAAGGAAGGCTACCGCCCTGTGGAAAAGGTGAAAGAATTCATCAAAGACGAGCTCATGACAGAAAAGAAAGTCGAGAAGATTTACGAAACTGTCAAGAACATCAAAAACATGGCCGATGCCACTAAAGCAAAGAACGCCGTTGTAGACACCATCAAGCATGTCACTTTCGCTGCGCCAACATTCGTGGCAGCAACAACGTCGTCAGAACCTATCATTGGCGCCGTATCCGCCAAGACAGCAAAAGGCTCATTCGCAGGTCCTGTCAAGGGCAACAACGGTGTGTACATGTTGCAGATCATCAGCAAGAATAAGAGCGCTGAGAAATTCGACAAGCAAGCCGAACAGAACTCCGCTGCTCAAACAAATTTCTCAATGGCATCCAACGCCATCATCAATTCACTTTACCTTAAGGCAAACGTGAAAGACTGCCGATACAAATTCTTTTAACCAGAAGCATCAAATATACATTATATATAATATATAATACATAAAGCTAAGGAACACCACAATTATGATGTGAGAGCAGACCACTCATGATTTCCACATACAAAAATCAGGAGAAACGTCAAACACATCAGGCACAGAAAACTTGGGAATGCATTTCATTGCGAATTGCATTCCCATTTTTATATAATAAATCATAAAATAAAGCCTTTTGAAGCACTTTTAGCCTGAAAACATTTGTATGCAATCAAAAAATAATATACATTTGCAAAATAAAAACCTAAAACGCGTATGACAAAATCATTACTCAAAATACTAAAAGCCCTACTGTTTATGACAATGTTAGCGTTGCCAACATTGGCAATGGCCGACAATGACAACAAATCAGAAATAGAAGAGGAAAAAGAAGCCATAACCATCAAATTCTGCAACGGCAGCGTGCAAGTGCAGAATGGTGGAGGGAAAACCATACTTGTCTATGACATGACAGGCAACATAGTATATTCACAACGAATAGACAGCAACTCTAAGACCTTCAGCCTTAACCACCTCCACAAGGGTCTCCTCATTGTGAAAGTGGGCAATGCCACATGCAAGGTGACGCTCAGATAGTTTTCTACAAGGACATTCCTTTTTCGGGCTACAATGCGCCATATGTCCATTTCAACAAGCGTCATAACACTAACTTAATATAACAAATGAACAGGCCATTCTTACATAACCCATATGCGAGAAGTGGAAATAATCATCAAGACAAAAAACATTGTGGGAGCTGACATGCAAGACATGCCTCTCCCACTCTTTTTTAATCTATTTAATGATTAAACCTGAATTGATTTTGAAAGTCAAAAAGTCAATTGTTACAAACTCAACAAAACATTAATGCAAGCATGGCAAAGATAAGCGACACGGATATAATTGACAGACTAAAAAGCCCAGAGACAAAACGCAAGGCTTTTGAGGATATTGTCAATGCGCATTCACGCCAATTGTACTGGCAGATACACTACATGCTGCAAAATCACGATGACACAGACGACGTTTTGCAAAACACATTCATAAAGGCTTGGAAAGGCATAGACAACTTCAAAGGTGATTCGGCCATATCGACATGGCTTTTCACCATTGCACGCAATGAAGCACTCACTTTCATCAAGCAGAAAAAAATATCCTTGTCAATTGATGACGAAGATTTCAATGAACAAGCATCGTTCGTGGCAGATGAATATTTCGACGGAGACAACGCATCCAACATCCTCATGCAAGCCATTTCTGCCCTGCCTCCCAAACAGAGGCAAGTGTTCTGCATGAAATATTTCGATGACAAAAAATACAACGAGATTTCAGAAATAGTGGGCACAAGCATAGGGGCGCTAAAAGCTTCATACCATATAGCAGTCGAGAAAATATCTGACTTTGTCAAAGGAAAACAATAAAAAAAGACAGATAAGATTAAACCATTTGACAAAAAGAAAGTCAAAATAGCGATTAACAACTAAAACATATAGCAATATGAGTACAAAGGACAAGCGAATTTCATTTGAGGAAAAGGGCAAATACCCATTCTTCACGCCAGAAGGATATTTCGACGACCTTACAGCTCGTATCATGAAACAGATACCAGAAGCAGATACTGCTATCAGCAGCTCTAAGGTTATCGGCATCAACGGTACAAGAAACACCGAATCGGCAGAGCACAAGATACACGCAAGCCACACACTAATGTTCAAAAATGGCAACTTGTGGAAAAACATCACATCAATTGCTGCATCTCTGATTCTTATAGCCATGGTGGCCGCAAAACTTATAGCCACGCCAGACGCTCCAAAACAAGAAAATCAGGCACACACACATTATGTCAGCACAGAAGAATACAATGAAGACTTGATGAACTATGCCATGACCAACAACATGGATGTGTACTGTTACCTTTCTGGCGGCGAGTAAAATAAAGCGGCGAGTAAAATAAAGCGGCGAGTAAAATAAAGCAAAGTGAAACTATTGTTCAAAAGAAGTATCTATCATGAAAAAAAGAATCATATATTTAATCATGTCAATGATTGTCTGCGCATCCATTAATGCACAAGCACAAAACAGAGGATGGCAACGTCAAGACAACAGAAAGCAGTTCTCTCCAGAATTGTATATGAAAACCATGTATGATTTTGTCGCCCGCGAAGCCAATCTCAATGATGAAGAGTCTGCAAAGTTTTTTCCATTATTGAATGAGATGCTGGGCAAGCAGCACTACCTCATGGAAATGAACAGGCGTCTGATATTCAAAAGCAGGAAAGACGGCTCACTTACAGAGAAGGAGTACGAGGACATAGTCAGCAAAATGGCAGCAAACGATATTGAGTCGGAAAAATTAGAACAAGCCTATAACAAGAAATTTCATTCTGTTCTGTCTTGGAAAAAAATCTTTGCTGTAAAAATGGCTCTGAACAGATGGCAAATGGAAGCACTCAACCATTTCCGTCCTGGAGGCAAAAACAACCAGCCATTCAAGCCTTGGGGTAATTAGCGACACATACGCAAAGAAGAATGAAAACATCAAAAACACACCATAACAACTGTCATCAATACACACATTAAACAATGGGTTGCATCACGTTCAACAATGATGCAACCCATTGTTTTTCCACATACATTCTATGCCATCAAGTTAGGCAACAGGCCAATCATCATGCTGATGCCCTACAAAAGGAGCCTGTCGCATACTAACATTCGCATTTCCGCGTCCACTACAGGAAAGCATTCAACAACAAAGTCCTTCTCGTCAAACTCTTGTCAATATCAAACCAAACTGCAGAAGAACTTCTTATTTTAGCAATTTTATCATATTATATTTGACAATAATTGTCAAAAGCATTATCTTTGCAAAGATTTAGCGGCATGCAGCACAGTCCGTATAACATGCAAGCCCATATATACAATTTGATAATCATTAAACAAGCATACAAATATATGAGAAAGATTTTCATAGCCATATTTGCTCTTTTCCCATTGTTGATAAACGCACAAAGCGAAGGACTTTTCACTCGCAAAAAGATTCAGAAACAACATGCAGACATGAGCGCATACAAGTCGGTTGGAGCTGTGCCTGTAAAAAATGGAAAAGTAACATACAATGAAGTCATAGCCTTTCCTGGCATGACTAAAAATGACATTTATGCCAGAGTGGCTCAATGGGCAAGCTTGCGCTACGAGGCAAACACGGCCAACGGAATGTATACTGACCCATGGTTCTTTAAGAATTTGGATTATTCAATGGTCAAAACCGCAGACAAAGAAAAAGGAATCATTTCATGCGTAGGAGCAGAAGAACTCATTTTCTCAATCAAGCCACTCGCAAAGAATTACACCCAAGCATTCTACACACTCGACATAGCTGTCAGCGATGGACAGGCTGAGTTTACCTTGACAAACATATACTTTAATGTAGACCAGGGCGAAGGCAAATTTGACAGAGTCTCTGCGGAAGAATGGATTACTGATGAAGAATGCCTGAACAAGAAAGGCGAATTAAGAAGGATTCCAGGAAAGTTCCGCGTCAAGACCATAGATCTTGTCACAGAACTAAAAAAAGAGATTGCAGCAACCGCTGCATCTAAATGAATGTTTGAAATCACTTAGGCATTGTATATGAAACAAGACGAGATAGACAAAATCATTGCAGACGCAATAGCGGAAGACAAGAACAAGAGCCGCAAGAAATGGCACAAAGGCAAGAATGCGGATAGCGTCAGCACAGCACGCAAAATTCTCAACTGGACTTTTATGCTTGGCTTCGCCATTGCACTTGTCATCTATTTCGTGTTGCCCGAACAGCGCACATTGTTTTTTTGCGTGGGTTTTAGTTCTATAGTGCTCAAGTTGGTTGAGTTTTACCTGCGATTCATGTTTTAAAAACATACACCAAGCCACACTTCTGCAGCCTATTCTGATTGTCATATCCATAGGTTGCAGAAGTGAATCGTTTATATATGAAATCAAGATTCCTACTTTATGCGCTTGCCTTTTCCGCCCAAGTGTCTGTGGCAAATGCACAGCGCATCGTATCAGAACTCGAAAGCAACACGGATATGAGCATGGACTCACGTCCTGATTCTGCATATAGCGACAATAAGGACAAAAAGAAAATCGTGCCTAATGACGTGAGGTCGTGGCATGTTGATGAAAAGTATGGAAACATCACACCCACATATGTTGACACGCTTCACCACATGTTCATGAACACAGACCTTCCAGAAGGCTTAAGCGGACAATACCAAACATTAGGAAATGTCGGTTCGCCTCGCATGTCGCGCATATTCATGGAACGTCCAGCAATGTCCGACTTTCTCTTCTCCATGCCGTATGACATGTTCTTCGTCACGACAGAACGGTTCAGATTCTACAACACAAAGTCACCGTTCATGAACATAACATACAACTGGAACGGCTCAAGAAACGATGGATCCGACCATGTGAAAGTGACATACACCAACAATATCGGGCGCAAGGCCAATATTGGCGGCATATTCGACTATGTATACGGCCGCGGCTTTTATGCAAGCCAATCAACATCGTTCATGAATGCATCAGCCTGGACATCATACATAGACGACAGATACGACATGCATTTTTACTACCAGCACAACTTTATGAAAAATGCTGAGAGCGGTGGCATAGAAGACGAGGGATACATCACTCACCCTGAGAACATGTCACAGAATTTCTCGACAAATGACATACCCACATTTCTCTCGCACACATGGAACAGGCAAGAGCATGATATCGCATTCTTCAATCAACGATTAAACTTCGGTTTCTATAGAGAAGAAGTTGTGGATTCTGTCAACACTCGCAAAGTATTTGTGCCGGTGAGCCGCATATTCCATACGATAAAGCTTCAAAACATGATGCACAATTACCGTGCATATTCCGAAACTGCAAATTACCATTCATACACTTATCTGCCAGGCGACTCAACTCAAGACCGCACTCGCAACCTATCCTTGCGCACCCATATTGGCGCATCAATATGTGAAGGCTTCAACAAGTGGGCTCTCTTTGGCGTTAATGCATATATTGGATATGAGCACAAACGCTTCTCTCTACCCGACTCCACCATCCATGGCGGCTTTTTCACTAACACAGACGGAATAATAGACAAAAAGACCTACAAAGAGAACAACGTGCTTGTTGGAGGCCAAATTATCCGCGCGCATGGTTCTGCTGTCAACTACAACATAGACGGAGAAATGGTTGTGGCAGGCAAAAGCAGCGGACAGTTTGAGATAAAAGGACATGGGGAACTGAACATCCCACTATTTGGCGATACAGCCCAAGTTGCCATCAACGCTTATGTGAAGAATCTGATGCCAAGCTTCTATTTCCGCCAATACCACAGCAAGCACGCATGGTGGGACAATAGCACAAACAAAGAGCTCCGACAAAGAATAGAGGGAATTGTCAGCCTTCCTAAAACAGGAACCCGCTTGGCTGTGGGTGTGGAAAACATCAAGAACTACTGTTATTTCATCAACAACGGCATCAGCAAGACATCCGAAGAGGGCACAACAGTCAGCAACAACATAGCTCCTGTGCAATGCTCTGAAAATGTTCAGGTGATCAGCGCGAACCTCAAACAAAATTTCAAATTGGGCATATTTCATTGGGAAAACGACTTAACATATCAGACATGCTCCCATAAAGACGTATTGCCTTTGCCTGCCTTGTCGGTATACACAAATCTGTTCATACGTTTCAAGATAGCTCAAGTGCTCAAAACTGAATTAGGGGCAGACATGAAATATTTCACCGAATATGAAGCACCAGACTATTCGCCAGTGATGAACACTTTCATGAATCAGAACGCTGGGAAAAAAGTGCTGATTGGTAATTACCCACTCATCTCACTATATGCCAACTTTGACCTGAAACGCACAAGATTCTACATCATGTACCACCATGCGAACCAATCTGACGGACGTTATTTCTGGGGGCCTGGCTATCCGATGAACCCAACCAGCATGCGTTTTGGCATCAGTTGGAACTTCTACGACTAAGCCATGAATCACACAGAGAAAAAGCATGCATATAGAAATAAGTGGAATGCTCCAAACAGACAATAGCACTTTCATTGTGTTTTGAATAAACCCTAACCGGTCATTAGACAGAAAAATGATTGAGTCAATGAATACATCCTTGGGCATAACTCAGCAAACTAATCCAGTTAGAGTCAAAGCACTCCTGCAGAATTCTTGATTCAGTTTTTCACATTGTAACACCCATGAAAAAGTATCCTAATATACTTTGCCAAGTATCCTTACCCTCGTTTTGGGAACGAATAAATTATTTTCATGACCTTTGTCAGTATACGCACATAGGTTGGAAAGACTTTGGCCCAAACGGTGACAAGAATTGAAAAGAACACCACCAATGTTCTAATGACCGATTTTGGATAAAAAAGTCTGCCATAAGGATATCAGTCCTCAATGGCAGACTTTTTTTGTTTCAGTTCCTCTCTTGTGGGGAAATGACCTATCCATTTCATCTGGCGTATGCACCACGATTGTCGCCTGTACATATAACGTGTGGGCAAAGCTGAATTCATTCTGATAGGATTAGGCAATGAAACAGCAATCATTGCACATTGGTTACGAGTGAGGTCTTTTGCTTCACAGCCAAAATGCTCTTGTGCCACAGCTTGGGCTCCATAGATGCCATCACCCATCTCTATAGTGTTGAGATAAACTTCCATTATGCGATGCTTGTCCCATAGAAATTCTATCAAAACAGTGAAATAAGCCTCAACACCTTTGCGAAACCAAGCCAACTTTCCCGATGATGATGTAGGAAAAAGAAAAACATTCTTTGCCGTCTGTTGGCTTATGGTGCTTCCACCACGGAAACGCTCGCCTTCCGCGCGCTCTTTCACCACTTTCTCTATAGCTTCCCAATCAAAGCCGTTATGATTGAGGAAATTTTGATCCTCGCTTGACAAAACAGCAAGAGGAAGGTATGACGAAATGCTATCGAGCGGGACCCAAGAATGATGCCAACGTATCTGCTCTCCTCTGCTGATCTGCTCATATGTCCTGATAAACATGAGCGGAGAGGTATATACAGGACAAAAGCGGAACAATAAAACAAGTAGGATGCTTCCAGCCACAAGGACTATAAGCACCCACTTGATAGTGTTTTTAACACGTTTGAGAAATATGCTCATACGACATTGCAAATGTCATTCTGTTATTTGAGCGTTCCTGCATTGGCAGCCTTAATCATGGCTTCAGATGCATAAAGATAAATTTCCACACGGCGGTTCTGTTCCTGGCAAGCCTTTGTGCTATTGTCTGCCACAGGATTCTCCTGTCCGAAGCCTGTAGAGCTCTTTATCTGCGAAGCTGCTGCTCCTGCGAGAAGAAGATGAGTTTTCACAGCATCAGCGCGGTTTTGTGAAAGAACCACATTCTTCTGCGCGCTTTGCTCTGCAGTAGAGTTTCTCCAACCTTGGTTGTCTGTATAACCCTGAATAGCAACATCGCAGTCGCTATATGGCTTAAGAACATTGTTCACGAAATCATTGAGATTTTGCTTTGCTGCATCACTAAGAGCATAACTGCTTGTCTTGAAGAGAATGCCCGAATCGAAAGTGACCTTTACGGCGTCAAGTCCATTTGCGTCCTTCACAGTTTCAACCTGTGCATTATCCACAGCCTCAGCTGCAGCCTTTGCCTTATCCATTTTTTTGCCGATAAGGAGACCTGCTCCTGTGCCAACGGCAGCTCCAATACCAGCTCCGATAAGTGTTCCCTTAGCATCCTTGCCGATGATATTGCCGATGATGGCACCAAGTGCTGCACCTGAACCTCCGCCGATAAGGCCTCCCTTGGTTGTATTGCTCGCTCCGCAGCTTGAGAGAAGAAGGGCTGTAGCCATAACTCCCGCTCCAAATTTAAGATTCTTCATAATACAAATACTTTAGAATGATGTTTAAAGAATAATATTTAATGATTTTGAGTGCAAATATCGGCATTTATTGTGAAATCTGCACACAGTAATTAAAATATTTATCAGAACCGCCCATATTTATTATAAATATTTAGTAATTTTGTAGTTTGAAATTAGTAGAACACAATAATTACATAAGAAAAATGGCAACAGAACTTAAGAATCTCACAAAACGTTCGGAAGATTATTCTAAGTGGTATAATGAGTTAGTGGTAAAGGCCGAATTGGCTGAACAAGCTGACGTGAGAGGCTGCATGGTGATAAAACCATACGGCTACGCTATATGGGAAAAGATGCAGAGGGTGCTCGATGACATGTTCAAAGAGACTGGAGTCCAGAATGCATATTTCCCTCTGCTTATTCCAAAGAGTTTCCTCAGCAAAGAAGCAGAGCATGTGGAAGGCTTCGCCAAAGAGTGCGCAGTGGTAACCCACTACCGTCTTAAGACAAATGAAACTCATGATGGAGTGGTAGTTGACCCTGCTGCCAAACTTGAGGAAGAACTCATCATCCGTCCAACATCAGAAACAATCATATGGAACACATATAAGAATTGGATAAAGTCATACCGCGACCTGCCCATTCTTTGCAACCAATGGTGCAACGTGATGAGATGGGAGATGCGCACTCGCCTGTTTCTCCGCACATCTGAATTTCTCTGGCAAGAAGGACATACAGCTCATGCGACAAGAGAAGAAGCAGAAGAACGCGCTAAGCAGATGCTGAAGGTGTACGCTAAGTTTGCTGAAGAATATATGGCAGTGCCAGTCATCCAAGGCGTGAAAAGTGAAACTGAACGCTTTGCGGGAGCACTTGACACATACACCATCGAAGCGATGATGCAGGACGGAAAAGCGCTTCAGAGCGGCACAAGCCACTTCCTTGGCCAAAACTTCGGCAAGGCATTCGGCGTACAATTCCTCAACAAGGACAATAAGCCAGAATATGCATGGGCCACATCATGGGGCGTGTCAACTCGATTGATGGGAGCATTGATCATGACTCATTCTGACGACAACGGCCTGGTTCTTCCGCCTGCGCTTGCGCCATTGCAAGTTGTCATCATCCCTATCGGCAAAGGCGACCAGATGCCGATGCTTGACCAGAAGGCAGAAGCAATTGTGAAAAACCTCAAGTCGATGGGCGTCAGCGTCAAGTATGACAATGCTGACAACAAGCGTCCAGGATTCAAGTTTGCCGACTATGAGCTCAAGGGTGTGCCTGTGCGCCTCGTGCTTGGTGCGCGCGACCTTGAAAATGGTTTGGTAGAAGTGATGCGCCGCGACACACTGGAGAAGGCCAACGTGCCAATCGAAGGCATTGAGAGCCATATCAAGAATCTGCTTGATGACATTCAGAAAAACATCCTTGAGAAAGCTCGCAAATACCGCGACGAACATATATATGTATGCGATGACTACAGCGAGTTCAAGGAGCGCATCAAAGACGGTGGCTTCTTCCTCTGCCATTGGGACGGCACAGCTGAAACAGAGGCAAAGATTAAAGAAGACACACAAGCAACCATTCGCTGCGTGCCATACATGTTCGAACAAACTCCTGGCGTGGACATGGTGAGCGGCAAGCCTTCGAAATGCCGCGTGCTTATAGCACGTGCATACTAAACACAAACGCTGGATGAAGAATTCACTACTTTATCATAAGCAACTTTTATGAAAAAAATAACTCTCTCTCTATTTTTTGTGCTGACAACGTCATGGTTGTCAGCACAAATTGATTCGACAGCTTTCATGAAGAAGCTATGTTCAATCAATGACGTCAGCGAAGTCACACCCATCTCCACCACCACATTTAAAGAGAAGTACGTGATGAAGATGAAACAGCAGGTCGACTGGAAAACACTAAGCCAAGGCACGTTCAACGAAAGAATCATCATCGGATACAAAGGCGAAGACAGACCCACTGTGCTGGTCACAGAAGGATACTATGCCGATTATGGCATGAGGCCAAATTACGAAGAAGAACTCTCACAGATGTTTGACGCAAATGTTATCCTATGCGAATACCGCTATTTTGCGCAAAGCACCCCGCAGCCAACCAACTGGGACTATATGACAGTGGACAACTCGCTTGGCGACTACCACCATGTGCGTCAGTCACTTGGACAGCTGTTCAAAGGCAAATGGATAAGCACAGGCATCAGCAAGGGCGGCCAGACCACAATGTTCTACAGGGCGACATACCCAGACGATGTTGATGTGAGTGTTAGTTATGTCGCGCCGCTCAACCGCAGCGTGGAAGATGGCAGGCACGAAGTATTTCTTGAAAAGCAAGTAGGCACAAAGGCCGAGAGAAAAGCTATAAAGTCGGCCATGCAGGAACTGATGAAAAGAAAAGACAGGATGATGCCAATGTTTAGCGCATTATGCAAAGAAAAAGGCTATAAATTCTACATTTCAGAAAAAGACATATACGACTATTGTGTGCTTGAATACCCTTTTGCAATGTGGCAATGGGGAACATCCACAGATATAATACCAAACAAGTCTGCATCAGACGAAGTATGGTTTGCCCATCTCATCAAAATAGCATCGCCCGACTATTTCGCCTACCCCAACAAATACATGCCATTTGATGTTCAGGCATCAAGGGAACTGGGCTATTACGGATATTCTCTCAAGAGCATAAAGAAATGGACATCTCTCAAAAGCACAAAAGGATATCTTAAACAGCTTTTGCTTCCAAATGAGCTGAGAGGCTACGAATTTGACCCTTCACTCTACAATCGCACTGTGACATATCTGAAAGAGAACGACCCCAAGCACATCTTCATCTATGGAGAAATTGACCCATGGAGCGCAAGCGGCGTATGCACATGGCTCGACTGCTCACAGAAAAAGAACATGAGGGTATATGTGCAACCACGCGGCAGCCATTCATCACGCATAGGCAATATGCCAGATGATATGAAGAAGGAAATCATTGACAGATTGTCAGAATGGTTGAGGTAAAAGGTCTGTCGGCATGAGTCTTGCTGTGATGTCATCAACATAATGGCCCCCGCAATATGATGCCACGCCACAAAGTGAGACTCGAACAACAATGATAAAACATTAACAGACAACTACATTTTATTGATGAATTATAAATATTCAGACAGAATAACACGCATACTCGGATATAGCAAAGAGGAGGCTTTGCGTCTCAACAATGACTATATCGGACCAGAGCACATCATGCTAGGCATGATTCGTGATGGAGAAAGCGATGCTTTGACAAGCATAAAGTCAAAGCTATGCATTGACATGGATGGAATAAAACATGAGATTGAAGACAGCTTAAGAAAAGAAGAAAGTCTGAAAACAAGCACAGATATAGCACTCGACCAGAAATCCACCACGATAATGCGTTTGGCAGTACTTGAAGCGCGCCTGATGAGAAGCGAAGAAAGCGATGTCGAACATGTGTTGCTTGCCATGATGAAGCACAACAACAATATGGTGGCGCGTATCTTCAGGGAAAGACACGTCACATACAAGGACATGTACGATTGCTTCAACTCGCAGAAAGCACCTGCGCATCCTAAAGACAATGTCGAATTCGATGACGAAGAAGATGAAGACACCTTGCCACCATCAAGCGGATTCGGTCCTTCATCAAACAGTTTCAGACAATCAACCCCCACCGCAAAAGCAGGCAAGCCGGCCAACACTGACACGCCAGCCATCGACAAGTTTGGATACGACTTGACGAAAGCAGCAGCAGAGGGCGCACTTGACCCTGTGGTCGGAAGAGACAGAGAAATAGAACGTTTGGCACAGATTCTTTCACGTCGCAAGAAAAACAACCCAGTCCTCATTGGAGAGCCAGGCGTAGGCAAAAGCGCAATTGTGGAAGGGCTCGCAACAAGAATCAACCAAAGAAAAGTGTCACGCATACTCTTCAACAAACGCATTATAAGCCTCGACATGTCAAGCATCGTTGCCGGAACGAAATACAGAGGGCAATTCGAGGAAAGGATGCGAAATGTGATAAGCGAGCTTCAGGCCAACCCTGACATCATCATATTCATAGATGAAATACACACTTTGGTAGGCGCTGGCAACCAAGCAGGGCAAATGGACGCAGCCAACATGATGAAGCCAGCTCTTTCGAGAGGCGAGCTCCAATGCATTGGAGCCACAACACTTGACGAATACAGGAAAAGCATTGAAAAAGACGGTGCTCTCGAACGCCGCTTCCAAAAAATCATTGTCGAGCAGACTTCCCCTGATGAAACGCTCACCATCCTGCACAACATCAAGGACAGGTACGAGGAACATCATAATGTGGTCTACTCGGAAGAAGCGTTGCAAGCATGCGTCAAGTTGGCCGAAAGATACATTGCCGACAGAAGTTTCCCCGACAAGGCTATCGACATAATGGATGAGGCTGGTTCACGTGTGCACATCAACAATGTGGTTGTGCCAATAGAAATCGAGAAGCAAGAAAAACTCATTGCCGATTTCAATCAGATGAAAGATGAGGCCATAAAAAGAGAAGACTATGCACAGGCGTGTGAATACAGGGACAAAGTAAGGCAACTGACAGTTGAGCTTGACGAAATCAAGGCCGATTTAAATTCAAGAATGGTGGATCAGCGCCAAACCATCACCGAAGGCGATGTGGCGCAGACTGTATCAATGATGACAAGCATACCAGTCAACAAGATGACAACAGCCGAAGGAGTGAACATGAAAGGCATGAGACAGGCTTTGAAAAACTTCGTCATTGCCCAGGATTCTGCTGTTGACAAGCTGGTGCGTTCAATACAGCGAAGCCGCGTAGGTCTTAAAGACCCAAACAGGCCTATAGGAACTTTCATGTTTCTTGGCCCTACTGGTGTCGGAAAGACATATCTTGCAAAAAAACTTGCAGAGTACATGTTTGGCACAGCCGACTCAATGATACGAGTAGACATGAGCGAATACATGGAAAAGTTCACTGTGAGCCGTCTTGTTGGCGCTCCTCCTGGATACGTTGGTTATGATGAAGGAGGCATGCTGACAGAACGAGTGAGAAGGAAACCCTACTCTATTGTACTCCTTGACGAGATAGAGAAAGCGCATCCTGACGTGTTCAACCTTCTCCTGCAAGTGATGGACGAAGGACGTCTCACTGACAGCCAGGGACGCACTGTTGATTTCCGAAATACCGTAATCATAATGACGAGCAATGTTGGCACACGCCAATTGAAAGAGTTTGGACGTGGCGTAGGCTTCTCTGCAATGTCTGGCAAGGATGACAAGGAAGTGTCGCGCTCTGTGATACAGAAGGCCTTGAACAAACAGTTCTCTCCTGAGTTTCTCAACCGCATTGATGAAATCATCACATTCGACCAGCTTGAGCTCGATGCCATATTGAAGATTATAAATGTGGAATTGCAAGGACTATACAAGCGAGTTGAAGCATTAGGAATGAAACTCGTGATTAGCGAGGAGGCTCAGAAGTTCATTGCCGAGAAAGGATACGACAAGCAGTTTGGCGCACGCCCTCTGAGACGAGCCATCCAACAGTATCTCGAAGACCGTATCAGCGAGATGATAGTTGAAGAAGAAGTAAGCGAAGGCGATGTCATGATTGCCGAACTAATCGACGGTTCTGTCGTCATAAGACGAGAAGAATAAATCACAGACAAAATGTCAGTCATGCCAATGACTGGCATTTTTTTTGATAAATTTTCAATAAAGATATCGATTGCTGCATTGCAATCAATACATAACACATAGTAAAATTTAATTATCATACATAAACATTATGGCTCAATCAGGCAATATCGGGGTTACTACTGAGAACATATTCCCCGTCATCAAAAAGTTTCTCTATTCAGATCATGACATCTTCATCCGCGAGATAGTGAGCAACGCTGTCGATGCCACACAGAAATTGAAAACATTGGCAAGCAAAGGCGAGCTCAAAGAAGAGGCAGGCGACTTGACTGTGCATGTCAAGATTGACAAAGAAGCAGGCACACTTACTGTTAGTGACCGCGGCATAGGCATGACAGAAGAAGAAATAGAAAAGTACATCAATCAGATAGCTTTTTCTGGCGCAAACGATTTTCTCGACAAATACAAGGAAGACGCTAATGCAATCATAGGACACTTTGGCCTTGGATTCTACTCTTCATTCATGGTGAGCAAAAAGGTTGACATTATAACCAAGAGTTGGAAAGAAGGCAGCAAGGCTGTGAAATGGAGCTGTGACGGCAGTCCTTCATATTCAATCGAAGATGCTGATAAGGCCGACCGAGGCACAGACATCGTGATGTATATAGACGATGACTGCAAAGACTTCCTTGAGAAATATAAAATCAGCGAACTGCTAAACAAATACTGCAAGTTTCTCCCTGTGCCAGTGGCATTCGGAAAGACCACAGAATGGGATGAGAAAGAAAAGAAGAGCGTTGAAACCGACAAGGACAACATCATCAATGACACCACACCTCTCTGGACCAGAAAGCCATCAGAGCTGAAAGACGAGGATTACAAAGAGTTTTACAAGAAACTCTATCCAATGAGCGACGAGCCTCTGTTCTGGATTCATCTTAACGTTGACTACCCTTTCAACCTCACAGGCATCCTCTACTTCCCTAAGGTGAAAACAAACCTTGACATACAAAAGAACAAGATTCAGCTGTACTGCAATCAAGTGTTTGTGACAGACAGCGTGGAAGGCATCGTGCCAGACTTCATGACGTTGCTTCACGGTGTGATAGACTCGCCAGACATTCCGCTTAATGTCAGCCGAAGCTATCTGCAAAGCGACTCCAATGTGAAGAAAATCTCCACATACATTACCAAAAAGGTCAGTGACCGCCTGTCTTCCATCTTCAAGAACGACAGACAGCAGTTTGAGGATAAATGGGATGACATCAAAATCTTCATCAATTACGGAATGCTTTCTGAGCCTGATTTCTACGACAAGGCTAAGAACTTTGCGTTGCTGAAGGACACAGAAGGTAAAAAGTACACTTTCGACGAGTACAAAGAACTCATCCAAGGTGAACAGACTGACAAAGACGGAAATCTCATCTATCTGTATGCCAACAACAAAGACGATCAGTTTAGCTATATAGCCGCTGCCAACGCAAAGGGATACAACGTGCTTCTGATGGATGGACAGCTCGAGCCTGCAATGTTAAATCTTTATGAAGAGAAAAATGAGAAATCTCGTTTCACACGTGTAGACGCTGATGTCGTTGACCGCCTCATCATAAAGAATGACGACAAAAAGACAGAGCTGCCTGAAGATGACAAGAAATCACTTACAGAAACATTTAAGAATGCTCTGCCAAAACTCGACAAAATTGATTTCAACGTTGAGCCACAAGCCCTCGGAGAAAACGCAGCTCCAGTCATCATGACACAAAGCGAGTATATGCGACGCATGAAAGACATGTCCAAATTGCAGCCAGGAATGTCTTTCTACGGCGACATGCCAACAATGTTGAACCTTGTGCTCAACACCGACCACCCTCTCATCAAGCAGAGTGTCAAAGACGCAAAGCCTGAAGTTGTTAGCCAACTTATTGACCTTGCTTTGCTGCAAAACGGCCTATTGCGCGGAGAGGCTCTAAACAATTTCGTGAAACGAAGCATCGACTTGATTTGACTACAAGCCTAAGCATCAAATACGAATGTCTCATGACACAAATGTGCTATATGGCTTTGCAAAGAACAGCTTCCGACATCACCACATGATTGAAAAGCGCTGTTCATGCAACGTTACACAAGCACATACAGGTTTATGAGCCATCGACACACTGACATCCTGTCATGCCATTAGTGTCAAACAAGTATTATATATTAAGCATCTGCCCATGGCAATTTATCGTCATGATATGGGCAGATGCTTTTTTTGTGATAAAAATCAAGCTTACATGACAAACGGACAAAAAAAAAGTTGTACCTTTGTAAGGTATAAATAACATTGCCTTAAAATCATCAATAAATTTACGAGGCAATTCAAATGTAATAAATCGACAAACAAATCATATAAATATTATGTGTGGAATAGTTGGATATATAGGAAAGAGAAATGCGTACCCAGTGCTCATAAAAGGTTTGAAACGACTTGAATACAGAGGCTACGACAGTGCGGGAGTTGCTATCATCACCGACAGCAACGAGCTAAAGGTATACAAGACCAAGGGCAAAGTTGCCGACCTCGAAGCATACGCCGCAGATAAGGACACAAGCGGATGTGTAGGCATCGCCCACACAAGATGGGCTACACATGGCGAACCAACAACAACCAATGCGCATCCACATATATCTTTCTCTGGCGATTTAGCAATAATCCACAATGGCATCATTGAAAACTATGCAGTATTGAAAAAGAGACTGCAAGAAAAAGGAATCAAGTTTGTCAGCGACACAGACACAGAAGTGCTCGTGCAACTGATTGACTACGTGAAGACAAAAAAGAAGTTTGACCTTCTCACCGCGGTTAGAGTGGCGCTGCGAGCCGTTATAGGCGCATACGCCATCGCCATACTCGACAAAAACAATCCCAATCAAATCATAGCAGCACGAAAGAGCAGCCCGCTTGTCATAGGAATCGGCGACGGCGAGTTTTTCCTCGGCAGCGATGCCAGCCCTATCATCGAATACACAGACAAGGTCATCTACCTCGACGACAAAGACATTGCCGTCATCAACAAAGACAAAGAACTGGAAATTGTTGACCTCAACAACGAAAAGACAGATCATGAGGTGAAGAAAGTGGAAATCAACCTGTCGCAGATTGAAAAAGGAGGATTTCCCCATTTCATGCTCAAAGAGATATATGAACAACCAGACTGCCTTAAAGACTGCATGAGGGGACGAATCAATGTGGAAGCGAACAATGTTGTGCTGTCAGCCATCATTGACAACAAGAAACACCTTATCAATCCACGAAGAATAATCATATTGGCATGCGGCACAAGCTGGCATGCGGGATTGATTGGCAAGCTGCTCATAGAAGAGTTTTGCCAGATACCTGTGGAGGTCGATTACGCAAGCGAGTTCAGATACAGCAAGCCTGTCATAAACAGCCAAGACGTAGTGATAGCCATCAGCCAGTCGGGAGAAACAGCCGACACGCTTGCTGCTATCGAACTGGCAAAGAGCAAAGGCGCATTCATCTATGGCATATGCAACGCCATTGGCTCAAGCATACCCCGCTCAACCAACACCGGCTCATACATCCACGTAGGGCCCGAAATTGGAGTAGCTTCCACAAAGGCCTTCACAGGTCAGGTGACAGTGCTGACAATGCTTGCGCTTGCGCTTGGGCGCGAACGAGGCACTGTCGACATTGTCAGGTATGAAAACACCATCAAGCAATTGGCTGACATACCAAACAAAATGGCACAGGTATTAAAGCAAGGCGAGAAAATTCAGGACATAAGCCGAATCTTCACATATTCAAAGAATTTTCTCTATCTTGGACGAGGATACAACTACCCCGTTGCGCTTGAAGGCGCATTGAAATTGAAAGAAATATCATACATACACGCTGAGGGATACCCTGCAGCAGAAATGAAGCATGGGCCCATAGCGCTGATTGACGAAGAGATGCCAGTGGTTGTTGTGGCCACCAAAAACACGCTATACGACAAGGTGCTGAGCAATATCCAAGAAATCAAGGCACGCCGCGCCAAGGTCATCGCCATCGTGTCTGAAGGCGACGACACCATCAGGAATATGGCTGACGCTGTCATAGACATACCCCACACAATGGAATGCCTCGAGCCACTGCTGACCTCTGTGCCACTACAGATGCTCGCATATTACATAGCTGTGTCGAAAGGCAAAAACGTTGACCAACCGAGAAATCTCGCCAAATCGGTCACTGTGGAGTAAAAGCTTCTGCTGGCAGACAGCACATAATGATTCAGCTATACAAAAGACAGCACTGTCAAATTTACAGAAGCAGTACTTTCCGTAAGCCCATCATGGTGTTGGATTCAAAAGCCACTAAACACAACGACAACGTGCATAACATCATCGCCTGCAACAAAGCGGCAGAACGACGTAACGCTTGCTGCCGAACCTTTTGCTGGACAATGGAAATTAACATACAGAACAACATCAATGCGAATAGACATCATCACAGTCTTGCCAGAACTCATCGAGCCGTTCACAAAGGAATCAATACTCGGCCGCGCTCAGAAAAAAGGTTTGGCAGAGATTCACATACATAATCTAAGAGACTACACAGCAGACAAGCACAAACGTGTGGACGACTACCCTTTTGGCGGAGCCGCCGGCATGCTGATACAATGCCAGCCACTTGATGCTTGCATCTCAGCACTTAAAGCCGAGCGCCATTATGACGAGGTCATCTTCACGGCTCCAGACGGCGAGACATTCAATCAGCCAATGGCAAATGAACTAAGCCTTAAAGACAACATCATTATCATTTGCGGCCACTACAAAGGCATTGACTATAGAATCAGGGAGCATCTCGTGACAAAGGAAGTGAGCATAGGCGACTATGTGCTCACAGGAGGAGAGTTGGCTGCTGCTGTGATGGCCGATTCTATCGTAAGAGTCATACCGGGCGTGATAGGTGATGTTGAAAGCGCCCTATCCGACTCCTTTCAAGACAACATGCTCGAGCCCCCTGTATACACAAGGCCAGCAGAATACCACCCTCTTGGCAACCCTGAAGAAGCATGGATTGTACCAGACATCTTGTTGTCTGGACACGAAGCAAAGATTCGCGAATGGGAATATAACCAAGCATATGAGCGCACTCTTAGATTGCGGCCAGACCTGCTTGAAAAATAAGCATATACGAGCGACATGGACGAGAAAGCCATACAACTAATCAAACAACGCTACAGCATAGTAGGCAACTACGAAGGGCTGAACCGATGCATCGACATAGCCATCCAGGTGGCTCCGATAGACCTCGCCGTCCTTATCCGTGGCGAAAGCGGCGTGGGCAAGGAAATCCTTCCGAGGATCATTCATGATAACTCATCAAGAAAGCACAACAAATATTTCGCCATCAACTGCGGATCGCTGCCCGAAGGCACTATCGACTCCGAACTTTTCGGCCACAAGAAAGGCGCCTTCACAGGCGCTTTGGATGACCGTGAAGGCTATTTCAGCGTAGCTAACAACGGCACGCTGTTTCTTGATGAAGTAGGCGAGCTTCCACTGGCAACGCAAGCCCGCCTTCTGCGCGTGCTTGAGACTGGAGAATACATACGCGTGGGCGAGAGCGAAGTCAGAAAGACAAATGTGCGAATTGTAGCTGCCACAAATGTCAATCTGCAAAAAGCCATAAAAGAAGGCAAGTTCAGAGAAGATTTGTATTACCGCCTTAACGCAATCCTCATCAACATGCCACCTTTGCGAGAGAGAGGAAAAGACATAGAGCTTCTCTTCCGCAAGTTTGCGTATGACATGGCCGAAAAATACCATACCGAACCCGTGAGGCTCACAGATGAAGCCACAGCCCTGCTCCTCAAATACAAATGGCCAGGCAATATACGCCAACTGAGAAATGTTGCAGAAAGATTATGCGTCATCAGCAAAGACAGAGTCATCACAGCCGACATGCTTAAAGAAAACGGCGTCACCGACGACTCGATGATGGAACAAGGACTTGTTGTCAGCGGGCAAAACAAAGATTACACGTCAAACTCATACAGTTACGACAAAGAAAGAGACCTGCTCTTCCAGATGCTGTCCACAATAGGAAAGGAAGTGCAGGAACTTAAAGCCATTGTGCACGACAAGCTAAACAGCAGCGCACATGCAGCCCCCAACAATTCTATGGAGATGTACAGAGGAATGACCGTGCCAAGCTCAACCAACACGTCATATGACGAACAGAACACAATAAACAGACAACCAACTCTCTATAAAGGAAACGTAAGGCAAGACAATCACATGATGAATGCTCACCAGCCTCTTTATGGCAACACGCATCCATATGAAATTCATGGTGCTTATGGTTCGGAACGCACTTATGACGCCAACGACATCCAAGATATCACACCAATGCAAATAGAAGAGGTAAACAACGAACCTGACGGACCATTGTCAAACGAACAGCTGATGAAACAAAATATCATAAATTCACTCAGACGAAACAACGGCAACCGTAAACTTGCAGCTAAAGAATTGGGATTGTCCGAACGCACTGTGTACAGAAAAATCAAACAATACGGATTGGACATATGAAAATAAAAAACATGACACTGTCTCTGTCGGCATTCATATGCCTGGCAGCAGCCGTCGTTCTTTGGGGATGCACTGTAAGTTATAAATTCACAGGAACAAGCATCGATTACACAAAGACGAAGTCTATCAGCATAGACAAATTCCCTATCCGCACCAACTACGTGTGGAGCCCAATGGAGTCAATGTTTTACAATACGCTATCTGATGCTTACTCTCAGAAGACCAAGCTCACCGTACTGAAGAAGAACGGAGACTTGCACTTGACAGGTGAAATAGTGGAATACTCACAGACCAACAAGAGCATCAACTCTGAAGGCTACTCATCAATGGTTCAACTCAAGATGACTGTAAATGTGAGATTCACCAACAACAAAAAACACGAAGACGACTTTGAACAACGATTCAGCGCTACCGCTGACTATGATTCAAGCAGACAACTTGCAGACGTGCAGGAAACCCTTGTACAGGAAATGATAAAAGACATTGTTGACCAAATCTTCAATGCAACAGTAGCTAATTGGTGACAATCTGCCTCTGCAGCCATCAAGCATGACAAAACTCGACTTTAACAGGGCTGCATGAATGAATTGTGAAATTGACCACAACAAGTGTTTCGTTCCAAAGAAGATAAAACTAATATCACAAGAGTTTAAATTCAACCAGCCATAAATAACATATTGATTATTTATCAAATACAATACAGCTTGCTGTAAACAAATGAAGACAAAGCCAATGTTAAATATAAAAGAACTTATAAACGACACGTCGCTTCTCAATACAACGACATTAAAAGAATTGGAACTTTTGGTAAATAAGTATCCATTCTTCCAACTCGCACGCCTTCTGTATATATGCAACCTGTATAAACTGCGCGACCCTGAATTGAAGTCTGAACTCAAAAAAGCAAGCATGTTCGTGCCTGACCGCACCGCATTGTTCTATCTGACAGAAAATGCAAAATATGAAATAGAAGCAACCGAGAATGCAGACAACAACTCTGACGAGAACAAAATCAACAGAACGATGTCACTCATCAACACTTATCTATCAGAAGGTTGCATCGAACTTGAAAACACACAGGCATCACAGAAAGACAACAATCCGTCATTGGCAGATCTGACCAACGACTACGCTTCATATTTAATGAAACTCGATGAAGGCGACACAGCAGCAGACAGCAATGACACACCTCACCTTAAAGGCGAAGACCTCATCAACAATTTCATATCCGAAACCCAAGGAAAGCAACGCATCAATATGACCGACTCAAATGATGACAACTTCACATCGCCTGAGTTGTCAGAGGAAGAAGAAGAGGTGTATACCGAAAGTATGGTGAATATATACATAAAACAAGGCAGATATGCACAAGCTTTAGAAATATTACACAAGATTTGTTTGAATAATCCAAAAAAAAATTCTACCTTTGCATCGCAAATAAGATTGCTTGAGATAATAACTAAAAACACGCCCGATTAAAATCGGCATGCTTCTCATCATAAATGCAGAAATAACAAAGGAAAATGACATTTCCCCAAACAGGCTGCACAAATCAAAACGAATTTAAAAACAACAAAAATATAACTTACAACAATGTATTCACTAATCATCGTTCTTGTCATCCTTGCGTCAATATTGATGTGCGGAATTGTATTGATCCAAGAATCTAAAGGCGGAGGTCTCGCTTCCAGCTTCTCGTCTTCAAACCAAATCATGGGAGTGCGCAAAACAACCGACTTCCTCGAAAAAGCAACATGGGGCCTTGCAATAGCAATGGTAGTGCTTAGCATCTTTTCTGCCGCATTTGTGACAAAGACCACACACGAGGAGACTCCGATAAACATCGCAGCACCTGCTCAACCTACTGATGCCGGCAATGTCCAATCATTCCCTGCTGCAGGCAACCAGGAGGCAGAATAACACACTTGCCAACTGCAACTGAGAGCACTCTTGAACTCTTATACATAAGCAGCCCAAAGCTTGATGGAGAAGGCAAATCATGAACAAACTCCTTAACATTACAACAATGTCAGTTCATGCCATTCTCACATATAACTAAGCAGACAAAACATAATCGACAATAAAGGCTGAATCTTAGCCTAAGGAAACAACCGTTCAATCAAACGCAAGATGGTGCGCCAACACATGTTGGCGCACCATCTTGCGTTTTCTGAATGACACAACAACACGCGCCCAAACAATACACAGGTGAAAACACATGGAACGCTGATGAACAATTCACCAAACTTGCACCTTAGACAAACAACCATTTATGTTGAAGCAGATCCATCACTTTTTTTGCCACTCAAAAGAAAACAGAATGACATCACGCCTACACATTTGTCGGATGAATCATAGATAAGAAAACAACGAAGCCCAATGAAACGGCTGTTTCATGATTTGGTTTGATAGTATCATGGCATAAAACCATCATATCAAACACTGGAAGAACAAATTTTTGTAAACCATCAAGGCATACTTCATAACGTTAAGCACAAAATAACGTTAAGCACAAAACGGTAGTTAGAACAACATAAACTGCTGATGGCAACTTCGTTGCACACTAACAGATAAAATGACTACATTTACATTTGTGCTCAAAATAAATACGTCATTAACACAAACTGGAACCATATCTAAAAAAATACACAAAAAAACATCATTACCTATTAAGCATCATACATATATAAATAAAAACAACAGTATTTGACACAAGCTATTCATATTCACTGAGAGACAATGAATCAATGCTTGGCATATTTAAACCAGCCACCAAGACAACAAAAAGCAACTTAGCTTCAGCTTTTACGATATAATCGAAAAAGAAACAAGATAACAACAAGGCATAAGAAAACATCTACAAAAAGGAAACAATCATGTTCGCAATAAACTAAATATAGTTAAAAAACTGACATTATTAGTAATAATGCATTTTTTTGTGATTTTAAATTCTTAACTTTGTAACATGAATACATTAGCGCAACATATAGAAACCCTGCTGCTTGAGCACGACTGTGTCATCATTCCTGGATTCGGCGGCTTCATCTCAAATTATGAAGAAGCCCAATACCACACAGACAATGGGAGCATCTTCATGCCCCCACACAGGTCCATAGGCTTCAACCAGCAATTACAGATAAACGATGGACTCCTCGTCCAGTCGTATATGTCTGCTTACGATGCATCATACCCTGCGGCACATCTGCAAATGGAAAAAGAAATTGAGCAGATGGCAAACCAACTTGAACTGGACGGAGAATACGACTTCGGCGCTGTAGGCAAATTGACCAAAGGCCTCGGAGAAATCATCTCTTTCGACAAATCATCCTCAAACATTGAGGCCCCATCACTTTTCGGGCTCGACAGCCTGTCTGTCATGCCTGTGAAAAGCATCATTGAGAAAAGAGAGATTGAGGCGAAAATGCAAGCTGCCTCCATCGGAATCGGCAAGACTGACAACAAGGAAGATAATGACATCTTGACAAACGACAAGAAACAAGAGGTTGTAATCCGTTTGAACCAAAGATGGATAGACTTCGGCATCTCTGTGGCGGCTGCCTTGCTGTTCTTCTTTGGCATTTCATATACGGCAATGAAAGATGTTGCAACTGAATCAGACACAGTAATTGCGGCCACCTACCCTGTCCCCAACAGCCAGCACATGAACAATGGCAACATAACGCAAGCTAAAGAAGTTGCAATAAACAAAGCAGCACAAAAAGGCAAAGAGGTTGCAGGCGCAAACACCACAGCCACTACGAAGCAAGAGCCTGTTGCCAGCCACAACACCACAGCAAACCCGAAGCAAGAGCACATTGACAACCACAACGCCACAAAAGCTGACAATGAAAATGCCACAAAAGCAACACAAGAAAACAAGGCTCAGCTGGCATACACAATAGTATTAGCAAGCTATGTCGGCAAAGCCAATGCAGAAGAATACGTCAATCAATTGGGCAAGAAGGGCTTCAATGAAGCACAATATGTAAGAAAAGGGAAAGTGGGCCGCGTCATTTATTCTGGCTACACAACAGAACAGGAAGCACAGATTGCACTTGCTTCGCTGAGAAAAAAAGGCAAAGATTTCACTGAAGCATGGGTAATGCCACTTTAACAAGGCTGGCACATGTATTTAAATTGTATATTTTCATACGACTTAATGAGCATCAAACATGCTCATCACGGAACGACAGGACATCACAAATGATGTACAGACCCTTCAAACGAATATGCCCAAGTGCAGTATGCAAGCGTAATATCACTGCTGACAACTACAAACACAAAATAAGACAGTGTTCACCAAATCGACATATTGACATTTGCACAACAAAGGAAATCGATATAATATCATCATTATTAGACAAGTTATACTAAATGAAAAGAGTACGGTGTCCCAAATGCGACAGCTATATCGTATTTGACGAGACAAAATACAAGGAAGGCCAATCGCTTGTATTCGTGTGCGAGCAATGCAAAAAAGAGTTTGGCATCAGAATAGGCAAATCAAAACTTGCCGACAAGCATGAGGAACGTTCTCTTGACGAACATGCATACAGTCAAGACTACGGAAGCATAGTGGTGGTTGAGAATGCATTTGCGTTCAAGCAGGTCATACCGCTCGATTATGGCAAAAACGAATTTGGACGTTACATAAAGGGCACAAACATCAACAAACCCATTGAGACACGCGACCCAAGCATAGACACGTTCCATTGCACAATAACAGTTAAAAAAGACAAGAAAGGAAAGCTTCAATATATTCTCCAAGATGCTCCCAGCGACACTGGCACATTCTATATGAATGAAATATTGCGAGACGTCGACAGGATAAACATGGAAGATGGAGCTATCATCACCATAGGAGCCACAACGCTCATACTTCGCAAGGCAGAACTGCAAGCACAAGATTAAAATCAATATAGATTACATCATGTGATTGTGCACATCAGCCAATGCGTCACGCATTGGATTCAAACCAATCTGCACGAATGTCAGCATCGACATATAGCTTGACACAAACTGCAACTCAATAAGGAATTATTTAAACATCATAACAATAAAACATTATGATATTAGCAGGAGATATTATCACAAAAAATGATGCCCAAGATGCGTTTTTCTCTTCATTCAAAGACAAATACAACATCATGGACAATCTTGATCGCAAAAATGACCCAACAGTGCATGCACGTTCTGAAATCTACAACTCAGAATATGTGTACGTCACAATTGTGCTAAGGGGAACGCTCCGTCTTGTGGTAGGCGGAGTTGATGTTCAGATCAAACAAAACGAAATGATTGCTGTAATGCCATGCCTCAGCGTGGAAGTGAAAGAATCAAAATGCTTGTACTTCGCCTACCTCGTGAAAAGCTACATCACATCAGGCATCTACAGCCGCACAGGAATTGGCAAAGAAAAGTCTTATATATATGCATTCAACTTCACGCACGTGCACTTGGGCCAGGAAACAGCAATGGTCCTCTTCGACATGTACAAGCGAATCAAAGCAGAACACGCTCGCCCCGACTACCGCATGAAAGAAATAACACTGCGCAACCTTCATACAGCCATGCTTGCCAAAGAAGCATCACTCATCTTGCCAACAGACAAGATCGTTCATGTGAAGAACACACGCCAATACGGTTTCTTCAGAGACTTCATGTCCCTGCTGCGCGACACCCACACCATGGAACGCTCTGTGCAATACTATGCAGGCAAAATGAACATCACGCCAAAGTATCTTTCTGCCATCGTTCTCAACTTTACGGGGTTGACAGCATCGCAAGTCATTGACCAATACGTAGCTTATGCCATTAAACAAAAGCTTTATACAAATGAGCATAACATCAAGTCAATCAGTAAGGAATTTAATTTCCCGAGTCAAAGCTTCTTTGGCCGCTACTTCAAGCGCATCACTGGACTGTCACCAAACGAATATATAAAGAAGCACAATATTAAATCAATCAACTTTGACCAAGGTCAAGAATAAAAATCTGCAAAAGCATGTTAGATCAAAATTCATCAAAAGCAGAGAATAGAAATATCAGATACGTTGAGTATGTCGACGTGTTCTCTCAGCCAAATGTAACACCAGCCGCATGCGTGAGGAACAACCTTATGCTATTCGACTCGTTCGACGGCACAAACCCACTTCCTGAGATCTTCTATGAGACCCCAAACAAGATATACCAAAACATGTACCTCTTCATACAAAGAGGCACGCTCGTCGTATCCGTCAACAACGAGGAGACCATATTGGAAGGAGGCGACTCGCTCATGGTAATGCCTGAGAACATCCTCAGGATAAAGTCTGTTTCTCCAGACATGAAATGCTTCATGTTTGTCATATACCCCAAACTGGCAAGCGAAGTGTTCACAGACGTGGGTCTTGTCTACAGCAACGCGCGCCTCTCACTGCGCCATTTCGCTTCAAAGACATCGCCCGAACAGATGCAGAACATGCTTGACCTCTATGAGGAAATCAAGAAAGACTTGCTGACGAACGACTATGAATACAAAGGACTTTACATTAAAAGCCTTTTGGGCATTTTGCTGGTTGAAGTCATCAACATTCACAACATCGTGCCTATGCCACTTGAAGGCAACAGCAACTCGAGACAATACGATGTGTATTGCCGTTTCATATCATTGCTCAACAAATACACCATCGAGCACCGCTCTGTGCAGTACTATGCAGACCAGCTTGGCATTTCAAGCAAATACCTGTCATATGTATGCATCAGCTACAGCAACAAGAACGCCTCCACATGGATTGACGAAGCTGTGATACAGAAGGCTAAAGCACTTATATTAGTGCACCGCTACTCGCTCAGCGAAGCAAGCGAAATCCTTCATTTCTCATCAATAAGCAGCTTCAGCCGCTTCTTTGCGCGTGTGACAGGCACCACTCCGAAAGGATTTCTTAAAGAACAAACCAAAAAACTGAGAAACACAAGCAGCAGAAGTGTTGTAAATTAAACAGCATTTCGAGACTTCCACATCAAGATGTGGCCACTAACACATTTTAAGCACTTGTTTGCCAAACGACAAGCGGCAAACAGGTGCTTAACTAATAAAATACACAACAAAATCTATTTGATTATAATGCAATAATTTATGAGATTGATTCCCATATACACTTGGAACAGGGAACTGCATTCGATGAAATTAAGCAGGACAAATTTCAAGAATCAACCATGGGCTGCAGGAGCAATACTTCTTCTGTGCGTGATAGTTGCTATGCTTATAGCCAACATCCCTTACACCTCGCATATCTACCACTCCATACTTGAGACAAAACTGTCAATCACAATCACAAACAGCAGATTCGGAACGACCACCCTGCCCAAGGACATGAATGTGGAGAAATTCATCAACGACATCCTAATGGTGGTATTCTTCTTCACCGTCGGGCTAGAGATTAAGCGCGAGGTGATATGCGGAGAATTATCGAGCGTGAAGAAAGCGATGCTTCCTGTGATAGCAGCCGCAGGCGGAATGGCTGCGCCAGCATTGATATACAGCGCATTCAATATTGGCACATCCACTGCTGGCGGTTGGGGCATTCCTACAGCTACCGACATTGCCTTCGCAATGGGAATAATGTCTATCTTAGGCAATAAGGTGCCTGTGTCGCTCAAGATATTCCTGACAGCACTGGCTATTGCCGACGACCTTGGAGCAATACTTGTTGTCGCGCTTTTCTACGGAGGCAAGATAAACTTCACCTTGCTTGTCATTGCCATGGTGATTCTTGCCCTAATATGGGTCATAAACCGCTTAGGAGAAAAACGCCCGATGTTCTATTTGGTTCCTGCCATAGCAGTCTGGTTCTTGTTCTACTATTCTGGCATACATTCCACAATGTCAGGAGTTGTGATGGCATTCATGATACCAATGGAAGCTCGCTACCCCCGCCAATGTCTGAGACGCAACATGAACAAATACATCAAGCGTATCATACGTTATGATGAAGACGCTTTCGAAAGCGGCACAAATTTTCCCAATAGCCCGCAAAGACATTGCCTGCGCCGCATGAGCCATGTGACCAATAATTCCATTGGAATGTCATACCGACTGGAACATGCGCTCACGCCATTCGTGAATTTCGGCATCATGCCAATATTCGCGCTCGCAAATGCAGGAGTGGAAATACCCGACCTCAGTTTCTTCAACATATTCCAGCCATTGCCCTTCGATGGAGTAGGCTTCGCAAGCCTTGGCGTTTTCCTCGGCCTGCTTCTTGGCAAGCCTGTTGGCATTACGATTGCCAGCTATATAGCCATCAAATGCAAAGTTGGCGAAATGCCGCAGGGCGCATCATGGAAGATGCTTTTTGCTGTGGCTTGCCTCGGAGGCATCGGCTTCACCATGTCTATTTTTGTCGACACCCTGTCGTTTGGTGAATTGCCTAAGGAACAGATGGCTATGCTGCAAGCATCAGGAAAGATTGCCGTGCTGCTTGGCTCTCTATGCGCAGGAGTGCTCGGCTCATTGCTGATAAACGCATTCCACAAGTTGGAATCGAAAGGCAAAGCATAACAATCACGATGCCGCTTCAGCAGCTCTGACCTGCATGCGGCGCATACGACATCACGAATTAACACCAAACGGAAGAAGCCCGCATGCTTTGAGGCATGCGGGCTTCTTCCGTTTGGCATACGGCATTTTTCATAATGCCATAAGACTGATTTAGAATATCACATGTGGATGGCCAAGTCAAAATGGTGCTTCTGAAGGAGCCGAAGAAGAATCAAGCCCCGCAAAAGCATCATCATCCATATTGATCTTCGACTGTGAAGGCTTGATAGTGCCGTCATCACTTGGCAAAGGCGGATTGACATCGTCCAAATTCATGAAACGCGCAAATTCGCCCACGAAGCGGAGACGCACATCACCAACTGCACCATTACGGTGCTTTGCTATGATAATTTCAGCAACACCTTTCAAGTCGTTATTGTACTGGTCCTTATATATCTTATAATACTCAGGCCTGTGAATGAAACACACCATATCGGCATCCTGCTCAATGGCACCCGACTCACGGAGGTCACTCAACTGAGGACGCTTGCTGTCAGGACTGTCAGGCGTGCTGCTTGCGCGCTGCTCAACGGAACGGTTCAACTGAGAAAGAGCTATAATGGGAATATTCAATTCCTTAGCCAATCCTTTGAGTGAGCGAGAGATGGTCGAGACCTCCTCCTGGCGCGAATTATACGTCATGCCAGAAGCATTCATAAGCTGAAGGTAGTCGATGATGATCATCTGAACGCCATAATCGCGGACCAGTCGGCGCGCCTTTGTGCGCAACTCAAAAACGGATAGCGATGGAGTGTCGTCGACATAAAAAGGCGCACCATACAACGAACGCATCTTATAGCCCAACTGACTCCATTCGTAAGGCAGCAAACGGCCACTTTTGATTTTCTCGCCAGGAATCTCGCACACGTTGACCAGCAAGCGGTTGACCAGCTGTACATTTGACATTTCAAGAGAAAACATTGCTATCGGAATCTGATGGTCAACAGCCATGTTGCGTGCCATGGAAAGCACAAATGCCGTCTTTCCCATGGCTGGACGGGCAGCAATGATTATCAAATCCGAATTTTGCCATCCAGAGGTCATCTCGTCAAGTTTGTCAAATCCTGAAGTGAGGCCAGACAATCCATCCGTGCGCGCCGCTGCCTTTTGCAGCATTTCATATGCTTCATTGATGACAGGGTCAATCTGGGTGAAGTCTTTTTTCAAGTTAGATTTTGACAGCTCAAAGAGTTTGCCCTCGGCCATCTGCATCAATTCCTGAATGTCTTGCGACTCATCAAACGCCAGTTTCTGTATATTGCTCGTATATGTGATCAGATCACGCGCAAGAGCCTTTTGAGCCACTATGCGGGCATGATATTCCAGATGCGCAGAAGAAAGCACCGAGCGAGACAAGTCTGCTATATACGCAGCACCTCCGGCATTTTCCAAATCGCCTGTCTTCTGCAACTGCTCCACCACTGTGAGCACATCCACAGGAGCGTCGAGGCCCACCAATGTCTGTATCGCCTGAAAAATGATTTGATGCTTTTTCTCGTAAAACGAATGTGGCTTGAGGAAATCGGCCACCACTCCAAATGCATCCTGCTCAATGATGCATGCTCCAAGCACAGCCTTCTCAAAATCCACCGCTTGGGGTTGCACTCTTCCCAACTGCATCAAGGCATCTTCTTCACTGTTGCGAGCAGATGACCGTCGTCTTGTAGTTTTAGTTTGTTCTGCCATTTCTTTCACGTTGCTCCGTCAATAATGGACGGATTTAGTCATAAGTATTTTTAGTCTTGCAAAATTAGATATTATTTTCCAAACGAACAAAGATAAGCTTTAAAAAAATAATATCATATCCATATTTATGCCTTTATAAATTTCTATGTTTAATTAAAAATTGCTAACTTTGTAGCGATTTTCTGTGCTGTGCACAAACATGGCTATTTTACCCTACTTTGGAATGCATGGAAAACCATCCAAACAGCGCAAATCTGAAGAAACTAACATCAAGTTAATATTAACAAATATGGCGAATGTAATTAAGCTAAAGAAAGGCCTCGACATCAATCTCAAAGGAAAGGCTGCATCTAAGGTCACTGCCACAGAAGCATCTAAGACTTATGGTCTTATTCCAGATGCCTTTTGGGGCATGAAGCCAAAAGTTGTAGTTAAAGAAGGAGATGAAGTCAAGGCTGGAGATGCTTTGTTTGTAAACAAGTTGCATCCCGAGATGAAATTCGTCTCTCCTGTATCGGGCAAAGTAGTGCTTGTGGAGAGAGGCGAGCGTCGTAAAGTTTTAAGCGTTCAAGTTGAAGCATCTGCCACCCAGCAGTATGTAGACTTCGGCAAGAAGCAAGTGAATTCGCTCAATGCAGGTGATGTGAAGGCAGCCCTTCTCGAAAGCGGTCTGTTCTCTTTCATCATTCAGCGTCCTTACGCTGTTGTCGCAAATCCCGATGACACGCCTAAGGCGATTTTCATTTCTGCATTCAGCGACATGCCTCTTGCAGCCGATGTGAACGTGGCTCTCAAAGGCAAAGAGAAAGACTTCCAGACAGGAGTTGACGCCCTTGCCAAGATTGCCAAAGTTCATGTGGGAATCAAATCTGGTTCAATCCTTGCTTCCACAAAGAACGCCGAGGTCACTGAATTCCAAGGAAAATGCCCTGCAGGAAATGTTGGAGTTCAGATTAACCATATAAGCCCTGTCAACAAGGGAGAAGTGGTTTGGACGCTCGCAGCAGAGGAAGTGGCAATGATAGGCCATCTCTTCAATGAAGGCAAAGTTGTCTTGGAACGCAACATAGCTGTTGCTGGATCGGAAATCAAAGACCCACAGTACAAGACAGTAATGATTGGCGCAAGAATAGGAGACATCGTCAAGAACAACGTCAACACAGACAAGAAGGTTCGCCTCATAGACGGCAACCCTCTCACAGGCGTGCAGACATCTGCCGATTCATTCCTCATGGCACACAGCACAGAAGTAACTGCCATACCTGAGGGTGACAACGCCGACGAACTCTTTGGCTGGATAGCACCACGCCTCAACGAGTTCTCCACAAGCCGTTCATACTTCACATGGCTCCAGCCAAAGAGCAAGGAGTATGTGCTCGACGCTCGTGTCAAAGGCGGACATCGCCACATGATTTTCAGCGGTGAATATGATTCAGTATTCCCAATGGACATCTATCCAGAACAACTTGTCAAAGCAATCATCTCCGGCGACATAGACCGCATGGAAGCATTGGGCATCTATGAGGTTGCGCCTGAGGACTTTGCCGTGGCTGAGTTCGTGGATAGCTCTAAAGTAGAACTTCAGCGTATCGTCCGTGAAGGACTCGATATGCTTCGCAAAGAAAACGAATAAGCACAAAGCACTATGAGTCTTAAGAAAATTCTTGATAACATGAAGCCAGCCTTCTCAGAAGGAGGCAAGCTAAGCGCTTTCGGCTCTCTCTTTGACGCAGCAGAGACATTCTTTTATGTGCCGAACGAGACAGCAAAGCCACGTGGCGCTCAAATCCACGACGCCATCGACTCAAAGCGCTCAATATTTTTTGTAGTAATTGCCCTCATTCCTGCAATCCTTTTCGGCATGTGGAATATAGGCTATCAGCACTATCACATCCTCGGAGCAGAAATGAGCCTTATAAGCAATTTCCTCTACGGACTTGCTGTGATATTGCCAAAAATCATAGTGTCATACGCAGTGGGCCTTGGCATCGAGATTGCTATTGCGCAATACAAGAAGGAAGAAGTGCATGAAGGTTTCTTCGTCACAGGCATCCTCATTCCTCTCATTGTGCCAGTCAACTGTCCACTTTGGATTATTGCCATCGCCACAGCATTTGCAGTAGTGTTCGCAAAGGAAGTGTTTGGCGGCACAGGCATGAACATCTTCAACCCTGCTCTCGTGACACGCGCATTCCTATTCTTTGCCTACCCTACCATGATGTCGGGCGACAAAGTATGGGTCAACGGTTCATACATGGATTCCATCAACGGCACAGTGGATGGAATCAGCGCAGCCACACCACTCGGCCAGCTTGCCGCAGGTGAGCCTGTCACATACGATGCCATGGACACCATCATCGGCACAATCCCTGGTTCCATTGGTGAGACTTCGTTCATCGCAATCATGATAGGAGCAGCCATACTCATCTGGGCAGGCATCGCAAGCTGGAAGATTATCATCAGCACATTCGTTGGTGGTGCCATCATGGCATACCTGCTTCCATACGCAGGAGCAGAAAACTTCGAATGGTGGGAGCAGCTCACAGTTGGTGGTTTTGCCTTCGGCGCAGTGTTCATGGCTACTGACCCAGTCACAAGCCCACGCACAGAAGGCGGAAAGTGGATATTCGGATTCCTCATCGGAGCAATGGCAATCATCATCCGCGTGCTGAACCCAGGTTATCCAGAAGGCATGATGCTCGCCATTCTTCTCATGAATGTCTTCGCACCACTCTTCGACTACTTCTTCGTTCAGTCAAACATCAACAAGCGTGCTAAGCGCGCTGTAAAATAATGGAGGACACATACATGGCAAAATTGAATACAAACAGCAATGCATATACAATAACATATGCCAGCGTGATGGTCATCATCGTCGCATTCCTCCTCGCCTTCGTCGCATCAGCTCTCAAGCCAACACAAGACAAGAATGTGGCTCTCGACACCAAGAAGCAAGTGCTCGCATCTCTCAACATCCGCGAGTGCGCTGACGTGGAGTCGGAATATGCAAAGGTTCTCGGCAATCAAGACCAGAACGAAGAAGTTCTCAATGCCACTGTTAACGGTGAGAAGAAACTTGTCATCAAAGTGAAAGGCGCTGGTCTTTGGGGGCCTATCTGGGGTTGGATTTCCATCAACAAAGATGGAGAGACAGTGTACGGCACCTACTTCAACCATGAAAGCGAAACAGCTGGTCTTGGTGCACGCATCACAGAACAGTGGTTCCAAGAAGATTTCAAGGGCAAGAAGATTTTCAATGATGGAAATGTTTCCCTCGGAGTGTACAAGTCGGGCAAAGCACCTGCAGGCCTCTCAACAGACGACTACGTGGTAGACGCAATCACAGGAGCCACACTCACTTCGAACGGTGTGAACGACATGATCCAGCAAGGTCTCAGCAGCAAGAAAGACGTCATTGAAATTTTTAAGAACAAATAAGGAGGACAAAGAATATGAGTTTATTTTCAAAAGAGAATGGCGAAGTTTTCAAGGGTCCGCTCAACCTTAACAACCCTGTAGCGGTACAGGTGCTCGGCATCTGCTCTGCTCTCGCCGTAACGTCACAGTTGAAGCCTGCCATCGTGATGGGTCTCTCCGTCACAGTCATCACAGCCTTCTCCAATGTGATCATTTCATTAATACGCAAGACCATTCCAAACCGCATCCGCATCATCGTGCAGCTTGTGGTAGTGGCAGCACTGGTAACCATCGTGAGCAACATCCTCAAGGCATACGTCTACGATGTAAGCGTTCAGCTGTCTGTCTACGTCGGACTGATTATCACCAACTGCATCCTCATGGGACGTCTTGAAGCGTTTGCCATGCAAAATGGTCCATGGGAGTCGTTCCTTGACGGCCTTGGCAACGGCCTTGGCTACGCATTCGTGCTCGTTGTAGTAGGATTCGTCCGTGAGCTTCTCGGCTTCGGCACAATTCTCGGCTTCACAGTCATCCCAGAAGGCGCATACATCACAAGCGGCGGTCTGTACATCAACAATGGCATGATGACAATGCCTGCCATGGCGCTCATTCTTGTGGCATGCTTCATCTGGGTGCACAGAATGGTCAACAAAGACATAGAATAACACATTAACCCAATAAAGAAACAAACAGAAACAGTTATATGGAACATTTCATCAGTTTGTTCGTCCGCTCAATATTTGTGGACAACATGATATTCGCTTTCTTCTTGGGTATGTGCTCATATCTCGCAGTATCCAAGACAGTAAAGACATCGTTCGGACTTGGCATAGCAGTGACATTCGTGCTGCTCATCACAGTGCCAGTCGATTATCTGCTCCAGACAAAAGTGCTTGCTGCAGGTGCATTGGCTGAAGGCGTGGACCTCACATTCCTCGCATTCATCCTTTTCATTGCAGTCATAGCAGGTATCGTTCAGCTTGTCGAGATGGTTGTGGAGCGATTCTCACCATCACTTTATGCGGCTCTCGGTATCTTCCTCCCGCTTATCGCAGTGAACTGCGCAATCATGGGAGCATCACTCTTCATGCAGCAGCGCATAAACATGGACCCAGCCAGCACACAGTATATCGGTGGTGTGGGCGATTGCATTGCCTACGCGCTCGGTTCTGGTATAGGATGGACTCTTGCCATCGTAGGTCTCGCAGCCATCCGTGAGAAGATGGCATACTCGGACGTGCCAAAGCCACTCCAGGGTCTCGGCATCACATTCATCACCGTAGGCCTCATGGCAATGGCATTCATGTGCTTCTCTGGTCTTAAAATATAATTAAGAAAGGAACAGACAATGGACATACAATTTATCATTTACAGCATCGCAGTGTTCTTGGTCATTGTGCTTGTGCTCGTGATCATACTGCTTGTTGCTAAGAAATTCCTCTCTCCAAGTGGCAACGTCACAGTTACCATCAACGGAAAGGACAAGCTCGAAGTGGAACAAGGCTCAAGCCTCCTCTCCACCCTTGCCGCACACGATGTGTACCTCCCTTCTGCATGTGGCGGTAAGGGTTCATGCGGACAGTGCAAGTGCCAGGTGATTTCTGGCGGCGGCGAGATTCTCGATTCAGAGAAAGGCCACTTCACACGCAAGCAGATTAAAGAAGGCTACCGTCTCGGTTGCCAGTGCAAAGTCAAGGGCGACCTTGACATCAAGGTACCAGATTCAGTCATGGGCGTCAAGGAATGGGAGTGCACCGTCATTGGCAACCGCAACGTGGCAACATTCATCAAGGAGTATAAGGTTGCTCTTCCTCCAGGCGAGCACATGGACTTCGAGCCAGGCTCATATGCGCAGATAAAGATACCTGCATTCCAGATGGATTACGACAAGGACATCGACAAGAGCCTTGTAGGCGACACTTATCTGCCAGCATGGCAGAAGTTTGGTCTTTTCGGACTCAAGTGTGTGAACGACACTCCTACAATCCGTGCATATTCTATGGCCAACTACCCAGACGAGGGCGACATCATCACACTCAATGTGCGCATCGCCACTCCTCCTTTCAAGCCAAAGGATCAGGGACCAGGCTTCATGGATGTTAACCCTGGTATAGCGTCATCATACATTTTCTCCCTCAAGCCGGGCGACAAAGTTATTATGTCAGGCCCTTACGGAGAGTTCCATCCTAAGTATGGCACAGGCCGCGAGATGATATGGGTCGGCGGTGGAGCAGGTATGGCTCCTCTCCGTGCACAGATCATGCACTGCCTCAAGACTCTTAACATCCGCGACCGTGAGATGCACTACTTCTATGGAGCGCGCGCACTCGAAGAGATACCATTCCTCGACGACTTCCTCCAGCTTGAGAAAGACTACAGCAACTTCCACTTCCATCTCGCTCTTGACCGTCCAGATCCTAAGGCAGATGCAGCAGGAATCAAATACACAGCCGGTTTCGTAGCTCCAGTGATGGGCGACACTTACCTCAAGCAGCATGAGTCGCCAGAAGATGTCGAGTACTATCTCTGCGGACCTCCAATGATGGCAAAGACCGTTCTTGACCTCCTCCACTCTCTTGGTGTGGAAGACGACATGATTTCATTCGACAATTTCGGTGGATAACACATTCACCATCACAAGAATGACACATTATACAACGAAGCTTACACTCACACGCACAACAAATGCGTCGTGACAGAGTTTATCACAAACAAGAAGGGCGTGCCAAGACTATTGGTTCGCCCTTCTTTTAACCCAAATCGGTCATTAGATTTCAAATCTTATAAAAGGATTGCAAACAAGGAAAACATAAAAACAAACGCACTACCCACTTTTTGCGACATCAACACATTATGGCATTATCAAATATAGAGAAACATTACAATAAGCATCCTGAAGACCTGCGCTTACAGAGAAGACATGGCATAGTCGAATTTGAGACCACCATGCATCACATACAGCGTTTGTTGCCTTCAGGCATGCATCTTCTCGATATAGGCGCAGGGACAGGCCGATACACATCAGCCCTCATGAAGAAAGGTTACAAAATGAAAGCCGTAGAACTTGTACGGCGCAATATAGAAGTGTTTCTCAAGCGCGAACCCACAGCCGATGTCATTCAAGGCGATGCACGAAACATGCCCTTCATCCCATCATCTTCATCAGACGCCACCCTGCTGCTCGGCCCACTCTATCATCTTATAGGCGAAGAAGAAAAACTGAAAGCATTGAATGAAGCCAAACGCGTGACAAAACCAGGAGGACTGATATTTGTGGCCTACCTGATGAATGAATACAGCATCCTGTCTTATTGCTTTGATGAAGACCGGATAAGCGACCTCATGTCAAGAGGAGTTGTGGACAGCGAATTTCACATACAAGCGCACCAAGACGAACTATACGACTATGTCCGCTTAGAAGACATCAATCGTCTGAACGAGAAAGCCGGATTGGAACGAGTCACAATCTTCTCGCCCGACGGTGCATCTGATTATATGCGCACACGTCTCAATAAGATGAGCGATGAAACTTTTGCCCTTTTCATTGAATACCAGAAAACCATTTCCGAACGTTCTGACCTCATTGGTGCCGGAAGCCACGTTGTGGATGTTGTGAGGTCAAAATAAATCAAAAGCACAAAAAGGCTGTCAGAACAAATAGGTGCTCAAATTTGTTCTGACAGCCTTTTTGTTTTAACCTAATCGGTCATTAGGCAGAAAAAAAGATTTACTTAACGAATATTGCCTTCGGCATAGCTCAGCAAAACAATCCAGTTAAAGCACGTCTGCATAATTCTCTATTTAGTTTTTCAAAGCATGTGGCACCCATAAAAAAGTATCTTAGGATACTTGGCCAAGTATCCTAAGATACTTTGCGAAGTATCCTAAGATACTTTGCCATGTATCCTTACCCTCTTTTTTTGGACGAATAAATCATTGTGACTTTACCTTTGTAATTATACGCCCATAGGACGGAATGACTTTGGCCCAAACGGAGACAAGAATTGAAAAGAATAAACAATCCACAAACGGTTCAGGCTTAATGACCGATTGAGGTTTATTGAATATGCAATATCCTTGCAAGAGAATATCAGTCTAAAGCTCTTTGCCTGCAGAACATTCCGCTGAACAATTCATCCACATTATCTACTGGTTCATCAAAGATGCCAAAAACACTTGAACCGCTGCCTGACATGCTTGCGTAAAGAGCACCTATATCATACATGCTGTCTTTTATAGCAGCAATCTCAGGATACTTTGAGAAAACGCTGTATTCAAAGTCATTAACTACAGCATTCTTCCATTCTGCCACAGGTTGAGCAAGAAGCTCTGGAAGAGAAGCTGCAGGTTTCTGCACCTTCACCTTAGCATAAGCATCCTTAGTGGAAACAAACACATCAGGCTTTACGAGCACAATATGTTTCCCTTTCAGGCTCAGCGACAAAGGATGAAACACATTGCCTATGCCTGTAGCGAACACAGGTTCATTCTTAACGAAAAATGGGCAGTCGGCTCCAAGTCGCACGCAATAGTCCTCCATCTGCTTGACTGTCAAACCAAGATTGAATCGCTCATTAAGCGTTTTGATGGTGAACGCTGCGTCAGATGAGCCTCCACCCAATCCTGCTCCTGTAGGAATATGTTTGTAAAGACCTATGCTTACAGGAGGTATGTCAAAGTCATGCTTCAGCAACTTGAATGCTCGCACCACAAGGTTGTCATCGGGCGTGCCGTCGAGCACAGTGCCTTTGACCTTCAGTTTGTAGCCACATGCAGGCACTCCATCCTCTTTATCCTCTTTATCCACTTCTTTCACCTCCAGCATGTCCTGAAGGCCAATTGGATAAAACACCGTTTCAAGGTTGTGGTAGCCGTCTTGACGTTTCTCCACGACATTCAGGCCAATGTTGATTTTTGCATTTGGATAGACTATCATAATACAATGAGTGTTGTTGTCCGTATAATTATATAATGTATCTTTCTATACACATTGCCATGTTTGTCTGCCAGAGCTTATGTGTCAACGCATCCAAACATGGCAACATATATCATCATTTCAGCTCTGTGACCTTAATGACATCCTTATCGTTATAGTCGAGGTTTTCACCTGCCATGCCCCATATGAACGTATAATAATATGTGGCGCTTGCTGCGTGGATAGACCACTCCGGCGACATGATAGCCTGTTCGTTGTGAAGCCATACCACGCGCGATTCCTGCGGTTCACCCATGACATGAGCAATAGTCTGCGTTTCAGGCAGATTAAAGTAATAATATGCTTCAATACGGCGTCCATGTGTGTGAGGCGGCATTGTGTTCCATACAGAACCTGGCTCGAGCTGTGTCAGACCCATCTGCAACTGACATGGTCCTTCTTCCATCACATTATTGACGATGAGCTGATAAATGGTGCGGCGGTTCGACTCCTCAAGCGAACCGAGGTTGCTCATCACCTTTGCCTTCAGCGACTGCACCTTGCCATTCTTGCGTCCGTCGAGAGTGATCCACTGCGTTTTGAAATGCTGGTGTGCAACAGCCGAGTTGATGTAGAACTTAGCAGGATTCTTAGCATCCTTCGAACGGAAGATTATCTCCTTGTTTGAATCTAAGCTTGCACCCTTCTTGTCTTTGCCAAGGTTGCCACGGCCTATGTATAGCGCCTCTTTTGCTCCAAGAGGATATTCAACACCGTCGACAACGACAACGCCGTCGCCAGCTGTATTGATGATGCCAATCTCACGGTTGTAAAGGAAATATGGAGCCTTGAGCGCATCAAACGTGTCGAGTTTGAGCTCTTTGTTCACAGGCATGGCACCGCCAAAGATGAAACGGTCATAAGTTGAGTAAGTGAGGTTGATTTCATCAGCTTTCATCACTTTCTCCATCACGAAGCGCTCACGAAGAGTCTGCGTGTCATAATGCTTCACATCTGCAGGATGGCATGCTGTTTGAAACGACACGTTGACCTGTGCAGAAGCTGCCAACGTGCTGGCAGCAAGAGCTGCCGCAATAAATAGATTTTTCATCAGTTGTTTTTTTTATTCTGTAGTTAATTAGTTTAAAATAAAGCCTGTATTCCTATCACTTGTTTATCCTCTTTCTGTTCCATAGAAGAAGGCCCAATGTGAGTATGGTCAAGATGCCTGCACCTATATATTCAATGTAGCGCATGCATGCGTATATGAGGAAAGCTAAAGGTGAAGACGCAAAGTCGAGAGCTCCTGCCTTGAATCCGTCCGGCACCTTCACGGCTGCATCATCAGGATGAGCTGCGCTTACCATATGTGCAGCAGAAGTGAAGTTGTCACTCATCAGCGTCACAAAATAGAGGCCAATGGCCATGACCACAAGACCTACGATAAACGATTTCACCACATTGCCATTGGTGTAAGGAAGCACCATGACAAACACGTAAAACATGCCAGCAAGCGATGCAAGCGGCAAGAACTGATTGCCAGGGAGAAAGACAGCGAGCACGAGAGTGACTGGTATAAGCAACAAGCTGACGATAAGAGTTGTAGGATGTCCGATAACAAGAGCCGGAGACATTCCAATGTAAAACTCCTTCTTGTCGCCAAACTTCTTAGCTATGAGAGCGCGTGTCGTCTCGCTGATAGGCTTCAAGCCTTCTATAAACAGGCTCGTGATACGAGGTATGAGTTCCATGACGGCACCCATCTTTATGCCAAGTCCAAGGATTCCAGGTATGCCATCCACCACAGCGTCCCATGTAGGACACGCAAAACATCCAATAGCAATGCCAATGATGACACCAAGGAAAAGTGGCTCGCCAAACAAGCCAAACTTCTTCTTCATTCCCTCTGCGTCAATGTTGAGCTTGTCAAATCCAGGAATGAGATCCAATGCCTTGCCTATGACAATGGCAAATGGTGTGAAGCCTTGGCAAAAAGGCTGAGGGATGGAAATGCCTTCCATGCCAGGATAGAAAGACTGGAATTTCTTTGCGGTGAGGTCGGCCATGACAAGCGTTATCACATAACATATTATTGCTGCAAAGAATCCCCATGCTACCGATTCGCCAGTGAGGAAGTATGTCACAGCTCCTATAAAAGCAAAATGCCAATAGTTCCACAAGTCAATGTTGACTGTGCGCGTGCATCCTAAAAGAATAAGCACCAGATTTACGGCAAGGCATACAGGAATGATGAAAGCGCCAACCGTTGTGTTGTAAGCCACAGATGCGGCAGCCGGCCATCCCATGTCAAACACGTTGAGCTCGAGTCCGTAAATCTCGACCACTTTGGCCAAGGCAGGCCCAAGGCTCGATGTGAGCAGACCTGTGATGACACTCAAGCCAACAAAGCCTACTCCGACATAAAGGCCGCTCTTCAGCGCATTTGAAAATTTGTTGCCTATGCACACACCAAGTACGGTGAAAATGATAGGCATCATCACGGCCGCTCCAAGGCCGATGATATAAGCAAAAACTTGTTCCATTTAGATTTGTTAGTTAATTTATCACGTAATTCATGCAAAGATAATAATTTTTAATGTTCCAATCATCATTTGGCAATGTTAATTTTGATTTCAAACAGGTGATTAAGCCTGCCACACACCATTATTGCGTGATTTCAAACTTTTGAGCTTTCTTATCTGGCATTAGTTGAACCGTCAAGCAGATTTGGGTTAAACCCAAATCGGTCATTAGACCGAAACAGGGAAATTATCAGGACATTATTGCTTCTTTTCAACTCTTGTCAGCGTTTCTTTCGGCATCTTGCTTCCATTTGCGTTTCGACATAGCCCGCTATGCCTTCAACGCAACTGTCGCAACCTGCTCGAAACAAACACTAACAAGATTTAAAATCTAATGGCCGATTTGGGTTAAAAACAAGCCACAATAGCAACATGACATGGTCTTTGTGCATGTTGATAAAAAAAGACAGACAGATTGATGAAGAAGAGACCACGAAACAGCCCATAATCCCTAATGGAATGAGACAATAATACAAAGATAGAAATATAGTACAAAATCATCTTTACATATAAAATTTATAGTTAAAAATCTTGTTCAAGACAAATAAATATTTTACATTTGTTGATGACAAAATCAATTCAGCCATAAAAAACATTGATACTAATTGAACGTACATCATTATTAATCCTTAAACAAATCAAGTATGAAAAAAAACCTTACCTCAATGCTATTCATCGCAGCATCGCTCTTTGCAAGCAGCGAAGCATGGGCCGATGGCAGTCATACTGTCAGCCTTCGATCAGAACAAATCGCATGGGGCACATCAAGCCAGTCGTTTGCCATGAGCGACATTGCAGCTGAGCTTGGCACCGACGCAGCCACACTCTACCAAACAATCCAGGATTGGAAGGCTGCAGGCTATGCGAACAACCTCTTCACCCTGAAACTCGAAGATGACTCATGGAGCTACGAACACGGCTCGGCTGGAGACGGCGCGTTCTACATCGGGCAAGACGGTTCATTCCACTCAGGATTCAGCGATGCCGCAGGCTACTGCCGCTTAGACTATGATGAAGAAAACATAAAAATCACCATTGGCCAGGTAGGCTCTGTGACAGAAGGAGACATCAAGTGCAGCGTGGCTCTCAACCTCAACGACCAGATTGTGACCTTCGACGCCACACTCACCATTTTCGTTCCTGAAATAGACAAAGAGCCTGTCACCACCCTGTCTGACCTCAACATCGTGGGCCGTTACACATATACTACAACCGTTGAGCCACACACAGACTGGTCAACAGACAATGCTCCTGTGAAAGTGGAGGGAATCTGCGCCGCTCTCGGCATAGACCCTGCTTACATGGAAAGCCATTTCAAGCCAATGCTCTACGCCAAGAGCTTCAACACGAGCAACGAGGCATGGGACGAGACTCTTGCACACGACTTCACAGCCACTCCATCACCAGGCTTCTGGTTCAACAGCGGAGTGTACACAGAGGGAGTGGAAGAAATGAGCAAGGAACTCACACATGGAGGCTGGCTCGGCACAACAACCAACGTGGCTTACATCTGCAACCTCAGTTTCGATGCAGCCACAGAAACCATCAACGGACTTATAGGACAGTATCCTGATGCATGGAAGCTTGGCGACAACCACACAGCAGACATCTATCTTGTATACGGCAGCAACGCCTATGTCATCACATACGACATCACAGTCAATGTTGACCTCAACAACACAATCGACAAATACAACAGCGTTGGCTCTGAAGACATCACACTTGCACGCGATCCGCGAAAGGGTTGGTCCGAACTCGACGAAGTGACACTCGACACTACGAAGATAGCAGCTTTCTTCGGAGAAGATGTCAAATTTGAAGACCTTGCGCTCTACGGCACAGACAAATATGGCAACCTCACCAACAGCTACACAGCTGATGCTCCTGGATTCTGGCTCACCACCGATGGAACTGTCAAAGGTTTTGAAAATGGCGTTCAGTCATTCTTTGTTGATCTTGTGTCCGACACTATCCGCGCTGACGAGGAACACCCCGAAATCTTCACAGTTGAGAAGAAACTGGCCTTTGGAAACATGCCAAACCTCTTCAAAGGCGGTGAAACATGCAAGGCGACACTATATCTCATCAAAGATGACAAGTATTACGCATTCAACATCAACATGACCATCGACAAACCTTCCTACACCATCGCCGACTGCGAGATTGTGGAAGACTTGGACCTCAACGTCAAGCTCATACCAAACTCTTCGTCTTGGGAAACAGGCAAGACAGATGTTGCTTACCTCAACGATATCATCGGCACCACAGAGGGCATCTTCTATGGCGTGAACCAATCAAACGAAATCACAAACGCTTATTCTGTTGCTGAAGCTACCAACACAGGCGGCGGCGGTTTCTGGATGTCGGCTCCTGATGAAAACGGCATGGCCTACGCAGCAAGCTACTCAGGCGAAGGCGCATATGCCATCTGGTACTACAACAGCGTCATCACATGGTTCAACATTCCAGACAAGCCACAAGTAGGCGAAGTTCATCATGGCACATTCTACCTTGCAAACCTTTGGGACGGAAAAGCTGTGAAACTTAACGTGCACATCAAGTATGTTGACAAGATCATCAATGTGGCAGTTGCCGGCGAGGAAGACATCACTATCGCTTCACGTTCCGATGATGGAGAAAGCTACAGCTCCACAGAGGTGGATCTCACTAAGTGCGCAGAGACACTTGGATGCACCACAGACGACATCATAATGAACGCAGAATGGTTCACGGTTGATGCCGACGGCAACGAATGCACCGACAATTTCACAGATGAGTTCGGCTATGCGTTCAACAAGGACGGCTACGCTGTGGCCGAAGGTGAGGACCAGGCATTCTTTGCAGGATTCTTCGACAATGAGCTTCGCGCATACGTTGTTGACGATGTTGAAGCGAAGTTCAATGCAGCAGTTTATGTGAGATTCAACGACAAGACTTACGGATTCAACCTTAACATCATGCCATCGCAAGCTGTCGGAATAGACAACGTCAAGACTGCTGACAAGACTGACGGACGCATCTACGACATCAGCGGCAAGCAGGCCACAAATGCCACTAACGGAATCGTCATCAGCAACGGTAAGAAATACATCGAAAAGTGATTTTCCACATTCATGTAATGCAAAAAAAATCAAATACAACCATTTGATGATAAATAAGAAAAGGAGGATGCTACGCATCCTCCTTTTCTTATTTATCACTTTCATCAAACCCAAATCGGTCATTAGATTTGGGTAAAAAAATAGTCCGCTATGAAACGGACTAAATATTATTGCGCTTCCATGGCCGATGCATCAGTCGGTATAAGCCTTGTTGACAGCTGTGAGGGCATTTTGCGTCTTAGGGAATCCTATGTATGGAAGCATGCCTGTAAGCACAGCCACCATCTCGTCCTTGCTTATCTTCATGTTCTTGCATCCCTGTCCGTGCATCTCAAGCTGTGGCTGAGCCACACCCATTGAAGCAAGCAAGCAGAATGTCACAAGCTCGCGGTGCTGCATGTCAATACCATTGCGCGTGTAGAAATCGCCAAAACAATAGCTTTCCATAAACTCCACAATGTGCTCCTGACCCTTGGGTGCCTCCTTTTCCATCTTGTCGGCTGTGCCAGCACCAAAAATGCCGTCAATCCATTCGCGTCCTTTCTGAAGGCGTGTCTCCGGAGTGGTGGTGCTCTGGTCATCAAGCGGCAGCTTTATGTCATTGTCTTCAAATGCCAGATTCATCTCAAGCAGGAAATCAATCACTTTTGAGAATCCCACATATGGCACAGTTTGATAAACAACCTCACGTATCTCGCGTGGCTTGATGCCTACATTAAGGCACACATCAACATATGCCTTAAACTGGCGCATCGCATTACATCCAATAGTGCTTGCAAGAATGCACATGGCTCTTGTTTTCTCAAGCACCGGACCTTCAGTAAGCTTGAGAGCCTCATCAAACGCAAAATTATCGAAGAGCGTTGTCAGCTCAGGGTCTTTCTTCAATGTGTTGACCGTGTTGCGCTGAGAGAACAATCTTCTAATCTGCTGACGAGCATACTCACTAATTTTTATTTCCTTCATGATTATGGTTATTTGATTATTCCGATTCCATCACCTCACATCCTCTTGGTGGACATAGGTTTCACTTCCACACTTCGTCTGAGGTGCATAGGTTTATATTTAGGGCAAATATAATGTTTTTTTTCCTCGTCACGAAGCTTTTTTATCTTTTTTTGTAAAAAACCATTCCACTTGCATCATAATATACGCATTTTGACCTAAAAACTGTCGTTAAAGACATCTTGCCGAAATATGCTCGTGCAATGATATTCTTTTCAGGCAAGCCCCCATTTTTTATCATCCAACTGCTCTGATTTCACAATCACCCACATTATTATATATATGTCAGCACAGGAATTGCATAATAGATTGGCTGTGGATGCAAAGATTAACGAAATTGAAAAACAGACTAAACACCGCTGTAACATCACAGCCGTACCTTTGCATTGTCAAAAGATGACAACAATCTATTAGACAAAGATGGATAATGTCTCAACGGATCATGACGACTGACACGCTCACGTCTTGCCATGCTGGCATGGTTTGCCTCACGCATCCAGAGAGACTGATGTTTAACTTAACACTTTCTAAATGGAAAAGAAAATTATCGCTGCAGGCATGATGGCTTGCATGCTTGGCGCAGGAGCCAATGCACAGACAGAGAACGCAAACGCCCCAAAGGGCGAGGCTATCGTACAGGTGTTCACAAATTTCCACACAGGATTTGGAGACGACAACCACAAGCGCGGATTCAACCTCGATCGTTCTTATCTGGGATACCAGTACAACCTGGGCAACGGACTCACCTTGAAAGGCGTGATGGATGTAGGCAAATCAAACGATGTGAACGACTATCAGCGCATAGCTTATATAAAGAACGCCATGCTCACATGGAAGACAGGCAAGTGGACTCTCAATGGCGGTCTTATCTCGACAAACCAATTCAACATGCAGGAAAAGTTCTGGGGTTACCGCTACGTGTCGAAGTCGTTCCAAGACCAATACAAGTTTGGATCAAGCGCCGACCTCGGTGTGTCGGCTGCATGGAAAGCCTGCAATTGGCTCACAGCCGACGCCATCATCGTGAATGGTGAGGGCTATAAGAAGGTGCAGGTCGAAGATGGGCTCCTCTATGGCGTGGGTGCCACAATCACACCTGTCAGCGGACTTAGCCTTCGACTTTACGCAGGCATCAACGAGCAGCCTGCAGCTGGAGCAAAGGATGTGATGAACTACGCAGCATTTGCTGGATACAAAGGCAAAAACTTCTCGATTGGCGCAGAATACAACATAATGTCAAACGCTTCTGGCGTCAAAGACCATGACCAGTCTGGTTTCTCTGTATATGGAAAAGTTGGCATCGACAAAAACGCAGATGTGTTCGCCCGCTTCGACGACCTCTCTTCCAAGGACGACTGGAACAAGAAGAAGGACGAGAGTGCCATGATAGTAGGAGCACAATGGAAACTGGGCAAGTATGTGAAGCTTGCGCCCAACTTCCGCATGTCGATGCCTAAGGCAGATGGAGCCGACAACAAATATTCAGCTTACCTGAATTGCAGCTTCGGACTGTAGGGCCTCCCACATGCGCCTTAGGCACAAGAAGCTTTTCAAACGAATGTCTATTTGAAGTATAACATATTAAACATGACAAAAATGAGAAAAATTATCTCTAACGCTATGGCTGTCATAGCAATTGCCGGTGCGATGGCATCGTGCAGCAATGTAAAGAAAAACAACGAGGCAGCAACCGAGGAAACAAATAGAGAGAGCGTTCAGCTTTCGGGCGCAGGAGCCACATTCCCTCTGCCATTCTATAATGTGGTCTTTGAAGAGTTTGGCAACATCAATGGCGACGAGGTGGCTTATGGCGGCATAGGCTCGGGCGGCGGTGTCCGCAACCTCAAGGACGGCATTGTCGACTTCTGCGGTTCCGATGCATTTCTCTCAGACGAGGAGATGGCTGAGATCCAGCCTGTAGTGCACATCCCCACCTGCATGGGCGCTGTGGTGCTCGCCTACAACCTGCCTGGCGTGAAGGACCTTGTGCTTTCAGGCGATGTCGTGGCCGACATCTATGCAGGCAAAATCACAAAATGGAACGACGCGCGCATCGCAACTCTCAACAAAGGCGTAGAACTCCCTGCCGACAAGATTATCCCCACCTACCGCTCTGATGGTTCGGGCACCACATTCGTGTTCACAGACTACCTCTCAAAGGTAAGCAAAGACTGGGCTGAGAAATACGGATGCGGCAAGTCGGTCAACTTCCCTGTGGGCCAGGCAGCCAAAGGCAACCCTGGAGTGGCAGGCGTAGTCTCTCAGACAAAAAACTCCATCGGCTACGTAGGTTCTGAATACGCATTCGCACAGGGCATAGACTATGCGGCAATGGTCAACGCACAGGGAGAGACCGTGAAGCCTACTGCAGAAAGCATCTCTGCTGCTGCATCTGGCGAGATGCCAGCCGACACACGATGCTCGATAACCAACTCTGACGCCAAGGGCGCATACCCAATCTCCACATTCACATGGATCATCATCTACAAGGAACAGTATTACAGCAACCGCTCCAAACTTCAGGCAGAAGCCACACTCGATCTCATCAACTATGTCATAAGCGACAAAGCGCAGAAGATGACATCAGCTGTCAACTACGCTCCGCTGCCTGCCAAAGCCATCGAACTCAGCAGAAAGAACCTTGCAAAGGTCACATATGAAGGAGAGAAACTCGTGAAGTGAACGATGCGCTTCACTTCGCCAACAAAGTGAGTTTGACATTATCAAAATCAAAACATTGATAAAAAAATAAATTAGATTTTCTGTGATGTCTTCAGACAAAATGTTTCGAGTGCTGCTGCTATTGGCAGCACTCTTTATTCCAACCATAGCGGGCGGAATAATCTATTCGCTCATGTCCGACTCGTACGACGCCATCCACCAGTTCGGGTTCTTCCAGTTCCTGTTCTCATCCGAATGGAACTACACCGATGGCAATGAAGCCTACGGAGCGTTGCCGTTCATCACGGGCACACTTCTCACCACCCTTCTCGCACTCCTTTTCTGCATTCCGTTCTCTTTGCCCGTTGCGCTGTTTGTGGGCGAATACTACAAAGGCACAAAGATAGCCAACGCACTAAGCACGGTGACCGACCTCCTGGCCGGCATTCCAAGCATCATATACGGCTTGTGGGGATTCTACACTCTGCGTCCCGTGATAATATGGCTTGGCATCAGCGACGAAGGCTCCGGCATACTCACAGCTTCCCTTGTGCTCGCCATCATGATTGTGCCATATGCGGCATCTTTGAGCGCCGAATTCATCAAGATGGTGCCTAACGATTTGAAAGAAGGCGCATATTCCCTTGGAGCCACACGCCTTGAAGTGATAAAGTCGGTAGTCATACCCGTGGCTGGCCCTGGAGTGTTCTCCGCCTATGTTCTCGCCATCGGACGCGCTCTGGGCGAAACCATGACGGTCACGATGCTCATCGGAAACACCAATGGGCTCCCGTCGTCCATCACTTCAACGGGCAACACAATGGCGAGCATCATAGCCAATCAATTTGGCGAGGCCGACAGCCTCCGCCTCTCAGCCCTCATTGCCATTGCGCTTGTGCTCTTCCTCATCACAGCCGTCATCAACATGATAGGCAAGATCCTCATCAAAAGAGCAAGAATAGCATAAGGACATTTATTCACTTGGAAAGATGAAAAGAAGAATATTATTAAACCACATGGCACATTATGGAGTGTGCCTCATGGCCCTGCTCACCTCTGTGCCCCTGCTCGCCATCCTTGGCGAAGTGCTCATCAAGGGCTACAGGCAGTTTTCTTGGGCATTCATCACAGAGCCCACCCCCACGGCCTACAAGGCGATGATGGCCATCGCCAACGGCGAGGCTATCCCAGGAGGCATCGCCAACGGCATCGTAGGCTCACTCCTCATGCTTGGCATGGCCGCCATCGTAGCCATACCGCTCGGCATTCTCTGCGGCATCTATCTGTCGGAGAACGGGGAGAAGAAATTCGCTCAGGCCGTGAGCTACATCACAGACCTGCTGCAGGGCACGCCATCAGTCATCATAGGCATCATCACCTACATATGGGTCGTCGTGCCAATGAAGGGCTATTCTGCCATAGCAGGGAGCGTGGCGCTCACGGTCATGATGCTCCCGCTCATCGTGCGTTCCACAGAAGAGACAATGAAGATACTGCCTCAGTCGCTCAAGGAAGCCGGACTCGCGCTTGGCGGCAGTTATGCCAGGGTGCTGCTCAAGGTGCAGCTGCCATCTGCTTTCGGCGGCATCTTCACGGGCGTGCTCCTCGCCGTGTCGAGAGTTATTGGCGAAACAGCCCCATTGATGTTCACAGCGTTAGGGTGCCAGGCCATCAGACTGTCTGTCGACAAGCCCATGTCGGCCGTGCCATTGCTGATATGGGAGTTTTTCAACGACCCCAATCTGCAAGACCTCATCTGGGGCGCATCGCTTTTCCTGCTCGTGTTTGTGCTTTCGATAAATCTGCTTTCAAAGTATCTGGCGCACAAGTGGAAGTCGTAAACGAGCATGGGGCAAGCGCGCAAATGCGTGCGCAACGCCCATGCAGCCAGTTAGCTTTTTTTGAACCATCAACAATCAAGAAAACAAATAAAATGACACAGATAGAAAATCCTATATTAGAGTTCAGAAACGTCACGGTCAACTACACTTCCTCCATACAGGCCGTGAAGGGAGTGTCTGCGGCTGTGAAACGCAACACCATCACAGCCATCATGGGGCCATCGGGCTGCGGCAAGAGCACTCTGCTTCGTGCCGCCAACCTCATGCACAATCTTTACCCCAACATCCGCATCGGGGGCGAGATATTGCTCGAGGGACAGAACATCCTCGACCTCGAGCCGATAGAGGTGCGACGTAAGATAGGCATGGTGTTCCAGCGTCCCACACCTTTCCCCACCATGAGCATCTACGACAACGTGCTTGCTGGCTATTCGCTCAATGGCATCCATCTCAGCAAGGCTGTAAAGGCCGACATAGTGGAAAAGAACCTCAGGAGCGTGTCGCTGTGGGACGAGGTGAAAGACGTGCTGACAAAGAAAGGCACGTTCCTCAGCGGCGGGCAGCAGCAGCGCCTGTGCATAGCAAGGGCCTTGGCGCTGAAACCGGAGATCATCCTGATGGACGAGCCAACATCTGCCCTCGACCCTATTGCCACAAAGCATATCGAACAGCTGATAACAAAACTGAAAGATGATGTCACCATACTCATCGTGACGCACAACATGGGACAGGCTCGGCGCATAGCCAGCAAATCCATGTTCATGTATCTTGGCGACCTCATCGAATACGACGACACAGAGACCATGTTCACCCATCCGGCCAAAGAACTGACAAGCGCATTTCTTAATGGAAAAATGGGATAGCGGCAATGTGTAAAAAATCTGCCTGCAAGCTGGCATCCCGACGCCATGCCTGCAGCAGCTTCCAATCATGCCTTGCAGCCTTCTGTTGCCACAGAATGCTGCATTTTTATTTTGCTTCAAGCAGGTTTCAAAATCCTAATAATCATCAGCAACTTCTTTCACCCATCTTCATCATCTTCTTCGTCACTACCAAGCGCATCCATCACAGCCAGACTTTCTTCCCAGTCCTTTGTCCATCGGAGTTTGCCATTCTCTTCGATGATATACTGAGGATAACCTATGCAATGTTCTTGGCCATCGGTGAAGATTGCTTCATAAACCTTGCAATTTTTCCACTTTCCTGCATAGCGCACGCTGTGAAAACCACTTTTTCGTACTAAATCCTTGATTTTTCTTCATTCTGTTTGTTGTTTTAGAAATAGTTTGTAATTTTGTGCCAAAAGGAGGGAACTTAAAAGTGTAGAGGCCTTAGGCTGTAGTCCTAAGGAGACGCTGCTTTTATTCCCTCTTTTTATTTTCATAAAAGCTTGTTACAAATTGCAGTATTGACGGTTGATCTGAAATAGAATGCACCACGTCGTTTCCGCCCTGTTCCTCTCTTACTATTATCCAAGCTTTAGTTTTTCCAATAACCGTTTCAAACAAGTGCATTTGCACACGCTCATCATGCTCATCTTTTCCATATCCGATATATGTTGATTCTTTTAGAATCTGCGGCAATTTTAGCAGAGATTCTTTCTTTTTCTTGTATTCGTTAAAAGGTTGATTCAGCCACTCACTAATTTTTCCACCACTAATAGTGATAGGCTTGCTAAAATTAGCATGATGCATTTCTTTGCCTCTTAGCATCTCTTTTGCTTGCCTCATTATCTCTTTCCTACGTAACTTATCTTCTGGAGACAGTGGAGTGCCGTTTGCGCTGCTGCATATCGTTTTTTTTTCCTACAGTCTTCTTCCACCATTCCTTCTGCTCTGCAGTCATCATTGGTGTTGCAAGTCCGCTTCCAGCCTTCTTTACCACACCCTTCACGACAAGCGAATTATGGCGCAAGTTGTCTACACGATAGTAAAAATTATTAAGGTTCATCCGACATTTCGAGTGATAAAGTCTATATGGTCAAAAAGAAAACTGCCTAAGATTTTGTATATTTGAATAACGACAAACAACGGTATTTGAGGGCTGTTTTTATGAGGTTGTCATGTCGTACGACATGAGTTGCTATGAACGTACGACATGAGCACCTATAGTCGTACGACATGATGGTGCATAGTCGTACGACATTACATCTGATGTTTGCTTGACTGACTATTTCATGCCTGTTTTCTGAACCAAAATGAAAATGTAGTGAACAGTTATGAATGATGAGTAAACGGTTGTGAATGGGAGTGAACATCCAACACGACTGTGCCTAAATGATTGCATGGTGCGATTGCCGCATCTCAACTGGAAATAATGGTGGGATAAACAATCAAATTAAGGTTATGAAACGCGATGAGTATGGCTTCAGAAATGAAAGGTGTTTCAACCTAAGGCTATATGCACAGCATGACTGTTGCATCACTCGAAATGTCGGATGAGCCATTATTAAGTCCTCATAGACTGAAAAAGCGGTTGCTATTATAGACTACTAATCTACGATAGTAGAAATTATGAAGTCCTCATAGACTGCCATGTCTGCTTCTGTGGTTCCTAATGATCTACGATAGTAGAAATTATGAAGTCCTCATAGACTTCCACGGTCGAGGGATGGGACACTCCTAATCTACGATAGTAGAAATTATGAAGTCCTCATAGACCGCTTCTCCTGGGTCTTGCGTCCGCCTGCAATCTACGATAGTAGAAATTATGAAGTCCTCATAGACACTTATCCTTAAGGGATGAAGGCATAGAACATCTACGATAGTAGAAATTATGAAGTCCTCATAGACCTCTTAATCTCGTCCCTATATTTAGCAATCTACGATAGTAGAAATTATGAAGTCCTCATAGACTCGTTAAAGAATATGAGACAATTCATAAAATCTACGATAGTAGAAATTATGAAGTCCTCATAGACAGCTATGGTGAAAGGCATGGTATCCTCTATGATCTACGATAGTAGAAATTATGAAGTCCTCATAGACTTCTGAATGTAAGAAGAACACTTCTTCATCTACGATAGTAGAAATTATGAAGTCCTCATAGACATCAACACTCCTGGCGGTTCTGCTTGGGATCTACGATAGTAGAAATTATGAAGTCCTCATAGACTTATAGGCGATCTGATGAGTGTGATTATATCTACGATAGTAGAAATTATGAAGTCCTCATAGACTCCACACCTGCCACAAGCCATTGTCCTGCAATCTACGATAGTAGAAATTATGAAGTCCTCATAGACGACACCATACGCATTGGTTCACATACCTAATCTACGATAGTAGAAATTATGAAGTCCTCATAGACCAAACAACTATGGCAGGTACATGCAATCATCTACGATAGTAGAAATTATGAAGTCCTCATAGACTCTTATTTTTTACAAAATTACAAAAAATCCTTGATATAAAGGCCTTTCGATGATTATTTTTTTTTGATATTAAGCCCCCATACAGAAATTTGTTATAGCGTAAAAGCAATGGAGTAATTAGTAATCAGTTAATTACGTATGTATAATCAAAAACATAAAGACTTATGTTTGCTATTAAAAGTATACAACATCTTGGTCTCTATGAATAGCATTACCATATTTCGTCAGTTTTTCAGCTTCAATGTCAAAAAGGATTACACTATCATCAGCTGTGAAATGTTTTGCATAAGCTTCAATCTTAGAGATAAGATTATTAACAATTCTCTTTGTATTCCTTACTTCATACACAGAGAATTGAAGCCGGATGGCACCATTGCTTTTAAGCATTTTTGTAAAGTTAGTGCGCATCTTGTCGTCAGAAATATCATAGCTTATAATTATCATTTAAACTCGAAAATAGGATATTCTTGTATTGATTTACAACCCATAAAACATCTATAATAATATTGTACATATTTAAAAACGTCACTTTTTCTCTCAATTAAAGCATCGTAGAAAACTCGATAATAGTCAGAGCATTTATCATATTTCAAACGATATTCTTGCTTGATTAGAGTGAAGTCTTTCTCAGAGAATTGCTTCCTATTAAATGCCAAGAGAGTTGTATGATCAATAATACATCTAAAAGGTTCAATCAAGTCACAAACCAATGATTTTCTTTTAAACCATAGACGATGGTAAACTCCAACATACAGGTCAAAGCCAAACATACGAAGGAAACATTCCATGTAGTTAAACAATATAGTATAGCCAATGTCAAGTGTTACATTCAGAACATCACTCTTCATTCTTGGATGTCTACCTTTCCAATTGTGTTGTTGAAAATATGCAGCAAAGAATGATTTAGATACAGTTCCCTCCATTCCCATTAGATGGTTGTATTCTGTGATGTCAGAGATAGTATTGATTGCGGCATCACATTGACTTATTGCTTCTTTAGTAGCCTCATCTTTTTTTCTTGTCTTTTGCAAATTTATTTTCTGATTAAGTATCTTGTTATAAACAAGAGCTTTACCTATAGTTATATCATTGGGTAAAAAATCAAATTGACGCTTGCGAAGCAAGTAATTTGCTTCAGCTGAATTAGCCCAAAAGAAAACGGGACGTAAGTTGGGTTTCATCACAACGAGTGCAACTCCATATTTCTTGCATTTATCTATCAGTGGAGTTGTTACAGTTATGTGTCCGATAATGAAAAGAGCCAATAACTTTTGGAAAGGAAATTTGGTTAAGGTCTTTTTCTTATCACC
>CAKQYA010000013.1 GCA_934293005.1 uncultured Bacteroidaceae bacterium
TCGCAGCACGCTTGCGGAGGCCAATATACGCCGTCCTCAGGAGTTCTTTGCAAGTGTTTATGCGTATCTTTTGGAGAAGTATGCCAAGTTTTTAGCGGACAGCCGCCCCTCCAAGTGTTATAAGGGGCAGACACACGAGCCTAAAGACTGGGAGAAGTTGCTCTACATGATGGATTCCACCACAATAACGCTCTTTGATAACATACTCAAAGGTGTCGGGCGGCACCCGAAATCAGGCAAGAAGAAAGGTGGCATGAAAGTGCATACGGTAATGAAGTATCATGTTGGCGTGCCGATGGTGGTGCAGCTCACCTCAGCTGCGAAACACGACCATTACCTGCTCAAAGAGGTGCATTTGCCCAAAGACTCCACTTTGGCAATGGACCGTGGTTACGTTGACATCGCACAATTCCAACGTCTTACAGAAGAAGGCGTTTGCTACGTGACAAAAATGAAGAAAAACCTTAAGTATGAGGCGCTTAAATCTGTTACGTATGTCAATGCAGAGGGACTCGTAACGCATATTGATCAGAAAGTGCTTTTTACAAGAGGAGATCTCACCCACGAGGCACGAAGGGTAGAGATATTTTACGAGAATAAGAAACCAGTTGTGTTATTGACCAACAACTTTGACTTTACGGTTGAGGACATTGCTGAAATCTACCGCCTAAGATGGGCTATCGAGTCGTTGTACAAACAGCTTAAACAGAACTTCCCACTTCATTTCTTCTATGGTGACAGCGTCAATGCCATACAAATACAGACATGGGTAGTCCTGATAGCGAATCTGCTGATAACAGTTCTGTCAAGAAGCATCAAGAGACATTGCGCATTCTCGCAAGTTGTTACCATGGTACGACTTATGCTTATGTACTACGTTGATTTTATCGCATTCATGGAAAATCCCGAAAAAACTTGGAATGATTTCCTTGCAAAGGAGATGCAAAAAGCGCCACCTGAACCAAGTCTTTTCGATTAAGGGGGCTTACTTTTGAAAAAATAAACCCCGAAGTCCTATTTTACGGGGCTTCGGGAAGGATTTTTATGCTCTTTGGAGTTTTACCGGACAGCAATAATTTGCACTACTTCTTGAACACTCAGAAGTAGCGTTATTATGATTTTACAATATCGCAATTACTACAAAGAAAACTCTTTGGCCATAGATTCTGCCTGGGCCAATGTGTCAAGCTTGCCTACATCAATCATCTTTAGATTAGGATCGAAATGACAGCGTATAGGCACCTTGTCGCATACGCTGAGATAAAAATCCATAATGGAGAATTTCCCTTTCCATGCATCCATCAAGGAAAGAAGCGACGGATCGAATATCTGAATGCCAGAGAAAGCATATAGATTATATTCCGACTCAATACGACGCTTGAAAGCCTCTGCGTCATGCGATTCATTCTCATCTCCATTTATAGCCATTTGAAGTATATGCTCATAAGGCGATTTGATTTGTCCAGTGGCAATGTTTGTCCAACCAACAAGATTGTCTTCCTTGTCAAATATGAGGTATCTGAGAGTGTCGCGCTTAGACACAAGAAGCGTGGTCGAGGTCACATTATTATAAAAAGAGACAATGTCGGCATTGCTTATGATATCCACATTGTGCACCAGAATAGGTCCATCCGAAGTGAAAAGTGGCGCTGCGGCTTTAAGTCCGCCACCCGTTTCAAGAAGCATGTCTGTCTCATCGCTAAATTTGACATTTACGCCAAAATTGTTGTTGGCATGGATGAAATCTATGATTTGACTGGAGAAATGGTGAACATTTACAACAATTTCCTCAGCTCCAGCGGCCTTGAGTCGTTCTATGAGAATCTGTATGAGCGGACGGCCGCATATGGGCACCATTGCTTTGGGCATAGTGTCGGTGAGAGGTTTAAGGCGAGTGCCTAAACCTGCAGCAAAAATCATTGCGTTCATAGTGTTATCAGTATAATTTAAATTTCTTTTGGAAAGTGCCAGTCAATGTGTGTTCGCTTGAAGAATTTCTGTAATTTGCTGTTCTCTATGAAGCAATTGCACCTCAACGCCGAACAGCTTATTTATATGCTCCGCAGTATGCTGCGCACAATAGACAGAACGGTGCCTTCCGCCTGTGCAGCCAAAATTTATCTGCATGTCTGTGAATCCTCTTGCCTTGAAACGCTCTACATGGAAATCGACAAGCTTGTACACACTCTCAAGAAACGTCAGAATTTCACCGTCATTCTCGAGAAAATCTATTACTGGCTGGTCAAGCCCCGTTAAAGGTTTGAATGCATCGTATCTTCCTGGATTATGCGTGCTTCGGCAGTCGAAGACAAAGCCGCCTCCATTTCCAGTTGTGTCGGCAGGAATGCCCTTCTTGAATGAGAAAGAGTATACTCTCACTACAAGAGAACGCTCTGGATGAGCATTGAGATAAGATTTGTCATTTGATATATACGATTGCACATCAGTGGCACAGCCATTATGAGAAGCCAATGGATTCGTGGCATGCGTGGATATTGACGCTTCTGGCTTATTGCAACATGACAACACAGGCGAACCGAATTGAGAGTCGCTTTTCTGAGCAGACATGGCAAAATCATTGTCAACGAGCATCATGCACACCTCTTTCAGATATGGATAGTTGTCACAAGCCCCAAGAGACAGCTCAAGCCTCAGATTCTCAAGAGCCAAAGGAATGCTGTTTATGAAATATTCCTTTTTCTCCCATAATCCCCGAAAGCCATAAGCTCCAAGCACCTGGAGGATGCGGAAAAGAACAAAGAGATGAAGCCTCGCTACAAACACGTCTTTTGACACAGAGCAATATTTGCTCAAGCTTTGAAGATACACATCTATAAGTTCCTCTCTTTCGGCATCCTTGAATCGAGCCGACGACTGCCACAAGAAGGATGCCACATCATAATGCAACGGGCCCTTGCGCCCTCCCTGATAATCGATGAAACAAGGGCCTTTGTCGGTCAGCATCACATTTCGTGATTGGAAATCACGGTAAAGGAATGTATCGCCAGCATCTTTTATCAATTCATCTGCAAACATCTCGAAGTCGTATTGCAGACGAAGCTCATCAAACTCCAGACCGGTGAGTTTTAGGAAATCATATTTGAAATAGTTGAGGTCAAACATCACTCCCATTCTGTCAAATTCGCGTTGTTGATAGCAATGATCAAACACCTCATCACACGTCTGCACTCTTCCTTCAGCCTTCAGCAATGTCGGCATAAACTGAATGTCGGGCAAACAGCTTATGCTGCGGCGCAAGCATTTCATAGCATCATCGTCGTAAGAGCCTTCATTGTTTCTATGCCTTTGCATGAAATCATAGAGCGATGTGTTGCCACAGTCAGACTGAAGGTAAGTCATTCCGTCACATGACACCTTGATCACCTCAGGCACACACACGCCAGCCGAAGCCAACATCCCACTTAAGCTGATGAAAGCCTTGTTCTCGTCAATACTATTGCCCGACACGGCAATGACAGTCATCAATGGCCTGCCCCCAGAGAGACGATAATAGCGACGGTTGCTGCCCGACCCTTTTATAGGAGACACAACCGTTGGCTCAAAACCATATTGTTCTTTAAATAAAGCAGCACATTGCAGAGCTGCTTCATTCTCATTTATCATCTGTTTCATTTTTTATGGATATCATCTATAATTGTTTAACCCTAATCGGTCATTAGATTTGAAAAGAAGCAATAATGTCATAATGATCTTTCTGTTTGGGCCTAATGACCAATTTAGGTTTAACAGGCATGCTAACAAGTCCACACATCTGCATGCCTGCTTTATTCGCCAAAAATCCAAACATGAAGCGCATTCATGCTTGCGATGAAAAATCTGCAGCAATTATCTCTTTTTCCAGATGTTGAGCACCTTCCTGCGCACCACAATGACATTGAACACACTCACAGTCACAAAAAGCAATATGCCCACAGCAAGCGACATGCAAATGTCTGGTTTCTCATAGTCGGGAAAGAAACCTGAAATCATATCTATATATATGCTACGGAATATAAGCATCAATACTATTGCAAGCACAAGCACAAGAACATTCAGACCAACGGTGAGCATTTGATAAGGGAACGACACTTTTGCTGGCGAATAACCTATGATGAGCAGATTCTCGAGCTTCGAACTGTTTTTTTGCACAAGAAGGAAGATGCTCAACATAAGTATATAGATCGACAGAACGCTGATGACAACGCCAACACCCATTACGATGCTGACCACAAGGCGAAGGATGAAAGTTGTCTTTGACGCATTAAGTTTGTCGGCATCGGTTTCATAGTCATGTTCATTTATGAAACTCGTCACACGCTCATCTGTAGGGTTGTTCACTTCAAGAATCATACGCGTTGGGTCTGGCACAGCCTTCTTTGAAGCATAACGCTCGTTTGCCCATTGCATGAATTTCTCAGGCACAAGAATGGTGTTGAGCCTGGATGAGAAGCCCACTATGAATCCGTCATACACATCGTTCTCGCCATTCTCTCCCTGTATCTGGATCTTTAGTTTCATGGCGCTGAGCACACCCTCGCTCAGTTTGGGCAATCCTTTGCCTTGCGCGTAACCGAAATTATACAGGTCAAGATAGTTTTTAGGGAGAATGATGGGGATAGATTCAGAACCTTCTGTATAGTCCCAGGCTTCGCTCTTCACATCAACAAACTCATCAGGCACACTCTCGAAAAACATGTCGGTGGAGAATCTCATGAAACCATCAATGTCAAACCATGCCCTCACCCCAAATGCACTTGGAGTGAATGCCCCAACCTTCTCTACAAACTTTTCATTTTTTATTTCATCAATATCTGATGCCGAGAAAACCGAATGGTTAGCACCTGTTATAGATGAAAGAGAACTTACTTTCTTGTTCAGAATTATATAGTCAGCCTTCATGAAACTGTCTTCATTGTCAACAGCTTTGAAGTCATTGTAAAATTGCACACCAAGCAAAATAATAGTAAGACCTATGAGGTTGGCAAAAAAGAAGCCGGCCAACTGCGCTACGCTTACATGTTTTTTTAATAGTTTCCAGACCAAATTCATATGATGGTAGTCGTTGTTGTATTGAATTGATAATATGTTTGCATGCACTTTACATGACGCACATGCTATATAAACTAAAACTCCCTAAACAAAGAAGCATCAATCTGATAATAATCATAGATTCAGCACCTTGTCATATTCCATTTCTATATGTCGTCCAATGCTCGTCGAAATCACGCCAGCACCTTGCTTCATAGCTTCATCAAGGATGATGCGCCCCATGATGTCTGAATTGGTGTCGTCAAGATGACTGATAGGTTCATCTATGAACAGAAAATCAAAAGGCTGACAGAGCGAGCGGATGAGAGCCACTCGCTGTTGCTGGCCAAACGACATCAGGCCAAGCGGCGAGTCCACTTTCTCAGAAATGCCAAGCATGTCAAACCACTCAAGAATCCTTTTCTTTTTCTGCTTGCCTGTGAGCTTGTTTTTTATGACTACATTTTCCATAGCCGTCAACTCCGGGAAAAGCCTTAATTCTTGCCACATCAGCGAGAAATGTCTTTTTCTGATGTCTGTCCATTGTGATATGGAAAAGTTGCGTGTGTCTACTCCATCAAAGAGAATCTGCCCCTGGTAATCATTGCGGTATCCATATATGAAACTGCATAATGACGATTTGCCTGTGCCCGAGTTTGCTTCCACAAGATAGGTCTTGCCTTTCTCAAATACTATGTCTTGGTTCCACACATCACTCGCCAAATCCGCACGATTGGCAAAGACGTCAGGAATTGTTTTTATCAATTGTATCTTATCCATTGTCAAAAAATATCATTCAAGTATTCCCTTGAGGAAGTTGACTTTTTTATCTTTCAGATTTATGTCTACCGTCATTTTCCCAAAGGTTTTTGATTTTGCTATAACAGATTCAAGCTCACAATTCGAATTCATCAAGAATAATGAACGGCTATGGCCTTTAAGGCACGAGTCGCCATTTATGTAAGCATAGAACAAATAGTCTGAGATGTCATCACGTATCAAGCTGCTGAGAATGTTGCCTGTGTCAAACTCAGGTCTGCTTATAGAAGTGAAATACAAATTGTCATCCTTCACACCCCAGAAGAATTTGTTTTGTGTGCCACCCAACCTCAGGCAATAGTCAGTAGCCGATACATTGTCCATGCTTGCGCCATATTCAGCCATGCTTTGTTTCCAATAATCCACATCTTTGAGAAAATCCGAATTGTTCAACTCTGCAGCTACTGTAAAAAAGAATTCTTTTTGAGGATTCAGCGACACGAGCACGTCGCCGTCGATAGAAGATATCATCTGCTCGACATCAATGCAGCGTTCAAGCATGAACAGATATTCTTTGCATTGAGTCGACTTTTTCAGCAGGTTCAGCATCCATTTGCCATTGGCGCTAAAGCATGCCCATGCTGAGACAAACCTCGTGTCATATTTGCTGAACTTGCCATTTATTTTATAGAGGTTTTTCTTCATGTTCTCCATCATGCGACGGTCATCATCTGTCTTAGGAAGCAATTCAGCTTCGATGGCAACCTTGCCATTCTCAAAGTTGGCTGTGACAACAGAAGACATGTCTCCTAACAAACAGAAGAAAGGCCATGGTTTTCCCTTTGGCATGAGTTCTTCGATGCTCCTGCGTGCATTGTTGGTCAACACCACTATGTCTTTGCCTTCTATATGAGTGTCAAACGTATATGTTGTCGAATAACTCTTGTCTTTGTCTTGTTTCATGAGAGCCAAAGCAGACTTCATGTCTCTTTCGCCCGACTGCAGCATCGAATTGGCGTAAAGCAAAGCAGCCCTCTTGTCGTACAGCAAGCATATCTCCCCAAGCAGTTTGCAGCACATCACATCGTCACGTTCCACAGCTTTAGAGACAATATTGTTGGCTCTGAGCATCTGAAGAAACTCCTCAAAATCGTCTTTGTCAGCCAATTTCAGCACAAGTCCATAACAACCGTCACGACGGTGGAAGAGGCAAGCAGGCTCACGAAAGTCTATGCCTATGCTCGCTGGATCGTCTATCAAAGCATCGGCTTTGTCCTTATCTTTGGGATTCACGACGATTGAGACATTTTCTTTAGCGAGCTGCAGCATCTTCGATTCTGCCAGGTCTGCCTTTTCAGCCATGCTTTTAACGTTTATCATCACAATAGCGTCTGAGTCTGCAGGAATGACATTTTTATATTCATCGTTAGTGCACGAACTCATAATGGCTGCAACAAAAACCAACGTCATAATATAATAAACATACTTCATACAATCAATCATTTAAAGATAAAACATACTATTGTTAACTCAAAATCAAATCATAAGCGGTGCCCATCATTATTCTTGCATTTTGACATTCTCTATCTTGCAAGCATGAGAGCAGATCGCTTTGATGTGATAAAAAATTTTTTTTTGAATACCTGCCTAAGCACCCATCATCAATCTCCTACATCTATTGCCGATATTGCGAATCAATTCAGCTAATCACCTGTTGGAAAGACTCATGATGTGCACCGCCGCCAATGCAGCAGTTTCGGTGCGCAGCCTGCTTTTGCCAAGCGACATACTCTTGAAGCCGTTATCCACAGCCATCCTCACTTCATCGATGGAAAAGTCGCCCTCTGGTCCGATCATCACCACAGCGTCAGCACCTTTCACCATGCAGTCTATCAGTTCTGCTTTAGCGGCCAGGCTTGGCTCGTCATCATGGCAATGGCAGATGAATTTCTGCACCTCTTCCCCATTGGCAGATTTCATTTCTGCCATTCTCTTCACGAAAGAGGCAAATGTCTCCATGCTGTTGACCAAAGGCTTCCATGCTTTGCGGCTTTGCTTCATCGCCGACACCACTATTTTGTCTATCCTTTCAGTCTTGATGATGGTGCGTTCCGACCAACGGCTTCGGATGAACGAAAATTCGTCAACGCCTATTTCTGTGGCTTTCTCTGCAAACCATTCCGTGCGGTCTATGTTTTTTGTCGGAGCCATTGCCACATGAAGGTGTGGCTCCCACAAACGCTTCTGAGGAAGAGCATCTACTACATTATAAAAACAATGCTTCTTGTTAGCCTCTGCTACCACGGCTTTATAGAAAGTGCCTTCGCCGTCCATCAGCATCATCTCGTCTCCTGCTTCCATGCGCAGCACACGAATGGCATGCTGCGCTTCTTCTTCAGGCAACTCGTGCATTTCTGCCGCATGCGGCACATAAAAGTATCTTACTTCCTTCATATCCCTGCTTTGATAAAAAAGATGAGCGCGCACCGTATCTTGCACGGCGCGCACAGCAATCATGTCATTTAGTCATGCGGGCATAAGCAGGCAAGTCTACTGACGCAAAATCTTTGTCGAGATATTTGAAATAGCCCGTAATGCCTATCATGGCCGCATTGTCGGTTGTGTATGAGAATTTTGGGATGAAAATCTTCCATCCGTAACGCTTTGCATGGTCGCGGAACGCATTGCGCAATCCATTGTTCGCGCTCACGCCTCCAGCCACAGCCACTTGCCTTATACCCGTGTCCTTCACCGCTTTGCGCAGTTTTTTCATAAGAATGTCAACAATTGTCTTCTCGAGCGATGCCGCAAGGTCTTCTTTGTTGTTCTCTATGAAGTCAGGGTCCTCAGCTACCCAGTCTCTCATGTGATAGAGAAACGATGTCTTCAGCCCTGAAAAACTATAGTCGTAGCCTGAAATGTCTGGCTTGGCAAACTGGAAGCGCTCCGCATTGCCCTGGCGGGCCAGTCTGTCTATGATAGGCCCTCCTGGATAGCCGAGCCCCATCACTTTGGAGCATTTGTCTATAGCCTCGCCTGCTGCATCGTCTATGGTCTGTCCTATGATTTCCATGTCCTTGTAAGAGTTGACCTTCACAATCTGGCTGTTTCCACCGCTGACGAGGAGGCACAGATAAGGGAATGACGGCTGGTCGTTGTCGTCTTCGCTCTCGCGTATGAAATGAGCGAGCACATGTCCTTGAAGATGGTTCACGTCTATCATCGGAATGCCAAGCGAAAGCGCAAGTCCCTTTGCGAAACTCACCCCGACAAGCAAGCTGCCCATCAAACCTGGCCCGCGTGTGAAAGCAATGGCATTGAGGTCAGCCTTTGTCATCCCTGCCCTCTTGATGGCCGTGTCCACCACGGGCACGATGTTCTGCTGGTGCGCGCGGCTTGCCAACTCAGGCACCACGCCGCCATACTCTTCATGCACAGCCTGCGAGGCTGTCACATTGCTCAGCAAGATGCCGTCTTTTAGCACCGCTGCGCTCGTGTCGTCGCACGAGCTCTCTATTGCAAGTATATACATAATCTTTCAACAAATCACGAATGCTCAGTATGTGAGAATCTCCATTCCTTCTTCGGTGAGCAAGTAAGTGTGCTCCCATTGCGCAGAATCGCTGTAATCTTCAGTCACGACAGTCCAGTCGTCCTCGCTGTCCACAAACACCTTCCAGTCGCCTGCGTTTATCATCGGCTCGATGGTGAACACCATGCCCGGCACTAAAAGCATGCCTGTGCCCTTGCGTCCATAGTGATCCATTTCCGGCTCCTCATGAAACTCGTTGCCCACACCGTGCCCGCACAGGTCTCTCACCACGGTGAAGCCATTCTGGTGCGCATGCTTCGTGATCGCAGCCGCCGAGTCGCCAACAAAAGAGAATGGCTTGCATGCTTCAGCTCCGATCTCCATGCACTCCTTTGCCACGCGCACAAGCTTCTCCCTCTCTGGCGTGGTTTTGCCGATGATGAACATTCGGCTGGCGTCGGCATAGTATCCATCAACGATGGTCGTGCAGTCCACATTGATGATGTCGCCTTCTTCAAGCACTTCCTCTTCATCTGGGATGCCATGGCAGACAACTTCATTTATGCTTGTGCAGCAACTCTTCGGAAAGCCCTCATAGTTGAGCGGTGCAGGAATGCCTCCATGCTTCGTGGTGTATTCGTGCACCAGCGCATCTATCTCGAGGGTAGACATCCCCTCGTGTATTTTTTCAGCCACGAGGTCAAGCACAGCCGTATTGAGCTTGCCAGCCTTGCGTATGCCTTCTATTTGCTCTGGGGTCTTGATGAGGTCACGCGTAGGAACGAGGTGGCCCTTATTCTGGAAAGACAATATTCTCTTGTCCAATTCTGTCAATGGCTGGCCGCTTTTCACATGCCAGTTTCGTGGATTTCTTCTGATAAGTCCCATAATATCTATATGTATAATCATCTTAATTTTCCACAAAGATACCACCTTTTTTTTAGAAGCTCGGTGTTTTCATGGATAATATTGCAATAATAACACTTTTCATTTGTGTAAATCACTTTCTTTTGCGAAATTTGTAAGCGGAAAAGACATCGCAGGAAGAGAATGCCTGCATTTGCAGAACGAATCGACCATCCGACAAACAATAAAACTCTATACGAATAAATGAAAACAATAAGAAACGGCTTCATTGCGCTCATGGCTCTCGCAGCCGCATATTCGTGCGCCAACAAAGAAAAAGCACAACAGAAAGAAGAATGCATGTCCGAAATGTGCGATTCCGTGACAAGCGTCACATCGCTCCGCGACTACACTCTTAAAGACACCATGCGTGTCAATGGACACATCTACCATTACACATGCTCGCTCGAACATGTCGACAGCATGCCTACGCTCATAAATGCCCAAGGCGCAGAATACAAAGAAAGCAGAGTGTGCGTGAGTGTCAAGCACGACAGCACCAATATTTTCCAACGCACTTATTACAAGAAAGACTTTAAGAAAATGGTTCCGAAGGAGCTTTTCAATGTGGCCACTTTGGTTGGGGTCAACTACAACTACCTCAAGAGCAACGACCACTCCGCGCTCCATTTCATCATCACCGTTGGAGACCCCGACGAGACATCTGATCTTTCTTTTCCGCTCGAGCTGACTGTCTCTCCCGATGGAAGCAGCACCATCAAAAAGGCTGAGAACATCGAGACTGGCCCGATAAGCAGCAATCTCAACGTAGAGCCCGACATTTAACCTAAATCTGGTTTAAAATACTTCTGCGTAGCTCTTGCGCCAATCCGAAACTTTAGTGAAACAACATGAAAATCGAAGAAGCCGTCATCTACGCCATAGCTCAGAGAAATGGCGGACTTACCACAGACCAGATAGCTGAAGCCATCAACAAAGGCAGGCTGCACGTCAGGAAAGACGGCAAGCCTGTCACGAGCAAGCAGGTCTATGCCGTTGTCTGCCGCTATCCAAGCATGTTTGCCAAAGATAGCGGAAGAATCATGCTTATGATCTGACAAGCATCCTCATGCTCGCCTCTGAGCCTACTTGTCATATTTCTCGCCCCAAAGCGTCCTCATGCGCTCATGAAGCTTGTTCTCGGCAGCATTGTCCTGCGGATGCCAGAACCGCACGCCCTCAGCATCGTCTGGCAGGAACTGCTGCTCCACGAAGTTGCCCTTATAGGCATGGGCATACTTGTAATCCTTCCCATAGCCCAGTTGCGACATGAGTTTGGTGGGCGCATTGCGCAGATGCAGCGGCACAGGCAAGTTGCCCGTCTCCCTCACATAGTCCAACGCTGAGTTGATCGACTCATAAGCAGAATTGCTCTTGGGCGATGCGGCCAGATACACAGTTGCCTCTGCCAGCGGAATCCTTCCCTCCGGCATTCCAATCTTAGCCACCGTGTCAAAAGCCGCATTGGCAAGCAGAAGAGCGTTGGGATTGGCAAGGCCTATGTCCTCGCTTGCCGAGATGACCAGGCGCCTCGCTATGAACACGGGGTCCTCGCCGCCTTCGATCATGCGCGCAAGATAATACACGGCCGCATCAGGATCGCTGCCCCTTATGCTCTTGATGAATGCCGAAATGATATCGTAATGCATCTCCCCGTCTTTGTCGTAAGCCAGAGGATTTTGCTGAAGTGCCTCCGTCACAGCCTTGTCATTGATGGCATCCGACGTTTCCGTCACAAGTTCCAGGATATTCAGAAACTTGCGTGCGTCGCCTCCGCAGAAGCGCATCATGGCGCCAGTCTCCTGCACGTCAATGCTCCTCTCCTTGAGATAGATGTCTGTATTAAGAGCGTGCTTGAGAAGATTCTCAAGGTCGTCCACCTCCAGACTCTTGAGCACATACACCTGGCAGCGGCTGAGAAGCGGACGTATCACCTCAAACGAAGGGTTTTCCGTGGTGGCTCCTATCAAGGTCACAATGCCCTGCTCCACAGCTCCGAGCAGACTGTCTTGCTGCGATTTGGAGAAACGGTGTATCTCATCAATAAACAATATAGGCGACACGCCTCCCCTCATGCCAGAGAAGAAGTTGGACGATTTGGCTTTTTCTATCACCTCTCTCACATCCTTCACGCCTGATGTCACAGCCGACAATGTGTAGAAAGGCACGTCAAGCGTCTTCGCTATGATATTCGCCAGCGTCGTTTTGCCCACACCCGGGGGCCCCCAAAGAATGAAAGACGAGATGCGTTTCTGTTCAATCATCCTGCGTATCACGGCCCCCTCGCCCACAAGGTGCTTCTGGCCTATGTAGTCGTCAAGCTTCTGCGGACGCAATCTTTCTGCTAATGGCTTCATCGTTATAAAAAATATGTCAGGTTAAAATATTCTGCTGGCCACAGAGCTTATCGCCTTGGCCAATGACGGCAGCAAGCTTGGCAGAGCATAGCCGGCTGCCACAGCCAGCATGCCAAGCGCCACGCTTCCTGCCACATACAGGCCGACAGCGGAATATTGGCCGTCTTTCAACAGCCTGCTCGTCTCGTTCATGAATGTGGAAAACGTCGTGAACCCTCCGCACAGTCCTGTTGCAAGAAACAATCTTGCAGAAGGGCTCATCACAAGTCCGCCCGATGGCAGAGCCGACAACGCCCCGATGATGAAACATCCCGCCACGTTGACCGCCAATGTGCCCCATGGAAAACTACATGGCATCACAGCCTGCAGCGCAATCGACACAAGAAACCTTGCTCCGCCTCCAATGCAGCTGCCCATGCTCACTAATAAGAAATCTTTTATCATGCTGTCTTTTTATCTTTCCATCCCTTGCTGTCTGTTATCTTTCCATCCCTGCTTAAGAGATGCTGTTCATTTGCGCCCAAGCCGCTCCATGCATTCAGGCGGCATGCAGACACAATGCAAAAATAATGAAAATCATCGAATGCGGCAAGCCTATCTGCCTAAATCGTCTCATGAGAGAAGAAATTAACGCCCCGACACGGCAATCAACAGCACACAAACGAGATTGTTTTGCCTGCCATAAAGTCTGTCTGCACCTTCTCCCAGAAGGAATATTCGTCTCATGAAAGGGGCGGAAACATGAGAAATCATGAATGCCTGCCCACTTTCAGCATCATTTCATGGCCTGTTTAAGTGAAAAAAACATAAATTTGGGGGAATCAGCAGGCATCAAACATGAATTTTTCTTGGAAATAAATTATCTTTGTGCACACAACCACATGGAAGAAGAGAACGGGCCGCACTATGGAGGCTCTCGCGCGCTTGCGGCCACCATCCATGAGCGATGATGCCCATACGCACCCCACACATCTCAAACTATTATCAACCCTTTAATATATTTATGCTTATGAAAAGAATGATGAGTATCATGATGATTGCCATCTGCTGCATGCTCTCGTGCCACATCATGGCAAATGCCGACAACGACACGCCAATCGCTGTGACATCGCTTCCTGCCAAGGCACAGGCCTTGCTCAGCAAGCATTTCAGCAACCAGAAAGTGGCCCTTGCCACTATTGAGTCGGGCGTCATCAGTAAAAGCTACGATGTTGTCCTGAAGAACGGCACCAAACTTGAGTTTGACAAAAAGGGCAATCTCACAGAGATTGACTGCAAGCAAGGCGTAGTGCCAGCCCAGCTGATTCCGCAAGCCATCAAAAACTATTTGAAGGACAACTACGCGAAACAATCCGTCAAGAAGATTGAGATAGACAAGAATGAATATGAGGTTGAATTGTCCAACGGACTTGACCTCACCTTCAACAAGCATTTCAAGCTGATCGACATCGACTGACACCCCTCCACGATGAAGCTCGCCACGCCACACCATGCAGGCATCACGCTTCATCCCCATGTGGCCTTTGATGTCCCAAACAAACCGGCTGATTTTAAGCTCACGAGCCTAAATCAGCCGGTTAATCATTCTGCATGTGCCGCATGCACAAAAGCCCAGGCTCACCCTCGCTCCTTTCCCTTGCCTTCTCCGTCATGTGTTTCGGACATTTCATGTCCGCCCTTCCATCTCCTTCCCTCTCCTTCCATCTTCCCCTCGCCCTTCCATCTCCTTCCCTCTCCTTCCATCACCCTTCATCCCTCTCTCATTAAAACCATCATCTTCCCCATACACACCTGGCCGCCCTCGCGCACAAAGCTTCATCACAGCCAGGCCCATTCAGCTATCACATCCCATCTATGTTGCCTCATTTCCTTCTCGACTCGAGCTTCGCCATCGGAGTGATGGCGGATAACTGAAGGCATTTGAGGGCCTCGGAGAGGAAGCGGCTGGATTTCCTGAACGTGTGGATTAAATCAACAACCACTACGCAAGCGTTCCAGTTGTTCCAAATACACTTTCAACATGCGACACCCCTCTTTATATACTATATATATAATTAATTATTCAATAGTTATATATAAGAAAAGAAGAAAACGCATGCTCCAAAAATTAAATGGAACAACTGGAACGGGAATACATTCACTCCCCTCTAAAAGGATAATAACCAACATTTTAAACTTTAACGAAAACAAGAAAATGAAGTGCGACATCAGCAAAAACACCGCTCCGACGATGCCAAATCTCGGTCGCGGTCTCGAAAGCGTGGCACTTGTGCTCTCGCAAGTGTCAAAAGACATGCACCAGCCCATAGCTCCAATGCTTTTCCCTGTCCTTGGCAAACACGCAAGTGGAGCCTAAATCATGTATCCAGGCCTTACTTGGAAGGGAATTAGGGTTTGACTACTGCTGTTTCGACAGTTTCGGCAGGTGAAAGGGGCAATTGCTGAGTTTGTGGAAGCAATCATGCGTGCGGCTCGCCAGCACTACAAGATGGCTGCCGACATGGCGCCCTGTCCGACCTCACCGGCATCATCGTCGAAAAATACAAATAGCAAACGCCTTGTGCCTGCACCAACTAAAGCCTTTCAACGATGCGCACGCCCACACATTGAATGCCCCTTCTCCTCATGCGCATACGAGGGGAAAGGGAAAACAAGAAGCCGAGATTGCACGTCAATTTAACCTTCTCCTCATGCGCATGCGAGGGGAAAGGGGCTTTCATCCCGAACGAATCCCGAAGACAGAGCCTGCAGCCAGGGTTGCCGACAGGGCGCAGCATCGGGCAGCTTAACAGGCTGTGCGCACAAGGCTGGCTATGGAGACCATGCGGCTTATCAGCCGCCTGAAAGGCTGGCAAACGCTTTTTTCAATAAAATGGCATCAAAACGCACGCAAAGCATCAAAACGCATGATTGGCTGCAAGCGAATGACGTATCTTTGCTGTGCGAACGGAAAAGACCGGGCAAGCGAGCAGCCTGGGCCTGACCGTGAGGGCCGAATCTGATGGCCGCACGCCCGATGGCGCCTGGGCGCGGCGGCGGATGAGGCAGAGAGAGAAAAAAACATTTACCACACCGGCCTGCTTTCTCTTGGCGAAGCAATGCCTGGCGCATGAGCGAGTGTTTTAAATGTCGTTAACTCACGTGCGCTTGCATATGAGAAAGCAGTTTCGTAACTTTGCAGCCGACAGCTGTCCTCCCCCTGCGGTGAGCAGCAAAGGGAGGATGAATGAAAACTAACACACACACTTCAAAGAAAACTATGAGAAAGATTCTGTTAGGCATGGCAGCCGCGCTCTTGATGGCTGCTTGTAGCGAGAACAAGCCGCAGCAAGAGGAGCAGGAGGCATGCGCGGCTGCTGACACGGCAAGCGTGGCAAACAGTCTGATTATGTCGCGCAGGAGCATCAGAGCTTACAAAAACACGCCTATAGGGCGCGAGACGCTCGACGAGATTCTGCAATGCGGCATCAACGCCCCGAACGGGCAGAACCTCCAGTCGTATGAGATAAGGGTGATCGACTCGCCAGCCCTCATCGACTCGATAACGATGGCTGTGGTGAAGGACAATCCGAAGATTGCCGAGCGCGATGGCTTCAAAAACATCTTCGTGAACGCTCCTTGCGTGGTGTGCATTGCCAACGACACGAGCTACGACATGTCGCAGATAGACTGCGGCCTGCTGGGCGAGAACATCATCCTGGCCGCTTGGGCCAAGGGCATTGGCTCTTGCTGCCTGGGCAGTTCGGCAAGGTGGATCCTCGACTCGCCTTCGGCCAAGCCTTATCTCGACCGCATGGCTTTCAAGAAGGGATACAGGCTGCTCTACTGCATCGCCCTGGGCTATCCCGACGAGAAGCCCGACGCCAAGCCAAGGCGCACAGACATGATAAGGTATATGGAATAAGCACGCAAATAAATTGACGGCAACGAAGACAGGTCTGGCAGAGAGCTGCAAGCATGCGCTTAGCTTTCTGCCGGACCTGTCTTCGTGTGTGTCTTGTCTTATCTTTGTCTCTTGCCTGTGTTGCGGCTTGTGGCTCTTGCCTGTGTTGTGGCTTATGTTGCGGCTTGTGTCTCTTACCTGTGATGGCCTGTGCCGAACCTTTCGCCCGTCACGCCTGCGCCCTTTCGTACTTGCGGTAGAGCATGAGCAGGCACACGAAACCGATGAGGGCGAGCGGAATACCAGGCAGGGCCGAATAGCGCGGAGAGAGGCCAAGGGATATGGGGAGGCCTCCGAGAAACGCTCCAAGGGCGTTGCCGAGGTTGAACGCCATCTGCACGCACGCTCCTCCAAGCATCTCGCCTCCGGGCGCATGCTTGAGGATGAGAAACTGCTCAGGGCCGCTCACGGCGAAGAGGCATGCAGAGCACACCATCATCAGGGCCACCGAAGCCCATGGATGGCTGCAGAGGAAGAAGATGGCGGCAAGGCCAAGGGCTATGGTGATCTGCACGCATGTGGCGAAGCGGGCTGGCTGGGCGCGGTCGGCATACTTGCCGCTGGCGAGGTTGCCAAGCACCATGCCGAGGCCAGATGCTATCATGAGGTAGAAGAGCAAGGCTGATGAGAAGCCGCTCTCTTGGGTGAGCACGGGCGCCACGTAGCTGTACCAGCAGAACACGCCCCCGTTGCCGAGCATGGTGGCTGCGAGGATGAGCCAGGGGGCTGGGCGGCGGAGGAAGACAAACTGCTTGCGGAAACTCTCGCATGGCCTTGCTTCGAGGTCGGGCACCCATCGCCAGATGAAGAAGAGCACGAGCAGGGCGCACACCATGGCGAGGACAAAGGGGAACCGCCACGAGAGCGAATTGCACAATGCTGTGGCCAAGGGCACGCCCAATAGGTTGGCTATGGTCATGCCTGCTATCATGGCCGACACAGCGCCTGCTTCATGGCCTTTGTCGGCCAGGCGCACGGCAACGATGCTTGCCACTCCGAAGTATGCTCCGTGGGGCAGGCCCGATATGAAGCGGGCTGCGAGAAGCACCCAATAGTTGGGCGCGAGCACGGAGATGATGGCTCCGGCCACCATCATGGCGGCGAGGACAAGCAGTATCGACTTGGGCTTGTATTTGTGGGCAAAGACGAGCAGTGGCGCGCCTGCGCTCACGCCTATGGCGTAGGCTGAGATGAGGTGGCCTGCTTCGGGTATGCTCACATGGAGGCTGCGCGACACGTTGGGCAGGATTGCCATCATCACATACTCCGTGATGCCCAGGGCTAATGTGCCCATGGCAAGCGACAATAGACTTTTCTTCATTTCAAGCGTTGTGTGTGTGAATGTAATGTTAGTTAATCAGTATCTTCTGTTGTTGGTCTGCTTCTTCTTTGGCAGGCCTGCATCTTCTGTTGTTGGCCAGCTTCTTCTTTGGCTGGCCGAAAAAAATCAGATACAAAATTAACTCTTATGCCATTTATGCCGATTATGAAATGTATGCTTAATGGAGCGGAGGGGCGTTTCCTTGATAAATGTCATTTTGACACTAATAACAGTTGCGCTTATGCTATCTCGGCCTTGCAAAGCGTGGATACAGGGCGGTTCATTTCACTTTGACGCTTATGCCCGAGACCATGAGCACCACTTCGTCGGCTGCAGCGGCTATGTGCTGGTTGAGCCATCCGAGCATGTCGGTGAAGCGGCGCTGGGCAGCGTTGGGGCTTGTGCCTCCCATGCCTATCTCGTTGGTGACGAAGATGAAGGTAGCGTCCTGGGCGGTGAAGCGGTCAAACTCGTCGGCTACTTCCTGGATGCTTTCCATGGTGTCTGTGAAGAAATTGGTGAGCCAGAGCGTGCAGCAGTCGATGAGCACCACGCGGCCTTGCACGTCGTGGCGGCTCAAGTGTTTCTCTTCTTCTATGTTGGTCCATTGGAGCCCGCGTCTTTCCTGGTGCAGGCGCACACGCTTGCTGAATTCTTCGTCCCAGATGTGAGCTGTGGCCATGTATATGGGGGTGTCGGACAGCGAGAGGGCAAGGCGTTCGGCATATTCGCTCTTGCCCGACCTCTGCCCTCCTGTGATTAAGATGATTCGTCTCATGATGTTCTTCTGTTTTTTTTGTTCTGCCTTTTTATGTTCAAGCATCCGCCTCGTGTTCCATCTTTTATGTTCAAGCATCCGCCTCGTGTTCCATCTTTTATGTTCAAGCATCCACCTTGTGTTCTGCTTCCGCATAGATGGCCCAAGGTTGTCTGTTTTCTATTTGCGTCTGAGCAGCACGGCGAGGGCCACGGGCGCGCCTATGAGGGCTGTGACGGAGTTGATGGGCAGGGCTCCTTCGAATCCGGGCAGGCGTGCTATGAGGTTGCACACCAAGGCGAGCGACGCTCCGCAGAACATGGTGGCTGGCAACGTGATGCGGTGGTCTTCCACGCGGAAGAGTCCGCGCGCTATGTGTGGCACAGCGAGGCCGAGAAACATGATGGGGCCGCAATAGGCTGTGGCAACGGCTGTAAGCGTGCCTGCGCTGGCGATGATGAGCAGGCGGGCGCGCCGCACGTTGAGTCCGAGGTTCTCAGCATAGAGTTCGCCAAGGAGCATGATGTTGAGCGGTTTGGCAAGGAGCATGGTAAGAGGGAGCATGATGACCATAAGTGTGACAAAAACATTTACTTGGCCGCCTGTAACTCGAGCAAAGCTTCCAAGGCCCCAGATGACATATGCGCGTATGTCTTCCTCTGTGGAGAAATATTTAAGCACGCCTATGATGGCCGTGGCTATGTAGCCTATGAGCACGCCTGTGATGAGCAGCGTGGTGTTGCCCTCGAGTTTCTGCGAGAGCCACACGATGAGCGCCATCACCACCATGGCTCCGCTGATGGCCGCCAGAGTGAGGGCTGTGTTGCCGAAGACGCCGAACCTCGTCATGATGCCTCCGCCTAATGTGCCGCTGAGAAGCACCACGAATGCCACTCCCAAACTGGCTGCGCTCGACACGCCGAGCACGGATGGGCCTGCAAGGGGGTTGTGAAACACGGTCTGCATCTCGAGTCCGGCCACGGAGAGGCCTGCTCCGCACGCCAGGGCCGTGAGCGTTTGCGGCAGGCGTGTCTTCATCACGATGTTGTCCCACACTTCGTTGTGGCACACGCCATCGCCTGCGGCGTGGTGGAAGAGGATGCTGAAGATGTCGGCTGCGGATATGGACACGGAGCCGAGGATGAGATTGAGCAGCACGAAGGCCGGGATGCTCAATATGATTGATGTCATTAGGATGGGCTGTCGCATATGATAAGTGGGTATGTTGTTGTCAGGATTGGGGGCTAATGAGCAGGATTGATGCCATCAGGATGGACTGTCGCATATGAGCAGTATTTCTATTTCGCCATTTGGGAAGGCCGCCTGGCAATGCTGGTAGCAGAGCGAGGCTATCTTGCTGAAGAATGCCTGGGGCATGAGCGGAGCAAGTTGGCGAGCCATGGTGACATTGTCTATGATGGAGATGAGGGAGGCGCTGTCGGGGAGGTCGGCTGCGACCGACTTGAGGAAGTCTTTGTTCATGGCCACCTTGTGAGAATGGGTGTCGAGATTGCCCTCGGCCAGTTTGACGGCCTTGCCTATCATGATGCCCACGGTGACTTTGCTGAAGCCGAGCTGGGAGGCTTTCTCGAGCGTCTGGCCAACGAAGTTGCCATAATGCACCATGCGCAGGCCCGGCCGCATCTGGCGCAGGCGGTCCTCACTCTTCTTTCCCGCCACGATGCCTATCTCGTCGCATCCGATGGCGCGTGCCACCTCGAGTTCGCGGCCTATGCTCTGCACGAAGGCCTCGTTGCTCAGGGGCGACACGATGCCCGATGTGCCTATGATGCTTATGCCGCCGAGCACGCCCACCTTGGAGTTGAATGTCTTCTGCGCCAGGGCCTCTCCGTTTTCCACGCTTATCATCACGTCAAAGCCAGCGGAGCTTATGGAGCGTATCTCGTCTGTGATCATCTTGCGCGGAGTGGCGTTGATGGCCGGCCCGCCCACGGGGATGCCAAGGCCGGGGAGCGTGACCATGCCCACCCCTTCGCCTTGGAGGAAATGGATGCGGCCATCGCTGTTGGGTGTCACGGCCGATGTGATCCTGCATCCTTTGGTGATGTCGGGGTCGTCGCTCGAGTCTTTCACCACGGAAGCGCGTCCTCTGCCCTCGATGTCGACGGCTATGCTCATCGTCTCTCCGTCGGGAAGGGCGAAGGAGACCTCTTCGGGGCATTCGTCGTGAAGAAGCGAGAGGAGCGCGGCCTTGGTGGCGGCTGTGGCGCATGCTCCTGTGGTGAGGCCTGTGCGCAGAGGGAAAAAGCCTGGCGCAAGTTGCTCGATGGCCCTGCGCAGGCTGTGGGGGCCTGTGACGTAGTGCCAATGGGCGGGCAACTTGGGGTGCTCGACAACAAACACTTTGAGGCCGAGCGACAGGGCTGCCTGCACCTTAGCCTCATATCCGCCGCTCTCGCCGCTCTCTTTGGTGATGATGGCGTCGCAGCCCAGCTGCTGCATCATCTCTTTCTCGTCGTCCGCGCTCGGCAAGGCGAGACTGTCGTTGTAGAAAATGATGCTGCTTGGAGGAAGGCCCTGCTCTTCGGCTATGGCTATGCTCTCGGGGCGATGGAGGATGCGGAAGATGGTGGGATGCAATGTCCAGTAGGGCTTGAGCTTCGCTATGGTGTTGGCTCCCGAGAGCGCAAGGAGTTTTGCAGGGGCGCGCTCTTGCATTTGCCTCATGGCCTCATCGTAGTCTTTGCAATAGGCTGCATTCGGGATGCGCTTGCCGAAGTGGCGCTGAAGGCGTATGACGGGCAGGCCTGCACGGGCTATTGCCAGGTGGAGGTTGAGGGCAAACGGATGAGCGGCGTCGACGATGCAGCGCACGTGGTGCGTGCGGCAGAACGTGACGATGTCGTCGGCCGACATGGTGCCGCAGAGCCGCTCTCCATGACGCAGCTGCACTTCTTGCAGGCTGCCGCGTGTGGAATAGTAGAACGTGGAGCCGGCCTTGTCGCATGTCTCTGCGGCTGTGCGCCCTTCGGTGGTTCCGCCAAAGATTAGTATCATAGTTGCCTGGTCTTTAAGGTGTTTTTGGGTGTGCCATTGTCCTTTGCTTGAACATGACTGATGCTTGAATGCCATCTTGCTTTCTTTGTCATGAATGGAACATCCTTACATTATCACTCATGAATGGAGCATCTTGTCATTCCTTGCCCTTTCTAAACAAGTGCGTGAAATGCCCGTCGTAGAGTTTGCTGAGTCCCTGCCGGTTGTCGATGGCCTCTCCCACCACTATCATGGTGGTGAGCGTTAGGTTGTTTTCTTTGAGGATATTGGCAAGGTCTTTCAGTTGGCCCCGGTAGATGCGCTGGTCGCTCCAGGTGAGTTTGTAGCATGCGGCCACAGGAGTGTCGGGCGGATAGCCGCCCTGGAGGAGCTGCTCCTGCACCTGCTCCACTATGCTTGCGCTGAGGAAGATGCACATGGTGCTCTGGTGCGAAGCCAGCATGCTCAGCTTTTCCTTCTCAGGCACAGGCGTGCGCCCTTCGCCACGCGTGAGTATAATCGTCTGGCAACGCTCGGGGATAGTGAACTGCGAGCGGAGTTCGGCTGCAGCCGCAAGAAACGAAGAGATGCCAGGCGTGATGTGGTAGTCCATGCCGTGCTGGTCGAAGAAGGCCATCTGCTCCTGTATAGCTCCGTAGATGCAAGGGTCGCCAGTGTGGAGGCGCACGACGAGATGACCGCGGTCGTAGTGCTCTTTCATCAGGGCAAACTGCTCCTCGAGGTCCATGTTGGCGCTGCTGCGCACCACGCACCCTTGCTTGGCGCAGAGGGTGAGCTGGCGCGGCACAAGACTGCCGGCATAGAGGATGAGGTCGGCACGCTTCAAGAATTTGCGTCCGCGCACGCTCACGAGGTCAGGGTCGCCAGGACCTGCCCCCACTATCTCGATGTGTCCGAGCGAATGTGTGGAGCCGTCGGCTGCAATGACGGGACGATTGGCCGCCAAGGCATCCCTGTCGACCGACAGGGCGAAGGTGTAGTGTGAAGCTCCGCCGTCGCCTTCTGCCCCTTCTGCGCAGCCTTTCTGCTTCTCGACGAGCAAGGCTCTGCCGCTGGCCGACAGGGCTGACGCCTCTGCCACGCCGTAGCAGCCTGTGACGTCAAACACCTTGGAGGACGGATTGGGCACTTCGACCTTGGCAAGTGCGCCCGACGTGTGTATGCGGAGCTGAGCTTCGGGCAGCAACGACGAGAGGCGCGCCAGGCATGGCTCGTCTTTCTTGAGGTCGATGGTCTCTATGGTGGCTATCGACTGGATGGCGTAGCCCATCCTGGCCACATCTTCGAGCACGATGTCGGCAACAGTCTCGGGAGCCTTTTTCTGGCAACCCACGCCAAGATGCAGGCATCGGGGGTAGAAACGGAGCTGATGCTTGTAAGGCTCGCCTGGCTGGAGCATGGTGCTGCGCTCAAACGGAGACACGACGATGAGCAGACTGAATGCGCTCTTCTGGCTGGCTGGCAGCGACGAAAACGCTTCGCATGAGTCGAACAGGCTCACATGAGGCGGCAGGGTCTGCTTGAGATGCTGTGCGCCAGCATCGTCGCATTCGATGACGAGGGCTGTGGGCTGCTTGTTGACAAACGCGGCTATGCATGCGTTCATCTCCTGGCGAGGGATGGGGGCAGCAGTCCATCTGAAGTCGGCGGCCAAGGTGTCTAATGGCCACAGGCCCATGTTGTCGCTTTGGGTAGTGATGATGGCTTCGCCGCCAAGAACCGAGGCTATGCTGCGAGCGAGGCTGTTGGCTCCGCCCACGTGTCCGGAGAGGACTGGTATGATGTATTTGCCCGTGGAATCTATGCAGATGACCGCAGGGTCGGCATATTTGTCGTTGACTACGGGCAGGATCTTGCGCACGCAGATGCCCATGGCTCCGACAAACACTATCGCCTCGCCTTCGAATGGAAGGTTTTCTTTGCGGATGATGTCGGCTATGCGCTTTCCTGTGTCGTTGACATACTCAAAATGTATCATGATGTGTGTTGTTGTTATAAAAGATGTGAGGCTATTTGCTTGGCCGGCAGCAAGAGGGCCTTGATGCGAAATGCTGGCAGCTGCGAGATGGGCAATCAGACGGCCTTCATGACGTGTATCGGGTTAAACTGGTCAATAGCCACGAGCGTGGAGGCTTCCATGATCATGCCTATATCGGCTGCGCTCTCTTCAAAGAGGTGGCGGCTCTCGTCCGACACGGAGTTGAACACTATGCAGCAACCTTGAAGCATGAATGGCTTCAGTTTGCGCATGATTTCTTTCAGATGGCCGCCATGGCCTCCGATGAAGATGGCGTCAGGCGCAGGATATTGGCTTATGTCCTGAAGAAGGAAGTCACCTATGACAGCTGTGATGCCTGGCGTGCCAAACTTGCGGGCGTTGTCGCGCATGAGCTCCCTGCCCTCTTCTCTCACCTCAAAGGATGTGACCTGAAGATGCGGAAACTGCAATTTTGCTTCTATGCTCACGCTGCCTGTGCAGAACCCTATGTCCCACAGCGAACGTTTCTGATGGAGGTCGAGCATGCTGAGCGAAAGCAGGCGTACAGGCATCTTGGTGATCATCTTGGCGCGTCCGTCGAGGAGCGAGAAACAATGCTCGGGAATGCCAAAGGGACGCGGCCTGTGGCTTGTCTGCTGGAGCATGAGGCAATTGGGCACCGAATATTCCTTGTCTTCAAGATAGGGTCCTACATGCTCGTTGTGCTCGTTGCCGAGATTCTCGCCTACGGTGGCCTTGTAGTTGGTGTAGCCATATTCGCGCAAGCGGGCCATGATGGCATGGGGGGTCTTGCTGCGGTCGGTGAGCACGCCTATGAGCGGCTCGCCAGAGATGAGAGCCTCGTCCAATTTGTGCCAAGGACGGCCTGTGAGCGACACCACATGCATGTCGTGGTAAGGCAGGTGCATGCGGTGGGCCAGGGTCTGGAGCGAATTGAATGAAGGAAACACGTCTATGGCGCATCCAGCGCATTCGCGCTCCACTGTGGCGGCAAAGCCATAGAAGAGAGGGTCGCCAGAGGCGAAGACGACTATGTCGGCATAAACCTCATACTTGGCGAAGACGTCGGCGAGCGGCACGGTGATGTCTATCCATACTGATCCGCTTGGCAAATGGCCCGACATGATCTCATGATGGCGCTTGCCTCCAGAGAACACTCTCGACTGCGAAATGATTTCATTCACCTCTGGCGGAAACCATTGCTCGCGCCTGTCGCTTATACCTATTATTGTACAATGTCTCATAGTGTTGTTACGAAATGTTACATCGGGTTATTGCGAAATGCTTTACCATGTTACCATGCAATGCTTCAATGCGTTACCACGCTATGCTTTATCTTATTGTGTAATACCATTATCATACAGGGGAAATAGTGCTGTTGGTGGAAATTTGCCCGAAGGAGGAAGCATGGCAGAAGGATTGCCAGATGGGATGCCTACACGTCTCGGCCTGGCTGAAGCTGCTCTGCATCATCGTAGGTGAGAATGCTGTTGACGAGTGTGGCTGCAAGGTTGCTTCCGCCCTTTCTTCCTTCAACAAGTATCTTTGGAATGTCAGCGAATGGCTTGGCTGCGTGCTTGCTCTCTTCGACGTGGACAAACCCGACTGGAGCTCCCACAATGCCCTCTGGATGGCACTTGCCTTTGTGGATAAGGCTGCAAAGTTCGAGAAGGGCTGTGGGTGCGTTGCCAAAGGCAAAGAGCACTCCGCGGCCTTCGGGATAGTCGGCAAGCGCAAGGCGGATGCCTGCCTGGGCGCGGGTGATGTTCAGGGTTTTGGCCATATCCTGTCCGCGCGGGTCGTTTATGTATGAGCGCACCTCGATGCCAAGACGCTCGAGGGCTCCCTTGCGGATGCCGCTTGCCACCATGGTGACATCTGTGACGATGGTGCGGATGGTGCCATTGCGCACTTTTTCATACATGAGAGCCGTGGCTTCTTTGTCCATCCACAGAAGGCGCTCCATCTCAAAGTCGGCTGTGGTGTGTATGGAATGGAGCAATGGCCACAGGCGCCACAGAGGGATGTCGGGGTTGCTCAATTCGCCTCGGATGGTCTGAAACGACTTTATCATGATGGACTGGCCCACGTTTTGGCCCTCGTCGCCGCCTGTACGGTAATAGCCTCTTGGCGTGATGAACTTCCCGTTCCAATCGTACGACTGACTGTTGCCTATGATGACAATGGTGAACATGTCTATGTCTTCAGGGTCGAACTTCTCCAATGTGGTCAATGTGACGGTCTGGTCTTCCCGTCCAGCCTGGCGCACATAGCCCACTACGTTGTCGCTCCTGCGCTCTTGCAGGAAGATTTCCTTCAACCGGTAGAGTTGCCAATATCGCCCGTGGCTTTTGGGGTTGTATATTGCCGTGATGAAGTCGGCCATGGCAGCGGCCTTGATGCGTTTTTCGATCAAGGCCCAAGGTGTCATGAGGTCGCTCATGCTTACGACGCAGAAGTCGTGGCCCATGGGTGCGCCAAGCAACGAAGCTGCTTTCTGGAATGCGCTGATGCCTGGCAGGCTTATTATCTCCATGTCGGAATTGCACTCGCGCTTCATCTCATAGATGAGTGGAGACATTCCATAGATGCCGGCATCGCCACTCGAAATGACACACACGGTCTTGCCCTGTTCGGCAAGACTGAACGCCAACTGTGCCCTTTCGCGCTCTTTCTTCATTCCTGTGTCGACACATTCCGTGCCAGGCCTGAGGTATGGCGTTATGAACTGGAAGTAGTATTTGTATCCCACCACAACATCGCTGTCTTTTACGGCTGCTATTACCGCAGGAGTGATGTCGTCTGGTGATCCTGGCCCTATGCCTGCTACGTATATTTTCATTTGCTGACAAGATAAAAAATCAAATGACTGATTAGGGATAATGATGTCCTTGCGATTCCAACCATGTCGGCATGCCGTTGGGAAAGGCAGCTGCATGGCTGGAATAGTGATGTGATTGTCTTCGGGATGCCTTTAGCTTGTCTTCGGGATGCCTTTAGCTTATCTTCGGGATATCATTACGTTGACAGTTTGCTGTTAAAGAAAAGGACGAATGCTGTCATTTCTTGAAGCGCATGGCCAGACTCACATAGAACGAGCGTCCGGGGCTTACTGTCGAGAAGTTGGATGTCCAATATGAGCGGTCTTTCTTGTCGAAGATGTTTTCGACGCCAAAACCTGGCTCAAGCACAAACTGCTTCAATGTGACGGTGTGGCGTGTGTTGAAGTCCCATTGTCCGTATCCAGAGGCGTATCCGTATGTGCTGCTGTAGCGTCGTCCCTGCACATGGCCTGCCAGCGAAAGGTTCATGTGGTAGTTTTGCCATGTCTTGTCATATGCCACATTAACGTTGGCCACATGGCGCACCGACTTGTCAACATCGTTCTTCTTTGTCTCATACATCTGCGTCTTGGTGTTGAGAGCCGTTGTCTCCGACTCAGCATCTGTGAATGTGTAGCCTGCTCCGAAGCTGATGCCGAATGGCAGGATAAACTTCATGTTGGTGCTCACGCCCTTGAGAGTGGCCTTATCGATATTGTCGCGCTGGCGTATGGTGGTCCAGTCTTGGCTTAGCTGGGTGAGATGGGCATCGGCAGCAATCTCCTCGTTGGTGAGTGTGCGGTAGTTGATCATGTCGTTGATGCGATTGTGGAATCCGCTCACGCTGAATGTCATCCATTCATTGCCATACTCAAGGTTGAGATTGAAGAAATGGTTTGTCTCGGGCTTCAGGCTCGTGTTGTTGATGGTGTAGCGTCCAGAGGTCTTAGCCTGGTCTGTGGCATAAAGCTGAGAGAGGGTCGGCGTGCGGTAGCCGCCAGCATAACTTGCGCGGGCACGGAATCCGCCGATGTGGTAGAACAATCCCACATTCGGCGTGAAGTGTGAACCGAAATTGTCGTTGTAGATGTATCGCAATCCACAGAGAGCTTCAAGGCCTGGAGCCATGACGATTTCGTCCTGAGCAAAGAAGTTGTATGTGTTGGTAGTCTCAAAATCGATGTTGTCGCTCTCGCTGTTGAGCGATTGCTGCACAAACTCCATTCCGGCAGAGAGCTTGTTCCAGTCGGCAAGGCGGAAAATGCCCTTCAAGGTCTCATTGACATAATGCGTGCGCTTGCGCGTTTCATCATACGCTTCTTTGTCTGCTGTCTGCCAATAATCATATTTCGACACATAATTGTCGCAATAGACATCAAGATAAAGGTGGGTCTTATTGTTTGGCGTCCATCGCGCTCCTCCGCCATAAGTGTAAGATTTGTGGTGGAGGTCGTATGTATAGGCATTCTTCGACTTGTATGTGTATGTTGTCGCGCCTGTGGCGCTGTCTTTCTTCTTGCTCTGCGAGAAGGAGATGGCGTTTCGAGGACGGTCGGTCTCATGGTCGTAATAATTGCCGTTGATGTAGACAGACCATTTGTCGTCGAATCTCCATTCGAGTTTCTCGCTCACATTATGGCTTTTGAAGCCCGTCGACATGGGGCGTCCGTTGAGCTTGTAGACGCTTTGCTCGTTTCCGTCGGCATCGGTCTCGAGAAACTCCTGGTATTTGTTAACCTGCCAATTGTCTGCTTGGCTGAAATTGTAAGATGTGTAGCTTGAGAACTTGCCTGAAGTGACATCCACGTTCACATCTTGTGTCTCGCGCCCGTTGTTGAGAATCTTAGTGCGTGCCGAAGCTTCAACCATGTTCTTGCTCTCGTCTGTGATGATGTTGATGACGCCGGCAATGGCATCGCTTCCATACAATGCGCTCGCAGCTCCGCTAAACACTTCGATTCGCTTTATGTTGTCAAGACTGATGCGGCTCCAGCGGTCATCGCCGCTGATGCGCTTGCCGTTCTCCATGAGGAGGATGTAGTCGTCGCTGACACCATTGAAGTTGACAAAGCTTCCCATGCCGTTTGTATGCAGGGTGATGTTTGGAGTCAACTTGGTGAGCGCTTCCTGTATGCTTGTGGCTTGCACATTCTTGATGTCTTTGGCAGAGATGACTCTCACAGCCACAGGCGAATTGTCGGCCTTATGGTAAGTGCCTGTGCCTGTTATCACCACAGGATTGAGCTCGGTTGTTTTTGCCACATCCGACTGAGCATAAGCTGTGGCACATGCCATCAAAGATGTTGACAATAGTAATACTTTGTTTTCCATTGGTTTGAATATATATTATTATTGTTGTTTATCTGATTGTTATTGATGTTGTTTATCTGATTCAAATTATTTTGTTTCTCTTCTCCACACAATATCTTCCACACCATTGTCGACATTCAGCTTTCTGGCCAACACGAAGAAATAGTCGCTGAGACGATTGACGTATGAGATGGCATTCTCATCCACATCGGCTCCGTTTTCAGCCACACGCAGTATCATCCTTTCGGCTCTTCGGCATACCGTGCGGCACACATGAGCGAACGAAGCGGCCCTCGATCCGCCTGGAAGTATGAATAGGTGCAATGGAGGGAGCAAGGCCTGGAGACGGTCTATTTCGCTTTCGATGACAGACACCATGTCGCATGTGATGATGTTTCCGCTTCTCACTTCTCTCACGCTATTGTCTGTGGCGAGATAACCGCCTAAGACAAACAGAGCAGCTTGTATGTTGGTGAGAAACGTGATGTCTTTGGCATCTGTGCAATATGTTATGAGCACACCAACATGAGAATTAAGTTCGTCGACTGTGCCATAACTTTCAAGACGGTCGCAGCATTTGCTCACACGCTGTCCGCCAACAAGAGATGTCTGGCCTTTGTCTCCTGTTTTAGTATAGATTTTCATAGGTAGTGATTATTTTAATAGTTTGTAGTATTTGGGTGTGTAATGTGGCAAACTCTCAGGATGCAAGGCCTTGACATAATCGGCTAAGAGAAGATGAGGCTGCACTCCTGCCAACTCGCGATAAGGTGTCAGCGCAAGATTGCAGAACAAAACATGCTTGTTCTTAAATGCGTCCATCGTAGCGTATCGTTCATCCTCTGCAGCAAGGTCGGCGAGCGAGAACTCGCCATTGAAACTGTCGTCTATTTGCCAGAAGTCGGCATGAATGCCTTGTGCGTAGACGCTTTCAAAATCGAGTGTCACCCCACCCGATTCCTCATTGTCCTTCATCACATAATCAGCTCCTGCATCATGGAATATCTTTGCCATATAGCTTTTGCCTCCTGCTATGTACCAGCCATCGCGCATTTGGCGGCCCGAAATGATAGTGGGCAATGTGGCTTTGTTTGCAAATGCGGATTTATTTTTATATGCGGCTTTGCTTCTAAATTCTGCTTTGTTCCCATTGGAAGAAGATGGGTCGCGTTCTGTCAAATCCGCTTTGCCGTCAGACAAATCTGCTTTGGCATGCGAATCTCGCTCATTCGAAATGTATTGACGCACTTCTTCCCTGAGAGCAATATACTTTGCCTCAATCTCTGCAAACACAGCATTGGCCCTGCGTGTTTCGCCTGTGAGCAACCCTATGAGCTTTATCCATTCGGCCTGGCCTAGCGGGTCAGTCTCTTTATATCCATGATGAGGGATGAGAGGGATGCCGCATTCCTTCAATGCTTCAAATCCTCCATGCTTGCTGGCCGACACGAATATGTAGTCGGGCTTGCAGGCAATGACGGTCTCTAAATCGAAATTGCCTTCTTTGCCAATCTTCAATGTCTTGCCATTTTCCATCTGCGCTTTCATCACGGGTGAGAAAAGATTGCGGAGTGAGTTCATGCCCACTATTTTGTCTTCAAGGCCAAGGACTTCAAAATTGCCAAGCTGGAGGGCTGTTGTGCAAATGAAACGGCGGCTTGGCTTCGTGATGACAAATTCCTCTTTCTTGGCATGCGGCACTTTGGGGTCGGGATTTGTGATGATCACGTGCACTCCGTCCGACTCATAATTGACCTTAAGGCCTTTTGCGTATTTGATCTCTATCGTGTCGCTGCATTCATTTGCATGCAGGAGTGCCGAATCCTTCATCGCAAACAGTTCGTCCGCACTATAATCCATCGTTTTATCATTCTGATTACCACACGAAAACAAAAATAAAACGGAAAGCAACAATAGAGCCGATTTTTTCATATTGATAATAGTTTTTATAATACCTACAAATAGGACTCGCCAGTTTATTAACAATCTGACGGTCCTATTATGCTATAATTTATTGACAGTAATGCTGCTGCATGAGCAATAACAAATTGCCGCAACTGAGCAATGCCAATCAAAGACTTTTTATCATCACAACCTCAATAACGACATTCAACCTTGCTGGATGCTGCATGTGGCTACACGGCTCTGGCGAGCATAGCGAACAATGCCGATAGCATGAGCGCAGGCGGATGAATGAGCAAGAGGTTTTGTTTAAAAGGATTGATTACTCCTCTGGATACATTGAATGGTATGCGTCCTCAAGGAAATCAGCATTCTTCGTGTGGTCTATCCAAACCTGAAGTATGCCTGGAAGCTCGAGAAGGCCCTGTGGGTTGTTATTAACCATTGGCACAGTCACGTTGTAGCCGTTGTGGCTGAAATACTCGTACCAAGAGTTATCCTCAGATGTTGGTTCGTCTGCGTCCCAGTATTCGCTGCCCACACCAGCCATGTCGTTATGAGCGTGGTCGCCAGCGATTGACATGAGGCAACGGAGATACAACTTGCCCGACTGCTTGCCAGCTTCAACCATGTTCTGGTGAACGTCTTGCTTGTATGTGTCGGCAGCATCAACAGTTCCTACAAAATAGTTAGGGTTGATTGCCTGAAGGGACTCCTGAAGCTGAGTGTAGCGCACGTTGGCCTTGAATGTGTCGTATGTGTCGGGATTGCCATGGCCCATGAAAGCCACAATTCCTTGTGCGGCATCGTCTTTGCAAACCTTGTTGAGCTCTTTTGCCACACGGTCAACATCGTTGCCTTCGCCCTCGAAGCTGCTGAGCAATGGAAGGCCAAGGAAGATTGAATGGTTGTCATTGAGCGACTTGAGGTATGCGTCGTCAAGACGGGCAGAAGCGATGTAACCATTGTTCATGAACTTCTTCACGCTTGCCACAACATTTGCAAACTCCTCGCCTGGGATGACCTGAAGCGACTGCACATACACTTTGATGTATTTTGCAGCTCCGATTGCGTGGAGAAGATAGCGTGGCTCATAATAGTCGCGCTTTTCACCATTTTCACCTGCACTTGCACGGTTGATGCAAATATCAGAAGAGAAGCACACGTATACGTCGGCTTCTGGGAATGCTCTCTCATAAGCAGCCTTAGTGGTGTCGAATGCAGCAAAAGCGTTGCTCCATGTCGAGCCGAAAGCCACAAGAAGCACAGCTGTGTCTTTCTTCGACTTGGCTTTCTGGTTGGCTACCATCGTGTCGTTTACCGAAAACTCTGAGACAACGTTCTCAACAGTCTTGTCATCGTCATCATCACATGATGTGAATGTGAATGCTGACATTGCTGCAAGTGCAGCAAGCATGAATGATTTGAATTTCATTGTTTTGTGTGGTATAAATAAATTAAACAATAATGTTTGTTAATCCTGCTTTCACGCTCTTTCTTTATGTCTTTGACATCATTCATAATGAGCGGATCTTCATTCGTCGCTATCATCCTCGGCACGGCTCCTGCTTTTGCTTTTAGCCTTCACGCTGAAACTCTTTCCTTGATTGAAGCGGATGCTGAAACTAGCAAATATCGTTGTGCCCGGACTGTTTGTGCCACGGTGGTATGGCTGCATAGCGCGGTCAACATGATTGAAGATGTTGTCAACACCCAATTCGGCATGATACGCAAGCGACTTGCCGTCACGTCCAAAATCGTGGGTGGTATTGATTCTCCAAAGCTGGAAGGCCTTGCCGTTTCCATTGTTCTCATACATGCGCTCGCTGCAGCCTCTGGTGCTGAGATTGGCTCCAAACTTATATGACGAGGTGAACTGATGGCTATAGGCGGCAGATGCGCTCCATTTGTGATGAGCCATGCCGTCGATGGTGACTTCTTTCATCTTGTCGTGCGTCGAGTCGTAGAGATGCGCTTTAGTGTCAAGATAGCTGTATGACGCATTAAATGTAAAATCTTTCATGACACGGTATGATGCGTTTGCGTCAATGCCCCATGTCTTCGCGTCTTCCATATTCTTATACATTCGGGCTTGCACCTTGTCGCTGCCATCGCCAAGATAGGCGGAAGTGACGCCTGGCGGAATCTCTTCAACAGGCACATTGACAAGTGTGATCATATTGTCGAGCTTGTTGTAATAACCTGTGACAGACAACGTTAGGCGTTCGCCGCGGTATTCGGCTCCTGTGCTGAAATAATTGCTCGTCTGCGGCTTCAGGCTTTCGTTGCCCATATTGAAGAAGGTGCTGCTGCCCATCACGTGCAGATAGCGATAATGCATCTCTTTCACGAGTGGTGTCTTAAAACCTTGGCTCCATCCCATCCGCAGTCGAAAATCGCCGAAAGACAACATTGTGCTGACTTTAGGAGTGAGTCTGACACCGAAGTTCTCATTGCCCACAAGACGAAGTCCTGCTGTGAGGTTGAACCATTTGAGCCAGTCAAACTCATCCTGCACATATCCTGCGGCTGTCCAATCGCTTGCCGAGCCATTGTCTGTGCGGAGTGGAGCATGAAGGTAGTCATAGCGATACTCCAATCCGCTGTTGAGCGTGTTCTTGTATGGCAGATGAACCACAGCCTTGGCTTGAGCCATCACTCTCTGCTGGTCGCTCTGCAGATTTTTCTGGCCTGGATAGTATGGCACCGAATACCATTCTCCGTTCATGTCGCCATATTGCTCGCCATTAAGCTTTTCATACTCATACGTGCGTGCAGTATACCTGTAATAATAATCGTGCAGGTTCCAGTCGACATCCAGCGTGAGCACATCTTTCTTTTTAGGGTCAATGGCCCACTTGCCTCCTAAAGATGCACTTGCGTTCTTATATAAAAGATCGTACGTGTAGACATCGCAACTTGCATACTTGCCATTAGTGGGGCGGTATATTCTCTTTGTGTAATATGTGCCATCGGCATATAATTCTATGTCTTTCCTCAAAGAGTAAGTGAGTCGTTCAGCTATTTGCCAGTTGGTGAACCTGTTGGTTGTCTTAGTTCGCGTGTCTGGCAGTATCGTCCCCTCTGCATACTGTTTCGGGGTGTTTTGCCATCCATCATTATGCTGGAGCTGGAAATTGGTGTAACTGGAAAGTTTGCCAACCTTGAAGCCGAAGCCATCATGCTGACGCAAATCATTATGCGAACCGTAGCGTGTGGTGTTTTCAACAAAGAACGAGCTTTCAGCATGCTTTTTTGTTATGATATTGATCACTCCTGCCATTGCATCGCTGCCATAAAGGGCCGACTGGGCACCTTTCACTATCTCGATGCGCTCTATGTTGTGGGGATCAATAAGCCCTAGGTCATTCTCGCCACCCACATCGCCATGCAAGCGCTTGCCATCAATGAGTATGAGAATATAAGAGTTGCCAAGGCCACCCAATTGCATTTGAGAACCCATGTCGCCTTCTGAAAATGCAAATGAAGCAGTAAGGCCGCCAAGAATATCCTCAATACTCTTGCCGCCATAACTCTCTATTGTCTTGCGTGAGATGACTTCTGTCTGTACTGGCGCATTACGGAGCAATCGTTCCGTTCCTGTGCCTGTCACCACGACCTCCCTCAGGGTGTCATTCTTCTCTTGGGCAAATGTCACCACGCTGCCATGCATGGCCATCAAGGCTAAAATAATCTGTGTGTATCTAATCATAAGATGATTATTCCTAATCCTGGGAATGTATTTATCAATCTGTTTGAATATTGGCAGGTATTCTGGCTTTCCGTAAAGAACCAATGCCTTCCCATCTTTATTTAACCTTTCATCTATTTCCGAAAAGAGACAGTGGCGTTATTATTAGTTCTCCCCAAAAACGGATTACAGCTGCAGGTACAGCTCAGGTCTTTCACCTGATTCCCTTTCATTTCGAGAGCTTGGCGCGCTTCGCTTATGCCCTCTCATTACCAAATCCATTGCAAAGTTACACTTTTTTATTTATCAAAACAAAAAAAGAAAGAAAATTATGCATGGATACGCATTTTTCATTTTCATTCTTTCTATATGCGGCGCATCTAAAACGTATATATGCGTGGTAAATGAACGTATGTATGCGTGGTAAATGAAATCTACCATAATGATGGCCATACGTGATTTGTGATGTTTAAGCACTTGATGCAAACCACATATACAGTCATCATATGATGCGAAACCGCTCTATATCTTCTGCATGAACACATACTTTATCTGATGCGCTAAAATATCTGGATTTATTTAATGCGCTAAAATATCTGGATTTCCTCGCCATCGTATGCAAGGTGCACGCCATGAGGCAACGTCTGCTGCTCTATGGCATGAGGAGCTATCTCGTGGCTCATATGAACAATCCATGTTTCCTTGACGCCAAGTCTCGCCGAAAAAGCAACCGCATCATCGATGGATTGGTGACTTGGATGCTCTCTATGCCGCAGGCCATTGACTATGAGATATTCCACGCCTTTGAGATATTCCCATTCGCTGTCGGGCATTGATTTCATGTCTGTGATATACGCGAAATGGCCTATTCGGAATCCTACTATTGGCAAGCGGCCGTGCATAACCCTTATGGGCATGACGCTCACATCTCCTATGGTAATAGCTTCGTGCGGCTTTATTATGTTGAGATTGATAGCAGGCACGCCTGGATAACGTTTTTCTTTAGGCGTGAAGCAGTATGGTATGCGTTCCATGAGATGGTCGGCGCATAACTGCTCAGCGTAAACGTCCACATCTCCAAATATGCTGTAGGGACGCAAATCATCAAGTCCGCCTACATGATCGTAATGTTCATGTGTTATGAGAACAGCATCAAGTTTGCGAAAGTTGACTCGAAGCATCTGCTGACGGAAATCAGGACCGCAATCAATGAGCAGAGATTTGCCTTCCACCTCTACCAAGCTCGAACACCTCAAACGTTTGTCTTTTTGATCGGAAGAGGTGCAAACACGACATTGGCATCCAATCTGCGGAACGCCGCATGACGTTCCCGAACCAAGTATTGTAATCTTCATAAGCGATTTTCTTGTATGTATACACGCCCACTTTGCACGATGGTTCAAATGACATTCACTTCGGGATGGATCTCGACACCAAACTGATTAAATACGTCATGACATATTGCATCGCACAGCCTGAGCACATCGGTGCCAGTAGCGCCACCTGCATTTACAAGCACAAGTGCTTGTTTGTCATGCACTCCAGCTTTGCCAAGAGTTTTGCCCTTCCATCCGCACTTTTCTATCATCCACCCCGCTGGAATCTTCACTCCTCCATCCGCATCATAATGTGGGACGTCAGGGTACATTTGTTGTATTCTTTCAAATGTGGAGCGACTTACCACTGGGTTCATGAAGAAACTTCCAGCGTTGCCAGTCACATTAGGATCTGGCAATTTTGCGTTTCGTATGTCTATAATGGCGCGACGCACATCTTCAATGTGCGGCTCATCTTTGCCTGCAAGCACAGAGCGTATATTGCCATAGTCAAGATGGAGCACAGGATGCTTGCTGAGTTTGAATATCACACGTGTGACAGCATAACGGCCCTTCCATGCGCCTTTGAAAACACTCTGGCGATACCCGTAGCGACATTCGGCATTAGACAACACACGTTGGCTGGCATCAGTCATATCCACAACTTCAACGCTCTCAATGACATCTTTTGCCTCAACGCCATATGCACCAATATTCTGCACGGCACTTGCGCCAACTTCACCTGGTATTATGGAAAGGTTTTCCACGCCACCAAGTTGATGAACAACCGCCCAATCTACAAAATCATCCCATACGACACCGGCTCCGACGCGCGCATGCACGCATTCAGAATCTTCTGAAATAACCTCAATGCCTTTTATAGCGCTATGCAGCACCGTGCCGTGATAATCTGATGTGAAGAGGAGATTGCTTCCTCCGCCTATATGCAGATACGGTTTATTAAGTTGTGGGATGATGCGCATGAGTTCCTCCTCGTTGGCATATTCCACGAATCGGTCTGCTTTGACGTCAATGCCAAAAGTGTTATGACGAAGCAGACTGTAGTTTTCCTTTATTATCATACAATGAATCCAAACAAATGAATCGTAATAAAATCCAAGTCATTTCATAAGCAGGTGTTCAAAATCACTTTATAACATCAAAGTGATCTGCTCTCATATTTGTGCCAAATATAAAAATAATCACGACACCTACTTAACATCAATACTCCACATCAACAAGTTTCCATTCCTCATCATCCTTGGCGAAATGAAACTTTGTCTGCATGCCGTTGCTTATACCTTCGAGCAAGAGTGTCTTGCGATTCTGGCTAATGCAAGCCTGGCCATAATTAATGTTCACGAAAAGCTTATCTTCAAGAGGAAAGTCAGCACGCATTTCCATCCATTCATCAGGTGTCACAAATCGTTCTTCTTCCTCAGCGTCAGCATCGTTAGAAGTGGTGACGAGACGAAGCGGATTGGCGACAGATTCCCGTTGGAAAATTGAGTCTGTCACGAAACGGGAGTAAAATTCCAAGAACCCAGCATTAGGAGTGTCGGATATGTTCTTATTAACAATCTCCGTAAGCATCCATTTACCATGCCTTCTGTTGAAATAACACTTTTCCACATTGCCTTCATTAAGATGATACCATTCTATGTTCACATTGCTGAGTGTAGTGTCTTTCTGGAGCTCAAGATCGCCTTCACGCTCGTAAATGACATAATAATAACTGTTGTCGAGAAAGCGGCTGGATGTTTTCCAATCTTTCTTTGTGAGATGCCTAACCTCTTCGCCTTGTTTATAAGGCAAGGGAAATGTCACACGCTCAAGCTGGAAGCGTGCGTCATCTATAAAATTGAAGAAGAAATCGCTGAAAAGCATGTCTGCCGCCTTGGGCGGTTCTTTTGCTTCTTCAAACAAATGAAGAGTGTCGCCCACAAAAACCTCAGCCGAGTCCTCATCCGCTTCATCTTCGGGTGCGAATGCGTTATTCATCTTAGAGTCGTTGCACGACATAAGCAGGCAGGCGCACGCTGCCGATGTACCCAGAATCTTTTTCATATCATGTTTAAAAAATACGATGCAAAGGTATATAATTATTAGGAAATAGAATCAAGAAAACTGATAATAAACTGTATGAAAACAATATTTTCATGTCTAAAGCACATTTAATTGTTTAAACCTGGCCTCTATTTTCAAATAATTGCCTAACTTTGCATTTAAATATAGAAACAACGAAATAACACATAAACAAACATGTTAAACAAAATTCAAAGTTTGCTTGACGAAGTTAATGCTCTTGAGGCACACTCTGCGGAAGATATAGAGCAGCTTCGCATCAAATACCTTAGCAAGAAAGGTGTCATCACAGCACTGATGGCAGACTTCCGTAATGTGCCAGCAGAACAGAAGAAGGAAATAGGCATAAAAATCAACGAGCTGAAAAATAAGGCTCAGGACAAGATAAACACTCTTCGTGACACATTTGCTGTGCAGGAGACAGAGGTTGATCATATTGACATCACTCGCACAGCCTATCCCGTCAGTCTCGGCACACGCCACCCGCTCACTATTGTGAAGAATGAGATTATCGACATATTCTCACGACTGGGATTCTCTCTTGCAGAAGGCCCTGAAGTAGAAGACGACTGGCATGTGTTCTCATCAATGAACTTTCCAGAGGACCATCCTGCCCGTGACATGCAGGACACATTCTTCATTGAATCGCATCCAGACATCATCCTGCGCACCCACACCAGTTCGGTGCAGGCACGTGTGATGGAGAAGCAGCAGCCACCTGTGAGGGTGCTTTGCCCAGGACGTGTATACCGCAATGAGGCCATTTCTGCCCGTGCGCATTGTTTCTTCCATCAAGTAGAAGGCCTATATGTGGATGAGCATGTGAGTTTCACAGACCTCAAGCAGGTCCTCCTTCTCTTTGCCAAGGAAATGTTTGGAGAAGACACTCAGATACGCCTGAGACCATCTTACTTCCCGTTCACAGAGCCAAGTGCCGAGATGGATGTCAGTTGCACGCTTTGCAAAGGAAAGGGATGCAGCATGTGCAAAGGTTCTGGATGGCTTGAGATTCTTGGATGCGGAATGGTGCATCCTAATGTGCTTGAAGCTAACGGCATCGATTCTAAGAAATACAAGGGTTACGCATTTGGCATGGGCATAGAGCGCATTGCCAATTTGAAATATCAAGTAAAAGACCTCCGACTCTTCTCTGAAAACGATGTTCGTTTCTTGAAAGAGTTTGAAGCAGCAAACTGACATTTCATTGGAAAACCACATTTCATACATTATTTATTATTACACGCGTTGACACAATCAATCATCACATGTATTGACACATGATGTCACGTCAATATAAAGTATAAACGGACTGCAGACAGATAAACATATCGTCGCAGTCCGTTTTTTTGATTCAGTATTTTCAAGCAGCACCCTTGAAAAAGTATCTTAGGATACTTGGGCAAGTATCTTAGGATATTTCGCAAAGTATCTTAGGATACTTCGCCAAGTATCCTTACCCTCTTTTTTTTGACGAATAAATCATTGTCTCAATGTTCTTTGTTATTATACGCACATAGGACGGAAAGACTTTAGCGCAAAGGTGAGAAGAATTAAAAAGAATAGTCCATATTTTCCAATGACCGATTTGGGTCAAGGTCAGGGAAAGTGACTTTTTTCAAGCATGAATCGGCAATGAAAGGCTACGGCAAAACGCGATTATAACAATTGCTTTGTGGAAATGCACAAAATGGAGAGAAAGCATGAGTTGGCGCTTTCTGCCGAGCCACAAGACATCACACGTTGATGCCGTATACATGTTTCACTTCGTCCATCACAAATGTGCTTTCAAGTGAACTCAAATTTTCTATGGTGCCAAGCACATTCAAACAAAACTGTTGATAATGTTTCATGTCAGGCACATGGATCTTGAGAAGGTAATCAAAACTGCCGGATATATTGTAACATTCGGTCACCTCAGGTATGTCTTGGACTATGTCCATGAAGTTTTGGGCTATCTCACGGTTGAGATGCTTCATCTTGACATTACAGAACACCATGAATCCCCTGTTGAGTTTGTCTGCGTCAAGTACTGCCATATACTTCTTAATGTAACCATTTGCCTCCAACCTGCGAAGACGTTCAAACACAGGGGTGGATGATAAGTTCACTTGAGCCGCCAGCTCCTTAATCGTAAGGCGGCCATTCTCCTGCAAGGCACGCAGGATGCCAATGTCTGTTTTGTCTATTGTTTCTGCCATTCTATAAAACTGGATAAAAATGCCCTCTAACGGAACGCTTGTTCTATAATGCTTGGCAAAGTTAGGGATATTTTCCATACTTTCAAAATTTCTTGTAGGATAATTCAAAGATACATAACTTTGCAGCGAAAAATAAAAGGTAACAGGCATGGTGAACACACTTAAGCCCCAAACCGAAACAACTCTTATGGCACTATGCCTGATAATGACGCAATAAAACTTGAAGCATATAAGCAGACTCGTTTTTTGCCGATGAAAAGAGAAAATAAAAAACTAACACACATAAAACAACACAAGCACTATGGAACAGAAAAAACTTCATTTTGAGACATTGCAACTTCATGTAGGACAAGAACAGCCCGACTCGGCAACAGATGCACGCGCTGTGCCAATCTACCAGACAACAAGCTACGTGTTCCGCAACTCCCAGCATGCCGCTGACCGCTTCGGCTTGCGTGATGCAGGAAACATTTATGGACGATTGACAAACTCCACCCAAGGAGTGTTTGAAGACAGAGTGGCAGCTCTCGAAGGCGGTGTGGCAGGCTTGGCAGTAGCATCGGGAGCAGCAGCAGTCACATATGCGCTCCAGAACATTCTATGCGCTGGAGACCACATAGTAGCAGCAGACAATATCTACGGCGGCACTTATAATCTCATAACTCACACTCTGTCAACACAAGGCATTACAAATTCCATCGTTGACCCTCGCAACTTCAAAGAGGTGGAAGCAGCCATCAAACCAAACACGAAAGCTCTCTATGCCGAAACATTCGGCAATCCTAACTCAGATGTTACCGACATCGACAAACTGGCAGAAATAGCACACCGTCACAACATACCATTGATTATCGACAACACCTTCGGCACGCCATACCTTATCCGGCCGATAGAGCATGGAGCAGACATCGTCGTTCATTCTGCCACAAAGTTTATAGGCGGACATGGCTCTTCGCTTGGCGGCGTCATAGTTGATGGCGGTAAATTTGACTGGAAAGCAAATGCTGACAAATTCCCAACGTTGGCTAAGCCCGACCCTTCTTATCATGGAGCTATATTTGCAGACGTTGCAGGCTCAGCTGCTTTCGTAACCCGAATTCGTGCCGTCATTCTTCGTGACACAGGAGCAACAATATCGCCTCTTAACGCATGGATACTCCTGCAAGGACTTGAAACACTCAGCTTGCGTGTGGAACGCCATGTGCAAAATGCTTTGAAGGTTGTGGAATATCTCCAGAACAACCCTAAAGTCACTAAAGTGAACCACCCTGCTGTCGCTTCTCATCCAGATCACGAGCTGTATAAGAAACTATTCCCTAATGGAGCTGGAAGCATCTTCACCTTTGAAATAAAAGGCGGACAAGAAGAGGCATGGAAATTCATCGATTCTCTAAAGATATTCTCATTGCTCGCAAATGTAGCCGATGTGAAAAGTCTTGTCATTCATCCTGCAACCACAACACATTCACAACTATCTCAGGAGGAGCTTGCTGCTCAACACATCACTCCTTCAACAGTCCGATTGTCTATCGGCACGGAGCATATTGAAGATATTATAAACGACCTTTCTGAGGCTTTTGATAATATCTGAAATCAATGAAGCATTCAGCTTGGGTCTTTCTCAAAGCAACAGAAAAAAGATTTCAAAAGGTTGATCACTAAGATTTGATCACAACAATCTATGGCTCTTTTGGGGAAATTGTTTCTGCATGCTGAACTCCCTCACACTTCCTCTGTCATGAAGTTTCATGTCTGAGGGAGTGTTTTTTATTGTAATGAAACACCCAAATCCATTGTCATTAATGTATTTTTCCTCATTTGGAGCATGGGCAATGATAATTTTATGTAACTTTGCATTGAGAACATATTATTATCAATAACAACAATTCAAAGTAATGGACTTGAATAAGGCAGATAAAAAGCAGTCGCCAACGACTGATACGAAAAATGAAAACAAGAATGTCAACCATGCGATAAAGATATGCTGGTCTATCACAGCGTGCATCATCTTCATGATGTTCTTCTGCGTCTTTGCCATATCTCAAGGATGGCTTGGCAAATTGCCTCCTGTGAGCGACCTGCAAAACCCCATCAACAAATATGCTTCACAAATATACTCCGCTGATGGCAAACTCATCGGGACATGGAGCTATGCAAAAGAAAACCGTGTGATGATACCTTACGATTCTCTGCCAGAGAACATTGTCAAAGCTCTCGTGGCAACAGAAGATGTCAGGTTTTATGAACATTCAGGCATAGACGCCAAGGCTATAGCGCGAGCTATAGTCAAGCGCATGGTTCTAAGGCAGAAGAGTGCTGGTGGAGGCTCCACTATAACACAGCAATTGGCAAAACAACTATATTCGGATGTGGCCAAAGACGAGGGGAAAAGAATGATGCAAAAACCTATAGAATGGTTCATTGCCGTTCAGTTGGAGCGTTACTACACTAAAGAAGAGATAATAACCATGTATCTCAATTACTTCGATTTTCTCTACACAGGTGTGGGAATAAAAAATGCAGCCAATACATATTTCGGCAAAGATCCTATCGACCTGTCACTAAATGAGTGCGCCACATTGGTGGGAATGTGCAAGAACCCGTCTCTTTATAACCCATACAAAAGAGAGAACGGCGCTTATATTGCTAATGAGAATTGCCTCGAGAGACGCAACGTGGTACTCTCGCAAATGGAAAAGGCTGGCTTCCTCACCAATGACGAGAAAGAATCAGCTCAAGCCGAACCTCTCGCTATGCTGCCAAAGCCAAGAATGACCACTCACAAGGAAGGAGTCGCTCCTTATTTCAGAGAGTACCTCCGACGCATAATGATGGCAAAACGTCCTGACCGCAGCAATTATGCTTCATGGCAAGGGCAACAATATCACGATGACTCGCTATCATGGGAAACTGACCCATTGTATGGATGGTGCAACAAAAACAGTAAGAAAGACGGCACACATTATAATATATATACAGACGGCCTTAAAATCTACACTTCTGTAGACTCGCGCATCCAAAAGATAGCGGAGGATGCCATGTTTGAGCACGTAGCGCAATATCTCCAACCTGCTTTCGAGAATGAAATCAGGCATTTGACCACAGCTCCTTACCGTGGCATGTCTGTAGCAAAAATGCAGAAAATCATTGACCGCTATGTAAGGCAGAGCGAACGTTACCGCGTGATGAAGGAAAACGGCAATACTGACGAGGAGATTATGCAGGCATTCACAATGCCTGTTGACATGAAAGTGTTCAAATATGGAAGTTCGTACAACAATCCTCAAGAGGTTGAAGTGCGCATGTCGCCACGCGACTCGATAATATATTACAAAAAATTCCTCAGAGCAGCTGTCTGTGCTATAGACCCATCTAATGGACAGGTGAAAGCATATGTGCCAGGGCTCGACTTCGAACACTTCATGTATGACAATGTGTTGGGCGGAGGACATCGCCAGGTTGGTTCGACAATCAAACCACTGCTATATTCCCTTGCTTTGTCAAGCCAAGACTTCACGCCTTGCGATGTGGTGGATGCAAGTCCAAGAGACTATGGTGGCTGGACACCAAAGGGGCCAGCGCTTGGCGTAGTGCCTCTGAAAACAGCATTAGCGCAATCGAACAACCACGCTTCGGTGTATTTGCTCAACCTCATCAAACCTCAGACTTTCATTGACTTCCTTGGCAACCAACTGAAGTTCTCGACCTACACCATGAGCGCCAACCTGACGCTCGCACTCGGTTCATGCGATGTCAGCATAGGTGAGATGGCAAGCGCATATACCATTTTCCCAAGTTATGGCGTGCATTATTCTCCAATGCTCGTCACACGCATAGAGGACACAGACGGTAACGTAGTGGCAAGTTTCAGCCCTCGCATGAATGAGGTGCTCTCGAAAGAAAAGGCTTACCAGATGCTTTATATGCTGAGAGCTGTCATCAATGAGGGCACAGGCCGATCTCTGCGTGGCGGCAAATACAACATTAAAGCCGACATGGGCGGCAAGACTGGAACAACAAACAGTCATGCTGACGGTTGGTTCATTGGCTTCTGCCCCAAACTCGTGGTTGCGTGCTGGGTAGGTGGAGAAGACCGTGATATCCATTTCGGCACCATGGCTTTTGGACAAGGCGCACGTGCCGCTCTGCCAATATATGGAAAAATGATGAGGAAAGTATATAATAACAGAAATATAGGAATAGCGGAGACCGACTCCTTTGCCATTCCAGTCAACTATAGTCCATGCAACAACGATTTGTGGTCATTGCCAAATGCTGCAGACGTGGTGAATGGCACGGATGAGAATGACGTCGATGCTGACGAAGATTTCTTCTGATGCACACATGCTGCCGCAGACATGCAAAAGCTTAACACAATAATCATTTAAATAAGAATTCGATGAAATACATTGGTATCATACCGGCAAGATATGCATCCACACGCTTTCCTGCCAAACCTTTAGCCATATTGGGCGGCAAAACTGTAATAGAAAGAGTGTACAGACAAGTGGAAAACGTGCTTGACGACGTTGTCGTGGCAACAGATGACGAACGCATCATGAATGCCATATCGCAATTTGGCGGCAAGGCTGTGATGACGAGCGTGAATCATAAAAGCGGAACTGACCGCGTGTATGAAGCGTTCACCAAGGTTGGAGAAGGATTCGACGTGGTAGTGAACATCCAGGGCGACGAGCCTTTCATTCAAGCCAAACAGCTCGAAGCTATACGCAAATGCTTTGATGACGACACTGTCGACATCGCTACCCTCGTAAAACCATTTAAACCTGAGGATGGACTGTCAGCCTTAGAGAACATCAATTCTCCTAAAGTCGTGGTGAACAAACGAATGGAAGCCATGTATTTCTCTCGAAGCATCATACCGTTTTGCCGTGGTAAAGAAAAAGGAGACTGGCTTTACAGCCATACATACTACAAGCACATAGGCTTATATGCATACCGAGCAGATGTGCTCAAGGAAATCACCAGTCTCCCGCAATCCGAACTCGAGCTTGCCGAATCACTCGAACAACTGAGATGGCTTGAAAATGGATATAAGATCAAGGTCGGTGTGAGCGACGTGGAAACAATAGGAATCGACACGCCTGAAGACCTTGAAAGAGCTGAGGAATTTCTTAAAGTCGGATGCTTTGATGCTCTGTAAACAGAGATAATTGTCCGTATTCGTTTCGATGATGAACGATTGCAATCAATCTATTTGACACACCCTATTCTTATACAGAAGACACGCAAGGAGAAATAAAAAAGCATCATATAAGCATCGTGTTGAATGGGCACCCTGCTTTTTCTGCAAGATTATATTACACACATACAAACTTATGATACAACCACCGTTGTCACCAATAACACCGCTATCGCCCAACTTGCCCAAGCCTGTTATTCTCGATAATGGCACAAAGCTTAACGTCATACCTCTTAAAGATGCAGAAATCGTACGAATGTACATCACGTTCAAAGGAGGTCGATGGGTTGAGAAGCAAGTGCTGCAAAGCACCCTTGCCACAGATCAGATTTCAGCCGGAACGCAGTTTGTGAGTGCGGAAAAACTATCTGAGACACTCGATTATTATGGAGCAAGCCTTAACTCTTCGTCAGGCACGCAGTCTTCGGTAATCACTCTCACATGCCTCAGACGCACACTTCCACAAGTGCTTCCACTTCTGAAAGACATAATATGTTCGCCTGCTTACGAGCAACAACTGATAGATATTGAAAAGGAAGAACTTGTGTTTGCATGTGGTGCCAATAAGCAAAACGTAGTGTATGTAAGCAAAAAGACACTTCAAAACGCTATTTTAGGTCCAAACCATCCACTTGCCAAAGTGTATGATGAAAATGATGTGCTATCAATAAAGCGTGATGACATTTTAGACTATCATAAATGTTTTATAAATCTTGACAACGCAAACATTTATGTGTCTGGAGCCATAGATGAAGATTTCATTTCGCTTGTCAATCAATATTTGGGAAGCCAGGGAAAAACAAAACATGAATTAACAAACCTTCCGCATATCTCAATAGCAACAAGCACACAGCAGAGGCATGACGCGTTTATCGAAACAGAATCGGCACAATCGGCTCTATGCATGGGAATGACGCTCCCCTCAAGACGGAATCCCGACTATCCTGCCATTGCACTCACACGCACAATCCTTGGAGGTTTTTTCGGAAGCCGTCTAATGAAGAACATACGTGAACGGAAAGGACTGACATACGGTATATCTGCCGATATGCTTCACATACCTTACTCATCAATCCTTCTTGTGTCTACAACTACACCTTACGTTCATGTAGACCAATGTGTTGATGAAGTATTTAACGAAATCATTAATCTTCAAAACAATAAAGTTGATAATGAAGAATTGACTATTGCAAAAAATTATCTCATGGGACAATATTGCCGAACCACAGAGATGACTCTGTCTCTTGCGGCGCTATGCATCGCACTTGAAGAGACTGGCAGCAACCTTGATCTTCACGCACAAACGATGAAGCAGATACAAGAATTATCCGCAGACGACATCATGGCTTGTGCACAGAAATATCTTCAGGTCGACAAATTGATTGTGGCTGCAGCACACGGCAAACTTAAGCAATAAGCCCCCTATCGCTCATCTGCCGCATACAATCGATTACTTGTCGAAACAAGACCTTAAACCGCAAAATGCCCCCTTTAAAGGCCAAATATGAGACTTTTGCACTTTAAGAACTCAAAAAATCACTTTCGTTAGTTCTGCATTTAATTTTTTATTGCTATCTTTGTGGAAAATATATCAAACAAAAATATAAATGGAAGATTTAGACAGAATCATTAAAGTAGAAATCAACGAAACGATGAGGAAGAGCTACATCGACTACTCTATGTCAGTCATTGTAGCTCGCGCCTTGCCAGAAGTGCGCGACGGATTCAAACCTGTGCACAGACGCATCCTCTTTTCAATGGACAAACACGGCAACACTTCAGACAAGCCAACAGTAAAGTGCGCCCGTATAGTGGGTGATGTGCTCGGACACCTCCACCCTCATGGCGACTCTTCTGTATATGGCGCCCTCGTTCGTCTTGCTCAGCCATGGGCCATGCGCTACACATTGGTCGATGGACAGGGCAACTTCGGATCTGTTGACGGTGACGGTGCGGCTGCAATGCGTTATACAGAAGCGCGTCTCAGCAAGCTGGGCGAAGCCATGCTGACAGACATAGAGAAAGAGACTGTTGACATGGTGGACAACTTTGACAACTCAGAGAAAGAGCCAACTGTGCTTCCAACACGCATACCAAATCTGCTCGTCAATGGAGCAACAGGCATCGCTGTGGGAATGGCAACAAATATACCTACGCACAATCTTTCAGAAGTGATAGATGGCTGCGTGGCATATATAGACAATCCCGACATCGACTGCGAAGGACTCATGCAGCACATCAAAGGCCCTGATTTCCCTACTGGCGGCATCATCTGCGGAATCGACGGCATAAAGGAAGCGTACGAAACCGGACGCGGACGCATAGTGATCCGTTCTAAGACCGTAATTGAATCTGAAGGCACACACGACAAAATCATTGTCACAGAAATCCCCTACAACGTAAACAAATCAGAACTTATAAAGAAAATTGCCCAGCTCGTCAATGAGAAGAAAATAGACGGCATAAGCAATGTCAATGATGAGTCTGACCGTGAAGGAATGCGTATCGTCATAGATATCAAACGTGACGCTAATGCCAATGTGGTACGCAACAAGCTTTTCAAGATGACAGACTTGCAAAACACATTCCCTGTCAACTGCATAGCCATTGCTGACCGCCGTCCAAAACAGCTCACACTGAAAGACTGCATCCGATATTTCGTGAACCATCGTCACGATGTTGTCATACGACGCACACGCTTTGACAAGCGCAAAGCAGAAGAGCGTTCACACATCCTTGAAGGTCTCATAATAGCATCAGACAACATTGACGAGGTGGTACATATAATACGTGCCGCAAAAAGTCCGCAGGAGGCAATGGATAATCTCATGAAGCGATTTGAGCTTGACGACATACAGGCGCGAGAAATTGTGAACATGCGCCTCAGGGCTCTTACAGGACTCGAGCAGGACAAACTTCACGCAGAATATGACGAACTCCAAAAACTCATACACTACCTTGATCAAATTCTGACAGACGCCGAACTTTGCAAGAAAGTGATGAAAGATGAGCTCATAGAAGTGAAAAACAAATGGGGCGACCAGCGCAAGACTGAGATAGACCACACCGCAAGCGAAAACTTTGACCCAGAGCAGTTCTATGCAAAGGAAGAAGTGGCCGTCACGGTGAGCCACCTTGGATACATCAAGCGCACTACCCTCACAGAGTTCCGCACTCAAGCACGTGGAGGCATCGGCGTCAAAGGCGGCACAGCTCGTGACAAGGATTTCATAGAATTCATCTATCCAGCCAACACGCACCACACCATGATGTTCTTCACACAGAAGGGTCGTTGCTTCTGGATGAAAGTTTACAACATCCCTGAAGGTTCACGCACAGACAAGGGCCGTGCTATTCAAAACCTTCTCAACATCGATTCTGACGATAAAGTGACAGCATTCATCTGTGTTGAAAACATCAATGACGAAGAATGGGTCAACTCGCACAATATCATATTCTGCACCCAGCAAGGCATCATCAAAAAGACAGCTTTCGTCAACTACTCGCGTCCACGCTCTAATGGCATAATAGCCATAAACCTCAACGAGGGCGACCAAGTGGTAGATGTGCTCCTCACGAGCGGCAACGATGAAATACTCATTGCCAATAGAAATGGACGTGCCCTGCGCTTCAATGAAAACAAAGTTCGCAGCGTGGGACGTGGCGCCACAGGAGTCAAAGCCATGAAGCTTGATGACGATGGGGAAGATCAGGTAGTGGGCATGATTGCCATACATTCCGACAATGGGTGGATGGATGAAGATAATGCATCCGATGATGATCTCGACAACGAGCAGATGGATGAAGACCTTTCTGATGAAACAAATGAAGCTTCTGACGAATCGGCATATGGAGAAGACCTCGTGCTCACTCCGGAGAATGACGATGATAATGACGCAAGCATGCCAACCGTACTTGTGCTCTCTGAAAAGGGTGTAGGCAAACGATCAAGCATCTCTGGCTACCGTGTCACAAACCGAAATGGCAAGGGCGTCAAGACAATCAACATCACAGAAAAGACTGGCAAACTTGTTGCCATTAAAGCAGTCAAAGAAGATGAGGATGTGATGATCATCAACAAGAGTGGCGTAACAATACGCTTGGCCGTCAAGGATATAAAGAAATCAGGACGCAACACACAAGGTGTCAAACTTATTGACATACAAAAACGTAACGATGTTATCAGTTCTGTCTGCGTAGTCGAACATTCTGACGATTCCGACAGCAGCGAAAACGAAGAGCCAACTGATGTCACAAATGATGTGGCCAACCACACTTCTTCAATTGCAGGCGAAGGTGATGAACGCAACAGTTCAGACAGTTCGGATAAATCACAAGAATAAAGAAACAATACTTACAATTACAAACCTATTAAAACATTCTGGTTATGAAGAAAATTGCTTTATTCGTAGGATGCCTTTTGCTTCTCTCATCAGGAGCATACGCACAGGACAAAGAAGCCCTGAAGGCACAAAAGGAGGCTCAGAAAGAGGCAAAGTCAAGTTTGAAAAAGGCTGGCATCAATTATGAGATGTCTATTCCAAACGCCCAATACGGACGCAAGGAGACCAACTTCGAAAAACTTGCCACAGCTCTTCCTTTGATTGAGGTTGCAATGAAGAGCGAGTACACCAACAATGAACCTGAAACATGGAAAATAGCAGCTCAGATTCAGCTGGAGTATTACAAAAAACTTGAGAATGAGAGCAAGGCGGATCCTGACAATGAAACACTCCGTCAGGAATACATCGACTGTTCTGAAAAACTTGCCACATACTGCGTGAAATACGATTCACTTCTATCTCTTGACGCAAAGGAGAAACCTGCCGTAAAAGAGAAAGACCACAAGCAGTATCAAATAATGGCTGTGAACCCAACGCTGCAATTGCTCCAGACAGCTCAAAACGCTTCAAATAGTGATGATCAGGCTGAACTTGCTAAAGGTGTGAAATATGCAGAACTATTCCTCAACATCATGGAGAAATCCAATTTGATGAAGGACTTTCAGAATGAGAATCTAAGTTCTTGGATCACATACGCTAAAGCATTCCGCGCTCAATCATATCTCAATCTCAAGGATGCCCCTGAAGCTAAGATTGTGGAAGCTTACAAAGAGCTTATGAAAACCAACTACAAGGGTATAGCATATCAATCGCTTGCAAATTATTACAGTCAGAAAGGCGACAAAAATAATCAAAACAAATATCTTGAAGAAGGCATTGAAGCCTTGAAAGGTGATGCGGAGCAGAAAGACTTGCGTGCTAACTTTGTAAGCATACTGATGCAAAACTATTTCCAAGCCGACAATGTAGAAGGGTTCAAGCGTGCAGCCAACGTTCTCAAGACAGACTACCCTGATAACGACAACGCTGTCAACGCTTACCTGATGGAAGGCCAGATGGCGTTTGAGGCTAAGGACTTCTTGAAAGCCAAGAACATTTTCCTCGAAGCATGCCAGAAGTATCCAGATGAGCCAAAATGTCTCCTCATGGCAGCACGTTCATCATGGATGTACGCAATGAACAACGGCTCAAAGAAAGCTGACATCGATGAAACAATAGCACTCTTCAAAAAAGTTGAAGCTCAACAGCCTGACATGCCTGAAATGTGGGGAGAATCTCTGTACGTGCTTTACAACAACACGCAGCAGACAGCTCTTGCTGCCAAATACAAGAAGTATTACAAAGCTGGCAAATAAATCACCCCGTGAATAATCATATGCCTCGGATGCATCAAGTGCATCTGAGGCATTTTTTTGTTGGTGGTGATAAAACAAGATGCAACAGAGCAATCAATTGATGCAATATGACGACAAGAAAACACACAACAGATACTTTGTGAAGTTAAATTGCGAGAAAAGTAAATCAAAAAAGAATATATAACATACTTTTGCTTTGAAATCACGCAAAAATCACGTAACTTTGCAACTCAAACAGACAAGTTAACTTATATTATGACACAAGAAGAATACTTCAGCATTGATTGGAAGCGTGGCAATATGGTCAGGCTCACAAACGGAAAAGAATACAAAGTCAGAGCCGTGAAGAAAAAATGCCTTCTTCTCCACTCTGATGAATTCTATTCATATTTCGTCGTAGACTATAGAATCATAGATTGCCGCACATCCGACGCAGTTGAACAACCAAGAGAAGAAACACCTAATCAATACAAACCTCGCCCACAGTATAGAACACAACAATATCGTCAGCATAAGCAATACAACAATCGATACCACGACAACGGCCAGCGCAACGATTACAACCATAACCGCCAACCTCGTTATGATTATAATCGCAACAGCCAATATGGGGCAAATCGCCCATATCGACAAAATACATACCGTGACTACCCGAATCAAAATAATCAATACGCAAGAAAGCCATACTCCAACAGAGATTACTATGGCAATAATCCAACCAACGGCGAGCGTCAGAATCGCGGCATGTATGCAGCAGGAGCTAACGAAAATGCAATATATGGCAATAACCAGTATGGCAATAACCAGTATGGCAATTACAATAATGCGCAGCAAAACGAATGCGAACAGTCAAAAGATCTGCAATACTCAAACCCTGATTACACCAATCAGCCACAGTTCAAAGCACAGTTGCCTGCTAATGGCGATACAATAAATGAACAGCCACGCAACACGCAAGAGATATCTGACTCAAACGACTCGTCCACAACAAAAAGAAAACGCCAGCGCATCATCATAAGAAAAACGACTGCTGAGAAAGTTGAATACAAACCAAGAAAAGACGATTCATCCTCAGAGCAGCAATAGTCGTGCATGCGTATAAGCATAATAATCATGCTTGGCATTCTGAAACAATGGCCAACTTCTAAGATTGTTTAAATAAATCGGCACTTAAAGCGTCTGTGCGAAATGGCATACGCAACAAGGTGTTTTTCATATTTTCTTTCACAAACAGATGTAAAGCACGCATTTACCATTTCAGACAATTATCAAAAGTTCGAAGACCATTTATACGATATTCATAGCTCTATTTTCGGATACGTCATTTAACACGATAAAACAATTCAAAAACACGATATATTTATTATGGCAACAATCACAAAAGAGGCAGCTCTCAAATATCATGAGACAGGCAGACCTGGCAAAATTGAAGTGATGCCAACAAAGCCTTACCACACTCAAACAGATCTCAGCCTCGCCTACTCACCAGGAGTAGCATTCCCATGTCTGGAGATAGAAAAGACACCAGACGATGCATACAAGTATACAGACAAAGGCAACCTCGTGGCTGTCATCTCAAACGGCACAGCTGTGCTTGGACTTGGCGACATAGGCGCCATGGCAGGAAAACCTGTAATGGAGGGAAAGGGACTTCTCTTCAAGATTTACGGTGGAATAGATGTGTTTGACATTGAAGTGGATGAAAAAGACCCGGTTAAATTCTGCGAAGCTGTCGAAAAGATTGCACCCACATTCGGCGGAATCAACCTTGAGGACATCAAGGCGCCTGAATGCTTCTACATAGAAGAACGACTTAAAAAGTCGCTCAACATTCCTGTGATGCACGACGACCAGCACGGAACGGCAATCATATCTTCAGCAGGTCTGATCAACGCACTCGAAGTGGCTGGAAAAAAAATAGAAGAAGTAAAGATTGTCGTGAGCGGAGCTGGAGCTGCAGCAATCATGTGCACCCGCCTCTACGTGGCACTTGGCGCTCGTCGCGAAAACATCCTCATGATCGACTCTAAGGGCGTCATCACATCTGACAGAGAGAAGCTTAGCGAAGAAAAAAAGTTCTTTGCCACAGACCGTCGTGATGTTCACACTCTCGAAGAAGCAATAAAAGGGGCAGATGTATTCCTTGGACTGTCAAAGGGCAATGTCCTCTCGCAGGACATGGTTCGTTCCATGGCAGACAAACCAATAGTCTTCGCCTGCGCCAACCCTGTGCCAGAAATATCCTACGAGGACGCCATGGCTGCACGACCTGATGTGCTCATGTCGACAGGACGCTCAGACTATCCAAACCAGATAAACAACGTTATCGGATTCCCTTACATTTTCCGTGGAGCACTCGATGTCAACGCAAAAGCAATAAACGAAGAGATGAAGCTTGCAGCTGTGCATGCCATAGCTGACTTGGCCAAGCAACCTGTGCCAGATGTTGTCAATCAGGTCTACAATGTGAATAATCTCACATTTGGACCAGACTACTTCATTCCAAAGCCTGTAGACCCACGTCTCATCACCGAAGTGTCTGCAGCTGTGGCAAAAGCTGCAATTGAAAGCGGTGTGGCACGCAAAAACATATCTGATTGGGATAAATACAAGCGCGAACTTCGTTTGCGCATGGGCCAAGAGACAAGCGTGACGCAGAACCTTTATGACACAGCACGCAAACACCCACAGCGCGTGGTATTTGCAGAAGGACTGCACCCCACTATGATAAAGGCCGCAGTTCAGGCCAAAGAAGAAGGTCTCTGCCAGCCAATACTGCTTGGAAATGAAGAAATGATCCAGAAGAGGGCACAAGAGCTCGACCTCAGCCTCAATGGCATCGAGATAGTCAACTTGCGTCATGACCGCGAGCGCGAACGCCGCGAACGCTACGCTAAAGTTCTTGCAGACAAACGTTGCAGAGAAGGATACACCTTTGACGAAGCAAACGACAAAATGTTTGAACGCAACTATTTTGGCATGATGATGGTCGAAACAGGCGATGCTGACGCTTTCATCACAGGCGTCTACACCAAATTCTCCAACACCATCAAGGCTGCAAAGGAAATCATTGGCATACGCAAGCCATACAATCACTTTGCCACAATGAACATCCTCAATTCGAAGCGAGGCACTTATTATATTGCCGACACCCTTGTTAATCCATCACCAGACAAGGAGACTCTGAAAGACATAGCTAAGCTCACTGCCGACACCGTGAATTTCTTCAACGACGAGCCAAAGATCGCAATGATTTCTTATTCCAACTTCGGCGCAGACAAGAATGGTTCACCTCGTCTCATGTCTGAAGTGGTCAAAGAACTTCAAAACGAGTATCCCGACATGAAGATCGATGGCGAAATGACCGTTGACCTTGCTCTCGACCACGAAAGACGTGACGAGAAATATCCTTTCCTCCGCCTTCACAACGAAGTTGTCAATTCGATGATATTCACAGACCTGAGCGCTGCCAACTCTGCTTACAAACTCATCCAGCAGTTCTCTCCTGAAACCGAAGTGATTGGTCCTATACAGATGGGTCTCAACAAGCCAATACATTTCACAGACTTCGACTCAAGCGTTCGCGACATCGTCAACATCACAGCTGTTGCCGTTATTGACGCATACGTAGAGAAACTTAAAAACAAATAATTCGGTCAACCGATGCTTTGAAAGCACGGCTTGAAGATACCGGCATGCAAGGGCTGTAGATGTTTGCATCTGCAGCCTTTTTTTAACTCAATCGGCCTATATGCATAAAATCACCTCAAAAATTATCTAACGGCCGATTTAGGTTAAAAGTTGTTTCCCGAAAAAAGAATAGCTGCCTTTTGGCAGAATCTGTCGCCAATAATTCATATATTTGCAAAAAGTATAGCATCACGTCAATAAAATATGAATTAAAATAATGCAATGACATTCGAAAGAGAAGAAAGAATAGCGTTCGCACGTGTGGTATCTGATCTGATAGAAGCTGACTTTATCGTAAAAGAGAACGAAATCGAAACTTTTGACAAAATCAGGAGTGAAAAAGATTTCAACATAACCATCAGCATGATGTCTGAAGCAAAGAAAAAAACCTTTGCTGAAGCTGTGTCCACCCTTCAAGGAATGAAGGATGAGAAAAAGAAACAGATCATCAAAGATAAGCTTGGCGAGATTGCGCTGTCCGATGGATCATGTGCGCCATCAGAGGCATTGCAAATCATGGCTGTCAATTATGCTCTCGACAATAAAGGACAAACATTATCCATGCCGGCAAGCAGCAGCATCTTGGAGAGCATGAAGGTGTTGTATATAGAAAATGAAAATGGCACCAAGGAAGATGAATATATACGCAGCAACTACAGAGCCATCTGCAATGATTTCAAAATGACAGGCTTCGACTTTGTTTACATTCCACAAATAGCAGACGACTACAAGCATATATGCGGCAAATACTTGAACAAAGTCATTAAATACATGATGCCATCCATAGCCGACTCGAAAGTTGAAAAGATACAGCAAGATTTATGTTCGATGACAACAGCTCAATTCTGCCACAAACTGCTTTTCAGGCAAATCGGCATCAACACGTTCTGTTCGGGGCCTTCATTCCTCTTCAAGATCAGCGAATCGTCCGTAGCTGGCAGAAACAGCATGGATGATATGGAACGTGTGATTTTCTCCAACTATATGCTTCTGCCCTTGAGCATGCAAGACAACACACATGCCGACAATACGGGCCGAACAATTCTTGATAGTGTTGCCCAACTGACTGACAACTACCGTTCTATGGTGAGCGACAATATCATCATCGAAAATCAGCCATCATCCAACAACTTTTTCTACCATGGCTTCCATCGCTCGTTGTTTGACCTTGTGGCATATGCAAAAGAACGTGAAAACTACAAAATTGTCATCAACTTAAACAACAGATCAAATCCCGTAGTCCTGCGTCCTTTAGACGCCAAACCTGAAAATGTGCTTGAATACGACAAAGACCTTGTCGTCGACTTAACGCCACAGCCATACACATTATATATATTAATGATTTGCATGTCGTTTTCAGGAACAAACCTCGACTGGACAGACTACACGTCAAAAAGCGAGGAAAGGAGTGCCATCCTCAAGCAGTATAACGCAATATATTACAGATTGAGCAAAGGCAACAGCAGCATGGATTACCGCGACAAAAGCCATGTGTCGCGCATCAAGAGAGCTCTGAACGCGCATAAAAACATTGTGGCAAATATCGACATGTTTGTTCCAGCAAAGATTTCTGCCAACAATAAGACATATTACACCGTGCCAACCTCATCCGACTTCGTCTACGTGATAGAAGGCCCCCGAGGAATGGAAAAAGAAATCAAGTTGACCGATTCTGAATATTGGAAATCACACTTCGCGGCAAATGAAGCAAACAGCACCACTCCTATCTCACGCAGCACAGACAGATAAAACGTTGCAGGCCGCACAGAACGCTGCACAACCAATATTGCCTGCAATGTTGTTTTGTTTTGCGCATTACATCCAAAATCATTACCTTTGCATTCGAATCAGATGGCTCAGGAAGCCAGAAACAATCAGCAAAATTATTTACAACGAGAAACAAACACTCAAAAACTAAAAAAAACAAATAACATGTATTGGATATTATTCATAGGAATCGCACTTGTAAGCTACATGGTGCAAGCAAATCTAAAGAGAAAATTCAAGAAATATTCTAAAGTCGAAGTCGCTTCAGGAATGACTGGAGCAGATGTGGCACTAAAGATGCTTCACGACAATGGCATTTACGACGTGAAGGTGCAGCCACACGATGGCTGGCTGAGCGATCATTACGACCCTTCAGCCAAGACCGTCAACTTGTCGCACGACGTATACTACTCCAACTCTGTAGCATCAGCAGCTGTGGCAGCCCACGAATGCGGACATGCCGTACAGCATGCCAGAGCATACTCATTTCTTAAACTTCGTTCGGCATTGGTGCCCGTAGTGCAATTCTCGAGCAATATCATGAGCTGGGTCCTTCTCGGAGGCATACTGCTTATAAACGTGTTCCCCACTCTTCTGCTTATTGGAATCTTGATGTTTGCCCTCACCACATTATTCAGTTTCGTCACTCTGCCTGTGGAGATTGACGCGTCAAGAAGAGCCACCAAATGGCTCCAGGCAGCAGGAATCACAAATGAGCATGATCATCCTATGGCTGTTGACGCTCTGAAATCTGCCGCATACACATACGTCGTCGCAGCATTGTCAAGTTTGGCAACACTCATCTACTACATCTCTATCTACACATCGAGACGCGATTAGAATGATTATCAAGTGCTCATGATTATTTTCAACATCATAGTTCACATTCGCTAAATCACAAACATACGGCTCATACAACGTTGCAGGCAATGGCCCAATCAAAACGCGTCATCGACCTGCAACGTTGATTTTTTGCTATTCATTTGAATAATCTTCATAAATTTGCGCAAAAACAAATCAACTATATGGCAAACAACTATTCCTACAAAAAACTTTGTTTAGACAACAATTCAGATGAAGTGCTCAATGGCAAAGGGAAAAACGTCATTCCCCCGCCAGAGAAAGAACCCTTATGGAAAGGATTCCTCGACAAATTCAAAGATCCTCTCATTATAGTATTATTGGTTGTGTTCTGCTTCTCCATTGCTGTAGCCACATACGAAGTGTTTTATCAAGGCGCATCATACAGTTCATACATCGAGCCATGTGGCGTGCTTGTTGCCTTGCTGCTTGCCACGGGCGTGGGATTCTGGTTTGAGGTCAAAGCTGCAAAAGAATTTGATGTGCTCAACCAAGTGAAAGACAAGCGGAAGGTTAAGGTGATCAGGATCATTGAAGGAAAGGCAAAAACAATCTATGTGCCTAAGCACGATGTTGTTGTAGGCGACATAGTGAAGCTCGAGAGCGGCGACGAGATTCCTGCCGACGGTTTGCTGCTTGCCGCAAACAATCTGAGAGTAGACGAGTCGAACTTCACAGGCGAACTCTATGCGTCAAAGAATGCAGATGGCACGACAGACGACAAGGAAGCGGCCTACCCCGCCAACATGCTCCTCCGCAATTCGACAGTCATCGAAGGCGAAGCGATAATGCAGGTGAAGAAAACAGGCCTCGACACAGAAGAAGGCAAGGGGGTGATGCAAGCAAGCATGGACAACAACATAAAGACCCCGCTCAACAGGCAGTTGGACGAACTCGGCAAATTCATCTCCTGCGCAAGTTTTGTGATTGGAGCCTTGATAGTGGCCGGACGAATAGCATGCTATTGTCTCACATTAGACAGCACAGGCGGCTTTGAATGGCTCGGATTCTTCCAGATGCTGCTCAACTCCATAATGATAGCTGTGGCTTTGATAGTGGTGGCTGTGCCAGAGGGCCTGCCTATGAGCGTGACAGTAAGTCTCGCGCTGAGCATGCGGAAGATGCTGAAGGAGAACAATCTCGTCCGCAAGCTGCATGCATGCGAAACGATGGGAGCTGCCACCGTCATATGCACCGACAAGACTGGAACGCTGACAGAGAACAAGATGAAGGTCATGGATTGCTATCCTGCCGAAGGCATCGACATGCGTCTGCTCGCTAAGAGCATAGCCATCAACTCTACCGCCAACCTGTCGGCAGAAGAGAACGGAGCGATTCAAACAATAGGAAACCCTACTGAGGGAGCTTTGCTCAAATGGATCTCAGCAAAGGGATTCGATTATGAAGATATGAGAGACAAAACACCCATAGCCAATGTAGTGCCATTCTCCACAGAAATCAAGCGGATGGAAACCACCACTTCCAATGGGGAGCTCTTTATCAAGGGCGCGCCAGAGGTTGTCATTGGCATGTGTGACGAATTCGGCACTATAGACAAAAATCATTCTCTTGACATTCTCAAAGAGTATCAGGCCAAAGGAATGCGAACACTTGCGTTCGCTTATAAAAAAGAAGGTGGCAAACTCACATTCCAAGCTATAGTGGCAATAGCCGACCCCGTGAGGAGCGATGTGGCAGAAGCGATAAGGATATGCAGGCAAAATGCGCATGTGCGCGTGATCATGGTGACAGGCGACAATGCGATTACAGCCCGCGAGATTGCGCGGCAAGCCGGACTCGCAAATAGCGACGAACATACGCTGGCTCTCACAGGCGCTGAGTTTGAGGCAATGGCCGATGAAGAAGCAAAAGCCGTCATAAGCAATCCCGACTTCAAGATTCTGTCGCGCGCCAAGCCAAACGACAAGTCGCGACTGGTCGGTTTGCTGCAGCAGCTCGGCGAAGTGGTTGCCGTCACAGGAGATGGCACCAACGACGCCCCTGCGCTCAAGAAAGCCCAAGTGGGCCTTTCCATGGGCGACGGCACCGCAAGAGCCAAGGAAGCAAGCGACATAACCATCATCGACAATTCGTTTGCAAGCATCAACACCGCCATATTGTGGGGACGTTCATTGTATCTCAACATACGCAGGTTCATCATATTCCAGATGACCATCAATGTGGCCGCCTGCCTTGTCGTGCTTTTTGGCGCATTCAAAGGATTGGATTCGCCGCTCAACGTCACGCAAATGCTTTGGGTCAACCTCATCATGGACACGTTCGCGGCCATGGCGCTGTCTTCATTGCCTGCCGACCCTCGTGTGATGAATGAGCGTCCAAGGAAGACCGACAGCAAAATAATAGATGGACGCATGCTCAAGATGATCATTGGTGTCGGACTGTTCTTCTCTTTGATTCTTATAGGCATGTGGCAAATGCTGAGCCATGGCGACTACAGATGTTTCGAAGACATGCTTCATGATTTCAATTGGAGCCACCTGACAGACTTTTCGGCAGCGACACACGTGCGCAACAAGCACGAACTGGGCATTTTCTTCACTTTCTTCGTGATGCTGCAATTCTGGAATATCTTCAACGCAAGATACTTCCACACGGGCAGGAGCCTGATAGAGGATTTGCACGACATGGCAAAAGACCCTGCAAGCATAGGCAAGCATTACAGCAAGGGCTTCATCTTTATTGTAATAGCGATACTTGCCGGCCAATTTGTGATCACAAACATATTCGGCGACATGTTCGGCGTTGAAGCTCTGACGCTAAAAGACTGGCTGCTTATCATTGCCACAACAAGTCCGGTGTTGATCATCGCAGACCTATGCAGACTGCTGCATAATAAAAAGGTGGCCTGACCACCCTACAGGCCATCAGATCCGAAAGGAAACTATGATGAGCTATATCTTTGCGCACTCACATCTACCATGCCTCCAGCTCATCTGCTATCTCCGGCATTTTGTCTTTGGTGAACACTGGATTCCGCCCCTCCTTCTTCTGCTGGCGGTAATCCTGCAAAAGAAACACAGCCTGGCGCGAGAGCAGCACTATGGCCACAAGGTTGCACAGGGTCAGAAGCGCCATCGCGATGTCGGCAAAGCTCCACGCCAGATCAAGCGACACCACGGCTCCCGTCATCACCATAGCCGCCACGGCAAGGCGATAGGCTAACACGCTGAGCCTCGAATCCTTTATGTACCTCACGTTGGTCTCGCCATAATAGTAGTTGCCGATGATGCTGCTGAAGGCAAAGAGCCATATCATCACAGCCACAAAGGGATTGCCTATGCTTCCTATCTCGTGGGCCAAGGCATTCTGAGTGAGTTCTATCCCATTGGAGGCCGTCACGTCCACCCCGCTGACAAGGATGATGAATGCCGTGCAGGAACAAACCACCAGGGTGTCGGTGAACACGCCCAGCGCCTGTATCAGCCCTTGCTTCACAGGATGGCTCACCGTGGCCGCGGCAGCCGCATTGGGCGCGCTGCCCTCACCAGCCTCGTTGCTGAACAAGCCTCGCTTCACGCCTTGCATCACCGTCACGCCAAGCACGCCGCCAGCAGCCTGGCCGAATCCGAAAGCATTCTCCACAATGGTCATCAGCACCTCAGGCAGGCGGGCGATGTTGCAGACCACCACGCCGACAGCAACCAGAAGATAGACGACAGCCATCACGGGGACCACCGTGGAAGAAAACTTCGCCACCCTGTGTATGCCGCCGAAGATGATGAGCAGAGTGAGAGCCGTGAGCACAACGCCCATAGCGGCAGGCTCCACACCGAAAGCCTTCTGCCATGCCAGGCAGATGGTGTTGCTCTGCACCGAATTGTAGGCAAAGCCGAATGTGACGATCATCAGCACGGCAAAGAGGATGCCCATCCATCCCTTGCCGAGCCCATGCTTCATGTAATAGGCCGGTCCGCCATAGAAGGAAGCCTTGCCCCTGCGCTTGTACAACTGGGCGAGCGTCGACTCGATGAATGCCGACGACGAGCCCAGCAAGGCCAGCATCCACATCCAGAACACGGCCCCAGGTCCGCCTATGCTTATGGCTGTGGCCACGCCCGCAAGATTGCCTGTGCCTATTCTGCTCGCCAGCGCCACAACAAACGCCTGGAACGATGAGATGTGCTTCATCTCGCCATCCACCTTGACGTCCATCGACAACTCGTCCTTTCCTATGTCGTCTGGCTCAACCCTGTCGGGATTAAGCAGCAGCCTCACCATCTCCCCTACGAGGCGGAACTGCACAAAACGGGTGCGCAAAGTGAAAAACACGGCGCAGCACACCAAAACGGTGATGATGACGTGCGACCAAAGAAAGTCGCTGGCCTGAACTAAAACATTCTGTATTGAATCAATCATTCTTATCTGTTTAAACCTGTGACACAATCTTCACATCTATTCTTTCCGGCTGCAAAATTACTATTTTTTTTCATAAGCAGGTGCTCATAATCATTTTTATACGCAGGCGCTCATGATTTTTTCCATATTTTACGCTCTCTGATTCTTCTTCTGCTGCTTGATGGAGCCATGAGTGGCAAGGCGACTGATAAAAATAAGGAAAAACCAGGGCTTGATTCCACTCGCATGGAAACAAGCCCTGGTTTTCTCTCGCATCATCATTCATTGCCGAAATGGGGCTGACGCCTCAAACTTCCCCCGAAATCGTTAATGACAAAATGACCAAATGACAAATGACCATAATGACCGCGCGGCCGCTTCACACACTGCGCACCTTCTCATGCTTTCCACCATTCACAGCAACCACGAGACCCTGCCTGCGCCAGTTTTTCAGCATCTGCTGCACAGCGTTGCGCGACGTGCCTCCCCCCTTCACGGCAATGCTTTGCTGCAAGGCCTGCTCAAAGGTGAAGGTGTTGTCCAGACGCTCGAAGATGGTGTCGTTCTTGCCTCGCTTTGTTCGTTCCGAAATGGCCTGTCCGCAATAGTCCTTCGACATGAAGGCAGCCTCTATGCGGTCGCGGAAGAAGTGCAGGGCGTTGTCAATCTGATAGTCGGCGAGCACGTCGAAGGCAGCAAGAAATGAAGGTTGCTGCTGTTTCAAAATCAGTTCCTTCCACAACTCCGGCTGCTGTTTCAAGCGTGTCTCAGCGCCAGCCGTGCCGTGTCGGTCTATCAGCAGGGCAGCCACGCGGCAGAGCATCAGGCAGGTCATCATGCGCATCGTCGTGGGGCATATGCGGAAACGCTGGCGCGCCTTCACCTTGTCATCGTTCTTCATCGTCTCCAGCCGCACCTGCTCCAGCCATTCTCGGCCCTTTGCCTCCAGCTTCGGCAGCACCACCTCGCCCTGCATCAAAGGCAGCAAGTGGGCAATCTGGCGGATGCGGTCACGCTGCGTCTCAGTCAGCACGTAGAGGTTTTCGGTGAGCGGCGTGAAGGTGTTGTCAGGCGTGCGCGCAATGGCTATTCGGCTTTGGAAACCGTCGGTGTAGTTGGTCACCACCCTATACAGCGCGTCGGGCGTGCCGCACATCACCACGTTCCACAGCAGACGGTCGATATGCACATTCACGGCATCGGCGCTTCTCGCCTCGCGCTCATAACTTGTGCCGTCGTAAGCCTGTCGCAGCATCACGGAGAAGTCGCTCATGGCCGACCGCCACTTCTGCGCCACGGTGTCGGCCTCGGGCGTGAACGAGAAGGCGTGTTTGCCCTCCGTGTTGGCCAGTCGCTCGGCAAGGTTGGCCACAGTGTTGTTGAGCGTGAGGAAGCGCACGGGCAGCTTGGGTTCCTCGGGCTGCTCCTTCTTGTTTTTGGCCGCCCGCTTCTTGGCCCGCCATTCGTCCTCCTGCTGCTGATACATCTTATCCATGGCCTTCACCTCGCTTGTCCATGCCTCCACCACAGGGTCGATGCTTCCCTTGCCCGAGGCGAAGTCGCCAGCGATGTAGGAGATTAGGTTCAAGGAGTTCATCTTGCCATGCACATCCACCTTCACTCCCGTTGCCAGCATGCCTATCACGGGGCAGATGGCTGTCAGCGCCGGCAGTGCCAAGGCAGGCCCCACAGCGTCGATGGAGTCCTTCACGCCCTGCGGCATACGCGGCAGGGCGTTGTAGTAGAACAAGTCGTCCTGAGCCAGAGCCTCGTCGATGCCGTCGGCTGCTGCGGCAGCCTCTGAGCCGGAGCGCGCCGACATGCTTTCCTGCCGTATGGCCAGGAGCACGTCCTTGAGCCGCTTGGGCATCTGGGTGCGTTTCTCGCCAAGGGCAGAGTCGATGCAAGCCAGTTTCTCAGCCTCGGGGAATCCGTCGTAGCAGGGAATGACGCTGTCGAGCAACTGGCGGTCGAACCCGCAGATGTGGCGCAGGTTGACGGCAAGCTCGAAAGTCAGGGTGTTGCGGTTGCTGCGCACAGGCTCTTGCGAGTCGTTGTACATTGCCCACCATTTGCTGATGATGTCGGCGTAGGGAATGCCGAGGTAGGCGGCTGGTGCGTCAGCTTTAGTTTCTTCGGCGGCTTGCTTGTCGGCTGTGCTGCCATCGCCTCCTTCGTTTTGCTTTGCGGCGGCTGAAGCAGTCTTGCCGTCGCAACGCCCCAGCACAGCGGCCGAATTGTCGAAGAGCTCCTTTTCCACAAAGAGCAGCCTGTCTGTGGGCGGCGTGTAAAACACTCTGGTGATGTCCTTCGCACCCTTGTCGTGCTGCACGCCGAGCAGCCTGGAAGCCCATTTGAGGTTTTCCTCCTGGCTCAGTTCGGGCTTGCGCCTGAAAGCGATGTGATAGCCCTTGTTGGCCGAGCGTTCGAGCATCAGCAGGCCCAGTTCGTCTTTCTTGGCCATCACCAGCTGCGGCACGCTCGCCATCCTCTCCTCATAGTCGGGAGCCTTGGGGTCGAAGTCGATGTCCATGCCCACGGAGCGGCTCATCCGCGCAGAGCCTTTCAGCGAGCCGTCGTCATTAGGCAGGCACGAATAGTTCATCTGCACCATGTGGCGCTTGTCGGCCCTGCGGTTGCATTCCGAATCTCGCAGCTGCCGATATTCTTTCTCGTCAGCCACGGGGCGCATCATCTTGGCCCCGTGGTGGTAGTAAATGATGTGTGCACTCATTTGTCTGCTCCTCCTATCTCTTGAGCTGATGCTCGATGATGGCCATGGCCGCTTCCTTGCTCTCGGCAGCTATGGCCTCTGCTATGTTGACATTCTCGTTTCTCGTCACCTTGAGCGTGAGCTGTATGGCCTTGTCTTTGGTGAGGCTCACACGTCCGTGCGCCAGTTTTTTGATGAGTGTCGACTGTGTCTTCACCCTCGGCCGCGCCACAAAGTCGAACGTGCCGTCGGTCATCTGCTGCGCCACGCCTCGCGTGGGCCTCATGCGCCGCGCCACATCGGGCACAGGGTCGCAGGGAGCGAACATGAAGGTGAATCTGTCGCCATAATAGGCCATTCCGCCCAGCTGCACGTGGTGGCAGCCATCGTGATGGCTGTGGGCCATCGTGTCGTTGGTTTTCTTTCCCATAATTAAGTTGGTGTGTTTTGCGAGAAGAACATTTTTGGGGATTCTTGCGCGCTTTACCATGGAATATCCTCCGCAAAAAATCTTCAACTCCGGGTTAATGAATGAATGATGAATGAATGTGTGTGTGCGCTCGAGATGCGCGAGGCGGCCTCAGTAGCCGAAGGCCCTTCAGCCCACCTTCGCTATCTCTGTCACCAGGATGTCCTGGTAACGCGCTCCGTTGTGCTCTCTCGTGGTGAACCGCATGGCGGCGGCCACGAGGGTGCCGGGACTGAATCGGCACAGGGCCGTGTTGCCGAGCATGGCGGCCACATACTGGTTTTCATACGCGCCTCCCATCTCCTGCAGCACAATGTTGCACTTCATGGTCTGGCCGCTCTCCGATTTCTGGCTCTGCACGGCGAAGGCCTCGCCCTGCTGCACCACTCTCATGATTTTCGTTTCCATTTTTTCTCAATCTTTTTTGCTGTTAATACTGCCGTTGACACTCACGCTGAATCTGAACTTCCAGATGGAAAAATTGAAATAGATGTTCATCTTGCCGTTTCTTTTTAAAGGGTTGATAATGTTGGCTGTCTCTGCTTGGCCATGGAGCCGTTCGCCCCTGGATTGCGGTTGCAAAGTTACGGCACAATGATGGCGGCGGCAAACGTTTTCCCACGCTTTCACGCTTTTTCGCCAATAATTGGGAAAAAACGCGGCTTTGTTGGGAAAAGCATCTGCCGCCGCCATGCGCCATGCGCCGTGCGAGCCATGCGTGTGGGGGATGACTGGGAAAAAGAAGGAGAGCGCAATCTGATCATTGCGCTCTCCTTCATCATCATGTGTGTGCGTGTCGGCCGCCTCAGAGGTCTGTTTCCTCCCTTTCGTACCATTCCTTATTATTCAGCTTCTCATAAAGGTTTTTGGCCATGGCATAATCAGGGTCAGTCTTGAGCCATTTGGAGAAATGGCATTTGTGGATCTTCTTGTTCGCCTGCTTTCTGAACGATTCGACCACGCACTTCTTGGGGGCATCGGGGAACATGAGGCTCATCCTCTCTGCAAAGTCGTTCATTTTCGCCTCGCGCCTTATAATCTCGAAGGTGTATATCATCAGGCACCACACCACGTACCACTTCTCCTGTGTCGTCACCCTCGCTTCGATCCAGAAATGGAGATGTTTCTCAAGCTTGAAGGGGTCAACCTTGTCGGCGAACAGAGGGTCGCGACCCTGCTCGCTGCTGCGCGCGTCGGCAATCATGCCCTTTATCATCTCGCATTTGGCCTGATACTCGAAGAGCAGGTCAAAGTCGGTCTCATTATACTTTGCATCCGATAACATGAATGCAAAGTATTCGATGTCGCTGCCACACTCGTGCCACATACTGCAAAGGGCGTTCTGGTTGAATTCCTGCTCGGTCTCATCGAGCAGCCTCACGAGATATTGGCTGTCGAGCGGCAGCTGCCTGTCTTTGCGGTAGCGGCTTTGCCGTTCTGAAAAATCGGCAAGCATGCCTTTCTGCCATTCCTCCTCGTATTGCTTCTTCATGCAGCTGTATATTATGAATGTTTCGCTCTTCTTGCGGATATTCCACGCATTGCAAATGGCATTATTGATATAATAGATTTTGCCGACGGCCTCGGCTATTTGCGTCAAAACAGACATTATTGTCTCCAAGACACTGATTTTCGTCGAATCATCAGGCATGTCGTCAAGCCATTCATCAGGAAATTCAACTATAATCCGGCGATCGGGGATGTCCCGCAGATCTGCTTCATTTTCATGAGCTGTTCTGACTATGTGCTGCCGCAATTCCTCTTTTATCTCCCGTGTTTTCGCCGAATCACCAGGCATGTCGTCAAGCCATTCATCAGGAAGTTCAACTATAATCCGGTGATCGGGGATGTCCCGCTGATCTGCTTCATTTTCATGAGCTGTTCTGTCTTTGCGCTGCCGCAATTCCTCTATTGTCACCCGTCGCCATCCGCATTCCAATTCATGCCCTATGATTCTTTGCAGCGCTTCGTGTTTAGCTTCATCTTTCATCATTGGCCACAAGAGTTGGTCTTTGATGCGCACTGCCACCTCTCTCAGCCGGGAAAGCGGCTGCCTAAGTTTATTATTATATAATTCTGATATTTCTCTTGTGTATTTTCCGTAGAAGCTGTTGTAAACTTTGCGGTGAAGATGACGCAGTTTCTCTATATATTCATTGAGATTCGGAATTAAAATATCACTGATGCTGATGAATGTGCGGAATGTCCGTTGTGTGTTTTCGGACCACTTCAGCTCGTTAAGGGCAAACTCTGCCACACACTGGAGGTGATCGGTATCACTTTCAAAATAACGCACATCCGATTCGCTGACAAAATTATACCGTGTCGTTTCAACTGGCAGCAGGTCGTCGTACAGCAAGTCTTCCTCCGATTTGATTTTTAGCGAATCGTCGTAAAGTCTTTTCCAGTTTGTTAGCGAATCGTAGTAATCTTCTTCTGTGAGCGGTTTCGTGTTTGTTTCCATGCAAAAGGTCATTTTTAGGCTGTTTTTCGAAAAAAGGGGCGGCATGTCTGCGCTTGCAGCATCTGCATCCAGCACCGCACGCTCACATCCCAGCCGCAAAGATACTGATTGTTTGTCGAACATGCAAGAACTTGGGCGAAAACCTGGATTGCTCATCAGAAGAACACCTGTAGGAAATCGTTTCTCCCAAGTCAAATAATTTGAAGTGAATAACAATTTAATTCTGATGTTTCATATGCTTGTCCTTATGTTCCTTTTAAATAAGAGTTACCTCTCCATCTATAACCTTGTCAATAGTAGCTTTTCTATGATAGCCATTCTTGGTGAATTCATTTATCCATATAAGCCTCTTTGTGCCATCACCATAAGGTTGTAATCTGAAATGCCCGCTTACCTTGAAAGACTCATCATTGCATATTTCGGTATACCACTTACTGTCAAAGCGATAGTAATCAAGTCCTGCTTCTGTGACAATCTGAGTCTTCTTGTTCTTTTTAATCTCTTTTCTTATGGTTGTTGAAACTTTGCCTAATTGCACTTCTGCCCATTGTCTTAAGCACAAATAATCCAAGACCATATCTATATAATCTCTGATATTTGCTTCCATGCAACCATCAATAAGGGGTATAGACATACAGTCTAACTGATGTCCATTTCCCTTAATTTTATCCTTTGGTGACACGCAAATGTAATATGTTGGTATCGACAAAAACTTGTCAATGGAGTCGTGGAATATCCATAAAGTAAGACAGCCATTCTTTATGCTATATACGACATAACACTCTTCAATAAAGTATGGGCTACGAACAATTCCACTCTCATTATCTAACTCTTGGAGAATGTCCATGTGAAATTGTGTGAATTTCATATGGGATTTATCCATTGTGTCAACAAATGTCTTAGAGAAAACGACCAAATTACGACAGTTGCCTTTTACTGTAGATAATTCTCTTATCGCATTCTCTCTGTCAGAATCAATCACATTACCGGTATTATTACACCAATTAAGAATGCTTTGTGGCAAATCTCTTTTATCAAGACAAAACAAGTATCTAAACAATGTGATGTCATTTATGTTTTTGCTCTTCATAATCAATTACTATTCGTTAATTTACCCTTTTTATCCATCGATAATCAGGGCCTTTAGTAGTCCACTGAAATTGCCACATTGCGCCTGACTTGTTGCTTATCAAATAGTATTGATACATACTCGTCATCGGTTGTATTGTAAAGATGCTCCTATCTCCTGTTTCAAGGACTTCATTATTAATTGTCACACAAAGGAGATTGTCTAAAGATTTTGTATCGTATTGCACTTGCCAAAGTCTTCCTGTGAAACTATCCAACATAATAAATGTCCACATATTTTGTGTTGCAAACATTTTGAACCTTCCTTCCCACCTGTCAGAAGATAACGGATGTGCTTTTGACCAGCGATTTATTGGTGCAGCAAACATGTAATCAGTTCCTTTTGTACTAAATTGAACCTGCCAATTCTTACCTGTAAAAGTATCAAGCATGATGAAAGTCCACATATTTTGTGTTTCATAAAGACAGAAGCGATTATCAATTTCGCCGCTATCTTCTACCGCATCACAAATATTCCAAGATTGACCGTCATCTTGGACCTGCAACACTTCTCCAGTAGCAGTATTCAAACGTAATTGGTTATGATAGTTACGTGTTTGATACATTTTATAAGTTTGTGCAAATAGGCAAATAGGCATAAAGCACAGAATTAGGATAATAGCAATTTTTCTCATTTCGTTTCTGTTTGTATCGAATAATTGGTATGCCATATTATTTTAAACTATAGTAATGACAAAAGTTTGTTGTGTGACACTCTTTGAGGGAACATTTATGCACTAATCAATACTGTCACTTCCAAAAAGGGTCAGATATGCGTTCATAATGCCGCTTCTTTATAATCTCTGGAGTATTATCTACAGAAGGGAATTCTTCTGCGATTTCACTTGCGAGACAGTACAGGAGGTTTTCGCCCAACTGGTCTGAATAACTTCCGCGAAGCGCTTTTTCGTACCAGTTAATTAACTAAAGTTTCCCACCCCAAAATAATGGGGTAAAAATAACAGTTTCTCAATAAAAAGTTGTATCTTTGTAATCG